>NZ_LR130574.1 GCF_900625025.1 Lachnoclostridium sp. Marseille-P6806
ATGGCAGGGGGCTTTCACCCCTGATTTGAGATTCAAGTTCTCTGTGAACTTTTCTTATTACTAAGTGCATTCACATGGTGCTGTTCGCTATCGCTGTCAACGATAACTTATGCACAACGTTTCGCACAGCTCTTGAATCTGTGCGTTTCTCTCATCCTCTCTTTGACGTGCCATCTTCTGAGACATCTCGTACCATTCCTCTGTGTGCATATCGTGATGGACAAGCTGTGTGAAGTAATTATCCATCGTTGTAGGCGCATTAAAGAGTGATGCAATCATATACTTTCGCATATTGTGTATCTTACCGAGGTTCTCGGCTATCATCCCCATAACATACTCAACATGGCTTGCTGTCAGTGATAAGATTCTTTTGCGAACAAGCCATTGGGGATACTCTGTCCCTCCGATATTCAGCGATTCCCTTTTCCCGGCTACAAGATCAACCATAACCTCAAACAATTCGTCAAATCGGCTGTTATATTCTGCTCTGTATCTTGCAGACATCTCGTCGTAATAAATATTTGCTTTGATTTGCTCTATGTCTTCATGTATCACATCCTCATCCCATCCTGAGTTATCCACAGGCGAAGCCGCTTCTGTAGTATTACCAGTAACCTGGATAAGATTATGATTAGGCTCAATAATATTTTTTAAATAATTATTAGGATCTATTGGTGCGGAATTTCCCACTTCAAGAACAAGGAAATCCCCATCTCTAGAGATTGGTTTTTCATCATTCAAGACTTCGGTTTTTCCTGTTTCAGAAAAAAGTTTTCCACAATCATCCGTTTCTTCAGAGTACGATTTTTCCGACTTCTTGCTGACAAAATTCTTCACATAAATGATATCCGGTTTGCCCTGCCCTCTGCGTTTTTTCTCGATAAGTCCAAATTCTATGAGATTTTTCAGAGTTGACCTTGCTTTATCAGCACTGCAATCATGAAGCAGTTTCTGTATGGATTCCAGTGATCTTATGACATAGGTTTTTCCTGCCTCATCAACCCATCCGTTCTGCTTTGAAAATGCAACCTGCTCATGTAGAAAACCATACAGGATGCATTCTGCTAGACCTAAATCCAAGTAATCAGGATCCTCGAAAAACACTTTCGGTATCTTCAAGAATCGGAATTGTTCACTTTCTGCACCAGAATAGTAATCGTAATCGAACTTTGGCATTTTACACACCTCCATGCGTCTTACGGTAATCTGCAAGGAGTCTTACGATCAGACTCTCAATTTCTGCATCGCTTGCCTCTGCGGGGAAATACTGCATAATCACTTCATGCTTAATGACAACATTTCTTTCCTTAATACTGGCTACCGCCAACAGAGCGTGGAGTGCTTCTTTTGTGCAGCGTTTTTCCTGTGAGAGCTTTTTTATCTGCTGCGCCTGAGAAAGAGAAGGAACAACATCATCCTCTTTCATCACTTCCAATAGAAGAAACTGCTCATTTGGAGTGATATAGGATAACTCGACTGCTGGGTTAAATTTTATCTTTTTGCTGTCTACCAGCTCCAACAAATCAGGGAGCAATTCTGTCAGGCGAATGTACCTCTGAATTGTCCTTGCACTGTCATTGGAGTTTTCTGCCGCTAAATCATACGACCGATAATTTTCGCCAACTTGGCGCAAATTTTCTTTAGATGGTCTTCCTGCTTTATGTTTTAAGGCATCAAGCTTCATCTTGTAAGCAAACGCCTTCTCACTCGGCAGAATCTCTTCCCTCTGGATATTAGCGTCCACCATCGCAATCACAGCTTCATCATCTGTCAGATCCCTTATGATAACAGGAACCGTCTCCAGTCCGACTATCTCAGCCGCATGTTTACGCCTGTGACCGGATATCACTTCATAGCCGCCTTCAGGTCTGTTACGAACCATGATCGGTACGAGGATACCGTTCTCACGGACGCTTTCAACTGTCTGAGCCATCTTTTCATCATCCAAGACCTTAAACGGATGATTCTGAAATGGGAAAAGCTCTCTGATCGGAACATCAAGCACCTGTCCGGTCTGCTCCTGATCAATACCAAAAAGAGAATCCAGTCCTTTTAGCTGTACCCTGTCCGGAAGTGGTTTCTTAGCAGCCATACGCCAGCACCTCCTTTGTCAGTTCTTCAAACGCCCTTGCGACCTTGCACTTAGGATCATGCTTATATATGCTGTGTCCGTATGCAGTACATTCCTTTGCCCTTACAGACTCCGGTATCATCACATCAAATACCTTTATCTGGCTGCCATAGGCTTCACGGAGCTTTTCTATTATATCTTTCTCATGGTTGGTACGGGTATTTACCTTATTGATAACGATGCCCTCAACCTCCAACTTACGATTGAGTTTTCTCTTAGTAGAGCCTATCGACGCAAGCAGCTGTTGAAGACCTGCCATTGAGAGATACGATGCCTCCACCGGAATGATCACAGAATCCGCTGTTGTCAGCACATTGATTGTCACAAGATTAAGGCTGGGAGAACAGTCGATTAGGATATAATCGTATTCGTCCCTGACGCTTGATACAAAAGCATCCAGCAGATGCTCTCTGCTGAGAGCGTTCATTATCATATAGTCCATACCGGCAAGCTTTATATTGCAGGGCATGAGATCCACGCCTTCATCGTTATGGAGAATATACTCCGCAGGATCTATCGGATCCTCATTTATCTCACGCTCTATGAAAGAAGCAAGAGTGTTCTCCAGTTCATCCGCATTATCTATACCGAGACTGGATGTTAAATTTCCCTGGGGATCAGCATCAATGACCAGTACCTTTTTGTCATTCATGGCAAGACCAACGCTCAAATTGCTTGCCAACGCTGTCTTCCCGACTCCCCCTTTTTGATTAGCTACTGCGATTACTTTAGCCATAACCGTTCCTCCTGTTCCGTATTATCTGTTGCCCTGCCTTTTGCGGGCTTCTATTTTTGTTCTTTTGTCCACATCCGAGAATACTCGGAAGATCTTGTTGGTACCCTTATTCTTTAAGGGCTTGGATTGGCTTGTGATCTGGTACACCTTGTCTTTTTCCATGTGTTCCAGATAATCTTTCAGCTCGTAGGTCGGTCCCGAAACTCTTACTTTTAACATACTCGTTCATTCCTCCTCTGATTGGGTATAATCTCTGTCTCATTTCGGGAACGGTTATTCTCATAATCGCTCTGCCTGCACCTATCGCTGTACTTGTTTTCATGGCATCTCCTCCTTGTAAATGTATTTTTGACCATAACAAAAAGGACACTCTCAAAAGATTTCTCTTTTAGAAAGTGTCCTTAATTTTGCAAAATATTTGATTGACTACCCAAGGAGTAAATGCATTATCATGTACTGTTCTGCATCTACCATTGGAACTATTGTGGCACTTTTGTGGTACCTAAGTTCCTTTTACCACTTGAAACCCTTGATTTTACTGGGGTTTACTTGCTTGTTGACTTCAAGGTCGGGAACAGAATCACGTCCCGGATCGCCATGCTGTTCGTCAGCAGCATCGCCAGTCTGTCGATCCCGTACCCGATGCCGCCGGTCGGAGGCATGCCGATCTCCATCGCATGAAGAAAGTCCTCATCGGTATGGTTCGCCTCGGCGTCCCCGGCATCCGCCAGCGCGTCCTGCGCAGCGAAGCGCTCCCGCTGGTCAATCGGATCGTTCAGCTCGGAGTAGGCATTGCACATCTCCCAGCCATTGATATAGAGCTCGAAGCGCTCGACCTTCGCCGCATCGTCCGGCTTCTTTTTCGTGAGCGGAGATATCTCAATCGGATGATCCATGATGAACGTCGGCTGAATCATCTTATCCTCGCAGAACTCGTCGAAAAACAGATTGACGATATCGCCTTTCTTATGCCGTTCCTCAAACTCGATTCCACGGTCTCTCGCGAGCACTTTTGCCTCTTCATCCGTCAGAACCGCATCGAAATCAATCCCGGTCTGCTCCCTGATGGCCTCAACCATTGTCAGGCGCCGGAACGGCCTGCCAAGATTAATTTCCTGTCCTGTTCCCGCTTCTCTGTCTCCGTAATAGATCGTCGTGGTACCGCAGACCTTCTCCGCAAGATACCGGAACATGCTCTCGGTCAGTTCCATCATCCCGTTGTAATCCGTATACGCCTGATACAGCTCCATCAGCGTAAATTCGGGGTTATGGCGGGTATCCACTCCCTCGTTCCGGAAAACGCGTCCGATCTCGAACACTCTCTCAAAGCCGCCGATGATAAGGCGCTTCAGATAGAGCTCCAGCGAAATGCGGAGCTTCACATCCTCATTCAGCGCATTGTAATGCGTCTCAAACGGACGCGCCGCCGCCCCGCCGGCGTTGGGGACCAGCATGGGCGTTTCGACCTCCATAAAATCTCTTGCCGCAAGGAAATTCCGGATCTCCCTGAGAATCTGCGAGCGCTTGCGGAACGTCTCTGCGCTCTCGCGGTTCATAATGAGATCAAGATACCGCTGGCGATAGCGGGTATCCGTATCCTGAAGACCGTGGAATTTCTCCGGAAGCGGGTACAGAGACTTGGCCAGAAGCGTCAGCTCCCCGGCATGTACGCTGATTTCTCCGGTTTTTGTCGTAAACGCATAGCCTTTCACACCGACGATATCGCCGATGTCCATGCGCTTGAATTCCTTATAGCTTTCCTCACCAATGGCATCGCGGGCCACATAGACCTGAATGCTGCCATCCCGGTCCTGCACATTGCAGAAAGATGCCTTGCCCATAATGCGCTTGAACATCAGACGTCCGGCAATGGAAAGCACCGCCGGCTTCTCGGTCACATTGCCCTCGCCATCCGTCTTTCCGGCGAGTTCTTCGTAATGTGCTTTGATCTCTGCGCTGTGATGGGTCTGGTCATAGCGGACGATCTGAAACGGATCCTTGCCCGCCTCCCTGAGTTCCCTCAGCTTATCATAGCGCACGGCCAGAAGCTGATTCATATCGACCGGCACCGCACTCTGATTTCCGTTCTGCGCGTTGTTCTGCTCTGCCACGTCTTATCCTCTTTTATATATCTTCTTTAATTAATACACTTAAATATTTGCCTGCTTTATATCTGTCCGCTCTGTATCTGTCTGTTTTATATTCGCTTGTCTTGGAACAGATTCGCTTCAGAACCGCTTCTGTATCAGTTGCCGCTTCTGTCGATTCCGAGAACCTTGTACTGGAAGCTCCCCGCTGGGCTGCTGACCGTCACGGTCTGTCCGACCTTTGCCCCCAGAAGAGCGCGGCCGACCGGAGATTCATTGGAAATTTTGCCGCGAATGCTGTCCGCCTCGGTAGAACCGACAATTTTATACTCGATCTCTTCTTTTTCTTCCATATCAAGCAGGCGGACCTTGCAGCCGACACCGATCTTATCGACCTCAACCTCGTCCTCGACGACAACCTCGACGTTCTTAAGGAGCTTTTCGAGCTCCTCGATGCGGGACTCAATGTCTCTCTGCTCGTCCTTGGCCGCGTCGTACTCGCCGTTCTCGGAAAGGTCGCCCTGTGCGCGCGCCTCTTTCAGCTTCTGTGCGACCTCCTGCCGCCGGTTGACCTTGAGGTTATGAAGCTCATCCTCATATTTCCGCAGGCCCTCATAGGTCAGAACTGTTTTCTTTTCTATCATTTCATCCATGATTTGTATACACTCCCATACTCACCCGAATCCGCACACATGACATCGCCATATCCGCAGAAGCCGTTTATACAAAGCGCCGCTTTCATGCGCTTTTCCCACATTTCCAGCTCGGCTCTCCGCACAGATTGCACAGTATTATACAAATTCCGGAGTGGAGTGTCAACGTTCCTCCGCAGGGTTTTGACCTCTGCTATTGACATTTAACTTACCCATTTTTCAGAAAGGAGTTTTATGTCAATGAACAAAGTGGCCCACCTCTCCGAGGATGACCGCATCCGCATCGAAGCCCTCCTGCAGGAGGGCTTCTTCTTTCGCTATATCGCAGACCGGCTCGGCAAGGCCCCCTCCACGATTTCTCGGGAGCTAAAAAAATATACGGTCATTCTTTCCTCGCGACATTGTGACTGTCTCCATTCCGGCACCTGTACGATGCATCACGTCTGCGGAGCCGGGGGCTGCAGGAAAAAGTACAAGACCTGTCCCAAAGCGAAAGCGTACTTGTCCGGACTATGAAAAGGCCCTCTGTGACCCCCTCTTAAACCGGTCAACGCCTCTCTGCAACGCCTGTCCCCAAAAAGGACTTTGTCACTATCAGCGGCACCTCTATGACGCCGGGAAAGCACACGCACAATACCGGGACTCTCTCACAAACTCCTGAAACGACTTTGACCTTACCGCCGGGCAGTTCCGCCAGATCGACCAGCTTGTCAGCCCGCTTGTGAAAAAAGGACAGTCCATTTGCCACATTGTGCAAAACAACAGGGATATCCTCCCCATCAGCGAGTCCACCCTCCGGCGTCTCATCGGCCGCGGGGAACTCGGGGTACGCAGCATCGACCTGCCCGAGGCCGTTAAGCGCAGCCCCCGCAGGAAACCAATACCACACCCTCTGCCTCCTTTATCCAAGGCCGGTCACCTGTACTCTGACTGCCTTGCCTGCATACAGAAGCATGATACTCCTGTTATCCAGATAAACTGCGTAGAGGAACGGCAGACGGACAAAGCCGCTATCCTTACTCTGCATTTCGTATCGTTCCATATGCAGCTCACTTTCATCCTTGAAAAGCATACCGCCGCCGATGTTGTGAACACACCGGACAAGATCGAAGCCTCTCTGGGAAAGAATCTCTTCTCCGCCTGCTTCCCGATGATCCTTGCGGACAACGGGCACGAGTTTACGGACATAAGCGGCATGGAACGCTCCCTCTTTGGAGGGCAGCGCACAAACGTATTTTTCTGCGAGCCCAATCGTTCCGACGAGAAAGGCGAATGCGAGAACAATCATAAGCTGCTTCGCAGCGTGATCCCGAAAGTCTCTTCTCTTGCGTGTGTCGCACAGTCCGACATGACACGGCTGACCAATCACGTGAACAGCTACGCAAGAAAGTCCCTCTTTGGAAAGTGCCCTTATGAGCTTGCGATGACGGTTCTGCCGGAAGATTTCTTCCTCCTGCTCGGACTAAAACGCATCGCTGGAAACGAGGTCATGCTGACACCGGAGCTGGTGAAACACCGCTGACCTGTCAGAGTTACCGCAACACCGCCATATGTTGCATTTAACCTGAAACATCCCGTTTCAGGTCTTTTTAGCATACGCATTTTTCGATAAAAACAACGAAAATGAGGTATTTTGGTATGAAAGAAGCCGCGATGCGCGTCCTCAAGACTGGGCTTCGTCTTGGGATACCTGTCAAGCCCCAATACTTTCCGGCGCTGCTGCTCGGCTCTGAGATCGGTGCCGTTTTCATAACCGGTGCTGCCTCTCATCAGATCCGGCAAAGAATCCATCAGAAGCTGTTCAGCGGACTTCCACACACACGCGTTTCAGATTCCTACACTGGGTGAAAATATCCGAAATATCGCCCTTGCGGTTGCTCTGCACCTTAAGGCAGGGATAATACAGACCCGGCTCGGAGAATATGTGACTCGTCTCCACGATCACCCGATCCGCTGTTCCCTCGTTCGCGGGTATCCTGTGCAGTTCCTCCGAGTGTGACCAATCGTTCGTGCACTCGTAATCCCAAGCCGCCTTTGTCACCCGGCCCGCGTTGGCAGGCACCTCGATCACGGCCTCAAAGCGCACGATCTCTCCAACGGCAGCAATCACCTTTTCCCCGGCAGGCTGATCCGCGGTGCTGACCAGTGCGTCCGCGACCGGCTGCATTCCACCGCGCTCAGAAGCTGTCGCCGGTACGCTCACTTGGCCGTCCTTCACGGTATAGTTCACCGTCGGCAGCGGTTCAATCCCTTTTTCCACCCATGCCGCCACGTCCAGCAGCGCCTGATGCAATGTTCCGAGGTAATCGACCTGGTGCTGCGGATCATCCAGATAACCCGCGCGGTCGTCGTGAATACTGTTATCATGGTAATACAGACGAAAGCTCTCGGACTTTCCATGGCGTGCGACTGCTTTGCGGTACCAGTCGCCATGCCAGGGATAAGCGCTTTCGTCCAGCAGCGAGCACAGGCCGATGACCTTGCCGTGGATATCGCCGTCAATCAGCAGCCCGGCGCCGCTCGTCGCGATGGACTTGGCGATCAGCATGGGAAGCTGCGCGGGGATAGGCCTGCCCTCTTCGTCCCGGAACTGGTCGTAAACCTCATAGCTTTTATCCGGGATCTGGTGACGATGAAAGAACTGCATCGCAATCGCGTCGGAGTTGTCGACCATGATCTCGTCACCAATGGCAAGCCCCCTAAAGGGATTGACGTTCCACGCGCCGTTGTTTTCGGGATGGAGCGTGATGAGATCGCCGTTGATCTCGGCAATGTTAATTTCGGCCCCCTTACAGGCTCCGGAAAGAACACGCAGACGACAGTGGTACTGATACGATCCCTCTGGAGGGAGATCATTCATGCGTATTTGGGGGAGAGGTTCTCCTCCGAGAAGGGTATTAAACCAGCTGTTGTCTACGCTGGTGAATTCCTCTTCCTTTTGAACCCTTTCCTCCTCGTAGATCACTTCTTTAACAGTCGTGACATGCTGCATCCGGTCGCGCATAGCGTCGCTCACGGGATCCGCGCCTTCATAACCTTCTTTCTCCCAGAAGTCCTGAAAATATGCCGGGAACAGCCGGTAGACCGAAGGAACCAGCACCATCAGTGCGCCATCTCCCATGAAGGGGTGGCAAAACCATGCCCTTTCCGGAAAACCCATCGCGGTCGCTTCGCGAAGTGCGGCCCTCTGGAGCTCATCGAGCCCTTCGTAGATGTCGCCGGAGCCGCCGGGCTCCATCGCGGCCATGACCTTCTGCAGCCCTTTCTCACCCAACACGCGGGCGGCCCGCTGACGCGAGGCAAAGACGTTCGGCGCGGCCACGGGATTAGCCATGACATAAGGCACCGCGCCGTCCCAGATCCCTTCGGTTGCTTCCATCGCACCCATGGTCTTGAACGAGCCGCCGCTGCCGCCGAAGATGTAGCCGAAAGGCCGCTCGTCCGTCTGATACAGACGCTTGGCGACCTCACGGCTGAACTCGGCGGAAGCGGAGCTGGATTTGTACAGGCGGGACGGATCGTGACCGACCACGAAGCCTCCCTGATTGGAGACAACATAGTAGGCGCCGTGGGTCAGGCAGAAAGAGATTTTGTCGTCCTCGCCGCATAAACGCTCAGATTCATGCTCGTCCTCCGGCGCGGGAGAAACGTACTGGAAGAAGCGGTCCTCATAGGCTTCCTTATCGGGAAAGTAGAAACAGAAACGTACCTCATTCGTACCGTCGAGCTCGGTCCCCCGGAAACCGCCGTGCACATAGATGTGGGGGACCGGCGACAGGCGCTCTTCCTCCACATCAATATAGGGTTCGCTGAAATAGGGATCGTTTGCGGGATGATACAGTGCCATCTGTTTTCTCCTTTCTGAACTCAAGAATTGGCTGAAGTTCGCGCGGTCGCAAGTTCTTTCGCCGCGTGCCTGGCAGCAAGGTCTTCTGAAATCTGGTTCTTTTTTATATCAAGCTTGTAAAAACTCAGCGTAAAGAGAATGAACAAATAAAAGACGGTGATTGCAGGCCCATACAGAAATCGGATCATACGGAGGGCCGAACTGATCTGCACGGTAGCCATTCCGTCAAAGTGTGCGGCATTGAGCATGATGCCGAGAATAAAGGTTCCGAATGCACTGCCGATCTTGCCGGCCAGACTGGTAACACTGCTGACCGTGTCTTCCATGCGCGGTCGATTTTGCCATTCATTATAATCGGCACATTCAATGATGAACAGGCCGAGCAGATAGCTGATGGGCAGATACCTCATGCCGGTGATAACGGCACCTGCCGCCAGCAGTATAAGATTGTCTTTGGCGATCCAATTGAGCAGGCCTCCGACCGCCGCAAGTGTGCAGCCGATCATGACCAGTATTGGAAAGAATCAGCATAATGGCCAAGCAGAATTGCAAAGAAAAGCACCAAGCGGCTCCACCCGGAGAGAGAAGAAATAATAGGCGCTTCCAGCAATCTGTCTCGGCCATTTTGTATCCCGTTTGTATGTCCTGGCACCTCCCGCACAGGCTTGAGCTCTGTCAGGGTTTAATTATACGGGGAACAGTCCGGTGGATCAGGATTCTATTTGGCTTTGAGGAGCAATTTTTAGCTTTCTTTTACAGCAACCGTTGTTTTACAGTAACCTATAACCTATGTTTGAAATAAACCATACCCTCTTGTAAGGAAAGAAACTGAACACAGTATGGTATTGGCACTTCCATTTCGTGTGTGATAAACTTTTACTGTCCATTTGGACCGCCTCCTATTTCTTTGAGTTAGGCTCGCAACACCCAGCTCATCGTATCATAGGAGGCTTTTGTATCATATCCTCTACGCTTCCGCACAGGCCTTTGCGTTCGCCGAATTTATGGCTTCCGTCTCATGGTTTCTGAACGTGTTCTGGCTCTGCCCCGAAGCGCCGCGTTCTCTTCCTGCGGCGATCTGCGCGGCGGTCTGCTACGCAGCCATCCTCCTTGCGTTCTTCCTCGTCTCCGGGAGCGGATCCTTAAACGGAGACTACGGCAAAATTCCTGCTCCGAGCCTCATCGCCGCAGCCGCCATCGTCTTCTCCAGCTACGTGGCAAGCGGGCTCGGCATCACCTCCGGTCAGAATATGGCCAGACCTGTCGCGGAAGCCATGTTCGGAATACGTGCGCTGACCGATTTTGCCGGCGTCTGTATGCTGTATGCTGTACGCCCACAGCCTCCAGCTGTACAACGCTAAAATTTCGAAAGACAATAGCGTTCTCCGCTTGGTGTTCGAGAACTACTACGAGGGCTCTGCCCTCCCGGAGGAGAGCCTCCCGAAGACCTCCAAGAAGGACACCGCGCTCCACGGCTACGGGCTCAGGAGCATACAGCACGTGATCCAAAGCTACGACGGCCAGCTGCAGCTCCTGCCGTCCGGCGGCTGGTTCAAGCTCCGTATCCTGATCCCCATATCGCAGAAAGCGACGGAGCAGACCGGGTGAAATATCGCCCGCGAAAGGGCAAAACGGCAGCCCCGCCCTTCGTCATATAAACAGATTCATATTGGAGTGGTCGTTATCATTCAGCATGGACGCGACCCCGCCGATTTCCACGCCCTCAATCAGCTCCTCCCGGGTGATGCCCATCACATCCATCGACATCTGACAGGCGGTCAGCTTCACCCCTGCATCCCGCGCCTCCGCGATCAGCTCCTCCAGCGATGCGATGCCTTTCTTTTTCATCACCGCGCGCATCATCCCGGAGCCCAGACCCGCAAAGTTCATTTTGGAAAGCGCGAGTTTCCCGGAGCCTCTCGGCATCATCATGCCGAAGAGCTTTCCGACAAGATCCTTCTGCACCGCTGTCTTTTCCGGTCTTCTCAGGATATTCAGTCCCCAGAACGTAAAGAACATGTTGACCTTATTGCCCATGGCGGCGCTTCCTGTCGCGATGATAAAGGCCGCGATGGCCTTGTCAAGATCTCCGTCAAAGACAATCATGGTCTTTTCTTTGCGCGTGTCCATCCCGGCTTCCCCGGCGCAAACCGCAGCTCCGCAGCCTTTTCGTATTTTGGCGGTAAATTTTCCCTTGTCCTCCTGCGTATCCAGAAGCGTATTTCCGGTATTGTCGCACCAGCTTTCGATATCCCTGACAAACCCGGGGTCCGTCGCTTCGACGCTCAGAATTTCTCCCTCCTGCATCGCAGCGACTCTTTTGGACACCCTCACAATCGGTCCCGGGCAGCTCAGTCCGCAGGCATCCAGATGAAAGGATTGCTGCTCTCCGCTCTTCAGCTTATCCTGATCTGTGGAAGCCGGGCGCCGTGCGTCTGCGCTCCCTCTTCCTAATCCGCCCGTTCCTCCGGCGTTTTTTCCATCTCCTGCTTTGTCGCTTCTTGTTCTGTCGCCAAAGGTCCGATATCCTCCCTGAAGATTTCTCACGGTAAATCCGGCCTGCTTTAAGATTCTCTCGGTCAGATACCCCCGCAGACCGACCGCGCAGTATACGACATAGCTTGTCGATGTATCCAGCTCGCCAAGTCTGCTGCGCAGCGAGGTCAGGGGCATCCGCAGTGCGCCCTCTATGGTTCCCATGGCAAACTCCGCTTCTTCCCGCACATCGATCAGCGTAAAGGAATCCTTTCCGGCCTCATATTCTTCCCATGTGATCGGTTCCGTCAATCCCTCCAGTATATTCGACGCGACATATCCCGCCATATTCACCGGATCCTTGGCAGAGGAATACGGCGGCGCATACGCAAGCTCCAGCTTGGTCAGATCATACACCGTTCCCCGATAATGAATGCTGGAGGCGATGGTGTCGATCCTCTTGTCCACACCGTCATAGCCCGCGATCTGCGCGCCCAGAATCCTCCCGTCTGCCATATCAAAGAGCAGCTTTAAGGTCATGGGCGCCGCGCCCGGATAGTATCCGGCATGAGACATCGGATGAATGAGTGCGATTCCGTAATCGTTCCAAAGAACTTTCCCCGCCGCTTTCAGCGCTTTCTCATTGAGGCCGACCGAGGCCGCCGTCATGTCAAAGACCTTGGCCACGCTGGTTCCAAGCGTCCCGTCGTAGGTCTCGGCTTTCATTCCCAGAATATTCGCTGCCACAGCCCGGCCCTGCTTATTGGCAGGCCCCGCCAGAGGAACCATTCCCTTGCCGCCGGTGAGCGGGTTCACGATCTCAATCATATCCCCGATCGCGTAAATCGAGGGGTCGCTGGTCTTCATTCTCTCATCGACAATCACGCCGCCCCGCTGTCCGACGGCGAGGCCCGCTTCTTTCGCGAGCGCAGAATTCGGCCGCACGCCGACTGAGAGCAGAATCATATCGGTCTCCACCCTGCTGCCGTCGCTCATGACGGCGGTTTTTCCGCTTCCCTCCACGGCGGACAGCCCGGTATTCAGCAGAAGACGGATTCCCTTTGCTCTCATATGGTCTTCCAGCAGCTTTGCCATGTCCGGATCAAACGGCGGCATCACCTGCCCGGCGAACTCCGCCAGCGTCACCTCCATCCCTCTGTCATGCAGGTTCTCCGCCATTTCGATTCCAATAAAGCCTCCGCCGGTGACCAGCGCTTTCCCCGGCCGCTTCTCCTCTATAAAGCGATAGATCCTGTCCGTGTCCGGAATATTCCAGAGCGTAAACACATTTTCCGCCTCTTTGCCCGGAATTTCCGGCACAAAAGGAGTCGAGCCGGTAGAAAGCAACAGCACATCATACGGCTCCGTGTACTCTCTGCCGTTCTTTCTGTCCGCGATCTCGATGGTCTTTTCCTCCGGCCGAATCTTCGTCACCTCCGAGAAGTTTCTGATCTCAATGCCGTATTTGCCGGTGATCGACGGAATATCGGATACAAAAAGAGCATCCCTTGATTTGATCGTTCCTCCCAAATAATACGGAAGACCGCAGTTCGCAAAGGAAACAAATTCCCCTCTTTCCAGCAGGAGGATCTCCGCCGTTTCATCCAGCCGCCGGAGTCTGGCCGCCGCCGTGGCGCCTCCCGCAACACCGCCTACAATAATGATCTTCATCTTTCCTCTCCCTCCTCATCAAACATAACCGACAGAATTCTCTTTATCTGTTCATTTTTAATAAAGTAATAAACGTTCTGGCCCTCTTTCTCACAATCCAGAACGCCCAGACTGCGCATTTTTGCCAGATGCTGACTGATATTCGACTGGCTCGTGTCCATGCAGTCCATAAAATACGTCACATTGCATCTGCCGTGCTCATACAGCTTTCGGACAAGGCACAGGCGAACCGGGTGCGCGATAGCCCGCAGCAGCTCTGCTTTCTGCTTTATTTCCTCACGGTATGTCCGACTCATCTCCATTTTCTTCTCCTTTTTATTATTATATAATAATATGCTAATATAATAAACGCATCCATCCGATTTGTCCAGCAGAATTTCCCGACGCCTCCTGCTGTGTTTGTGTTAACCCATACCGGCTGTTATCCCGCTTATTTCACACTCTACAAAACCGGCAGCTCCACGCAGAACGTATTCTTTCCCTCCTTGCATTCGACAGATACCTTTCCTCTGTGCTGCCGAATGATCGCATCCAAAAGCGCCAGTCCGAGGCCATAGCTCCCGTTGCTCGAATGCGCGGTATCCCGGCGGTAGAATCTTGACAATTCCAAGCATGGTCAGGAACGAACGCATCTTATTGCTTTTGATATTAGAGAGCACCATCTCTATGCTCTGCTTAACAATGGACAGGCTACGCATCGGCAAGTTCTCCTTCGCTGATTACGCCGTCTAAGATCTTGACCATGCGCCCGGCATGTGCCGCGATCTTGGTCTCATGCGTAATCATAATGATTCTGCTCAGCTCGTTGAACAGATTCATAACTTGGGCGCCGGTCTTCTGATCCAGCGAACCGGTGGGCTCGTTCTTCAGCCATAGCCTGCCTCACTGGAGACCTCCGCCTGAGGGCGCGCCGCCCTGCATACCGCCGCCGAACATGCCGCCCATACCGGATGCCGGATTGGAAGCCAAGACTTCCGTTGCAATGGTATAATAAATGATATCTCTGTCCATTGGATGAAAGATCGAGCATTACGTCTTCCCCGTCTCCCTCTCCGGAGCTTTCCGCAAGGTTATCCATATCCAGAAACATCATATTGTCAGCCATGTTAATCTCCCACGCCGAAGCGTCTTTTTGCGATTGCGATGGGGGCTATTTGAGCTTCGGCACAAATAGCGTGTGCAACATCCCTGCGCTGGCGCGCAGGGATGTGAGCCGCTTCGCGTCTCATGCCGTCCCACTACGTAACAGCACCTTTCGTTCACAGAGCAAATCAGCGCATCAGCGTGATTTTTCACACTGTACCTCTCCATCTGCAAACTTTAGTGTGTAATATAGCAGGCCAAACTGAAATGATGCTGAAATCCGGAACTGATCGATGCAGATTTATGAGTGCCGCAGTCGTATGGCGCAGAAAATCAGAAAAAGCAGGGTTCCTGCCGAACACACAGTTCCGCAAGCCCCTGCTCTTTTCACATTTCATTCATATCATCCGCTGTGCAATGACAATCGCCCTCGTGATCCCTCCTATGGGTTTTATTTTACTATTGATACAACACCATGACATAATTCAAGAGCTCAATCCCCACAGTCAGGCCGTCCACAATATTAAGATTGCCGTCAGAATATAAATATACATATTTGATCTCACCCGGCTGCAGTTCAAATGGCTCTGTCACTGCCTGCTCCCCTGACACGGAATCGGATATCACCTTTCCATCCAGCATTGCCTTTATTCTCTTCGGTTCAACCGCAAATGTTCCGAAGCTTAATGATAAATTCTGCGCCGTATCCGAATAATTGGTGACAGCAATTACAGAATTTTTCTCACATGTCCTCCGCAATTCCTTATTTTACAGGTTTTCTCAGAGTGTCTCCATTGTTCAAATTCGACTGCTTGTTTTCTACAAACCGTTCTTTCCTGCTACATTTCAGGATTTCAAAACATATTATTTGATACATTTTCCATGTATATTTACACCATTATGCTGGCGGCCCAAATTGTTGCCATCCCGCACTTATCCTATTTATCAGTTCCGAGGTGAAGATATCTCATGTAGTCGCTTGCTGCAAACAACACTCTATCAACAAGCATCTTATCCCCATCCATTCGGTAAAAGGCCAGATACGCCTTAAATACAACAAAGTAGTAACCAGTAAATAGATCCTGATAGTACAGAGGAGCTCCGGACTTCGGATGATCTGCTTTCGCTTCAACCTTATCCATTAAGTCATCCAGATACTTCTGCGTTATTTCATAATCCTTGGACGCTTCAAATACTTCGTTCCAGACTCGATCAAGATCTCGGATTGCCACCTGAGAATATTCTACATGATACTTCATCTGCGCTTACCATGAAAATGTGCTCTAACATCCTCAACAGACACATATTCCTCTTCTTCTCCGGAACGTCTTCCCTCGTTCAATTCACACATAAGGCGAAGCATAGCTTTCGTCTTTTCGAATTCATCATCTTCTGCAATATCTCGGATTGTATATTTGCCTCTGCCATTGACTGTAAGATAAACAGGAGAGCCAATGGATACGTTTTCTAAAACAGAATTATAATTTCTGAGATCGGAAACAGGATTTATAACTGCCATAGAATCACATCCTTTCTTTGCTTCATCTTTACAGACATATTAGCATGCATAAATCAGCTGCTCAAGATATTTCGATGAATTTTACGAAGAATTCGTCGCACTAAATTTTCACAGTCTGATATGGTTATTTCCAGCTTCAACCTGTACTTCCTAATTTTTTCTCACTCAAACTGATTTCTTAGAGCGACTGGTGAATCCGGCCGCTCTTTTTTGCAGTCATATATACGTCCTTAAACATTCGTTTCATGCCGCCCCCAACAAGGATGTTGTAAGGCATCACCAGGCCATCTGATATGATAACATCCCGGAATGGCATAAAAGTCGCTTCCAGCAATAGCGGCATGGGAGCTCCGTAAAACCTTTCCTTCAGATAGGCATCTATTATTGTGACATCAGACCACAGCTTGTTCGCCACCTCTTTCACTTCTGCCGGATCCGGTTCTTTTGCTGTTGCAATGCTCTTCCGTTTACGATTAATACGATACTTCCTGTTCACAAAGTCGAGCAGCGGCAGCCATAGTCTTATAATACAGTTCTCCATCTTCCCGTGATAAAGTCATCGATTACTCCTCCGCTTTCAAAAATGCCATGATCTCATCGAATGACCCTGGACTGTTATCCACCGCTTTCACCAGTTCCTGCTTCCTCTGGGCATCTTTCTTATCAAGAAAAGCCCTCAGTTCTTGGACCGCCGCGTCATATCCGGCCTTCGTTCTCTCGACATCTGCCTGTGCCTTTTCTATCTTTTCATCCAGCGTAATGGTTTTTCTTGTTCTTGCCATGCGTCTTTCCTCCGTTATTTTCCGATACCGGCCAGCAGTTCACTGAGTTCATTAGCCCTGTTCTTCACAGATCTCGCGTCCATCTTAAACAGACTGAACCAGCTTCGGAATATCCCCCGGCAAATGGATGACCTCCGCCATAAAATATTGTGCTCTGGTCAGTAAATACCCTCCGTAAATAGCCTGAGAGCCCTCATCAAACATGAGAGAGCTGCTTGTTCCCAGCAAATATAAGACGGGATTTTCATATCCTTTCGGTCTTAACTGTTCATGGCGGTGCAGGCGCCCTATTCTCTGAAGCAGCAGGTCAATCGGCGCCAGTTCACTGACCATAACATCGAAATCGATATCCAGCGACTGCTCAATCACTTGCGTCCCGATAACGATATATCCTCTGGGACGCTGGTCTGTCATGAGCCCGGCTTCATCCGTCTTCTGTTTTCCCAGTAGTTTCCGTAATCTTTCCTCTTTCTTTACTCGTTCTGCTGCCAAAAAAGAGGAATGAAAAACCTCAATCTTATCTTCGCCTGATAAAGCTGTCAGCTTTCTGCCGAGTTCCTGCGCTTTTTTTACGGTATTGACAACAATTCCGAGATTCGCCCCGTCTCCAAGCACTTTCTCCGCAAGCAGAAGCAATTCTTCATCCGTCAATTTCTCGATCCGAACTGTCTTCTCCGGTTTTTTTGCAAATCCCCTCTCCTGAGAAACGCTCGATCCATCCGTATATGTGATCAACGGATAGGCCTCTGAGATAACTTTTCGTCAGCTCCAGTCTCGAGGATTCAGACAACGTGGCGGATAAAAGGAGCACCGGCACCCCATAGGCGGCCATCCACTGAATGGCCATCTGCAAATATTGGCTCATATAAGCATCGTATGCGTGTACCTCGTCAATAATGACCACCTTTTTGGCAAAGGCAAGATGGCGCAGTGCCAGATGTTTTTGTTTCAAGGCCGTCAATAAAAACTGATCGACGGTTCCTACAACGAAGTCGTCCATAATCGCCGTCTTTTTACCCGAGAACCACTCGTTGACAGCAAAGGCGGAATCCTCACCGCTTTCATCCGCATCGCTTCTTTTCACCCTCGTCAGATTCACATACTCTTCATTCAGGTAAGCCTTTCCATGTAGCAGCCGAAGCTCCATTTTCTCATGGGTTTCCTCATGTACCCTTTGCAGCCAGTCTTTAATTCTCGGAAAAATTCCGTTGGACGTCGCCTGCGTGGGAAGACCCAAAAACACCCCGCTTCTTTTTGTCTGATACGCGAGTTGTTCCGCCGCCAGCAAAGCCGCCTCCGTTTTCCCGCAGCCCATCGGCGCCTCCAAAATAATGAGCCCCGGCTCTTTGCAGGAGGATATCGCCTCTATCAGCTTTCTCTGCACTTCCTTCGGCACAAAGGGCAGAAAACGGTCTTTGAATTTTTCCGTGATGTTTCCGATCGGACTCGCATTCCAGACTCCAGTCAGCCATTGTCAGCAGTCCGAAAAGCTGTACCTGTGCAGCCTGTGACCGTACAGGAATCTCCGCCGGGTCTTCAAAACCGCACACCTCAAGAGCCCAGTCAACGATGGCATTCTGCGCTGACAGCCACTTCAATGCGATCGGCGACTCCGGATCCTGTGATTGAAATAAATTGATCGCGTAAGAACCCAGCTGTGTCTCGCAGTTATTTTCATCCGCCGGTCTGCCATGATGTCCCCCGATAATGGAGGCAATATCATCACTGTGATTCCCCTCATCCATACTCCTTAAAAAACGATCCGAATATCTGGCCATCTTTTTCTTCTTTCTTTGCCCAAAATGCCGGATGAACTCTTCCCATCAAATACCTCCTCCCTTGTCAAGTCTGACTGCGCTCTATATGTTTCCTGCGTTTTTATGACTGAATATTATCGCTGGCGCTCATTGTCATCGGTGCTTTACGATTGCATATTATCAGTAGATTTTTGTCTTGTCAATTCATTTTTTAAATAGATAAGTTATATTGCAAAGTTTCAAATTCCGCACATCACAAACGATAATGAAAGCAATAAAAAACCCCGCCGATGCGGGGAAATACATGTTTCTGATCCTATATCTAACTGATCTAAGGATCACCCTCGCCAGCGCAAGGAAATATATCTATGTCGGTACTTCAGCTGCCCATAGCACATGGACTACATCAGCTAATGTTATCACGGTAGTGTTATCAAGTTGATATTTTCTTTTCCTTTATATTTGCAATCTGTCCCACCATATATCCGGCATAATCTTTCGTAAGATTCGTATCATACGATATATCTGCACCCTCAGCATATTCACTCAAAGCAGCCTTTATCAGGCTATGATACATTTCAGGAGGGTTGTTAAGTGCCCATTTGCCACCCTCTTTTTTGGAAAGAACAAGGCCGTCTTTCATATATGCAAGCACTTAGAGTCTATATATGGTGGTGGATTCCGCTCATTCTACGTAACTTATTATTAAAGTTTTAAAGTTTTTGCAGCCAAAATCTTATTACGACATTCATTGTGTTATTTATTACGACATTCATCAAGTATTATTTTATGACATAATGACCAAATCGGTTAGACCCAACATGTTCAATCTTACCGTCATCCATAAGGCGCTTCAATGCTCTTTGTACTGTTCTCTGAGATGTTCCTACCATTTCAGCAAGTCCTGCTGCTGATTGATTACCATCTTCTTTCAGTAAATCAAGCAATTTCTCATCCAATTTCTTTTCCTTGTTCATTGTGCCATTATAAGAAAGTTCCTTTAAAAGTTCCCTTATTAGTTCCAACATAAACTGAACAAATATCGTAGATTCACCCTCCGCATTTGAGGCATTCAGGGCCTTATAATAGTCCTCCTGCCTCTCATGAATTATTGTTTCAATCGGAATCCATAAAAAGAACTCCTGCCACTTAGCCAAAATCAAAGTATGCCATAACCTACCGGTTCGTCCATTCCCATCCGCAAATGGATGTATGAATTCAAATTCATAATGAAATATACACCCCTTAACAAGTGGATGTAATTTTGATTTTTTAAGCCAATCGAATAACTGACCAACTAAATCAGGAACATAGTTTGCCGGAGTCCCTGCATGAATGAGTTGATTGCCGGCATATACGCCTACACCTTTACTTCTAAATATACCGGCTTCTTTCACAAGTCCTTCCATCATAATCTTATGCGCCTTCAGTAAATCCTTTACTGAATAAGGATTTAATCTGGTCATGGCTTCATAGGCTTCATAGGCATTCTTAGCTTCTCTGATATCCTGGGGCGATCCCAGAACACGCTTGCCATCAATTACGTCACTTACCTGCTCAACAGTCAACCTATTCTGCTCAATAGCCAAAGAAGAGTGAATAGACTTAATACGGTTGCCGCGCTTTAGCTTAGGGTTTTTAGACAACTGTTCCGATACTGTCATTGCACCGGTAAGCTCTGCTATTTCTATTACAAGATTCGTAATCTCGTCTGTCATTGTAAATGGCGGGATATATGTATCAGGCACTGGTTTACCTCCTTTATCTTATATTCACTTATGGTTGCTTCTTCCCACAAGTACTCGTTCTAAAAAGCATTTAATTGTTAAACTATATTATCAAATCCGGATGCAAATTTTTTACATAGAAGTATTCCCTAACCACATAGAAAGAAAATTCTTCTCACGCATATACCACATTTTTCCGCTGTCTGAGTTATCGATAAAAAGCCCATATTTACTACCTCTCGTGTTTACACGATACACATTCTAATATAGCAAATTATATGCCAAGCCTTGAACAGTATCCATGGTTTTGACGTAAATAATGACGTAGATATTTGATTTACAAATCTGTATTTTCAATTGCATCTTTTTCTCTCCAATTGTAATTGATAAAAATGATTCAAAAAATGTTCCCAACGTGATATCGGAAGACTGATAACTGATATGTAATGACCTTTGTCAAGAGATAAAGACATATAACGGGAGCGCCGCACGCCCCCCTTACTGTCAATCAAGGAAATGGTTATTCGAATTCGATCCTTGCAGGCTTATTCTTAGCCTGTCAGGTCTAAGTCCATGTGCTGTGGTCTACAGAGTCTCTGAATTAGCCTTCAAACATGGGCTATCTGATTTTCTGTTGCCAAAACGTTGCCACGCTTTTCGTATAGTATGGATCGCATATGGTATCCTGTCAATTTATTTCAACCATTTCCCTAATAGGTAATACAAATACCTTGTACCTCATAACGCTCTATGCTTTCAATGCGTCAAGCACCTCACCAATATCACCATTTATGCAGATACTCCTGTCCTCGATCTCTCCTGGACAGTAAGCCTCGCCGTAATTGATGCAGCCATAGACAGCCTGCTTGTTTGCCAGGGTCATCTCCCAGAACGGATACTTTATGATGACAGGCGTGTTCGATCCCACACCCAGCTCCAGATAAAGCACATGAAGGTTTTCGTGCCTGCGAATGAAGTCGGAATACGCTGCCGAAGCTCTGTGCCAGCCCTCATCCTCCACGAAGGTGTCGTCTGCTCTCAGGTTCATCGTCACATCCGAACCGTCATCCGGGCATTTCGGAATCAGGTCTGTCGGGATCTCCATTAGGAGCTTTCCGTCCTCTGGAACTTGAAACATATCATTCTCGTCCTTTACAAACCCCTGTGCTTCCATTGCCTTCATTACCCACTCTTCATTATCGTAGGTTTTTCCATTTCTGCCGTCCACGGTCTGAAACAGGCCATAGTCCCCCTGCGTATAAAAAAACCTCTTCTTATCAAAACCAACCTTCTGCGGAACATGGTCAACGTCAGTACTAATCAGGAAATAATCTTTGTCCTTGACAAGCTGAAGCAATTTATCATAAACACGCTTCGGCGGATTCATATACCGATTGATATAAATGTACCTCGCCCAATATGCCCAGCTGATTTCCGGTGCAAGCTGCATCACCATGAATCCGCCGGAGTACATATCGGGGATGTGGTATTTTTCTACGAAGTCTCCAAACCACTTCTGCAGCCGTTCTCCTGTGTATACGAATCCCGCTGAAGTTGATAATCCAGCTCCCGCACCAAGCACGATGGCATCGGCCGTCCGGATTTCTTCCTTAAGCCTGGCAATCTGTTCTTCCCTTGTCCCTTTTCCGTAGGACATATGTCTGCTGAAGGTTCTCACTGCGCTCATCCCCTTTTGTATGGTTTCCAAATATCCATTTGGCATCTCTTTATACAAGTCTTTCATAGTGTTCTTTATCCTCATTTTTAAAAACATTGAAGATTACCCTTTCCATAGATGTGGGATGTTCCGTCAGCCATTTCTGCACGGTACTGACCGCAATCTCAGCAGCCCGCCTGTTCGGGAAACGAAATACACCCGTAGATATGCAGCAGAACGCCACGCTTTTCAGATCATTTTCCAGACACATATCCAGCGTGTTCCGATAGCAATCGGCAAGGTCTTTTTCCAATGCGGGGGTCAGTCTGTCATAAACAATCGGTCCCACGATGTGAATGACCTTCTTTGCCGGAAGATTGTAGGCATCCGTCAGCATCGGAACCGCTGTCGGCTGCTCATAGTCCCTGCCATACTTGATACGCAGCTGATTCATCTGCCGATTGCATTCCTGTCTTAACTGGACTCCGGCAAATGTATGAATGCAGTTATCGATGCATGTATGCATCGGCACGAAACAGCCGAGCATCTGCGAATTGGCGGCATTTACGATGGCATCCACAGCAAGCCTTGTGATGTCACCCTGCCAGATGGACATTCCGTCACGGATCACAGGAATATCAGGAAGCTCCACGATACCGTTATTTTCAATACGCTCTTTCAGATACTCGTCCTGAACTTCCAATACATCCTCCGACATGGCTTTTGGCATACGGATATTCATCAGCGAACGAAGAATACGCCTTTTTCCGTCTGTGTCGTCCGGTGTCTGCAAGTCTTTATATTCATCGTAATCGGCTTTGAATTCTTCCACCAGATAATCAAGCCGCTGTTCCTGTGTCATATTGTTTGCAATGCTCATAAGATCACACGATCCCTTCCAGTGAAAGTTGTACCTGTTCTTCTATCCACGATTTCTGCGGCACATCATGTACTTTGTCGTTCTCCCTGTAGTTTCCGATAAGAAAAGGCGACTTGGGATTGTGTCGGTTGCTCTGCGCCATGACGATTTCCGGCTCAGCGTTCGCATAGCAATATCGGCACAAGTGCCTGCAGGTATTGTATGCCCCAATGTCGCAGACAAGATAACAGGCGCATTCCGCCCTCACGCCTTTTCTTTTTGGCGCGGTGAGCCTCTTTCCGATTGCCTTTTCATAATCGCTTAAAAGCATACAGCCGCCGCATTCCGCTCCGTATGCCGCGAGCTCATCACCCTCCGCGCATGGTTTCAAAGTCATTCCATGTGAAAATGCGATTCGTATCATTTCCTTTCCCAGCCTCAGCCGCTGTTCCCTTGTAATTTCTCTTGCCTCCGGGAAGTTGTGTCTGACCTTCGGATACAGATCCAGAAAGCTTATCACAGCGGTTTTCGTGCAGCCATCAAGTGCGGAGGCGATCTGTTCAAAGGCGTGAAGATGATATTCTTCCGTATATCTTTTTGAGATAAAGATCGGATCGTAACGCCAGCCGATGGAGTTTATGCCAACTATACCGGACAGACGTTTAAAATCCTTTATCAGCTGGTGCTTATCCGGCACGTTCGGTTCAATATCCCGCCCGTAAGGTGTGATGGTGACGAACCAGTATTGTCCGTAATCCACCAGAAGATCCATATACGAGAACATCGGAGCAGGGCTTTTCGTGCAGAATCCGATGCCGTCAACAACAGAAGGATCAAGGCGGTAACGGCTGACCTGATTCGGATTATAGGGATTGCGAACGCAGACAAATCCTTCCTTCAGCCTGTTTGCGAACCATTCGGCGTAGAAGGCGGGGATGTCGGTTCTTTGCCCCGTATTGATGATCATATCGCACCGCCTCCTTTCCTATAGGTCATGTTTTATTCTTTCGGTATCTCATTCCAAAAGCAGGTCTCTTCCAGAGGTTTTCTCTTCGTGGACAGATTCTCATTTGGTTTATAATCATCAGCTGGATACCCTATGTAAAGCATACAGACCGGCTGCCAGTTCTCAGGAATCTTCAGAAGTTCCCTTGCCTTGTCTTCATCAAAATAGCTGATCCATGCTGTTCCAAGCCCCAGACTTGTCGCTTCCATCATCATATGACCACCGATGGATCTTCTTCCTGCGGTCTTTCTGAACGCCTCTGGCATATTCGATCTCAGGATAGCCAAAACCAACGATCAATCCTGTGTAATGGTCTTTTGGAATATTCAATATCGCCCTTGCTTCCGGTGCAAGTTCATTCAGTACCTCCGAAGGATAACTCATGATCGTCGTGCCAAGTCCGTAAGCGTTGCACAAAAGTTCAAAATATGCCGTAGCGACAATACAGTTCGCCTTGGAGTCCTCCGCCCATTTGCCGACACACTTCTCATGTGCGATAAACAGGTGCGGTGCCGAGCAGAACAGTAGGTCTCCCTTACGCACAGTTTTTTCTGACTGCTTCATCTTGGAATAGAAGAAATCACTGAAGCTGTGGGTATAGATATGCTTTTTCGCATCCGCATCCATCACGGGATAGGCCTCATTCGAGATTTCCCGGACTCTCGACTTATCATCAATCACAGTGTATTCATACTGCGATGCAGCGGTCGCATCTCCAGCAGCCGCGCCAGCCGAACCGTTCAAACGGCTTCATCTCCGGATGTCCGTCCCGCATGGAAAGAACCATCCCTGTACAGACATTGACACAGTTTCCGCAGCCGATGCGTTTATTCTGATCAACCCTGAAATGGGTTCTTTCTTCCATGCCCATAGTTTTACGCCTCACATCTTCACAACGATTTTTCCGTTCACTTTGCCGGTGCCCTGCGCTATTACCGCATCCTTGATATGATCAAAGTCGAATATTTCTCCGTATACCGGCACCAGCTTCTTCTCGTTAAAGAATCGGAACATATCGTCCACCACCTGTCCTGACGGGTAATTGGAGAAGAATCCAGTCAGATACACACCGTTCGGGATATCCTTGATGGGATCGAATCCATTTAAAACATAAACGCCTCCGAGAATACCCGTATTGCAGACAAGCGCACCCTTTTCGACCGCCGTCATAGTATCTTTCAGGTTGCGAGGGCCAACCAGGTCAAGCGCCTTCGTCACACCCTTTACTTTCCCTGTGAGCTTTCCATCATCGAAAACCTGTTCATCCGCATCCGCTATCAAACTGAACTTGTTTTCTTTGTGCGTTGTGGCGATCGCATGACAACCGAGAGCCTTTGCGATCTGAATTGCGGCATATCCAAGCGCACAGGTCGCTCCTCTTATGAGCAGCGTGTCATCCGGCTTTAGTTGCAAGCATTCAAACAGGGAGCCCCATGCTGTAAAATAAGTTTCCGGCACTGCTCCGAGTGCTTCCCACGGCAGGTCGCTTTCGATAGCAAAAACATGGTGCAGTGGCAGCATCGCATACTCCGCATAACTTCCGTTAAAGGAACGTCCCATACCGCCCATCATAGCGATGACCTTCTGACCGATTGTAAGACCGCCGTCGGAGGCATCTGCAATCTCACCGACACATTCAATCCCCGGAATGACCGGTTTCTGAATGTAATCCGCATTGATCTCGTTCAGCCTTAGAATCTGCTCGGAATGGTTCATCCCGAATGCCCTGACCTTTACCAGCACCCACCCCGGCTTTACCTGGGGAACGGGGAATTTCGTCAATGTAACTTCTTCTGCATTTGTAACGCCGTTCAGAACGACAGCCTTCATTGTCTTTTCCATGTCATTTATCCTCCGCTTTAGAGTCTTTGTAGCGCCTGCACCGGGCATCTCTCAAAACAATTTCCGCATTGTAGACAGTGATTCTGGTCAATTACGAACGGGCTTCCCTCTGTTATCACGGATTGAGGACAGACCGTCTGGCATGTTCCGCAGCCGATACAATCTTCAGATATCACATAGCCCTTCGGCTTCAACACTGCGTTCCCAACTGTGAAATACTCCCGCGTGATAGGTCTGGTGGAAAGACAGAAATACTCCATCGTGTAATCCTTGATCACGAACATCGTATCGATATTCTTGCTTTCACCCGGATAAACATTCTCAAGGTAGGGCTGTTCCTGATACAGAATATCCCGCCACTTGATTTGTTCATCCTTCGGCACTTCCACCGCTTTTCCTGATACACGGATTGTTTCCTTGTATCTCGTATAACCCGAAATCTGCACCCTGCCGTCAGCATAAAGCTGTCTGGCAAAGGATTTACCTCTTGCCGTCAGAAAATAAATATCTGTTCCTTCGTAGTGAATGGCACTGATATTCCTGACCTGTGGTGCGCCGTCTTCATCAACTGTAGCAAAGTTCAAAACTCCTACATATCCCAATTTCTGAATGCAGGTTAAAGCATCCATCACTCGCCCTCCTTTGCAAACAGTTCCCCATTCTCATCCGCCCAACACTGCGGATCATTCGCATAGAAATCACCATAAGTTCCTCTTGATACCGCAGGACACCCCCGACACCATGCAAGCAGCTTACATCTGGAACACTTGCTGAACTTTTCGTAATCCCGATAACTCTCCATGCCAGTCACCCAGACATCCGCAAGTCTGTCTTCAAATATATTGCCGATCTTGCTCTCCGCCACCCTGCGGCAGGCAAAAATATCTCCTGTAGGAAGAATCGTGATATGGCAATTACCGCAGTTGCAGCCGCCGTATATCATACCTTTTTCCGCATGATCGGGAATCTTAAATTCTCCGGCCTCATACTCATACAGTGTCCAGAGATGGTCTTTTTTATTGAAATAGGTTTCGCAGCCTTCCTTTACGTATTCCTTAAACTTCTTATCACAGATAGCGAGAAGTTCCCTATATTCCTGCGCCGTCATGGACGCATCCAGATCACCGCCGCTCGGTACATACCTTGAAAATGCGAATACATTTGCCCCTGCTCCCACTACCGCATCTATGATCCCCGGAACCTCCATTCGATTCGTCTTGGATACCGTGGTCATAATGACGCTCCGTATACCGGCTTTATTGATGCAGGCAATCTTCTCCAATGTGCAATCGAATGATCCGGGCTTCCTGAACCAGTCATGGGTTTCACGGAGCCCGTCAATGGAAAGCTGGTATTTTTCACAGCCGAACCATTTAAGCTCCCGGCAGACCTGATCATTCAGATGGAATGGATTTCCCAGGATCGTAAACTTTATGTCATGCTCGTGCATCCGTTCCAGCAGTCTCCAGAAATCCGGATGAAGGATCGGATCGCCTCCAGTGATATAAAAATACGGAGTGCGGCCATACATTTCACAGAAATCAAGGCAATTATAGAATGTAGACTCCATCTGCTCCCATGTCATGGACTTAAGGCAGGTATGGTCTCCGGCAGAGAAGATGTAGCAATGCTTACACCTCTGATCACACTCATCCGTTATATGCCATTGAAATGAAAAATATGGTTTCATGATCCGTCACTCCTATACTTCTTATATTGAACAGCTTTTAGCTGATAATCTTCAAAAACAATCCCCCGGCCATTGATGACCGGAGAATCATTGTTTGGCCAAACAAGATAAAGCGAATAACCGCCTTTGTTCTTATTTGTCACCTGCTCCGCATGCACTTCCGCAAGCTGCCGGTTTTTCTTCCGGCTTGTCACCGGCACCACAGGCAGAGCCGCAGGCTGCGGGCTTCTCTTCCGGCTTGTCACCAGCACCACATGCCGAGCCACAAGCTGCAGGCTTCTCGGAAGCCCCGCAAGCAGCCGGCTTGTCAGATGCACCACAAGCACTTCCTGCTGTGTTCTCGTTCCATCCGGCGATATTTGATAATGCCATTTCCTTGTACCTCCTTCATGAGAATCGTTTCAGTCGGCACTACTGCCGCCCTGTGATTATCATTATATTTACCCATGAAAGCCCCGCAAGTACGCACTTTTTTATAACCCAAGTTACCTTTTTATAACTATTGGATGGATACGGGGATACCGCACAATCGGTGAAATGTAAATTTTTTTTCGAACAGTTCTGTCTCTATTGACAAAAGGCGCTTGCAACGCTATAATATGAATGCAACATTCAAATTTGAATGTTGCACTCTATTTCCAACGGGAGGTGAATGAAATGAAGAAAAAAGAAGATCTTCCCGATTGTCCTGTCGCGACAACGGTCAGTTTAATCGGGAGTAAGTGGAAGCTGCTGATACTTCGTAATCTGCTGGCCCGCCCCTGGAGGTTCAATGAACTTCAAAAAGACCTCGAAGGCATCAGCCAGAAAGTGCTGACGGATAGTCTGCGTTCACTGGAAGCAGATGGAATCATCACAAGAACGGTCTTTCCGGAAGTCCCGCCTCGTGTCGAGTATGCGCTCTCTGACCTCGGCGAACAGATGCGGCCGATACTAACGGCGATGGAAAACTTCGGAAATGATTATAAAACACTTGCAGAACAACAATAATTTCTAAAAACATTTGAGGATCGAGTATCAAACCCGATCCTCATTTTTATGATGGGATCAGATAGATAATTCTGACCTGTGAACCGGCCTTCTTCCTGCATTGATCTGATCTGCTTCGGCCTGTTTCTGTTTGAGACGACCAAGCACAGACTCCCGTGTTTCTGTCCGGATCTCTTTCAGATTCTGTTCCCGCTTTATCGGATCATGAAGAGCCGAGATCACTTTCTTTGTGACAAGACCTACAGCATTTCTTATACGACGGATAGAAGCATCCAGTGCCTGCAGCACAATACTCCGATGTTTTTCCTGCCCCTTGCTTTGCGGAGAGGTAACCCATTCTTTCAGAAATTCGATTTCTGCGATATTCGCTTCTGTCGTTTCTTCTCTGACCGTCCTTGTCACCTGACTGACAGCTTTATCATAAGCGACTTCGGACACATCGGCGATCAGGTCTTCCAGATCATCCACCTTCATTGTCAGTTCTTCCAGCTGCTGGCTTTTCTGTTTGAGCGCAGAATTCGCACTTGCGATTTCGACCGTCTTATTCCTCAGTTCGATATTGGCAGTGAAAACATCATAGGCCTTTTGATTAAACTCTTTTTTGACCTCTGAGAGCTTTTGTTCCTGTTCAGCCAGCCTCTCTTTCTGCCGCATCAGGATATAATCCTGTTTTTCCAGATACTCCCGTCCGCCGTACTGCGGTTCCTCCTGCATCTCCAATCCGTGTGATTTTGCGATTTCGATCAGCATCGTCCTGCAGATGGAATCAAACATCACCTTGCGGTTGTTGGTCTTGCTGTTTTCCTGATCCGGATGCGGCAGTGGAATGCCGAGTGCCTCCAGCGTCTTTTCCTGCTGCGGGGCAATTTCGCCATATTCATTCTCACAATCGAAGACATGGCGCTCATGGATGTGCGGCGTAAGATCCAGTCCAAGCGCCTCCACTAACTCTGTTGCTGTGCCGCACCAGCAAGGATGATCTTTTTTGATCATCCCTGCAACTGCTTCTATCACCGGATCGGGCTTCGGCTTGAATGTCTCCATCTCTGCCTTGTCCAGATCCCAGATGAGCGTCTCTTCATTTCGGTTCAGGTACAGCGTCTGATCCGCTTGATCCCTTCCGGAAATATTCAGGATCGCCGCGCTGCTGACACGCTTCTCCTTGTGGAGAAGGAACGCCCCGTCCGCAGCTCCCATCAGGCCGTTCGTTCCGGAAATCATTTCAAACTTATCATCCGCCTGCTGCTTCCGTGTGTGATGCACCAGGAGCAGGCAGACGCCAGTCACGTCGGTAAACTGTTTCAGCGTTGTGATCACCTCATAGTCATTCGCATAGCTGCATTTTTCGTCGCCAAGCTCGCATATCTTCTGAAGCGTATCGATGATGATCAGCGCGGTGTCCGGGTGCGCTTTATAGAAGTTTTTGAGTTGATCCATCAGGTTCCCTTTCAGGGATTCTGCCTTTGTGGCAAGGTGAAGATTCTCCGTGCAGTCTGTCCCGAACATCCGGTACAAGCATTCCTATAGCCTTCGCTGATCATCCTCCAGTGCAAGGTAAAGAACCGTCCCTTTCCTCACCGGGAATCCCCATAAGGTGTTGCCCGTTGCGACATGGTAGGCAAGCTCCATCATCAGGAAACTCTTGCCCAGCTTTGGAGCACCGACGAACAGGTAAGTACCGGGATAGAGCAGGCCCTCAATCACCGGCGGTCTGTTCTGAAATACCCGGTCATACAGTTCGCTCATGGTCACCGTATTCAGGTGCTTTGACTGCGCATAGATGTGCAGCTGCTCCAAAATAGTAAGCGGCCTTCCGATCTCATCGACTCTGCGATCATAAATCGATCAGATCGATGGAGAGCTGGTTCTTCGCATGGATAAGCATCATCCCAGTTACCTCAACCTTTTTGACATGTTCCTCGAATGGTACGATGTCTGGAAGCGTGATCAGACGGACGATGATCCGGTGGCGTATACCGAGTGGAAGCTCAACTATCCGCCAAAGACAAACAGAAAGAAATGAATATAAAGAAAACAGAGCTACCTGCATTCATCTCGAATCAGATAGCTCTGTTATTTTTAGAGTAATTCAGTTTGTAGACTTCTGGCCTTTTGTTGCCAATCTGTTGCCACGAATTAGGTTTTTTCACCTAACTCCCGCATGAAATAAGGCTTCCCGAAGGGTCGGCTATTATTCCAGCTCAATCGTCCCCGGGGGCTTGCTCGTAAGGTCATACAGCACCCGGTTCACGCCCCGGACCTCGTTGATGATCCGGTTCATACAGGTCTGCAACACGCTCCACGGGACATCCGCCGCCTCCGCGGTCATGAAATCCGAGGTCAGCACTCCGCGGAGCGCTACGGCATAATCATACGTTCTTCCATCCCCCATCACGCCGACGGAGCGCATGTTGGTCAACGCCGCGAAAAACTGACCCTTGCCCGTGTCAATGCCGCCCCGCTCCAGCTCCTCCCGGAAGATCGCGTCCGCATCCTGCACGATGCGCACCTTTTCCGGCGTGACCTCGCCGACAATCCGCACTCCCAGCCCCGGACCGGGGAACGGCTGGCGGAACACAAGCGGTCCGGGAAGCCCCAGCCCCAGTCCGGCCTCCCTCACCTCGTCCTTAAAGAGCTCGCGAAGCGGCTCCACAATTCCTTTGAAGTCCACCGTCTCCGGCAGTCCCCCGACATTATGGTGCGACTTGATCACCGCGCCACCGCTTCCGGTTCCGCTCTCCACGACATCCGGATAAATCGTTCCCTGCGCGAGGAAGTCCACCGCGCCGATCTTTCTGGCCTCCTCCTCAAACACAGCGATGAACTCCGCGCCGATAATTTTTCGCTTCTGCTCCGGATCCGTGACGCCGGCCAGCTTTTCATAAAAACGCTGCTGCGCGTTGACGCGGATAAAGTTCAGTTCAAAGTTCCCGCCGGATCCGAATACCGCTTCTACCTCGTCGCCCTCATTTTTCCGAAGCAGGCCGTGATCCACAAAGACGCAGGTCAGCTGCCGGCCGACCGCCTTGGCAAGGAGCGCTGCGGCGACCGAGGAATCCACGCCGCCGGAAAGGCCCAGCAGCACCTTTCCGCCGCCGATCTGCGCCCGGAGCTTCCGCACCGTTTCCCCGATAAAGGAGGACATCTTCCAGTCGCCGGAGCAGCCGCAGACCTCCCGTACAAAGCTGCGGAGCATCTTTGTGCCCTCAGCGGTGTGCAGAACCTCCGGATGAAACTGCACCGCATACAGGCCGCGCGCCGCGTTCTCCATGGCAGCCACCGGGCAGTGACGCGTGTGCGCCGTGACGGCAAAACCGGCAGGCGGCTCCGCAATATAATCCGTATGGCTCATCCAGCAGGTCGTTCTCCTTCTGACCTCTGAAAAGATTGCGGAATCCGGAGCATCAATGCACAGCTCCGTGCGCCCGTACTCGCTGACCGGAGCGGTTCTGACCGCGCCGCCGAGCAGATGCGCCATCAGCTGCGAGCCGTAGCAGATGCCGAGGACAGGAATGTCCAGCTCAAATAGCGCCCGCTCGCAGAGCGGTGCGTTCTCCTCATATACGCTCCCCGGTCCGCCGGTCAGAATGATGCCGCGGGGCGACATACTCCTCAGCTTCTCCGGAGAAATCGTATACGGATGAATCTCGCAGTAGACATTACATTCCCGGACGCGGCGCGCAATCAGCTGCTTATACTGCCCGCCGAAATCAAGTACAACAACCAGTTCTCTCTCCATCGCTTTCCTCTTACTGCAAACAGGCAGCCCGTCGCTGCGCCGATGTGGTTCAGACTGACATCGGATAAAACCGTGACGGTTTATTTTAATGGATTTACCGCCATCTGTGAATCCCCTGTCCTGCTTCCAATCTTATTCGGTGCTATATATCTCTATGTACGGCGGCCGGCCGCTGTGCTGGCCCGCAGCTCCTGCCCGTCCGTCGCTCTGATATCAAAATCCTGCCAACACAGTCTGCAAATCCCGTCGGCGCGGTTTGCGGCTCCCATGCTCCCGCCGCCTCATATCCTGCCGTTCAGCTTCCAGTAGAGATCCTGCGCGAAGCTGTCCGTCATGCCGCAGACAAAATCCGTGACCAGAAGAAGCCGGAGGTAGAGCTTTTCATCCTCACTCCGCCCCTCGGAATACTTGTGGTAGATCGTCTTGTAGTTTCCCGAGATGAGGCTCACCAGCCGCTCGTCGATCGGCGTAAGCCTGCGGTCCGTATCGTAGTACAGCACCGCGCGGACAAAATGATCGAGCAAAAAGGAGAGTATTCTCGCCGCCGAGATTTCGATGGTCACGATCGGACGGCTCCGGAAAACGAACTCGGTCGCAATACTGCGCAGCGCGTCTGCGATATGCTCTCCTCCCGTACCCCCGATGAGCTCGCGGTCAAAATTTCCCCGCATGATCGCGTCATAATGCTCCATAAAGCTGCCGCCCGCCTCCTGCAGCAGCTTTCCCTGCACCGAGACAATCCAGTTCTGCACCGCGTAATCTTCCGGCGCATCCATCTGCCGCTGCATAGCCTGACAATACTTGTCCTTAAGCCTGCCGATCAGCTGACGGTAAACCGACTGTCTGTCCGGCGGCAGATCTTCCGCATCCTCCGCGCCGGCATAGCGCTCCAGCTCCATGACAAGACGCTCATAGGAAATGATTCCTTTTTTGAATGCGTCCTCTATGTCCGCCGTCAGATAAGCGATATCATCCCCCGCCTCCAGAAGATAGCAGAGCGGGTGCCGCGCGCCGCCGAGTCCGCAGGACGCCTCGATTTCATCAAACACCTTGCGGTCCGCATAGTAGTACCCCATTTTATGCGCGCAGATCGGCCCGTTCCGGTCAATCTCCACGGAGCTCACCGGATATTTGATGATCGTAGCGAGAAGCGCCTTGGTGAGGTTCATCCCATGCTCATCCACAAGATAATGGAGCTTTGTGACGACGCGAAGAGCCTGCGTGTTGCCCTCGAAATTCGTGAAATCTCCCTGCATCTGCGGCGTCAGAATCTCAGACAGCGGCGTGCCGATCTCTCCCACCGCACCGCCGTCGTCGGCGTTTCCTCCGCAGCACGGCAGCATCCGTCCTCCCGCCTCGTACTCCACCCCGCTCCGGCGATAGTGGATCACCGGCAGGTGATCGCGGAACCAGCTCCGGATGCTCGTCTCACCGAAGTGTCCGAACGGAGGATTCCCGATATCGTGCAGGAGCCCTGCACACTGGAGGATGTCACAGATATCCATCTGGTTTTCCGGTGTGAACGACGCGTCCCGCCCCTCTCTCACAATACTCCGCCCGACGCTCTGTCCGAGGGAGCGCGCAAACGAGGACACCTCCAGAGAATGAGTGAGGCGCGTCCGGATGAAATCACTCTGATCGAGCGGAAACACCTGCGTCTTGTCCTGCAAGCGCCGGAAAGACGCGCTGCCGATGATGCGATGGTAATCCTTTTCATATTCCGAGCGCAGATCGCCGCCTCCTCGCTTCTGATAGGAACGGATCCGCTCCGGGCACAGCAGCTCCTGCCAGCTCATGCTCCTTACTTCCGCCTCGCCCGCTTTCGTCTTGCTTACTTCCGTCCTGCTCACTTCCGCTTTGCTTGCTTCCACCCTGCTCCTTTCCGTAACTGCACCTCACACGAATCATCATGCCAAAGCGCCCCGGCGAGACACGCGCCGCAAAATCCGTGCATCCGCGTGATTTTTTACACCCGTTTCTTATCACGCACAAAAATTTGTCTCAATGCAAACGGGGAGCCCGCGCATGCCGGCGCGGCTCCCCGGATTTTCTGTCTCTGAAATTCAGTTGAGGATCCGGCGGATCCCCAGAATGGAACGGTAAGTCGCCGCGCTGTACTTGATTCCCGTCGCTCTCGTGCTCGCGTGGACGATCGTCCCGTTTCCGATGTACAGCCCCACATGCCCGGGATAACAGATCAGGTCGCCCGGCTGCGCCTCCTCGAGCGACGCCACTTCGACGCCCGCATTGCGCTGCGATTCCGCCGTTCTGGGAATGCTGATCCCAAAAGCGGAATACACGCTCTGCGTAAAGCCCGAGCAATCCGTTCCGTTCGTCAAACTGGTGCCGCCGTACACATAAGGATTTCCGACAAACTGGCAGGCAAAATTCACAACATTCTGTCCCGTCGCCGAGCCTGCCGCCTGATAGGTCTTCTTTACGGGCGCCGTGCTCTCCGAGGTTCCTGACGTCTGTGAGGAAGAATCCCCGGAGGCCGCGTTTTCCGTGCCGGCGTTTCCTGCCGCAGCCGCTTTGGCCGCTGCCTCTTCTTCCGCTTTTCTGCGGGCCTCCTCGGCGGCTCTCGCCTCCGCCTCAACCTGCGCCGACAGCTGCCGCGTCTGCTCCTCATACTGCCGGCGGAGAGAGCTGGCCTCCGCCTGCGCCGCACTGATCAGCGCCTCATAATTGTTGTACTTCGATTGCAGATCGCTCACGCGGGACTCGAGCGCCGCTTTTTCCTCCTGCAGGCCGGATTCCGCCTCCTCAAGCTCTGCTTTCGTCTCCTCCAGCGCGCGCTTGTCATCCGCCACCTCTTTCCGCGTCTCCTGATACTGCACAAGGAGCCTGCGGTCATATTCATAGAGCTGGTTGACGTACTCTGTCTTGTTCAGCATATCGCTGAAAGAGCTCGCTTTCATGAGCAGCGCCACGTAGCTGGCGTTCCCTCTCTCGTACATGAACTGTATGCGCTTTTTCATCATCGCATACTGTTCCTCCTCGCGCGCCTTGGCCTCGTCATACTCCTGCTGCTTGATCTCGATCTGCCCCTCTGTATCGGCAATCTGATCCTGAAGCATCTGAATGCTCGCCATATTCTGCGCGATTTCGGACTGCGCAGTCTCCATCTCATCCGAGATTTCTTCCTGCTTCCCCTCCAGAGAGGACAGCGCACTGTTGGCCGAGTTCAGCTTGCTTTTCGTCGCATTCTGCTGCTGCCGGATCTCCGACGATGTCACCGCTCTCACCGGAACAGCCGGGAAAACCGCACACATCACTGTCAACAGCAAAGCAAGCAGCCGCCGATTCAGTTTTTTCCCAAAAAGTCTCTCCATGCTTTCCCCGTCTGCCCCGCTGTGCTTTTCCCTGCTGGCCGGTCCGGAGCAGGGCTCGTACATATCACAGCTCGCAGTTTCCGAACGTTCTCGGGAACAGCGCAACGTCGCGAATATTTCCCATTCCGGTCAGATACATCACCGCCCGCTCAAAGCCGAGGCCAAAGCCAGAGTGACGCACCGACCCGAAGCGCCGGAGATCAAGATAGAACTGATAATCGCTCTTCTCCATTCCCAACTCGTCCATGCGGGCCGTCAGCCGTTCCAGATCGTCCTCTCTCTGGCTTCCGCCGATGATCTCACCGATTCCCGGGACCAGACAATCCGCCGCCGCGACCGTTCTGCCGTCCGGATTCTGCTTCATATAAAACGCCTTGATTTCTTTCGGATAGTCCGTGACAAAAACCGGCTTCCGGAATACCTGCTCCGTGAGATAGCGCTCATGCTCCGTCTGCAGGTCGCAGCCCCAGTAGACCTTGAAGTCGAACTCGTCGTTATGCTTCTCCAGCAGGGCCACCGCGTCCGTATAGCTGATCCGCCCGAAATCGGACTCCACTACATTGGTGAGGCGCTCGATCAGCCCCCTGTCCACAAAGCTGTTGAAAAACTGCATCTCCTGCGGGCACTGCTCCATGGTGCTGCGGATCATGTATTTCAGCATGGCCTCCGCGCAGTCCATATAATCCCCGAGATCCGCGAAGCACATCTCCGGCTCGATCATCCAGAACTCCGCCGCATGGCGCGTGGTATTGGACTGCTCGGCACGGAACGTCGGCCCGAACGTATAGATATTGCGGAATGCCGTTGCAAAGGCCTCGCCGTTTAACTGTCCGCTGACCGTAAGGCTGGTCTTTTTCCCGAAAAAGTCCTGCGAATAATCAACCGCCCCGTCCTCTCTCCGCGGCACAGACTCAAGCGGAAGCGTCGTGACCTGAAACATCTCTCCGGCCCCCTCGGCGTCGCTCGCCGTAATCAGAGGCGTATGAACATAGACGAAGTCCTGCTGCTGGAAAAACTGATGAATGGCAAAGGCCGCCACCGAGCGGACGCGGAACACCGCCTGAAAGGTATTCGTCCGGGGGCGCAGATGCGGCATCGTGCGGAGGTATTCCAGCGTATGCCGCTTCTTCTGAAGCGGGTACTCCGGTGCGGAGGCTCCCTCCAGAAAAACCTCCTCCGCCTGCATTTCAAAAGGCTGCTTTGCTTCCGGCGTCTCCACAATGACACCCGTCACAATAACCGCTGCCCCGACATTCAGCTTTGCCGTCCCTGCAAAATCGAGCCGGCGAGCCGGCGTTTCCCTTTCCGCGCCGTCCGCCGTGCCATCCAGTGCATCACTGTACACAATCTGAAGCTGCGCAAAGCAGGAGCCGTCCGCGATCACCAGAAAGCCAATGCTTCTGGAATCGCGGTTGCTGCGCACCCAGCCGCCGACCGACACTCTCTGTCCCGCATATTTCCCGGGCTCCTGACTGATTTCCCGTACTTCCGTTAGTCTGATATCCATAACCCGCTTCCTATCCGCTGCTCTGTGTGCGCTCAATAGCCCATCTGCGCCGCGCCCTCGGTCTCCTCAACGCCAAGGCCGTCCGCATCCGCGTCAGAGGCGCCCGCATCTGCCGCTCCGGCTTCCGCATTGTTTTCCTCCGCATTGCCGGCATCCGAAGCCGATGCAGCCGCATCGCCGGTTCCGGCATCTTCTGCTGAGGCGTCCTCCGTGCTGTCCGCGCTGCTCTCCTCTATGCCGCTGTCTGAGGCGGGCTCGGTGATCACCGCATGGCTCACAAGAAACTCCATGACCTTGTCGGTGAGCAGGGATTCATAGAGAGCATAGGCGTCCTCATTCTTTTTATATTCAGAGACGCTGGCGTATCCTCCCTTTGCCGCCGCGCTGTCGAGCGCCGCGTTGTACTCCCGCTTGCCGATCGTAATGTTTTCTTTCTCCGCAATGGCGCCCAGAATAATATACTGCTTCGCCGTGCGGGCCGCCTGCTCGCGGAGCGTTGCCTCATAGGCAGGCGTCTCCTCTTCCTCAGCTTCGGAAGAAGCGCCGTCGCCGGACGCCGCGCTCTCCTCTGTGTCTGCTGCAGACGCAGCCTCCGCCGTGCCGTCCGTCTCCTCTTCCGATGCCGTGGGGCTGACATACTGCATAAAGGTGGCAAGATCCATGCCGTACTGCGCGGCATACTGCGTATAATATTCGGTAAGAGACGCATAATAGCGGTCCACCATAGCCGCCGGCGGCTCCTGAACAAAATTGCTGTTCTCCTCGAGATAGTCCGCAATTTTATTCCTGACGTCCGTATCATAGGTCGACTGCGCCTGCGCAAGCAGCTCTTTCCTCACATAGCTCCGGTAGTCTTCCGCCGTGGAGACGCCCGCAATATTCTGCTTCGCCGCCCACTCGTCCGTCAGCTCCGGCGTGACCAGCGTCTCAATGGAATTGATCGTAACCTCAAAATCCACATCCTTGCCGGCGACCTCCGCATTGCTGTATTCGTCCGGGAACTTCAGATGAAGCACCGGCTTTGACCCGGTTTTCTCCCCAATCAGGCCGTCCTCGAAGCCGTCGATGAAGCTCCCGGAGCCGATCTGAAGATTGTAGCCCTGCGCAGAACCCCCGCTGAACTCCTCGCCGTCGATTTTCCCGACATAATCGATATTGACCGTATCGCCGTCCGCAACCACATCGCGGTCCGTGACATCCTCGTACGAAGCGTCTCCGCTCAGCGTATAATTGATATACATCTCCACGTAGGAGTCGCTGACCGAGGGGGCCGCCTCCTCCACCGGAATGGAGGCGTAGTCGGCGACCTCCACATAATCCGACGCAGTGATTCCCGTAATATAAGCGCTCTTATCCGTGCTGCCGCAGCCTGCCATGGACAGAGCCGTGACCGCCGCCAGTGCGGACGTCAGTATTCTCTTCTTCATCTGCTTTCCTTTCTCACAAAAAAATACAGGGATCGCGGCAGCCGGACGCTCCGCGATACAGAACAAAGTTTAGCACAAGCCCACCCCAGTGGAAAGCCTTTCGCCGGCAAAGTATGAAAAAACACTCCCTGCGGCCGGCTTTCATGATATACTGAGCCGAACAGCGGTCGGAAGCTCCCGTTTCCCGCCGCCCGGACACGACTGTCCCGTTTCCGGAACACACGATTCTGAACAGGGCAGGAGCCGAAAGAACCGACTATGATCTATGACAGCTGTTTCCGCAGTTTAATCGAAAACTTCCCGATGGGCATCTACATCGTAAAGCCGGATCGGACCATCGTATTCTGGAACCGGGCCGCAGAGCAGATCACCGGCTACTCCGCCGAATGGATATGCGGAAGAAAGTGCCCCGACAGCGGGCTCCGGCATCTCGATGACACGGCCTGCCCCCTCTGTGAGACATACTGCCCCTTTATGACGGTTCTCAAAGAGGGCAAAGAGCTCCGCAAACAGGTTTTTGCCCACCATCGCGAGGGGTATCACATTCTGGTGGAAACCATCTTCGTTCCGATCCGGGATGAAAACGGCAGCATCACCGAGGTGGCCGAGGTCTTTTATCCCGCCGATCAGCGTGTGCACAGCGAGAGCGCCATCGAACATCTCTACAATGCCGCCTCCTACGACCGCCTGACCGGGCTCCCCGGACGCGCCTATACCGAGGCCTTTCTGCGGCGGCGCATGAGCGAATATCATCTGTCCGGAGAGCGCTTCGCCGTGCTGTTCTGCGATATCAACGATTTCCGCGATTTCAATAACCAGTACGGACATGAGGCCGGCGATACCGTGCTCCGCTCTTTCGGCACCGCCATGTCCCGCGTTTGCCGCAGCACCGATGTGTTCGGCCGCTGGGGAGGAGACGAGTTTCTTGGCATCTACGTCATTCATAATGAAAACGACACCGCAAGAATCGCCGGAAGAATGCAGGACACCGCTGATGCTCTGCGGATCAGGCATCAGGAGCTCACGCTGACCATCGGTCTTTCCATCGGCATCACCGCCGCCCGGCCGGAGGACGACGAGGCATCGATCGTCGCACGCGCCGACCGGTATATGTATCTTGCGAAGCGCTCCGACTCGCAGCGCACCGTGACCGACCGGGAGGCCGGAGAAGCATCCGGTGGAAGCCATGACGGCTGATTATGCAGGCGCAGGCCATGAGGGCTGATACCGATTGCTCGCGTTTCTAAAGGATGTTACAATGATTTACATGCTAACTTTGGAGGTATCGCCATGCACACCGGACTCATCGTTCTGATCGTTCTCCTCATCGTTCTTGCCGCCGCGGTCGCCGTTCTCTACTTTCTCGGCCGCAGAGCGCAGAAGAAGCAGGAGGAGCAGCAGGCGCAGATCGAGGCCAACAAGCAGACCGTCACCATGCTGGTCATCGACAAGAAAAAGCTCCGTCTCAAGGATTCGGGACTGCCGCAGGCCGTCATGGATCAGACCCCGAAGCTGCTCCGGCGCTCGAAGCTCCCGATCGTCAAAGCCAAGGTCGGTCCGCAGATCCTGTCTCTGGTGGCGGATGAAAAGATTTTTGATTCGATTCCCGTCCGAAAAGAAATCAAGGCGCAGGTCAGCGGCATCTACATTGTGAGCTTTAAGGGGGCGCGCGGCAGTATCAGGCCTCAGACGAATGCAAAGCCGAAAAGCCGGTTCCGCAGATGGCTGGACGATCTGCAGACAAAGGCCGGCGCAAAGCCAATCAAATAACAAAATAATAGAAGAGAGCCGGGCCGTCTCATGCCCGGACAATAAAAGCAGAGCAAGGCCGGGCCGCAGGACGGCTCGGACGCACTATAACAGAGCAGAGCCGGTCACGGAATGACCGGCTCTGCTTTTATCGTTACCCTGCATTCAATGACATAATCCGGGTCCGGCATGAGCCGATACACTGCCTGCGCGTGGAGCTTCTCCCCCAGCGCAAGGCAGACCAGCTGCGAGGTTTCGGTCTCCATCCTGAGCTCTCCGCAGGCTGTGCCATAGCGGCAGACGCAGCGCATCCCTCTCTCCAGCACCAGTTCCGTCCCACCGTCTCGCTCCACTGTGATGCGATGCGAAGCAATCCCGATCTGGCTTGCCCGGGATTTTTCTCCCTTTTCTTCATCCTCTTCATAGCGGAACTCGTGCGTTCCGTTCTCGCCCCGGCGGTATTCCGCCCTGTGCCTGCTCCGGTTTGTCTCCTCGCTGCCGTCCGGATATCTCTGCGTCCCGGTGATGGTCAGCCAGACCTGCCCCGTCATGACTGGCCGTCCCGGCGGAGCTGCGCGATGATTGCCATCTCCTGACGGTCGATATGCTCCCTCGCCGCTTTGGCCGCCGAGATCCTGTCGCCGCGGATGATCGCATCCGTCAGGCACTTGTGCTCCGCCACAAGCTGGCCGTAATTCCGATCATCCTTGATAAATTCATAGCGATACCGGTAGAGCTGATCCGCCAGCCGCCCGCTCACCTCCAGCAGGCATTCGTTGTTCGCTGCATTCTTGATGACATCGTGAAAGGCGACGTCCGCCTCTGCAATCTCCGCGGCATCGCCCTTTTTCACCGCCGCTTCAAAATTTTCGCAGGCCTTTCTGAGCTTTCCCTTATCCTGCGCCGTAATCCGCTCGCAGGCAAGCTCCGAGCTCAGAACGTCGAGCGCCCGCCGCACCTCGAGAACATCCTTCAGCCCTTTTTCCGAAATCTGCGCGACCTGCGCGCCGCTTCTCGGGATGATGCGCACCAGCCCCTCCAGCTCCAGCTTGCGGATCGCCTCGCGGATGGGCGTGCGGCTGACATCAAGCTGATTGGCCAGATGAATCTCCATCAGACGCTCACCCGGCTTCAGCACTCCGGTGAGAATCTGCCTGCGCAGCTTCTTGTACACCGTTTCCCGCAGGGGAAGATACTGATCCTCGTCCTGCATTCTGTAATCTGCCAATGTTCTTCCCTCCCGTCGACTCAGAGGGCTCTGCTCCGGCTCCCGTCCGCAGACGCTTCGCCGTCCCGGTCTCTCACAAAGCCCGTAAGAAAACGTTCAAAGCCGCCAAACTCCGGATGTGCGCAGAGCGCTCCGAACGCGGCCTCTGCCGCCCCCTCCTCCGTAAAGACGGCAAACACGGCAGGGCCGCTTCCGGTCATGACCGCCCGGACAGCTCCCCTCTCCTCCAAAAATCGCTCCAGCCGCCCGATCACGTCAAAACGCGCTGCCGTAACCGTTTCCAGCACATTGCCGGACAGCTCTATCATCTGTTTCACATCGCCGGCCTCAATGGCCTTTATCTGCGCTGGAATATCCGGATGAGAAAAGTCAGCCAGCTCATCCAGCGTCCGATACACCCATGCGGTCGGAACATCGATGTCCGGCTTTACGATAATAAGGCGGCAGTCCGGAGCCGGGCACAGACAGGTAAGGCGCTCACCGATTCCCTCCGCCCTCCGGGTTCCGCCCACAATGCAGTACGGAATATCCGCGCCGAGCGGCAGGGCCGCCTCCTGCAGCTCCTCCTCCGTCACATCCGGGGCGAACATATCGCGGAGCGCGAGAAAGGCCGCCGCCGCGTCCGTGCTTCCCCCCGCCATGCCCGCAGCGACGGGAATGCGCTTCGTCAGTTCAATATCAATGCCCTCGCGGATATCGTATCTCGCCTGCATGATGCGCACGGCGCGGACGATCAGATTGTCCTCTCCGGAGGGCAGCGAACTGCCGGAAATCGAGAGCTTTACCTTTGCATCAAGGGCCCGCCCGGTGCTGCGGAAAACCAGCGTGTCATAAATCCCGACCGTCTGCATGATCATATCGACCAGATGATAGCCGTCCTCCCGGCGGCCGACGACGTCGAGCCCCAGATTGATCTTGGCATAGGCCTTTCTTACTGTGGTAAGCATTTTCCTTTCCTCTCCCCGGTCCGCACCGCGGCCTCTATTCGTGCACCGCCCCGATGATATCCTGCACCGCGCGGATATGATGCCGCTCCAGATACGCCTCGATCCCGTCGATCACGCGCCCCGCCGTCCCGGGATCATGAAAGTTCATCATACCGACCGCGACGCCGGTCGCGCCCGCCAGCAGAAATTCTATGGCATCCTCCGCGCTGCCGATCCCCCCCATGCCGATGATCGGGATACGGACGGCCTGCGCGCACTGGTACACCATGCGGACCGCCACCGGGCGGATCGCCGGTCCCGAGAGCCCGCCGGTCTTATTGGCAAGCGCAAAGGTCTGCCGCTCGATGTCGATCTTCATCCCGGTGATCGTATTGATGAGCGAGACGGCATCCGCTCCGCCGGCCTCGGCCGCCCTCGCCATCTCGGCAATGTCCGACACATTCGGCGTCAGCTTCATGATCACCGGCTGCGCCGCTTTTTTCTTTATTGCAGAAGTAATCTCATACAGACAGCGGGGATCCTGTCCGAACTGGATCGCGCCCCGCGCGACATTCGGGCAGGAGACATTGATTTCCAGCATGGAGACGGTCTTCTCCTGCGCGAGGCGCTCGACCACCGCAAGATACTCCTTCTGCGTGTGTCCGCAGACATTCACGATCACTTTCGTATCAAAGCCGGACAGAAAGGGAAGATCCCGTCTGCAGAACTGCTCCACCCCCGGATTCTGCAGCCCAATGGCATTCAGCATTCCGCCGTACACCTCCGCGACCCGCGGCGTCGGGTTGCCCGGCCACGGAACATCCGCCACTCCTTTCGTGACGACCGCCCCCAGACGGTTCAGATCCGTAAATTCGGCATATTCCATTCCCGACCCGAATGTCCCGGAGGCCGTCATGACCGGATTCCGAAACACCAGTCCGGCGATTTTCACCTGCATGTCCACCATCAGATTTCGACCTCCGAGGCCTCGAACACCGGCCCCTCCGTGCATATCCGCGCGTTGTTCACCTGTGAGTGCTCATCTTTGTGCGTTGTTTTCGCGACACATCCCAGACAGACGCCCACACCGCAGGCCATGCGCTCCTCCAGCGACAGATAGCAGGGAGCTCCCGCTTCCTGTGCAAAGCGCTTGACACCCCGGAGCATGGGGAGAGGGCCGCAGGCACAGACCGCGTCAAAGACCGGCGCCGCCGCGCGCACCGCATCGAGGACGTTGCCGCGCTCCCCCGCGCTCCCGTCCTCCGTCGCGATCAGCACCGCATCCGCGGTCTTCTCAAACTCCTCCGCCAGAAACAGCCGCGCTGTCCGGTAGCCCAGCGCCGCCGTAACCCTGCGCTCCGGCTCCCGTGCTTTCAGCGCCGCCGCAAGCTCCAGCAGCGGCGGAATCCCGATTCCTCCCCCGAGAAGAAGTACGTTTTTTCCCCGGAGCGCGTTCAGATCATAGCCGTTGCCCAGTATGCCGAGCACCGAAAAGCTCTCGCCCGGCTGCGCCGCCGCAAGCTCCCCCGTTCCTTTCCCGACAGCGCGGTAGACGAGGCGGAGCGTACACTCCCCGGGATCCGCGCGGCAGATGCTGATCGGCCGCGGGAGGAGCGCCGACCGGTCATGCGGATATACCCCGACAAACTGCCCCGGAATCACCGCGGGGAAATCCCCCTCCGGCAGCCGGAAAACCGTGGAATACACATCGTCCGCAAGCCTTGCCGCTGCGGCGACGGTCATGTTCATTCTTGCTTTCATAATGCCTCCGAAGCTCCCGGCGGTGTGCCGGAAGCTCAAAGCTGCTTCACTTCCTCGCGGTAACGCGCCATGATTCGCTCCCGCACCTGCTCCGGCAGCTTCCCACGCTCCGCGGGCTTCATCCCGGCCGTCTCGATGGGCTCGCCGAAATCAATGATGATATGCCCGGGCCGGATCTTCGGCATGTGATCGTCCAGAATCGCTCCCGCTCCGACGATCGTGACCGGGATTACCGGCGCTCCCGCACGGATTGCGATCTTGAAGCTCCCGCTGTGAAACGGCAGAAATTCTCCCTCCGTCCTGCTCCGCGTCCCCTCGGGAAACAGAAAGACCGATCGGCCGCTTTTTACTTTTTCAATCGCCGCCAGTATCGTCTCAAGCCCCTGCTTCGTGTCCTTTCTGTCGAGAAAGAGACAATGGATATTCTTCATCCAAAAGCGCAGCAGCGGTATCCGGGCAAACTCAATCTTTGCAAGGAAGCCGGTCGGACGCAGCATGAGCGGATAGCTCGCGATCACATCAAAAAAGCCCCGGTGATTTGCCGCGAACACAACGGCGCGGTCGGTCGGGATGTTCTCCCGCCCCTTTGCCGTGACGCGGATGCCGGAAATCGCTCCGATGCAGCGGAAGCCGTGCTTCACCCAGTTCATGATGAAGTAATCCCTCTTCTCCGGGCTGCGCCGTCCGATCAGCCATATCACAGGCTCCAGCAGCATGCTGAACAAAAGATAAACAGTGACATACAGAACCGCCAGAATGGTACGCAGCATAAACCGTTCTCCCTCGTGTACTAAATTGTATACAATTTTAGCATAGATGCCGGGAAATGAAAACCGCCGCTCCCGCTGCTCCGTTCAGACCGCTCAGAGGCGCGGCATCCCGGCGCGCAGCCCGGCGCAAAGCGAGCCGCACCCCTGCGCGGAGCAGGTCATATCCCGGCCAAAGCGGACGCGGCTCCGTGCAAAGCAGACCGTATTCCTGTACAAAGCGGAGACTTTTTCCTGTGCGAAGCGGTTCGGATAAAGTACAATGAGTGCAATGAAATAAGATAGCAACGAGATAAGATAACCGTGAGATCAAAGAAAGGAGCTATTGCATGCTGATACGCAGTGCCAGAGTCTGTGACCCCGCAGGAGGTATCGACAGCGTCATGGATATTCTGATCCGGGACGGCCGCATCGCCGCCATGGGACCGGCTCTCCCCTGTCCCCCCGGAGAGGAAATCATCGAGGCCGCGGGGCTCCTCGCGGCGCCCGGACTGATCGACACGCATTCCCACTTCCGCGACCCCGGCTTTCCTCTCAAGGAGGATATTTTCTCCGGTGCCGCCGCGGCGGCGCGGGGCGGCTATACCTCAGTTATTATGATGGCCAACACGAAGCCGCCGATCGACAATCCCGGGACGCTTCGCTCTGTCCTGAAAAAAGGCGCGGAAACCCCCGTTCATATTTACAGCTGCGCCAATGTAACAAAGGGAATGAGCGGGGAGGATCTGACGGATTTCAGGGCGCTTTCCGGGGCAGGTGCCGTCGGCTTTACGGACGACGGCAGGCCGATCACGGATGCCGCGCTTTTAAGAGAGGCCTTGGAAGAGGCCGCGGCGCTCGATCTCCCCGTCTCTCTTCATGAGGAGGATCCCGCCCATGTCCGCCACGCCGGAGTCAATGCCGGAGGCGCCGCCGCCGCGGCGCTCGGCCTCATCGGCGCAGACCGGGAGGCGGAGCGCGTCATGGTGGAACGGGACATCCGTCTCGCGCTGGAGACCGGGGCCGACGTCGTCATTCAGCATATCAGCGCAAAGGAGTCCGTCGAGCTGGTTCGCCGCGGTAGAGCCCTGTCCCCGCGCATTCATGCCGAAGCCACGCCGCATCACTTCTCCCTCACGGAGGATGCCGTTATAAAAAAAGGGACCGCCGCCAAATGCAATCCCCCGATTCGGACGGAGGAGGACCGGCTTGCCATCATCGAGGGCCTGCGTGACGGCACCATTGACATGATCGCGACGGATCATGCCCCGCACACGGCGGGAGAAAAGGCCATGCCCTTTCCCGAGGCTCCCAGCGGCATGATCGGCCTCGAAACCGCCTTTTCCCTCGGCCTCCGGGAGCTCGTGAACAAGGGATATCTCTCCCTTATGGATCTGCTCCGCCTCATGACCGTAAATCCCGCGGAATTGTATCATCTGCCGGCGGGACGCCTTGCGGTCGAAGCGGCGGCCGATCTGATGCTCTGCGATCTTCATGCGAGCTGGGTCGTCTCGGAGCCGTTCGCCTCCCGCGCCTCCAATTCGCCTTTCCTCGGGGAGACGCTCCCGGGCGTCATCCGCTGCACCATCGCCGGCGGGCGTATCGCGTTCCGGCGCGATGGCTGAAAATCAAATGCCCCGCAGTAAAACTGCGGGGCATTTGGCCTGAGGTGATCGTCAAGGTTCTGCACACATGATCCCGGCCTGCCGTTTTCAAGTGAAAACCGCTTTGCTCAGCTCTCTTCCTGCTGCGCGGCGCGCGCCTCCTCCGCGAGAAGCGCAGCGAGCTCCTCGAGCCGCATCCCCCGCGAGGCCTTGACAAGAAACGCTGTGTCCGGCTCCACGAGCTTTCGCAGAACGCCCTTTGCCTCCTCCTTGTCCGCGCAGGCAAAAACCTGCAGCCGCCTCCCGGAGCTGCCCGCAGCTGCGGGCACCGTGTCTCCGGCAGCGGAGACCGCAGCCGCCGCCTCCGCGAGCGCCGCCGAGGCGTACCCCACAGCGACAAGCACGTCGATCGCCAGCGTTCCCGCCTCGGCCCCCACCTCGCGGTGAAGCCTCTCTTCTTCCTCTCCCAGCTCAAACATATCACCAAGCACGGCCACGCGCCGCGCCGCGCCGGAGGCGGCAAGGATCCGGAGTCCTGCCTTCATCGACTGCGGGTTGGCGTTATAGGCGTCGTTGTAAACCGTAATATTCCCCGCGCAGTGCAGCACCTCCATGCGCATGGACGTCGGTGCATAGTCCGCGATCCCCCGCGCGATTTCCTCTGTGCTGAGACCGAAATGCAGGCCGATCGCCGCCGCGGTCAGCGCCGGGTAGATCATATGACGCCCGGGCGAGGGCACGGTAAGGGCAATTCGCCCCGCCGGCGTATCCGCGTCAAAATGCACGCTCTCTCCGCCCTGCTCCCGGATATTCTCCGCCCGGAAATCGCAGCTCTTGCTTTCTCCGACCCATGCGAAGCAGAAGCGCCGCTGCATTCCGGCATCCTCCCGGAGGCGGCGGAGATATTCGTCGTCTCCGTTTAATACCGCGAAGCCGCCCTCCTCCAGCCCGTGAAAGATTTCCGTCTTCGCCCGGAAAATATTTTCCCTGCTCCCGAGTATTCCGATGTGCGCCTCGCCGATGTTCGTGATCACCGCCGCCTGCGGCTTGGCGCAGCGCACCAGACGGTCGATCTCGCCCGGATGATTCATCCCCATTTCCACAACGGCGATCTCTGTCGTCCGATCCATGCCAAACAGCGTCTTCGGCACACCGATCTCATTATTGAAGTTGCCCTGCGTTTTCAGCACTCGGCAGTGAACGGCAAGAACCGAGGCGATCATGTCCTTGGTCGTCGTCTTTCCGACGCTCCCGGTCACCGCCACCGTCGGAACGGCAAAGCGGCTGCGATGCCATGCGGCGAGAGTCCCCCATGCCCGCACCGTGTCCGGTACCTGCACATAAAATTTCCCGGGGACATAGGCTCCGGGATCCTCTGAAATCACGCAGCCGGCAGCTCCCGCCGCCAGCGCGCCTCCCACAAAGCGATGCGCGTTGTTTTTTTTACCTACAAAGGCAAAGAACACCTCGCCTCCCGTCACCTCGCGGTGATCCGAGAGAACGCCGGTGATCTTTCTGCCGCGGTCCCGGTATTCGCCGAGCAGCGTCCCGCCGACGGCCTGAACCAGTTCTTCCAGTGTAAAAGCTTCCAAATGCCGCTCCATTCTTTCTTTGGAAAATCAGCGCATCCGCATGATTTTCACGCGAATCAGCCCCTCTTTGCCAGAGCGTCGCGCAGGATGCGCTCGCACAGCTCCCCGTAGGAGATTCCCACGGCCGCCGCCTCCTGCGGGACAAGACTCGTCGGCGTCATCCCGGGGAGCGTATTAACTTCAAGGAAGCAGACCCGATTGTCCTCCGTCACGATAAAGTCGCTCCGGGAATAGGTCATCAGTCCCAGCGCATCATGCACCGCGAGGGCGATCTCGCCCATGCGCCGCTCCACCTCGGGTGTACAGCGCCCCGGGCAGATTTCCTCCGACGCGCCCGGCTGATATTTGTTGGTATAATCATAAAAACGGGTCTTCGGGGCAATCTCCGCCGAGGGGAGAGCACGGCCCTCCAGCACGGCGCAGGTAAACTCCCGGCCCTCGATGTACTGCTCCGCGAGAAGATCGCTCCCGTAGGACAGACACTCCCGGATCGCCGGGACAAGCTCTTCCCGCCGCTTTATGATGAAAACGCCTACCGAAGAACCGCCTGTCGGCGTTTTGACGACGCAGGGCACGGAGAGCTTCTCCACAATGGCCTCCGCGATATCCTCCGCATTCTCCGCACACTGCCCGCGGAAATACTGCCAGTCCGGCGTGGGCACGCCCAGCGGGCGCACCATCCGCTTGGTGATCATCTTGTCCATCGCCATCGCCGCGCCAAGATAGCCCGAGCCGGTATAGGGAATCCCCATCATGTCGAAGACCGCCTGCACCCGGCCGTCCTCTCCGTTCATCCCGTGGAGTGCGATGAATACGATGTCCGCGCTGCGGCATATTTCGAGCACGCCGAGGCCGAACAGGGACGGGCTCTGCCATCTGCGAGAGCGCCGCACGGCGTCCAGATCCGGGGCCACGCCGTCGAACACCACCGGCAGGAGCTCCGGCAGCTCGTCAAACAGCGTCTCCGGATTCTCCTGTATCGACTCATCCATATTTTCCAGACCGAGAAACAGATCCACCAGCACCGCGCGGTGCCCGTTCTCCCGCAACGCGCCGCAGACCTTTGTCCCGGAGGAAAACGATATTTTACGCTCTGTGCTGAGTCCGCCTGCCAGAACGACAACTTTCAGTCCCATTGCTTCCTCCGCTCCGGAGCCCCCGCTCCGGCACAATTCATCATGCTTTCCGACGGTTATAATTGATCAGGCAGCCGCTCAGAATAATCCCGCGTTCCTCATCCGTCAATTCGCCCAGCATCACCGTAAACGGACGCAGTTCCCCGTCCTTCACCGCATAGCCCGTGATCTCCGCCGCCCGGCTCTCCACCGCCGTGCGGATCCCCGGGAAAAACAGGAAATCCTGATTCGCAAACGGCAGCGCACCCGCGGGAATCACAAACGGAAGCATGCCCCAGTTTATCAGATTGCTCCGGTAGCGCTTCGTCGCATATTCATTGGCGATATTGGCCCAGCCGCCCAGAACTTTCTGACAGGAGGCCGCCTGCTCCCGCGCGGAGCCGTCACCCGGCTTCACGGCGAAGATCACCGAGCCGAAGCCGATATTTTCATGTCCGACCTCCGGGAAAGCTGCCTTGACCGTCCGGATCACCGGGCGCAGCGCCGGCACCGCATCCGCCGCACAGCTCCCGGAGACGAGCGCATCCTGCGCCGCGCGGATCATCTTGGCCCGGCCCACATACTCCGGGTCTTTCCGCGAGAGCGTAAACTCTGCAAGTCCCAGCGGATTCGAGCGGTAGGACGAGGTCTCTCCCGAGGGAATCAGTTCATCGGTCGTGGTGACCGGATCGTGGATCTCCGCCGCGACCTGCAGCACCAGATTCTCAGGAAGCGGCTGCATCTCCGGCCAGTCCTTGATGTTCGGTCCGAGCTGCACCTCCACCGAGAGGTCCGGCACACCGTGTGAGTCAAAGACACGATTTGCGTAGATCGTCCGGTCGAAGCGATACGCATAGGTCGGAATATCCCGGTCAAGCTCGGTCGCCGGCGTGAGGAAGCCCTGATTCGCCGCCGTCGCCGCGATTGAGCGGGCATCCATCAGCGCCACGGAGGATACCTGCCCGTTCTGCGGCTTCGAGCCCTCCCGGTTCGGGAAATTCCGCGTCGAGTGCCGGATGGAGAACGCATTGTTCGCCGGCGTATCTCCCGCGCCGAAGCATGGGCCGCAGAAGCAGGTCTTCATGACCGCGCCGGCCTCGATCAGCTTTGCCGCGCAGCCGTTTTTCAGCAGCTCCATGTAGATCGGCATGGAAGCCGGATAAAAGCTCAGGGTAAACGCGCCGTTTCCGATGTTCCCGCCGGAAAGAATCTCCGCCGCCGCGCACAGATTCTCAAAGCCGCCGCCGGCACAGCCCGCAATGATTCCCTGCTCCACGAGGAGCTTTCCGTTCACGGCCTTGTCCTGCAACGAATAGGAGACCTCGTCTCCGAACGCGACCCTTGCCCTCTGCTCCGTCTCATGCAGGATATCCGTGAGGTTCGCGTTGACCTCCTCAATCGGATAGGCCATGCTCGGGTGGAACGGCATCGCGATCATCGGGCGGACCGCTGCGAGATCGACCTCCACCACGCTGTCATAATACGCCGCGTCGCCGGGGCGGAGCTCACGGTAGCACTCGCTTCTGCCGTGCAGTGCGTACCAGTCCTTTGTCCTCTCATCCGTCTGCCAGATCGAGGAGAGACAGGTCGTCTCGGTCGTCATGACGTCGATGCCGATGCGGAAATCCGTTGAAAGGGCGGTCACACCGTCTCCGACAAACTCCATGACCTTGTTCTTCACAAAGCCGTTCTTAAAGACTGCCCCGATGATCGCCAGCGCCACGTCCTGCGGCCCGACGCCGCGCGCCGGCTCGCCGGTGAGATGAACCGCGACCACCTGCGGACGGCGGATGTCATAGGTCTGCCCGAGAAGCTGCTTGACCAGCTCCGGGCCGCCCTCTCCCATCGCCATGGTGCCGAGCGCGCCGTAGCGCGTGTGGGAATCCGAGCCGAGAATCATCGCGCCGCACTCGGCGAGCATCTCGCGGGCATATTGGTGGATAACCGCCTGATGCGGGGGAACATAGGCCCCGCCGTAGCGCTTCGCGGCCGTAAGGCCGAACATGTGATCGTCCTCGTTGATAGTCCCTCCGACGGCGCAGAGCGAATTGTGGCAGTTCGTGAGCACATAGGGCAGGGGAAAACGCTCCAGCCCCGAGGCCCGCGCCGTCTGTATGATCCCGACATAGGTGATGTCATGGGAGGTCAGCTTGTCAAAGCGGATCCGGAGCGCCTCCATATCCTCCGCTCTGTTGTGTCCGGAGAGAATGCCGTAGGCGATCGTCCCTTTCCGCGCCTCCTCCGGGCAGGCCAGACCGGCCGGAACGCCGGCTGCCGCCAGCGCTGCCGGGGTCTCCTCGTCGTCCGGGATCCACGTCTTTCCGCCGATAAGATAGTATCCGTTCTCTTTCAGAGTCACCGCTGCCATCTGTGTCCTCCTTTATTTATCTGCCGCCCGGCCGTCTCATTTCTTCCCAGCTGCCGCTCCTTTTCCCGCTGCGCTCCTGTCCGTCTTATCCGTCTTCGCGCCGGACGTCCGGGCAGAACCTCCCGCCGCGCCGCTCCTGTCCGCAAAAACCTTTTTCAGATGCCAGATGTCCCGTACATACTCCTCAATGGTTCGGTCGGAGGAGAATTTGCCGGCCGCCGCTGTATTGAGCAACGCCATCCTCGCCCAGCTTCTGGTGTCGCTGTACGCCGCATCGATCCGGCGCTGCGCCTCCGCATAGGCCTCAAAATCTTTCAGAATGAAGTAACGGTCCGCCCGCTCGACACCCGCGCCGCCGAGCAGGGAATTGTACAGAGGGCGAAAGCGCTCCGGGTCGTCCGGAGAATAGCTTCCGTTCACCAGCTGCATCAGAACCTGACGGACGTTCTGGTCGCTGTTGAAGATCTCATACGGCTGATAGCCGCCGTTCGTCTCGTAGCCGATTACCTCCTCAGAGGTGAGGCCGAAGATGAACATATTCTCTTTTCCGACCTCCTCGAGCATCTCAACATTGGCGCCGTCCAGCGTGCCGACAGTCAGCGCTCCGTTCAGCATCAGCTTCATGTTGCCGGTGCCGGAGGCCTCCTTTGACGCCGTGGAGATCTGCTCGGAGACGTCCGCCACCGCATTGATGAGTTTGATCGTGAGCTTCGCGTTGCGGTATCCCGCCGCGGCTTTCGCGCCGAAGATAAACGTGCGCCGGTTCATGCGCAGCCCCGGGTTCGCCTTGATCTGATTATACAGATACATGACGTGCAGAATGTTGAGGAGCTGACGCTTGTATTCATGCAGACGCTTGACCTGAACATCGTAGATGGAATGCGGGTCGACCGTGATGCCGTTGTGCTCGAGAATATACTTCGCGAGGCGCTGCTTGTTCTTATATTTGATCTGCATGAACTCGCGCTGCGCTCTGGCGTCGTCCGCATAGAGACGCAGATCGGCAATCCGTGACAGATCGGTGATCCACTCCTCGCCCACATGCTCCGTGACCCAGTCCGCAAGCAGGGGATTCCCGTGCAGAAGAAAGCGTCTCTGCGTGATGCCGTTGGTTTTGTTGCTGAATTTCTGTGGGAAGAGCTCGTAGAAATCCCGGAGCTCCTGCTGCTCGAGAATCTGCGTGTGAAGCCGCGCGACGCCGTTGACCGAGAAGCCCGCGACAATGGCAAGGTTCGCCATGCGGACCTGCCCGTCGTAGATCACCGCCATCTTCCGGATTTTCGCGTTCACATCCGCGTCGGTATTGTCGTAGCGCTCATGAAGCATGATCAGGAAGCGCCGGTTGATCTCCTCCACAATCTGATAAATGCGGGGCAGGAGCTTGCTGAACAGCTCAATCGGCCACTTCTCGAGCGCTTCCGCCATAATGGTATGGTTCGTGTAGGCGCAGCTTCTCGTCACAACGCCCCATGCATCGTCCCATGACAGCCCGCAGTCGTCCATGAGTATGCGCATCAGCTCCGGCACCGTCAGCGTGGGGTGCGTGTCGTTGAGCTGGAAGACATATTTTTCATCGAGCTTCGTCAGATCCCTGTGGCGTGTAAGGTACTTCTTCACCGCCTGCTGTATCGATGCCGACACGAAGAAATACTGCTGCTTGAGGCGCAGCTCCTTGCCCTGATAATGGTCATCACAGGGGTAAAGCACCTCCGTGATGAGCTTTGCCAGATTTTCCTCCTCCACGGCTTTGTTGTAATCGCCCTTGTCAAAGGAATCCAGATGAAACTCCACGATCGGCTCCGCATCCCAGATGCGCAGCGTATCGACAAAGCCGTTGCCGTAGCCGATCACCGGAAGATCGTAGGGGACCGCGCGGACGCGCTGATAGCCCTCCTGCCGGTACATCAGCCGCCCGTCCGCGGTCGTATAGGTGGAGACATAGCCGCCGAAGCGCACCTCCTGCGTGTATTCCGGACGCTTGATCTCAAGCGGGTTGCCGTTCCGGAGCCAGTTGTCCGGCACCTCGACCTGATATCCGTCGACGATCTTCTGCCGGAACATACCGTAATGATAGCGGATGCCGCAGCCGTAGGCCGGGTAATTCAGCGTCGCCAGCGAATCGAGGAAGCAGGCGGCAAGCCTCCCCAGACCGCCGTTGCCGAGGGCCGCATCCGGCTCCTCGTCCTCAATGGCGTTGATATCAAAGCCCAGCTCCTTAAGAGCCTCGCCGACCGCCCGGTACGCGCCCAGATTGATGGCGTCGTTCCCGAACGCGCGGCCCATCAGAAACTCCATCGACAGGTAGACCACCTGCTTGGGATCCTGCTCCTCAAAGGCTTTCTGCGTCTTCATCCAGCAGTCGATGATCTGATCACGGAGAGCCTGCGCCGCCGCCTGAAAGACCTCCTGCTTCGAGGCTTCTTTCCGTTCCCTGCGGTACATGGTCCGGATATTGTATTCCACGCTGCGCTTGAACAGTTCCTTGTCAAATGTAAAGGGTGCTTTTTTTGCTGCCGCCATTGTGCTCCTGTCTCCCTGTCCTCTGCTGTTCTCCATCATTCCGCGAGCTTTTCCACGCCGATGGTTACCGTCTCACCGTTGATGTCCCATTCCTTTTCGTTCGCCAGCGTCTCTCCGTTTCCGACCGCGTCCGCCAGCACCTTGCCCGTAATCAGCTTCTCATGCCGCGCCGCGATCTCCGAGAGCTTCGCATTTCCGTTCAGCGTGACATGGATATGGTCCATCACCTCGAAGCCGGAATTTTTGCGCATCGTCTGGATTTTGCTGATGAGCTCAAGGACATAGCCCTCTTCCAGCAGATCCTCCGTCAGATTCGTATCAAGAACAACCGTCACGCCGCCGTCCTCCTGCGTGACATAGCCCTCCTGCTGCATCATGTCGATCAGCAGATCCTCCCCCGCAAGCTCGATGGTTTCGCCCTGATCCTCAAAGCGCAGCACGCCGCCCGCGTTCAGCTCATCCATGGCCGCATTGCCGTCGAGCGCGGACAGATACCGGCGGATCCCGCCGAGGTGCTTCCCGTACTTCGGCCCCACGGTCTTAAGCTGCGGCTTGAACGTGTAGGTCGTATAGCTCCGGACGTCCTCGGTAAAATACACGTTCTTCACGTTCAGCTCATCCTCGATGATCTCGCGGTACAGCCCCCCCAGCGCCTCCGGCGCCTTGACGTACATGGCGCGGATCGGCTGCCGGTTCTTGATCGCGGAGAGATTGCGGCAGGCTCTTCCGAGCACAACAATCCGGAGAACCTCCTTCATGGAACGCTCAAGCTCCCCGTCGATCCGGCTTTCGTCCGTTTCCGGCCATGCGCACAGATGAATGCTCTCCGGCGCGGAGGCGTCCACGCTCCGGACAATGTTCTGATAGATTTCCTCCGTCATGAACGGAATCATCGGAGCCGCGCAGAGACAAACGTTCTTCAGCGCCTCATGCAGCGTCAGGTAGGCGTTTATCTTGTCCTGCTCCATGCCCTTCGCCCAGAAGCGCTCTCTGCCCCGGCGGACATACCAGTTGGACATGTCGTCCACGAAGTCCTCCAGCACCGCCGCCGCCTCGGGAAGACGATAGGCCGCAAGATTGGCGTCGGTCTCCCGGATCATCGTGTTCATCTTCGAGAGAAGCCACCGGTCCATCACCGGGAGACGGTCATAGTCCAGCGTATACTTTGTCGGGTCGAACCGGTCGATTTCCGCATACAACGTATAGAACGCATAGCTGTTCCACAGAGTCCCGAGAAATTTGCTCTGCCCCTCCTTGACGGCCTTGCCGGAGAAGCGCTTGGGCAGCCACGGGGCGCTCGCCGTGTAGAAATACCAGCGGACGGCATCTGCGCCATACTCGTTCAGGGCGTCCATCGGATCAACCGCATTGCCCTTGGATTTTGACATCTTGTTGCCGTTCTCATCGAGGACAAGCCCCATGACGACGACGTTTTTGAACGCCGGGCGGTTGAAGAGGAGCGTCGCCTCCGCGTGCAAGGAATAGAACCAGCCTCTCGTCTGATCCACCGCCTCGGAGATGAAAGAGGCCGGGAACTGCTTCTCGAAGAGCTCCTTGTTTTCAAAGGGATAGTGGAGCTCGGCATACGGGCAGGCTCCGGAATCAAACCAGCAGTCGATCACCTCCGGCACGCGCGCCATGCTGCCTCCGCAGTCCGGACAGGGAATGTGAAATTCGTCGACAAAGGGCCGGTGCAGCTCGGTCGTCTCTGCTTTCGGATCGCCGGAGAGCTCCGCCAGCTCCTTTTTTGAGCCCACGCAGATCCGTTTTCCGCAGTCGGGGCACTCCCAGATCGGAAGCGGCGTCCCCCAGTAGCGGTCCCTCGACAGCGCCCAGTCCTGAATGTTCTCAAGCCAGTTGCCGAAGCGCCCCTCGCCCATGGTGGCGGGAACCCAGTTGATCTCCTTATTGTTGCGGACAAGGTCGTCGCGCACCGCCGTCATCCGGATAAACCACGATTCACGGGCATAGTAGATGAGCGGCGTGTCGCAGCGCCAGCAGTGCGGGTAGTCGTGCTCCACTTTCGGCGCGGAGAAAAGGATCCCCCTCTCCTCCAGATCCTCAAGCACCGCCGGATCACAGCTGACCGCGCCCTCGTCCAGCTCATGCTGCGTGGGCTTGCAGCGCATCCCGGCAAACTTTCCCGCCTCCGGCTTCATGCGCCCGTGATCATCCACCATCTGCACGAACGGCGCGTCGTACTTTCTCCCCACGCGGGCGTCGTCCTCACCGAACGCCGGCGCGATGTGAACGATGCCAGTGCCGTCGGTCATGGTGACATAGTCGTCGCAGTAGACGAAAAACGCCTTTTTGTGCTGTCTGTCGGCCGCGTCCTTCGCGCACTGGTACAGCGGCTCGTACTCCCTGTATTCGAGCTCCGCGCCTTTCATGCGGGCAAGAACCTCATAGGCGGACTCCCCATCCTCCGCCAGCGGCCCGAGAACCTTATCCAGAAGCGCCGAGGCCATATAGTAGGTATATCCGTCGACGCAGCGAACCTTTGCGTACTCCTCCTCCGGGTTCACGCAGAGCGCGATGTTCGAGGGCAGTGTCCACGGCGTCGTCGTCCACGCGAGGAAATACGCGTTCTCTCCGGACACCTTGAAGCGCACGACGGCCGTGCGGTCTTTCAGCGTCTTATAGCCCTGCGCGACCTCGTGAGAGGACAGGGGCGTTCCGCAGCTCGGGCAGTAGGGCACCACCTTGAAGCCCTTGTACAGCAGGCCCTTGTTCCAGATCTGCTGCAGCGCCCACCACTCGGACTCGATATAATCGTCGTAATAGGTGACATAGGGGTTCTTCATATCGGCCCAGAAGCCGACCTTTTCGGAAAACTTCTCCCACATCCCCTTGTAGGTCCAGACGGATTCCTTGCACTTCTCGATAAAGGGCTCCAGACCGTAGGCCTCGATCTGATCCTTTCCCTCGATGCCGATCTCTTTCTCGACCTCGAGCTCCACCGGGAGCCCGTGGGTATCCCAGCCCGCCTTGCGCGGGACCTGCTCCCCTTTCATGGTCCGGTAGCGGGGAATCATATCCTTGATGACGCGGGTTTCCACATGGCCGATATGGGGCCTGCCATTTGCCGTCGGAGGGCCGTCGTAGAACATATAGATCGGATGTCCCTCATTCTGCTCCACGCTCTTTTCAAAAATTCTGTTTTCGGCCCAGAACCTCGCCGTGTTCTCTTCTCTCTCGACAAAATTCAGATCCGGACTTACTTTCTTATACATATGCCTGTCATCCTCTTCTTCCGTCATTTTTCATGGAACCCGTAAATATCCGACACGTCTCTCCGCCGGGCGGCACTTTGCGCCAAAGTATAAAACCGGGCCCGCGGCCTGTCAAGAAACACGCCGCTCTCTGCCGCGCAGACAGCGACCCCGGAGCCCGTCCCCGCAAAGGCTCTGCCGTCGGACTTCTGCTTCTCCCTCAGTTCGCGCCGAGCCACCGGCTCTGATAACTCTCGCAGAGCTCTTCGACCCATTCGCGCCGCGCGAGCGCTGCTCTCTCTTCCTCCGGCACGGCCGCCGCGCCGTAGAAGATCCCGGCAAGAGCCCCTGCCGCGGCCGCGGCCCGGCCGGCTGCCGCCGCGCCGCGCCCCAAGGCCGCCGCTTTCCCGATGCACTCGCGGAAAGAAGAACTGTTCAGCAGGCACCAGACCGCCGTCTCCAGCGTATCGACGGCGCGGCCGTCCCCCGAAAGGGCCGACTCCGGAAGCGCGCGGAAGCGGCTGATGGCATGGAGCCGCGTGAGATCCGCCAGCGCCGAACGGACCGCATCGTAATCCTTGACCGCTTCGCGGTGCTCCTCCAGCGCTTTCCGCTCCTCTTCATCTGCCGCCTCCTCGCCGACGCGATAGAACAGGAGCATTTCGTTTACCGCATCCTGCACATGCTTCTCCGCATTCTCTTTCGGAAGATGCGTCACCAGATTCCGCACAATCAGGGAATAGAGCTCGCAGACCGCCTTGCTGCGCGGATGAGCGTGTGTGAGCGCCGAGGCCTGATGAAGCAGGGCGCGGTCGGCGTCCGTACAGAAAGGCTGTCCCTGCCGGCACAGCAGAAGCGAAAACGGCAGAATCCGGACAAGAGCCCCGCTCCCGTCCGCGCTCTCATCCCCGATTCCGCAGGAGAGCGGCGTCATTCCCCGCGCGTAGTTCATGATCGCCGCATCGGTCGTCTCCCCGATGCCGGACGCGCTGCCGGACGCCGTATACTCTCCATACATCCGCCAGCGGAAGAGCTTTTCCATCACGTCGCCGAAGTCCGGCGCTTTCTTCGCGGACAGGCTGTCCAGCGCGGCGAGCGTCATGCTGCCGGCCGCCGACCAGAGCGTCTCCGCACCCGCGCTGTCCGGCGTGCTCTCCGCCGTGCCGTCCCCGCAGCGGAGCGGCGGGGACGCCATGCCGAATGCCTCGCCGACGAGAAGTCCCGTCACCGCCGCAGCCGTAAGGCCGCTCTCCGGCCGGCGGAGCGTGATCTGCAGCTGAGGCCCCGGGCCCGCGGCGGCTCCGGCAGATCCCCCCTGCGCGGCGAGCGTCTCTTTCCGGCGCTTTTCCGCCTCCTCACGCAATTTGCGGATATTCTCCATGAATGCCTGATACCGGCGATAGGTCTCCTCGTCCGGCGCGCACATGACGACCTGCATCACATAGTCCTGATGCGCCGCGAGCCACCCGGTCGCCGCGGAAATCACGGCCGGAATCTGCTCCTCCAGCGGGAAGCCTCCCTGCGAGGCTCCCGGAAAGGCGATGCTGTGCAGCTCTCCGCCGCGGGACAGCTCGAGCGCCGCCGCGCAGCCCCTCATAAGAAGCGCCCCGGCCTCTCTCTTCTCCTGCGCCGTGCCCCCCGCAGGATAGGACGGCACAAAAATACGGATCCGGCGCGGCTTCTCTTCTGTCTCATCCGCAAAGACCGCCGTCCCGGCCTCCCTGTTCTCTTTCCCCGCGTCCTCCATACTGACGGCGCCCTGCGCGCCGGCTGAGGCCGCGTCCGCTTTCTGAATGAATACGTGGCTCCGCTTCGCCGTCTCCGCCGTTGTCCGGCGCGCATCCTCCGTCTTCAATATCGCCGCGATCGTCGTCCGCGGCAGAAGGAAGCGCTTTCCCCACGGGTTAATAAGGACCCCCTGCAGCGCTTCCGTCCGCCCGATCATTTCCAGCGCCTCCCGCAGAGGTATGGCGAGCACCGGCGTCTGTGCGCCTTTCTTCTGCTCCGCCTCGCTGGTAAAGAGAACGGCCGCCTCTTTCCCGTCCGGCGATTTCAATCTGTTCAGGACAAAGCGCCTCTGCTTCTGCTTCGGATTGCGGAAATCCACGGTCTCCGCCGCCGGAGCCGCCGCGAGCAGCACCCGCGTCCCCGGAGCGAGCTGACGCCGCACGGCCTCCATCACCGCCATCACGTTCTGATTGGTTCTGTTTTCATGATAGGCAAGAATCGCCGCCTCAATCTCCCCGTTGCCTTTCAGCATGTCCGCGATCGTAATCCTTGCTCTGGTTATCCGTTTTGAATCGTTCATCTCTGACCCCTTTGAAAGCTGTAACTCCAAGCATTAAGAATACTACACAAGCGCCTGTTCTGCCTACTTATTTATATAATCCTCCCATTTTCTTCCAATCTGGAGTATAATCAACTAACCACATGATTACGTGCGGCGCAGGCTGTTTGCCCGCGTTTTCCCAGAAAGGAACCCCCATGCGGCCCCCGCATTTCCCGGAAGCTCTGAAAAAGAAAGAACCCGCCGAGCTCGTCGCCTATGCCGTTCTCATCGCCGGCATGATCTTTGTGCTGATGCAGCTCCTGACCACCTACACCGGTTACAGCTTCTATGAATACCGACGGATCGAGAACGGAATTTCGGGCGAGCTTGTCCGCACGGACGGCAGGACGCTCCGCTTCAGGGGCAACAGCTTCCCGGTTCCCCGGTCCGGCGATACGCTGATCGTGCGTGTCCCTCTCTCCCGGGAGAATCATCTTCTGAATTCCGCTCTCAGCTTCTGCTGGACCGGCGCCGTCGTGACCGCTTCGGATCCGGAGGGAAATCTTCTTTTTTCCTACGGTGAGAACATGGAGGCCGAGGGACATCAGATCGGCGACGTTCTCTGCATTATTCCTCTCCCTGAGAGCGCATGGGAGCACTTCGTCACCCTCACGCTCCGGCAGGCGCAGGGGCGCGGGGCAGGTCACTTTCATTCCCTGCGCATCACAAGGACCGCCAATGCCATTCATTATGCCCTTGTCCGCTATCTGGTTGAATTCGTCCTGTTTATAACCTGCTTCTGGACCGCGCTGGTCTGCACCGTCTTGTTCGGCATTGCCGCCGTGCGCAGACCCGGTCTGCGTCAGTGGTTCTGGTTTTCCGCTTTCTGCGCCGCCTCCTCGGGCTGGGTTATCGGCTATCTGCATTTCATCAATGCCATTTCCCGCTGGAGCTACCTTGCGGCAAATTCCGCATACATCTCAGTCTGCATCATGCCCGCCGCCGTCTCGATGTTCCTCAGCCGCTGGCCTTTTCCGCCGAAAATATGCCGTTTCTACCGCCGGAGCGCGCTGCTTTTCACCGCTTTTTTTGCCGCCGCCGTTCTTTTCGAGCTCTTCACGCCGCTCCACTACTACCATTTTATGGGGCCGCTCTGCACACTGGTTTTCATTCATATTCTCCTTACGGCCTATGTTCTTCTCCGCGTTTCCCCCGCACAGAGCAACGAGCGGCCGACCATGGTGCTCAAATGGGGACTGCTCGCATCCTGCCTGTTTCTCCTCTTAGAGCTTATCCGCTTCTCGGCAGACCGGCTCGTCGACCGTCCGGGTCCGGCCATGCGGCTTTTCCTTTCCATCAATATGGCCCCTGCCTTTGTGTTCCTGACCATTCTCTCTTTTCTTCTGAACAGCATTCTCATGCTCTTTCACCAGATCATGGAGAGCCGCGAAAAGGAAAATCTGAAAAAGATCGCGTGGATCGACCCTCTTTCCGCCATCCCGAACCGGCAGGCCTGCGTCCGCCGACTGGAGGAGCTGGAGCAAAAAGAGATCCGGAATTATACGCTGTATTTTTTTGATGCCGACAATCTGAAAAAAGCGAATGATACCTACGGACACGATATGGGAGACGAGCTGATTATCTTTGTCGCCCACAGCGTCCGGAATACCTTTGAGGACTATCCCGGCTTCTTCGGGCGCTGGGGCGGCGACGAATTCATTGCCTGCGTCATCGGCAGCATTCCCCCCGAGGATCCCATCGCCACGTTCCGCAGAAATATCGAGGAGGGGAATCAATACCATTTCTTCCCCTTTCACGCCTCCGTCTCGCAGGGCTGGGCCGTGAGCACCGCCGAAGCGCCTCTCACGCCGAAAGAGGCCTTAGAGGAGGCCGACCGGCGCATGTACGAACACAAGCGACAAGCCAAGGCCTCCCGCCGCAGCTTTCCGAACTGAGAAAGGGCTCCCCGCCGCATGAAACACGATACCCCCGCAATACCAAAACCGCATCGCAGCAGCATGCTGCTTATCCTGTGCTCCGCCCTCGCCATGCTCTTTCTTCTTCAGTGCATACAGACGCTCCCCGACGTAAGCCGCCCGGACTATCAGTCCGTGGATAATGTGATCACGGTCGACGTTCTGCGCCGGGGCGGCGTGACCGAGCACTATGACGGCGCCGATTTTGCGCCGGCCGGGAAAGAGGAGACGGTCGTCGTCAATCTCTCCCTCCCCGAGGAACGCCGCATCGCGGACGCCTCTCTCTGCTTTTACTGGTACAACGCGACCTGCACCGTTTCCCATGATAAAAAGATCATCTATTCCTACGGCAACAAGCGCTACGAGCGGCAGATTCCGCTGGGGAATCTCCTGTTCACCGTACCGATCCCGGAGAATGCGTGGGGCGATACGCTGCAGATCACGCTCGCGCAGCGGGAGGGAAGCAGCCTCTCCAATGTTCATTCCATGCGCATCATGCCGACCGTCGGCGTCCGGCGCTATCCTCTGATCCGGCACGGCCTCGAGTTCTTCTCTTTTCTCACGCTCGGCGTCAACGCGGCGTTTCTCTTGCTTATTCTCCTGTTGCTCCGCAGACATCTGCGCGTCATGCCGCTGTTTTGCCTCTGCCTGTATACGATTGCCTCTTCCGTCTGGATGTTCGGGTACCTCCGCCTCTTTTATGTCTTCACCAGCAACACGGCGTTTGCGGCCAATATCGAATACATCACCATTTTTCTGGTTCCCATCTCTCTTTCCATGCTGATCAAGGAGCAGAGCGTCGGAAGCCGCGTACAGGCCGCCTCCTCGATTTTCGGCGGAGGCTTTATCGTTCTGTTTATTTTCGCAGTGTTGAACCGCGCCGCGACGGGGATGCACCTGCTGGTGTTCTCCCCGCTCATCGGTCTGTTCATGGCCCTCTATCTGATTGTCTGCGCCGTGCTTCTCCACCTGCTTCCCAAGGCGGAGCGCAACGAAGAAAATTCTCTGCTTCGTTCTGCGCTGACGATCGCTTCTGTCCTGTCCGTGCTTGAGCTTGCGCGGAATGCGCTGAGCCAGTACGCTCTTCTGCCGCCGTTCCTCAGCAGTCTTCTCTCCCGCAGCACCTTTCTCCCTGTCGCGGTACTGTCGCTCCTTTACTCATTCGGCCTGATTGAATTCATGCGCCAGCGCCGGGAGCAGCAGTCGGTCAGAAACCGCAAGCGACTCGATCTCGTCGCCTATCATGACGCTCTTACCTGCATTCCGAACCGCCAGTTCGCTCTGAAAGAATTTCATCTTCTGGAAAAATCCCGCATCCCGGAATTCTGCGTCTTTTTTTTCGACGCGGACGGCCTGAAACGGGCCAATGATCTCTACGGGCACGAGGCCGGAGACATTCTTCTTAGGGAAACCGCATCCTGCATAAAGTCTGCCTTTGAACGCCCGGACAGCTTCTATGCCCGCTGGGGCGGCGACGAATTCATCGCCTGCATCCGTGGCGACGCGGAGCCGGACGCCGTCATGCACAGCTTTTACACGGCTATCGAGAAGACGAACGCCAAAAACCTGTTGCCTTTTCCGATCTCCGTCTCCTGCGGCTTCTGTCAGAGCACCCTGTCGGCGCCTTTCCGCCCGACCGAAGCCATCGAAGAGGCCGACCGGAGAATGTATGCCAGCAAGCAGCAGCGCAAGGCGGCCGCACGCGAACGCGCACTCACGCAAGAAGCTCCGCAAGCTCAAGAATCAGGCGCTTGCTCTTCTTCCAGCCAAGACAAGGATCCGTAATGGACCTGCCGTAGACACCCTCTCCGATTTTCTGCGCCCCGTCCTCGAGATAGCTCTCGATCATAAGGCCTTTCACAAGGTGCCGGATATCCTCCGACACCCGCATGCTGTGGAGGACATCCTTGGCGATGCGGATCTGCTCCATGTACTGCTTGCCGGAGTTGGAATGATTCGTGTCGACGATAACCGCCGGATTGACCAGCCTCAGCTTCGCGTATTCTTTTTGAAGCCCCCGCAGGTCCTCGTAATGATAATTGGAGATGCTGTTGCCGAACCGGTCCGAATGCCCGCGCAGAATGGCATGCGCGAGAGGGTTGCCCTCCGTCTGTACCTCCCAGCCGCGATACAGAAACTTCTGGGGGCTCTGCGCCGCGGTCACGGCGTTCATCATAACCGAAATGTCGCCGCTCGTCGGATTTTTCATCCCTGCGGGAATCCCGATTCCGCTGGCTACAATCCGGTGCTGCTGATCCTCGACCGAGCGCGCACCGACCGCCACATAGCTCAGAAGGTCCGAAAGATAGCGGTGATTTTCCGGATAGAGCATCTCCTCCGCCGTGGAAAATCCGGTCTCCCGGAGCACGCGGGTATGCAGCTCACGGATTGCTATGATCCCGGCGAGCATGTCCTCCGCTTTCTCCGGATCGGGCTGGTGCAGCATCCCCTTGTAGCCGATTCCCTTGGTCCGGGGCTTATTGGTATACACCCGCGGAATAATGAAAATCCGCTCCCTTACTTTCTCCTGCACTGCGGCGAGCCGCGTCATATACTCGACGACCGCATCCTCCCGGTCGGCGGAGCAGGGCCCTATGATCAGGAGAAGCCGGTCGTCCTCCCCGCGGAAAATCCGCGCGATTTCCTCATCCCGCTCCTCTTTGATGCCACGGAGCTTCGCATCCAGCGGGAACTGCGCTTTCAGCTCCTGCGGAGCTGGAATCTTTCTGATAAATTCCATCTGCATTTCCATATTCATCACCATGACGAAGCGCCCTGTGTGAGGCGCATGCCGCAGACAGGCTACGCAAACGATCTGTGAATGACTTCGATGACACGGCTCTGCTGCTCCGGCGTCATCTTGTTGTCCGACGGCAGGCACAGTCCTCTTCGGAAAATATCACTGCCGACGTCCTGCTCCTCTGTTCCGGCGATGTAAGCGTTGCTTTGTCCGCGCCCGTTTCCCTCTACCGTGACAAAGGCGTTCATCCGGTAAATCGGCTGCATGTGCATGGGCTTCCAGACCGGCCGGCCCTCTGCGCGGATCGCCGCAAGCATATCCAGTATTTCCTGCGGACAGCTTCTGCCCGGGACCGACTGATAGAGGAAGTCCCGCTCCCCCCGCACCATCGGGCTCATGGCCTCTTCGCGGATGAGAAGACAGCTCAGCCAGTAGTTCGGCTCGCTGCGCTCTCCGTCAAAGGGGTTCATCTCGATCGGAAGATCCGCAAGCCCCTCCCGGTAACGCTCGTAGATCGCTTTTTTCTGCGCGATGTGCTCCGGAAGATGAGGGAGCTGCCCCCGCACCAGACCGGCAATCACGTTGCTCATACGGTAGTTGTAGCCGATCTCCTCGTGCTGATACCACGGAGCCGCTTCCCGCGACTGCGTCGACCATTTGCGCACCTTATCCGCATCCGCCCTGCTGTCCGTCAGAAACATGCCGCCCGACGAGCCGGTGATGATCTTGTTCCCGTTGAAGCTGATGGCGTTGTAATCGCCGAAGGTCCCAGTCTGCCGGCCGTCATACATTGCGCCGAGAGACTCTGCCGCATCCTCGACGATCAGCGCCCCGTGCGAATCCGCAATCCGACGGATCTCCGCAATCCGGGCGGGCGTACCGTAGAGATGCGCCGCCACGATCAGTCTGACCTCGGGATAAAGAGCAAACGCTCTCTCCAGCGCGGCGGGATCCATGTTCCACGTGTTTCGCTCCGTGTCAATGAACACGGCCTCGCCGTCCTCATAGGCCACCGGATTCACCGTGGCGTCAAAGGTCATATCCGAACAGAATACTTTATGTCCGCGGAGCGTCCCCTCATTCGGACGGGCCATGCCGTAAAGCCGTTCTCCCGCAAGCTTCACCGCAAGATGGAGCGATGCCGTTCCGCAGGACAGCGCCACCGCATGACGGCAGCCGACATATTCCGCGACGCCGCGCTCCAACGCGTCGATGTTCTCCCCCACCGTGGACAGCCAGTTCGTCTCGTAGGCCTCCGTCACATAGCGGAGCTCGTCCCCGTGCATCGTGGGCGACGAAAGCCACAGCTTCTCCTCAAAGGGCCTGATATTCCCCAGTTCTTTCATCGGTCTTTTCTCCCTGTCATAAAATCCTGCAGCGCCATCACAGATGCTCCTCTCCCCAGCGCTTCAGCATCAGAAGAATCGGTATCATGCTGCGCGATTTATCGGTCAGGGAATATTCTACACGAACCGGCATCTCCATGTACTGCTTTCTTTCCACCAGTCCGTCCGTCTCCATCTCCCGGAGGGACTGCGCCAGCATGGTGTTTGTGATTCCGTAGACGGCCCGCCGCAGATCGCCGTAGCGGACGTTTCCCTCATCATTGATGACACAGAGAATCAGTATTTTCCATTTCCCTCCGATGATGTCCAGAACCTTCTTCAGGCCGCAGCCCTCGCCTGCCGTGCTTTCGCAGAGCGACTCCCTCCGCTCTTTACCTGTCGTTTCCATAAAAATCACCATGCCGAAGCTCTCCCGGCGAGACATGCGCCGTAAAATCCGCACACTCGTCCGTTCCCATGTATCCGACTGTTTTCATTCCGATCGTTCCCCGGTAATTTTTCCGTACCAGCTAACTATATACTGCGTACTTGATAAGTTTTCCGTACTTTCAGTAATATGTCAAATATAGAACATTCCACGCCGCAAAACAAGTATATGAGGTTTTCCATGAATCTTTCTGTCGAAACCAATCTTTCCGTTCTGACTGTACTTCTTCAGGGATTTCTGAGCTTCTTCTCCCCCTGTGTGCTGCCGCTCCTCCCGGTTTATTTCGGGTATCTTTCCGGCGGCACCGCGCAGAGCGACGAAAACGGGGTCATGCAGTACGACCGCCGCAGGGTATTCAAAAATACGCTGCTCTTCGTCCTTGGAATCAGCTTTGCTTTCTCCGCGCCGGGACTCGGCATGACCGCGCTCGGTGTCTTCTTCCGCAGCCATCATTTGCTTTTTTCGCGGATCGGCGGCGGGATCATTCTGCTGTTCGGCCTGCTTCAGCTCATCCTGTACAGCACGGACACGTCGAAGCTCCTTCGCATTCCGGGCCTTTCGCGACTCCTCGGATTCTTTGCCGGTGAGCACCGGCTCCCGCTCCGCCTCTCACAGATGGCGCTGTCCCCGCTCACCGCGTTTCTGCTTGGCTTCGTCTTCAGCTTTGCATGGACGCCCTGCGTCGGCCCCACGCTGTCCTCCGTCCTCCTCATGGCCGCGGCGCGAAGCTCCGCCGCGGAGGGCTTTCTTCTGATCGCGGCATATACCCTCGGCTTCGTCATCCCGTTCCTTGCCGCGGGTCTTTTCACCACCAGTCTCCTCGGCCTTTTCCGCAGGCATTCGGGTATTGTCCGCGGCGCGGCGCTGATCGGCGCGGTGATTATGATTCTCATCGGTACGATCATGCTGACCGGCGGAGCGGGCCGCATTTCCTCATGGGTCGCGGCCGGATCCGCTGACCCGGGACGGCAATGTGTTCGGCTATGTCACCGGGAGCCTTTCGGAACAGACCATGCGGAACATCATCGCGCAGACGCAGGAGGACGGCGGAAAATAATCCCGCTTGACATGACCGGATCGGGTATTGTAAGATACTATCTGCGCCACAGGGAATCATTGATGTGACGCAATCGAGGCGTGGCTCAGTTTGGTAGAGCGCTGCGTTCGGGACGCAGAGGTCGTGGGTTCGAATCCCGTCGCCTCGACTTTATTTATATTGAAAAGAGACTGTGGAAAAGGGAAAGTCCGGCTCATAAACCACGCTGATATTGCCGTATCGGCGCGCTGCATGAGACAGACTTTCTGCTTTTTCACAGTTTTTTGTTCCGGTATCGTTTCCCTTTACCGGGCAGATTCCGGAACCGCATCCGTCAGAAATTTGTTTTTCTGCATTTTGAATACGCCATTTCCAGCATTCCGATATTCAGCACCGCAAACACGATCAGGTATACCGGCATGATCCCGATTCCGATATTTTGCTGAAGATGTCCGAACACCATTGGCATAAAAGTGCTTCCCACATAAGCAGAAGCCATCTGAAGCCCGATCACGGCAGCACTGTATCTTTTTCCAAAATTAGTCGGCGCCATATGCTGAATGGCTGGATATACAGGCCCCATGCCGGTACCGATCACAACAAAACCGATGACTGCAATCCAGTAGTTTGCCGTAGGCATTAACAGCATAAGAATTCCTGCGCATTCGACAAAGACTCCAGTCCGAATAAGCCTCTTATCTCCTATCCGGTTGGAAATAAATCCGGAAATAAGCCTGCCGAGCATCAGGCCGCCGAAGATAAGCGAACCGAAGGATGCGATTCTCTCATCTGTCAGCCCCGTCTTTGTGGCGGCAAAGTAGCTTGGCGTCCACAAGAAGCAGGTCGCCTCGCCTGCGCAGTATGCAAAGAAGGCAATCAATGTAAGCACAACCCCCGGCTCTTTAAGCGTTTCCCTGATGCCAGCGCTGTTTCTGTTATCCTCGTCTGTATACGAACCGTTTTTCTTCCATAAAGGCAGTGACAAGATTACCACTGCAAGTATTCCCATCTGTACAAAGGAGGTCCAGCGGTAACCCTCATTCCACCCCGCGTATTTAAGAGCCAGCGACATGATATAAGGGCTGATGACCGCGCCGATCCCATAGAAGCAGTGCAGAAAGTTCATCACTGCGCCCGAATAATTGTTTGCCACATAATGATTGACGGATGCATCGATTGCTCCTGCGCCAAGTCCATAGGGTATCGCAAACACAAACAGCATCCAGTACTGACGGCTGAATGAAAATCCGATCAGACCTGAGATGGTAAGCGCTATGGATGATATTACAATCCATTTTGTATGAAACCTTCTGATCATCCTTGGGCTGAGCAGCGCAGAGATAATCGTCATGAAAGATATCGTCATCGACACATATCCCGCATAGGAGGACGGCACTCCGAATACCATCTGCATTTTAGGCCATCCCGAGCCGAGAAGCGAGTCCGGAAGGCCCAGACTGATAAAGATTAAATATATGACTGCCAACAATAAGGAACCCATATGATTTTCCCCATTTCCGTCCTGACCTGAAGTCAGGTCTATGCGCTGCAATACGTTTTGTACCACAGCATGAAGAAAACTACAATCACTTTATTGTTATGAGAGAAATTCGCCCTCTCTTCTCAATCTTTTTCTTTTTTTCAATCTTTTCTCAAGCTTTTCGCTGTATCATGATAACGTAAGGTGGTGATGGTATGCGAATCCTTTTGGCGGAAGATGAAAAAAGAATGGCGGCAGCCCTTGTTGCGCTGATGAAGCAGGAAAAATACGATGTGGATCACGCGGCGGACGGTGCCTCCGCCCTCGCGGCACTGGAGAGCGGTGTTTACGACATCGCCGTTCTCGACGTCATGATGCCGGAAGTAAACGGTTTTGAAGTTGCACGCAGAGCAAGAAGCCGCGGTATAAAAACACCGATTCTGATGCTTACCGCAAAGAGTCAGCTGGATGATAAAGTAGAGGGTCTTGACAACGGAGCAGATGATTATCTCACAAAGCCCTTTCAGACCAAAGAGCTGCTGGCCAGACTTCGCGCCCTCGGGCGCAGGAACGTGAGCTTCCAGGACAATAAGCGGCGCTTTGGCGATCTTTCTCTGGATACATCAAACGCATCCCTCAGCTGTGATCTCACCGGACAGAGCGTCCGTCTCGGGGAAAAAGAGCTGCGCATTCTGGAATACATGTTCGACAACCGGGGACAGATCATGACCAGAGAGCAGCTGGCCGTAAAGATCTGGGGATTTGAAAATGAGACAGAATACAACAACGTAGAAGTATATATGTCCTTTACGCGGAAAAAGCTGGCTTTTGTCGGATCAAATGTCCAGATCAAGGCAGTTCGCGGTCTGGGATATGAATTGAGGGAACATGATGTTTCATAAATCCCGAAAAAAAATCATACTGGCGATCATGGGATCCCTCATTCTTCTGTTCTCCATTACCCTGACCGTCATCCTGCTTGTCAGTTTCCGGGAAGTGCGGCAGAAGAATACAGATATGCTGAACCGCTACGCAGAGATGTACTCTCTCGAACAGCAGGCGGACAGACAGAACCGGTTCCTGCCCGAATTCGGCAGCCAAAACCTGCCGGGGACAGGACAGAATCAAGGCAGGCCTCCTATCAACGAAAGGCCTGATTATCAGCTTTCCACATTTTATTCCGTAGCCTTGTCCGAAGACGGGACGGTCCTTGCCGTGGATACCGGAGAAAAAACGGTATACGAAGAAAGCACCCTCGTAGAGATCGCAAAGGAGATACTGGTCGGAAACAGGACATCCGGAAGACGCAATCATCTTTCCTACATCGTAAACCGCAGGGACGGATATACACTGATCGCCTTTATGGACAACACCGTATCAGAGGGCGGACTGCATACGCTGCTTCACAATATCCTGATTGTCGGCAGCATTGCGATCGTACTGCTGTTCTTCATTTCTCTCTCGCTTTCAAGGCGGATCATCCGCCCGCTGGAGGAAAACGACCGACAACAGAAACGATTTATCTCCGATGCAGGTCACGAGCTGAAAACGCCGGTTGCGGTAATCAGCGCCAACACCGAGCTTCTTTCCAGAGAGCTTGGAGAAAACGAATGGCTTGCGAATATTCAATATGAAAATGAGCGCATGGGCGATCTCGTGAAGCAGCTTCTGGACCTTTCCAGAGCGGAAAACACCGAAGCGCCCATGGTGCCTGTTGATTTCTCCCGCGTCGTTGCCGGTGAAACGCTTGCCTTCGAGAGCTTCGCATTCGAGCAGGGAAAAACGATCCGGAGCGACCTTGATGACGGAATCCATGTCATGGGAAATCCGGCTCAGCTTACGCAGCTTACATCCATTCTGCTTGATAATGCAGTAAGACATTCCACGGGCAACGATATCGAGGTGCTGCTTAAGCATCCGGCCCACTCCGCTGTCCTCCGTGTGGCAAACGACGATCCGGAGATTCCGTCCGAAAAAATGGAACACCTCTTTGACCGTTTCTATCGGGTCGACGAGGCCAGAAACAGCGAGGGACATCATTACGGTCTTGGCCTTTCCATAGCAAAAGCAATTACAGAAAAGCACGGCGGAAGTATTGCCGTCTCCAGCCATGACGGCAGGGTTCGGCTCACGGTATCGATTCCTGAAAAAAATAAATGAAACTTCAATCTTCTTTCAATCAACCTCCCTTACAATGATCCCATCAAATGTAAGGGAGGTATTCTTTATGGCTTTACAATACAGGCATGAATGGAAGTACATCCTGAATACCGGGGATCTGCTGATACTGCGTAAACGTCTCCGGGCTATCATGGAGAGTGACCCGCATGCGATAAACGGAAGATATCAGATACGCAGCCTGTATTTTGATACCCTTGATGATAAAGCGCTGAGAGAGAAAATCGATGGCGTTGACATGCGGGAGAAGTTCAGAATCCGGCTATATAATCACGATCCTTCGGTGCTCCATCTGGAAAAGAAAAGCAAGCGCAATGGTCTTGGAGTCAAGCATTCTGCAAAGCTGACCGCCGAAGAGGCACAGAAAATCCTGGCCGGGGACCTCGACTGGATGCTTAACCCTGATCGTCCTCTGCTGCAGGAGCTTTACTGCAGGATGCGCTGTCAGGGAATGCGTCCGAAGACGATTGTAGATTATACCAGGGAGCCGTTTATCTTTCGCCCCGGAAACGTCCGCGTCACGCTGGACTATGATATTCGGACCGGACTGAGCTGCACGGACTTTCTGAATCCGGATGCCGTTACCATCCCTGCCGGCGATCCTCCGATTCTCGTTGAAGTCAAGTGGGATAATTTTCTCCCCTCCATCATTCGGGACACGGTTTCCGTGCCGAACCGGCGCGTCGGCTCATTTTCCAAATATGCACAATGCCGTGTGTACGGCTGATTTGAAAGGAGCAAAAATCATGTCATTCTCAGAGATTTTTAAATCAAGCTTTCTTGAAAATGTAACCAGCATCAGCCTTCTGGATATGGCGCTCGCCCTGATATTAGCTTTCGGCGTCGGCCTGTTCATCTTCTTCATTTATAAAAAGACCTATGCGGGCGTGATGTATTCGTCTTCCTTCGGCGTAACATTGATCGCCCTGACGATGATTACGACCCTTGTGATTCTGGCCGTGACAAGCAATGTCGTTCTTTCCCTCGGCATGGTCGGCGCTTTGTCTATTGTGAGATTTCGCACCGCCATTAAGGAACCGATGGACATCGCTTTCCTCTTCTGGTCCATTGCCGCCGGCATCGTGCTTGCCGCCGGCCTGATTCCGCTGGCGGTATTCGGCAGCGTTATGATCGGCATTATTCTTCTGGTGTTTGCCAACCGCAAGGAACACTCCAATCCGTACATCGTGGTGATCTCCTGCGAGAGCAGCAAAAGCGAGAAATCCGCAACGGAATATCTCGCACAGAATACGAAAAAACTCACTGTCAAGAGCAAAACCGTACGTAAGGGCGACGTGGAGCTGAACATCGAAATCCGTCTGAAAGACGACAACACCGACTTTATCAATTCCCTGGCAGACCTGCCGGGAGTCCAGAATGCGGTTCTTGTAAGCTATAACGGAGACTACATGGGATAAGGAGGCGATCACATGTCCACGCGCAGAAATATCGACAGAATATGTATTGTCGTGCTCGTGCTGACGCTTCTCCTGACCGTGGTCTTTATGAACGGTGAAAGGCTGGGAATCAGAGTCACCGCCGATGAGGATGCGGAATCGTACAGCAGCGGCAGCTATTTCACTGAGAATGACTTAGACGGAGATTGGGCTGATAATTCCTATACAACTTATATCACACTCGATGGTTCCGGTGGAGAAATCAATGGCAATGGCGCCTACTTTCTGAACGGAGATCTTGTGATCTCAAACGGCGGATGGTATGTACTTTCCGGCACGCTGGAAGACGGGAGCATCATCGTAGATGCCGATGATTCCTCCAAGATCTGGATACGGCTGAGCGGCGTGAGCATCAACTGTTCCGACGACGCGTGTCTGCAGGTCGATCAGGCGGATAAAGTGTTCCTGACACTGGCCAAAGACACAGAGAATGTATTTACCAGCGGGAGCACATACTCGGAAGATGCGCTGTCGGACAACACAGGCGGCGCTATCTTCTCCCATGATGATTTGACGATCAACGGCAGCGGCAGTCTGGCGATTACCGCCGGATATAAGCACGGCATCGACGTGAATGACTCCCTCGTTATCACCGGAGGAAGCATCACAATCAGCGCGCCGCAGGACGGCATCCATGTCAACGACAGCTTCCGCTATGCAGAGGCGTCATTAATCATAGACGCAGGAGATGACGCTGTTCACAGCGATGACGAGCTTTACATTGAGAGCGGCACAATCCTCATCCATTCCTGCTATGAGGGGCTTGAAGCAATCACCGTTGATATCGCCGGAGGCAACATTACGATTTATCCCCGCGATGACGGGATCAATGCCAACGGTGACGATAACGCAATGGAATTCGGCGGTATGGAGGTTCCCCCCTCCGGCAGCACAGGAAATCGTGACCGCAGCGAAGCAGGCGGGATGCCCGCCCCTCCGGAATTACCAGATGGTGAAATGTCTTCCGTGTTTACCGAAATATCCGGGCGGCAAGAGGAGGCACAGACAGAAACAGACGACTCATCTGATGAGAAAGAGGCATACATCCGTATCAGCGGCGGAACCCTGACGATCATCAACGAAACCGGGCGGGACGCAGACGGACTTGACTCCAACGGAAATATCTATATTGGCGGCGGAGATATCCGCATCAGCCTTCCGGGCGACGGCAACAACTGCGCCATCGACTATGGCAGCGAAAGCGGAGGTGAGTGCATCGTTACCGGCGGAACGGTTCTGGCCTTCGGCGGCTCCAGTATGACGGAAGACTTCAGTTCCGACAGCTCGCAGTGCGCCGTGCTCTATAATCTGGATTCGACAATGGAGGCCGACACGCTGTTCCAGGTTCTGAGCGAAGACGGCGATGAAATCCTCTCTTTCGCTCCCGCCTGCGGGTATTCTTCCATAGCCTTCAGTGCACCGGAGCTGACAGTCGGCGAAACCTATACCATTGTCTGCGGCGAGAACAGCACAGAACTGACACTTGACTCCACTGCCACGTCAACAGGCAGCTCCGGCAGCACGCCGTCACAGGACATGGGACAAACCGGCTTTATGCCCGAAAGCAAGGAGTCCGGCAGCGAAATGCACCGCGGAGGGCCGACTCGGCCAGATGAAAACAAAGAGGATGCGAATGGCTTTGTATCAGAGGAGCCGGTTAATTCCGAAGATAAGGAAATCGCGTCCGGTAACTTTATTTCATTGAACGAGATCGACAAAAATGTCTGGATACTATCCGGTGCATCTGTTCTGGTTCTGGCCGCTGCGATTCTGATTGCAAGGAAATATCACAGAAATTAATGCCTGCGGTCATAAAATAAAAAACATCCATATCGTCGCGAATGTATGGGCTGTAAGCAAAATGGGGTTTTCTTCCCCTCCTCACCGCGAGGACTTTTCATCGTCCTCTCTGCTATCGCCGAAGAAAAACAGCGCCACCGTGCCGGGCCCTGTGTGGCTTCCGATCGTCGTGCCGATCGAATTGATCTCCACCGGGCCGGACAGCTTCGGGAACGCCTGCTCCACCGCCGCCGCCACGGCCTTTGCATCCTCCATGCAGGCCGACTGTGAGATATAGCATTTCCCGCTGTATTCCGTTCCGTTCTCCGCATGGCGTTTCATACGCTCGACAATCTCGCGGATCACCCTGTTCTTGCCTCGGCACTTGCTGCGGACGATGAGCCTGCCCTCCCGGTCCATGTTGAGAAGAGGACAAATACCGAGAAGACCGCCGAACATGCCCGCCGCCTTGGATATGCGGCCGCCCCGGACATAGTATTCCAGCGTCGTGGAAAAGAACCAGTGCGCGGTATTCAGCCGGTGCTTCTGCGCCCACGCGGCAAGCTCCTCAAGCTCCATTCCCCCGTCCCGCAGATCCGCAAGACGGTCCATCAGAAGACCGTAGCCCGAGGAGGCGCCGAGCGAGTCGACAATAAAAAGCTTCCGATCCGGGTATTGCTCCATGAGCTCCGTTTTCGCAATCATCGCCGCGTTATGGCTCCCGGACAGGCCGGAGCTGAGCGTCACATGCAGGATGTCCTTTCCCTCTTTCAGAAAGCTCTCAAAATAGTCCCGGTATTCCTCGGCGTTGACCTGCGAGGTCTTTGTGATGACTCCCTCCGCCATCGCCGCATAGAACTGCTCAAACGGCACCGACCGGCCGCAGTCGTCCGAATACCAGTTCTCCCCGAGCTGAAAGTGAAAGCAGATATAGCGGATGTCTCTTTTTTGAAAGTGTTCCGCCGAAAGATCCGCCGTGGAACAGCAGCTCAACACATAATTCCGACTCATTGTTTTTCCTCCTGCAAATATGCCGAAGACACACAGAAAGAGCACAGCGCCGTGCCCCGTTCCGCGGCTTCTCCGTCACTCAGACCATCTTTCCGTCTCTCAAACCAGCTTCCCGTCTCTCAAACCAGCTTCCCCGCCGGATCCACCAGCCGCCATCCCGGCCAAAGCTCATGCATGACCTCCGGAATGCAGCGCTGGGTCGTCTTGTGGATCGACGGCCGGATCATGATCTTCTCCGTCCCGCGATTCAGGCGCGCCCCCCAGAAGCTGAATGTGGAATTCGCGCAGATATTCACCTCGCAGAGGCTCATGAGCTGCATGTCAAGCAGGCTGTCCCGCCCGGTGTTCCAATCGCAGACCGTGTTTTCCTCCGCCGTCTCGCCGAAGTGAAGTATCCGGGCATATGCCGGATCGTCCGAAAAAATGTAAAAATGGAGCTGCCCGGGCTTTCCGCCCCGAAGCGACCGCACCGCGCCGTCGTAATAGGCAGGCGTGGCGATTCCGCCGAGAAGACGACGGTTTTCAGGGGTCAGATAATCCCCTCTCCTCAGATGAATGGAGACCGCGGTGATTCCCTCCTCCCTCTCCCGCCGTATCGACTCCGCGAGGGCCGCATTTTTCTCTGCCGCCGCCTTGTCCTCCGCCTCCGGGAAAGCAAACAGCTCCCGCAACTCCGGCAAAATGGCCGCATAGTACCTCTCGCAGGCAAAATACCCGGTAAGATAGCCCTCTCTCCGGCTGAGGAGGTCCTCATGGTACATCTCGCTCTCCATGAAAATCTGTCCACGGCGCAGACCCAGCCGTCTTGCCAGACGGCTCAGTGCATCGTCGCCGCCGGTGAAAGCACGCTTCTCCTCTGGAGAGGCAAGCTCCAGCGGCAGCCCCGGAAACAGCGAAAGCTCCAGCGCGCGCCGCGTGCCGACGCCGTCCTGCTCCGCCTCCGAAAACCACGACGCATCCAGCTTTGCCGGCGTTCCAAGCGACAGAAAACGCCGGTACAGCGCATACTGCTGCATCTGATTTCCCAGCCCTCCGGCCAGCTGAACAATAATCATATGAATCCTCCCGGCCGAAGCACCCCAGCCGCTCTCACAGAAGCCCCCAAAGCGCCTTCAGCGCTCAAGCCGCGACAGAAACGCCAGCACCGCCCCCTGCCCCCACGGATAATTCCCGTAATTCTGCGGATGATTCCCAAAATCAATACATTCCGCCAAAGCCTGCTGCACCCGTCCCTGCGGATCGGTCCATGAGCGGAGGGCCCCGGCCGCGCGGTCAAGTGTCCCGGCCGACACCGCCGCTCCTTCCCCGCACGGAAAAAGGACGCTCTCTGCATAGCTTATCATTGCTGTCGCCGAGGTGTCGACAGGAATTTCCTTCCCATCCTCCGACCGCGCGGCGAGATGCCACGTGAACATGCCGTCCTCTCTACGGCAGCTCTCGACAAGAGAGAGGAGCACCTCCGTGCGGCCGTCGGTCACCGCCCTGTCGCAGACCGCGGTAAGATATCCGGAGAGCCCCATGAGATACCAGCCCACAGCGCGCCCCCAGCCGACCAGTCCTTTCGTCTTTATGCCTCCGCCCTGCTGTGCCTCATAGCCATGGAACGGCAGGCCCGTCGTACGGTCAAAGCCGTATTCCCGGAACGCACAGAGCTGCCGTCCGGCGGTCATGAGCGCTTCCTCCCGCTTCTGCGGCCGCACGAGCGCGTAGCGGGACAGAAACAGCGCCAGCTCCCCCACCCCGTCCGCAAGGACGTAGTCATGCGCCCGCCCCGGCCGGTAGATCACCGCGCCGGTCCGGTCTTCGGAGCGCTCCGCGGCAAAATCGTACATCCTGTCGCAGACCGCGAGGTATTTTTCCTCCCCCGTCGCCTCATAACGCGCAGCGAACGCCGCCCCCGCCAGCACGTCGTCGATCTGAAAGAGCCGGCCGCCGTCCCGCTCCCACGCCGCCAGATGCCGGTCCATCGACGCCTGTACCGCGCGCCGGGTTTCCTCGTTCAGCGCCCCGGGCTTTCGCTCCCCCAGCGCAAGGTACTCACTCATCCCCAGAAGCAGCAGCCCTGCGGGCCAGAACATCCGATCCCGCTCCGGGACATATCTCCCGAGGAGACGTCTTGCCAGGTTCTTCGCTCTGACAAAAAGAGATATTTCCCCGTAGCCGTCCAGCTCCCGCGCGGCCTCCGCCGCGATCTGATCCAAAACCGTCAATTTTACACTCCTTATCCTGCAGAGCGCCGGAAGCCCGCGCCCCGCACTCAACCGCCGAATCTCCTTTTCACGAGCCGGAACAGATAGCGCGCCTCCCGCGTGCGTCCGAACACCGCCAGAAAAAGACCGTTGTACACAAGCGTAATCAGCACGCCCATGATAAGAAAACGCGGCAGAGTGACATCCGAAACCGCCGGCAGCAGATGAACGCGGATCCGGTAAAGCCCCGCGAGAATCCCGCCCAAAACCGCCGCGTATTTCAGAGATTCCAGAAAATAATGCGCCGCGCTCCTCCCGAAGCAGACGCGGTATATGATGATCGGCTTCGTGACATTCGCGATCAGACCGGAGACGACCGTGCCCACGTAGACCCCTGTCAGACCGATTTTCTGCACAAGCCAGACAGAGAGTGCCAGATTTACAATGCCCTGCACCGCCGCCAGATATTTGTCCTGCTCAAATACGCCGGCCGCCGTCTTGTAATTGGAGAGCACGATGCGCTCCCCCTTGAAATAAAAATCAAGGAGAATCAGCGCCACCGCCGGAGCCGGGAGGATCCATGCCCGGCCCAGCCAGAGTCCGCCGACAAAGGGCGTGAGAAGAAGAAAGAAGCCGGCCGCGCAGAAGCCGTAAATCCATGAGGCGAAGAAGCGGTATACGGAAAAAATCTCAAACTGCTTCTCCCGGCTCTCCGTCGCGATCAGATTCCCAAGGCTCGAGATCACGGAATTGAAGATGATGTTGACGAAGCCCGCCACCGCCGTAATGACCTGATTGTAGTTGTCCACCATCCCCGAGACGGTGACCTCGATAAAGGACGAAATGATGACGGAGTCCGTCTGGAGCCTCGCCGCGTCCCCTACCCTGTGCCAGACGAGCGCCCTCGTCTTCGTCCATACCTCGCCTCTCTCCTCCTTCGAGAGCGGGGCCGCGCCCTTTTCCCGAAGATACGGATAAAGCCGGTTCAGATAGGCGTTCACGAAAATCTTCTGCACGAGCTGAATCGCCGCGTCTGTGAGGAGATAGAAGTAGAAATTCTTCGTCGTCACCAGAACCAGCATCTGCAGCAGCACGGTGACAATCTTCGTGACGGCCGCAATGTTGGTCTGAATATAGTTTTTCTGCTCCGCGTTGACCAGACTGTATTTATAAGCGACAAAATAGCTGCTGACCGTGTTGAACAGAAAGATAAGATAGTACAGCGTGAGATCCTGCCAGCGGTTGTCTCCCGGATTCCGGATGAATACGGGCAGGAACGGCGTAAGAAGAAGTCCCATTCCGGCCACCGCAAGCGCGATCACATGATAGGCCCTGCGATACATCCGCATATAGGAGCGGACCTTTTCCCGATCTCCGCGCGCCACCGGGGCATACAGGCTGTAATTCAGCGCCGTGCCGATCCCCAGCTCCGCCATGTTAAGGAGCGATAATATCCCCGTGTAGAGACCGTTCACGCCGTTCAGCGTCGCAGATAAGTTCGAGATGAAAACCTGCTTAAGCAGAAAGCCAAGAATCGCCGTCGTCAGCGTGCCCGCATAGCCGAACGCAATATTTTTTGCCGCAGATTTTGTTCTTCCCATCTGAATTCCTGTCTGGCGTCTCCCGTTCATCCCTCTGTTATGCTCCGATACAGCGCCATGACCGCCCGCCCGTTTTCCAGCGCCCGGCGGCAATAACCGGGCATGATGTCATGGAGGTGCGCACGGATTCCGTTCTCATGTGCAAGGAGCCATTCATAGGCGTCAATGAGCTGCCGCTCCTCCCGAAGCTCCTGCACCGGCAGAACATAATGCTCCGCCGTGCCGAACAGCTCCTCGGCGATGCCCTGCGCCTTGACGGAGTACCCCAGCACGAGCGTCGGCACCTCCGACGAATATGCCGCGATCGTCGCATGCGTCCGCGCGCCGATGAAGAAGCGGCACTTTCCGATGATACCCTTGAGATCCCCGGCGTTTCCGTCCTCCGCCATGACGACCCGTCCGGTGCCCTGAAACATCGCCATCAGGCGGCCGAGAGGGATGCGGTCGTCGCTCCTCTCCCAGACCACATGCGGAATCAGGGCAACCGTCATATCCGATTCCGCAAGAATATGACGGATCAGAGCCGCGCAGCTCTGCAGCGCCAGTTCCGGATTCTCCGCATAATCCGCCGCCATCGGACTGAGATTGATTCCGACCGTCCCGCCCCGGAGGACCGGGCTTCCGGCCGGAACCGCCCGCCCGGCCCGGTTTCCCGCCGGGGAGCCGGGCCCGCCTCTCTCCTCCCACACAGGGAGCGCTATGGAGAAGCCCTCCGGCAGCACGGCGCGGGGATTCATCGGCAGCGCAAAGGCGGGGTCTGGGATGCGCCGGAGCTTTGCCTCCGGGATCCCCGCGCCGCGCAGCGCCTCATAGGTTCTTCCCTCCCGCGCGGTGATCAGCGCGTAACGGTGCATATCCTCGATCAGCGCCCGGCTCTCCTTTGTCTCTCCGGTAAGAAGCGCCGGCTCGATGGAGCAGCCCAGCAGCATCGTCCGCGTCCCCTGCCGGTTCAGCATGGCGTTGGCGAGCTCCAGATCATTTACCATGGACGGATAGCAGTAGTTGTCCCCCCCGATGGAGACGGCAAGCGCCGGCTTCTCCGCACCCGTAACCGGAAAGAGCCGGTAGCGCAGGAACGATTCCCGGTCCCTTGTGAGAGCCCGCCAGCCATAATAAAAGATATGGGCGAGACGATGCTCCGCTATGCGGCGTTCCTCGGCAAGCCTCACAAAGCTGCCGAAGCTACCGAGCGCATAGCGCTGATCCTCCGCTCTGCTGTTCGTCACCAGTGTGACCGGCGGCGGAGCGCCCTGCTCCCGGAGCTGCCGAAGCAGACTGTCCGCCAGCGCCTCACACCCGTGATTCCCGCTCCCTGCGTGCATACAGAGCGCGATCCCCGTCTTTTTTCCCGTCATGCCTCGTCTTTCCTTTCCGCCGGCACGCCTCATCCCCGCTTCCAGCGCCCGTATGCCGCATAATACAGCGCCGGCGACAGCCGGAACAGCCGCGTTTTTATCCCGTAGCCTTTCGGCAGGAAATCCTGTACTCCCGGAACCGCAAGGCATTCCCTTACCGTCTGCCGGAGCGTCTCTGTGGTTTCCGCCTCGTCCATCCGCTCCGCCTCAGCAAGCCGCGCGAGCTTCCCGGCGATCAGCATAGCCGAAACCGCACGGATCGCCGCAAGGCGCGCCATGCACCGCGAATCTTCCGCAAGATCGCTCCGCTCCTCCCGTATCCACCGCCCGGCTGCCTCCCAGCAGCGGAGCTGATCCATGTACTGCGGTGTATAGGGCTTTTGCATCGCCCCCGCGGGATTGCTGTAATAATAATACAGCCGCGCCTCTGTCCGCACCACCGTTCCCAGCCTCTTTGTGAGCGCGAGGAGAAACAGCATGTCCTCGCCGATCGTATAGCTCCGGCGAAAATGCGTCCTGCCGATGCACGAGCGCCGGATCAGCTTGCTCCAGATGCGCGTATCGGACGAGAGGATTCCCCGCAGAACAAAATCAGCCCCCGTCATGATTTCCGTCCTCACGGGGTCAAAGAAAGCGCCCGGCGGCACACTGCCCGCCTCCGGCTCCGCCGCCGCGATGTCCGAGGGCTCCGCAAAGGGCAGAAACGAGCAGCCCGCCATATCCGCGCGATAGGTTCTGATGAGCGCCAGCAGAACGCCCAGCATATTCGGCGCGATTCTGTCGTCGGCATCAAGAAATGAGACAAACTCCCCCTGCGCCTCGGAAAGTCCGGCGTTCCGCGCCTCGGAAACACCGCGCTGCTCCTGCGTCAGCAGACGGATGCGGGGGTCCTGTCCGCAGTAGCTCTGCGCCAGCTTCACCGAGCCGTCCGCGGAGCCGTCGTTCACAAGGATCAGCTCCCAGTCGGTCTCTGTCTGCACGAGGACGCTCTCGATGCAGGCCGTCAGCGTTTTCTGCGCGTTATGAAAGGGGGTGATAATACTGATCATCGCGATTCCTCCCGTGGTTTCTCCCGTATGAAAGCGCTCTGTCAGGCCTTTGCCTGCCACAGAAAGATGCGGCGGATGATGCGGACGCGAAGCGGCGAGGGCCGTCTCATCAAGAGTGCCAGCAGACGGTTCGCAGGCTCTCTCACCGCGCGCGGGCCGCCGATCGCGGCAAGAAGCGCCTCGGAATGATTCTCCCCGCAGAGCGCGCGGATGCGTGAAACGGCTTCTCCGGCGGAGATATCCGTCCGGCGCAGCTCGTTTTTCAAAAGAAGAAGAAACAGAAAGGCAAATTCCCGGTCTGCCATCGCCTCCGCCTCCGGAACGGCAAAATCCCGCAGCACGCGCCGGATCACAGCATCCAGCGCCCGGATATTCTCACAGAGCCTCGGATCATAGCGATGCACCATGGACTCCCTGCGGAAGCGGTAGTGATAGTCGTAATGTCCGGGGAGGATCACGACGCGGCCGGCGGACAGCAGAACCGGGAGCATAATGTTCACATCCTCCCCCATACGGATCGCCGGGTTGCAGTAGGGGAGCCCCTCCGTAAGAAGCTCCCTCGGAACGAGCTTCATACAGCGCGAAAGAATCACGGCGCGCCGTTCACAGCCGATGACCCGCCTGCGGATCTCTTTCTCAAGCCGTTCTCCCGTATACACGCCCGGAGCGGCTCCGTGCCCCTTTCTCTCCGCCCGGTTCTCCCACTCCCTCTCGATCAAATAGGAGCAGCAGACAAGCTGCCGTGTCAAAAGGCCCGGCTGCGCTTCCTCCGCCGCCGTCCCCGCGCAGACGAGCGCCTCGATCATCTCCGGCTCGATCCAGTCGTCGCCGTCCACAAAGCAGATCCAGTCCTCCGCCGCCTCGCGAAGTCCTCTCTGCCATGCGGCCATCAGCCCGCCGTTTGTCTGATGCACCGCATGAACATTCGCAAAGTCCGCCGCATAGCGGTCACAGATGCCGGCGCTCCCGTCCGCGGAGCCGTCGTCGATGAGATAGACCGACAGCCGTTTCCAGCTCTGCGCCAGAATGCTGTCGACGCAGCAGGGCAGATCCGCCGCATTATTATAGACCGGTACGATAACAGCGACGGAAAACTCCGCCGCTGCCCCTCTCGCTGTCTCATCCTCTTTCCGCTCCGGCTCTGCCGAGACATTTCTCATAGATTCTCTCCAACTCCTCAATATGGCGCTCCAGACTGTAATCGCGCCGCGCCGCCGCAAGGGACGCCGCACCGGCTGCCTCTCTCTCTTCCTCGTGCGTGAGGTAGCGGATGATGCCCTCCGCCATGCCGGCCGCGTCGCCCGGCTCATAGAGGCGGCCGTTCACACCGTCCTCGATCAGACGGGGAATTCCTCCTGTGCGGGAAGCAACAGCCGGAACGGCATAGCCCATCGCCTCCAGAATCGACATGGGCATCGCCTCGCTGTACGACGGCAGAAGAAACACCGCCGTGCCGTGCATGACGCGATCCTTCTCCTCGCCGCGGATCCAGCCGGGGAACCGCACATTTTTCTCCCGCAGCTTCTCCGGGAGTCCCGCCCGGACAGCCTCCGTCTCTCCCACGCCGCAGAGCACAAAGCGCGCGTCCGGCACCGCCTCGCAGACCCGGGCGATAATCTCCGGCATGTCCCGGCTCCCTTTCATCGGATTGATGAGCCCCAGAAAGGTGACCTGCTTACTGACGCGGCTCTCCGGCGTCGGCCCGTCCGTCCGGATCGCGGTGTAATTATGGAGCACCTCGATCTTTTCTTCTGGGACAATCGCAAGAAAGCGCTCCTTCCATGCCTCGGTCAGGGTAAGGATCACCGCGCATTCCCCGTAGACCCGTTTCACCTGACGCTTCTTGAAGCGTCCCGCCCGGGTATAGAAGCGGTCAAATTCGGACCCGTGGATATGATTCACCACCGGGATCCCGCGCCGCGCACAGGCGTCGATGATCGGAAGCTTCCGCCAGAAGCTCGGACCGAAAGAAGAATGCACATGCACCAGAGCCGGCGGATCGCTGCGAAGAAGCCGCCGAAACGCAAGATACCCCCGGAGCGCTTTCCGGAGCTTCGTCCACTTCGAGCCGTCGCAGTAGGTCTCGATATAGGTGACGTCGTAATCCTCCTCGAGGCGGCTTCCGTAATAGGCGGAAATCACGGCCGTCATTCCGCCCTTTACGTCGCGCTGTGTAACGATCATGCAGATATGCGTTTTCATTTTGCTCCCTTATGAAACAGCACGACGCCCACGGTCTGCAGAAGAATCTTGATATCCAGCGCGAGGCTCCAGTTGTCGATATACTGGAGATCAAGACGCACCACCTCGTCAAAATCCGTGATGTCCGACCGGCCGCTCACCTGCCAGAGCCCGGTGAGACCCGGCGTCATGGAAATGCGCCGGCGGTAATGCTCATTGTACTGCTCGAACTCTTTCTCTGTCGGCGGCCGCGTTCCCACAAGGCTCATGTCGCCCTTCAGCACATTCAGAAACTGCGGAAACTCGTCGAGACTGGTCCGGCGCAGGAAGCGCCCGACCCTCGTGATCCGCGGATCATTTTCCATCTTGAACATAAGACCGTTCATCTCATTGCTGCCCTGCAGCTCCCGAAGCCGCTCCTCCGCGTCCCGATACATCGAGCGGAACTTATATATCCGGAAGCGGCGCCCGTTTTTTCCGACGCGAAGCTGGGAAAAGAACACCGGCCCGGGCGAGTCAATGAGGATCGCCGGGGCAAGAAACAGCGTGATGATCCCCATGAGCAGAACACCGATCAGCCCACCCAGAATATCCATCGCCCGCTTGCACAGAAGCCGCTTGCTGCTGTACCGGAAGCGAGTATAGGAAATGACGGAGTAATCCCCGAACATGTCCACCTTTCCCGCAGTTCCCTCCAGATCGGGGAGCTCGAGATTGTAATGCACGGTGACGCCCATCTCCTCAAAGCCCGCGATGATCCCATGCATCCGATATTGCGAGATCTCCGGTGTATTGATGAACACCTCGTCGAACGGGACCGTCGTCATGAGCTCCGTGAGATTCTGCAGCCCCATGAATACCGGAATCCCGAAAATATCCTCTTTCATCTCCGTGGCCGCCTGGCCGGGTTCCGCGAGCACCGCCCCGATCACCTCAAGACCGGCGTCCGCCTCCCGCCGGAGGCGGATGATCGTGCTCTCCATCTGCTCCGCTCCGGCAATGACGAGCACCTTTGTCACCAGCAGCTCCGCCCGCATCGCCCTGCGGAGAATTTCCTTATATATGCAGTGCACCGTCAGCAGGGCCGCGCCGTCGATGGCAAAAAACCACAAAAATACAGTCCGGGAAATATAGAGCGAAAGCCTTGCCATGAACACGAACACCACGGCGATCAGCAGAATCACCGCGTTGAATTTCAGCACCGCCGTCAGCTCCCGGAAATATCCCCGCTTCAGATAATCATGATTCCAGTCGAGGAAAAAGCTGTACACCGACGCCCCCATCAGAAACACCGCGAGAATGAGATAATGGATCCGGGAACTCGCCATATCATTATTGTTGCCGTAGCGTATCCATGTCGCGATGAGGTAGCTCACCGTGATGCAGACCATGTCGAGAAACCACAGACTGTATGTGCGGAATACATTTTTGTTCTGATTCATGAAAATCACCATTCCGAAGCACTTTATGCGAGGCACACACCGCAAGATCCGCGCAGGCGGTTTGCGGATGCGATGGGGGCGATTCGGGCTTCGGCACAAATCGCCGTGTGAAAATCAACGCATCCTCGTGATGTTTCACACCATTCCTCCGCGCAGAATGGCCGCGCCTCCGCCCCGTCAGCCGCCCCTGCCTGCCGCGGGAGCCGTCCTCTCCTCCCCCAGGAGCCCGGGAAGATACGAGGCCAGAAGCGGCAGCGCGATGTTGCGCCCGAGATAAATCGAGACGACATGCGCCTCAATCAAAGTATACAGCACAAGACAGCTCACCAGCATGTACGCCGCAGCGTCGCGGCGCAGACGGATCTGTCGGAGCCATTCGAATACGAGCTGGGTCAGCAGAATCATCGGGATCACGCCGTACCAGTAAACGACTCTCAGCCACCCCAGATCAAAATAGGACGTATTGGCGCGGTCCGAAAACCAGTACCATGTCGCGAGCGTCCCCGAGAAAAAGGTCGTGCCCCACAGCGAGGCGACGCGGCCCGTCAGCACATGGCCGTCGAGCCAGTGAATCAGGGGAATTTTCGTCCCCCAGACGGCTGCCGCCGCAAGGAGGACAAGCCCTGCCGCAAAGACGGCCCCGGTCACCCGGTACACCGCGTCCCGTGCGCGGAGGCGCTTCCTGTAATGAAACGCCATGGACATCGCGATCGCAAGAAACGCCGTTCCCGCCGCCGCCGCGGAGCGGCACAGCCGCCAGAGCACAAAATGCAGGACAAGGAGCGCGGCGTAATGCTGCCAGCGCAGCCTGTTCTCCCACAAATAAAGGCCGAGGATCAGGAGCATCGTCAGCATGCAGTGCGCAGCGTTCGGATTTCCCATACCGAAGCAGTACCGCAGATCCGTCCCCGTCCCGTCAAAATCCTGAACCCGGTACAGATCGCCGAAGATCCCCGCCGCCGCGAGAACCGCCAGCGCAAGGCAGCCCGCAAGCGTGACGAAAAAGGAATACTTCATCACCCGCCGGTGATCCTCACCCCGAAGCGCCGCAAGCAGGACGGCGGCGCGGAGAAGCTCATTTCTTCCCGCGCAGCGCCATGAAATCACGCCGAGAACACACGCGGAGAGGAAGAACACCAGCTCCCGCCGCGTGAATTTTTCCGAAGCCGCCTTGATCAGAAAGAGAAGAAAGGTGACGCGGAAAATCTGCCCCGGATACGGCACCGTCGCGTTGCTCTTATCCCAGATCACAAGAAGCAGCTCGATGGTGAGCGCCGTCCAGAACGCAGATTCTGCCGGAATGCGGAGCAGGGCCCGCAGCGGCTGCAGCACGGCGTTCATCCGGTCCGCCGCTATTTTGACCGGTTTGGTCAAAAGGTAGACGGCCGTGTCCGCACGGCGCTTCCGCTCCGCCCGTCTCTCCTCCCGGAGCGCGTGCCGGTAGCGCCGCGCCGCATCCGGAATCCCGAGATCCGCGGGGAGCTCCTCCTCCGGCAGATGGTTCGCCGCGAGCCTTGCCAGAAGATAATCAGCAAAGCGCCGCCCCCGCTCCGGGACGTCCGCCGCTCCGGAAACCGGCATATAGCGCCGGTAAATATACAGCAGCTCACGGATGTTTACCGTCTCGTCGTCCCGCACACTCTCCGTGAGCTGATCTCCGGAGAGGCCGATGGTGACCCACGGCTCGGGGGAGCAGGCAAAATGCGGATTTCCCTGCAGGAGCCGCAGATAATATTCCTCATCCACAAGCCACGTGAGCTCCGGGTCATAGCGGCAGGCGGACGGCGCGCTCCGCCGCACCAGCACCGCGCTCGGCGCACCGATGGTATTGCCGAGAAACAGATTTCTCCAATCCTTACGAAGCAGCGCCTCGTCCTCCGCCGAGATGCCGCGCGGCGTCCTGTGCAGCGTACCGTCCGAAGCAAAGAAAGCCTGATATGTCCCACAAAACGCGAGATCCGCCTCCGGATGGCTCTCAAGAAGCTCCACCAGAGAGCCGAGGCTCCCCTCATCCGAAAACCAGTCGTCATGGTGCATGAGCTTCACATATTCGCCCTGCGCGAGCGACAGCGCCCGGTTCCAGTTCCGAACCGCTCCCAGTCCCGGAGTATTGCGGAAATAGCGGAGCAGAACGCTTCCCGGCCCCTCCCCGCAGCGTCCGGAGCGGCGGGCGGCCTCCCGGACGGCGCGCTCGACGGCGTCACTCCCCGAGTCATCCGTCACAATGAGCTCAAAGTCCGTATAACGCTGCGAAAAAACAGATTCCAGCAGCCGTTTGATTCCCTCCGGATTCTCATACGCCGGAATACAGATTGACAGCTTGGGCATAGCCTGCTCCCTCAGTTGCTCTCTCAGACGGATGCCCGTCCGCTCTCCGGGCCGACTCCGGCAGCACACCGGCGCAGCTTATCCGCCGCGCGCCGAAGCTTCCGGCAAAGGGCCTGTTTTTGACTCAGCAGACGAACCGCCGGCGCATCACTTTCCCATGCCCTCTGCCGCTTTCTGCGGGCAAAGCGGCGGCTCCTCCGGTACGCCGAAAGCTCCTCCCGGCACTGTTCTGCCGTACAGAGCCTGCCGTCCCGACCGAGATACGCAAACGCATCATAAATATTCTGCTCCGAGGCCCAGTAACCGTCCGAAACGTTGTGACGGGCCCAGTATTTCGGCGCAATCACCATGCGCACGGTATCGCTCGTATAGGCCGGAAAGAACGCGAAGCTCGAATTGGAAAGGATAAGATAACGGGCGTTCTTCACGGTCACATAGTCTTTTTCCGGAGAAAAATGATACGCAGGGAGCTCCGGCAGCAGCTCCCGCGCCGCCTCCATGTCGTCCGTCACAATCATAAAGCGCATGGCGGGATTCTCCCGTCGCATGAGCGCCATGGCGTCCGTCCAGTATTTTTTCCGGAGAAAAAGCTCACTCTTGTCCCGGTACTCCCCGCCCCGCAGGTTGAGGATGCACAGATCGTCCGCCGTATATTCGTCCGACTCGTACTCCGGCTTCACGGCAAGCCAGCGGCGGATATCCCCGCGGTGCCCGCGGAAATACGCCTCGGCCTGCAGATTTCCGTACAGGAGCGTACAGACGTCTGCTCTGCCCGCGATCTCACGAAGCCCCGGATCCGCCCCGGCAATATAGCAGCCGCGGGTCATGTCATGCGGCGAGTTTTTGCAGTATATCCGCTCCTCGGCCTCGTCGTACCGGACAAGCCGCACGCCCGGCGGCAGCTCCTCCGCGCGCTGTCCCGGCCCGGCGGAGAGGAAATCCGCCTGCAGAAGCTCCCATCCCGCCGTTACAAAGGGCACGCCGAGCTCCTCGGCGAGGCACCTTGCCGTGACATAGCAGAAGAGCCGGTTTCCGAGCCCCTGCCCGGGAAGAAATTCCGTTCCGATCATCCGCGCTCTCCTCCGCCGCGTCCGCACCGCCCCCGCAGAAGCATGCGCCTGCGCGCTTCGATGGCGCCGACGCTGACCCTGTCCCAGAGCCGCTGATACCACTTCGGTTCCTTATAAAGAAGATAGGAAAAGCGATCTATATGCTCGCGCAGATACCGGGGATAGCTGTCGTCAATCACGCTGACCACCAGCTCGCTGTCCCGTCCCAGAATATCCTTTTTGCTGCGAAGATTGCTGCCGACCTCAAAGAGCGTCCGGCGGTTATTGTAATTCTGATGCGCCGCGCTCCGGATCTTGTAGCGGACCCGGTCCTCTACAGACTGATCCTTTCCCCCGCCCATATAGCTGAAATGCCAGCCGCCGCGGTCCACCCGCACGCCGATGGCCTGCTGCTCCCTGTCCCGGAGCTGCTCGGTCGTGTACTGCGACAGGAGGCGCTTACGGCATATTTTCGTCCCGAGCCAGCGCTTTGGCTCCGCGCCCTCAAACTCGCCGGTCGTCGAAAGATTCTTTCCGGAGACATCCTCAAGATTGAGAAAGCAGTAAAACAGGCGCTGCGCCAGCATATAGATCCTGCCGTCCTCCACCGCGGGGAGAAGCTCCCGGAGCGTTTCCGGATCAGGAATTTCATCCACATCGGAAAAAATGATGATGTCCTCCGGCTTCGCTTCCGTGAGGCCGCGCATCACCGCGCACTTCTGATGATGATCCCGCGCATAGGCGTCGCAGTCCATCGGCGTGTCGTCCACAACCACATGGATGATCCTGTCCTTGAACTCCCGGAACAGCTCCCGGTTCTCCTCATAGAACAGAGGCTTGGGATCCCCCGAAAAGGTCACTGTCGACTCGCTGATGACAAAGCGGTCGACCACATCGCTCAGAATATGGAGCCGCAGATCCAGAATATCCAGCTCATTGAAGAACTGAAAGCAGTCATATACCATAGTACTCCCCATACCGAAGCGTTTTTTTGCGAGGCACGCGCCGTAAAATCCGCGCAGGCGGTTTTGCGGCTGCGATCAGGAGCAATTTGGGCTTCGGCACAAATTGCTGTGTGAAAAATCAGCGCATCAGCGTGATTTTTCATACTGAGCCCCATGCCGAAGCGTCCCCCGCGAGGCACGCGCCGATTCCCGCAGATCCAGTCTGTCCATCAGCTTCTGCACTCTTCGGCTCTTGAAAAGAAAGTTCGGATACTCCGCGTTCGTCCCCGCCCATTTATGAAAGACAAAGGGGCGTATCCCCTCAAACTCCGGCTGCATGCTCTCGTGCCCGAAATATTTCGCAAGCTCAAACGGCGCAAAGCGCATCCCCGCCTCCTCAAAAAGAAGGTGATTTTTTACGCAGATAAAGCCGTCCTCGTTGAAAAAGCCGTGATCCGCCTCAAACGGCATGCCGCTCTGCGAGGGAAATTTCAGCAGCCGGAGACTGCGGATCGAGACGCTGTTCCCGACACGGATGAGCCTGCCCTCCGGGTCGCGGTAAGTGACATCGTCTTTCGGAACCGGGAACGGCGAGCCGATATAATCGTAATCCAGAAATTCATCCCGCCAGCTTTCCGGGTTAACCACAAAGCCGTCGTAATGCACGAGAAGCATATAGTCCGTGTGAATGTACCTCCACATCTCATAGATCATATCGTAATTGAACCGGTCGATATGGTCGATTCGGTCAATATGCTGATAGCGGATATTCTTTGGAAGAAACAGCGGCTTTTTGTGCGAAATCAGCGTCACCGCGGCAAAGTCGACGCCCCGGCAGCTGTATTCCAGCGCTTTTACGGTCGCCCCGAGCTTCACGCTGGTCATCGCCGCCAGCGTCACATTCGGAAGCTGCAGTTTTCCGTTTTTATATTCTGCCATATCCTATTTCCCGCTCTGCCCCCTGTCTTCGGAAACAATGGTCCGAATAAGACGCCGCGCGCCGCTTTTCAGCGGAACCGCGAGTCTCTCATAGAGCGCCGCCGCACGCGCATAGCACCCCGGCGAGCGCAGAAACAGCGCCATCCGGAAGCGGTCGCCTCTTCTCACATAATCCGCGCCGTATATGCGGCGAATCTCGTCTCTGTTACTCTCCGCCAGCGCCTCCAGCTCCCGGGCATACGCTTTCATCCCCGGCGTTCTGCGAAACTCCAGGTCATAGGCAAGGAGCCTCCGGCAGAGCATATACAGCGCCCGGTCCGCAATATCGGGCAGGCCGTTTTCCCGGAAGCAGGCGATCTGCCCGCACCAGTTGGGGATCTCGTCCCGGAGCCGCCGCTCGCCGAGCTTCCGGTTCATGATGCTCCCCTGCCGGTCGGAGAGATAGTCATACAGAGGCTCCCGCAGCACCGCGCAGACCGTGATGCGGCAGAAAGTCCGTCCCGTATAAACAATATCCTCTGAATTTTTTCCCGTCTGGAAAAGAATGCCGTCCGCGATATCCCGCCGGAACAGCTTGCTCCAGACGGAATTGAAGAGGATGGGCTCCCCGGGGCCCAGATAGTTTTCGAGCGCTCCGCACCTGTTTAATAATACACTTCCGGAAAGTATATGGTCAATGTCGCGGGGACGGGCCGGAGAGCGCAGAATGCTCTCCGCCTGCGTCTCCTGCACCTGCCGGTACTGCACGGCGGAGATCTCCGCTCCCGTAAGAAGACAGGCGCGCACCATGGCTTCATACATCTCCGGCTCGCACCAGTCGTCCCCGTCGAGATACCCGATGTAGTCTCCCCGCGCCTCGGGGAGCGCCGCGTTCCGGGCGTCCGAAAGGCCGCCGTTTGCCTTGTGTATCACGCGGATTCGGGGGTCCCGCGCCGCGTAGGCGTCCGCGATCCCGGGCGTCCCGTCCGTCGAGCCGTCATCCACCACAAGAATGTCGAGCCGCCGCCATGTCTGCCAAAGAAGCGAGTCCAGCGCGCGGGGAAGATAGCGTTCGATATTATAGGCCGCGACGATAACGGAAACGAGCGGCTCCGCAGCTCCCGGCCCCGCGGCGCGCTGTCCGTCCCGGTTGATCCGCAGCATGTCTTCCGTGAAGATATCCGTCCTCGCGGCATCCGAGCCGTCCGGCATATGGATCCAGAGGGACGGCGCGATCACCTGCTCCGATGAAGCAAGAAAAGCCCCCCACCAGCTGAAGCTGCTGTTGGCGATGATATGTCTCCGGCAGCAGCTCATAAGATAGAGATCCAGATAGCCGTGCTCCTCATCGCTCCCGGAGAGAACGGTAAATCCGGCATTCTCCGGAAGCTCCATCTGCGAAAACTCTCTCTCCGCAAGAGGCGCCTCGTTCGTGAAGATATAAAAATGCACGGCGCCTCCCGAAGAGGGCTCCGCCGCGGCGATGCGCAGCGCCGCCTCATAATAGGCCCGCGTCGTGATCCCGCCGTAGGTCTCCGCCTTGTCAAGATAATCGCCGAAGCGAAGATGCACCGCGACCGAATTTTCCGCCCGGAGCTGCTCTCCGCGCCGGCGCAGCGCCTCGTCCAGCCCCGGCATCCCCTCCGGAAAGGCAAAGCACTCCCTGATCTCCTGCTCAATATCCTCAAAATAGCGGGGACTCTGGAAACAGCCGCTGAAATACACCTCATCCAGAGAAAGAAGCTCCGGGGCAAAGATAAAATCGCGGTCGCTCCGCTCCCGCGAGCGGCGGCCGAAGATCTTCCGCCGAATACGCGCCGGGAGACGGAGCGAGGCGTCCCGGAGACGCGTGATATCCTCTTTCCGCGCGCGGGGATAGTCGATGCCGAAAAGTCCGAGCTGAACCGGGCGGCAGACGCCCGTCTCCTCCTGCCGCTCATAGCCGCTCACATCGTCAAAAAAGACCTCCCGCCCGAGAGTGCGGAGCTTTCTTCCAAATGCGTATTGAAACATCTGATTTCCGAGGCCGCCGGAAAGACGGATAATGACCATAAATCCTCCATGCCGGAGCGCCCGCAGGGATGCCCCGCGCCGGCCTCCCATCACAGGGCGCCGGCCGTTCTTCTCATAACTATATCACAGCCGCAGTAATCATGGGGTTTTGTCCAGATACCGCCGCATCTCGGCAAGAAATACGGTTCCCAGCAGCGAGTTCCATGCGGGCAGGGAGCCGATCCCAATGCTGCGGCTGACCGGCGGAGAAAAATAGCGCATGACCAGCTTCCCGGGCATCGACTTCTGCACCAGCTCCTGCGAAATGGAAATCCCCACGCCTTTCTCAACAAAGGCGGCAATCTCCCCGTCATCCCGGAAATAAAATTCCGAGTCCGGCGTTTGCCCGAAGCTCTCGAGAAGCTGCTTGATGTCATTGTCGCAGCCGGGCGCTTCCATGATCAGCGGATAGCGGATCACCTCGGCGAGCGTCACCTCCTCAAGCGCTTCGAGAGGATGCCCCGGCGGAAATATGACGCACAGAGGGTCCCGGTAAAGCGGAACAAAGCGGAGCCCCTGTGCCGCAATCGAGGACAGAAAGCCTACGTCCGCGATGCCCTGCCGTATCCAGCTCCGGATCTCATCGTAGTTCCCGTCCATGATCTCCAGCTTCACGAGCGGGTAATGCTCCCGGAAGTACAGCACCATATCCGGGAGCCACGACTCCGTCACGCTGGAAAAGGAGCCGATGCGCAGCGTCCCCTCGACCTTATTGTTCATGTCGTAGGTGAAGCTCCGCAGATTTTCCTCCTCCCGAAGAACATTCCTCACATAGGGCAGGATCCTCTGCCCATTCGCCGTGAGCTCCACCCCGTTCCTCCTGCGGATGAAAAGCTGTATGCCCAGCTCCTCCTCCAGCCCCCTGATCACATGGCTGATCCCGGACTGCGTGTAGCCCATGGCCTCGGCGGTGCGGGATACGCTCCCTGTTTCCGCCGCCTTGAGAAAAATCTGATATCTGCTGATGCTCATGACCTGCCGGCTTCTCTCTTTCCATTACTATTTTTCATATCTTATAGTTTAACCATTCATTTTACATATATCAATGCACGGGTTACGCTCTCAGAAGTTATGTATTCCGGTTTGGATTCCGGATTCGATTCCTGCGGGCATCCGCAGACGGGAGGAACAGATGAAAAGCGAATCATCCTTTACAGGCCAGCTCGGTTTTATCCTGACCGCGGCGGGAAGCGCCGTCGGCGTCGGAAATCTCTGGCGTTTTCCCTATCTCGCCGCCAAGGACGGAGGCGGTCTGTTCCTCATCGTCTATCTGATTCTTGCCCTGACGTTCGGCTACACCCTGCTCTCCTCCGATATCGCCATCGGCCGGAGAACGCAAAAAAGCTCGATTCTCGCCTATACGGAGATGAACCCGAAATGGAAATTTCTCGGTGTTCTGACATTTCTCGTCCCCGTCATCATCATGACCTACTACGCCGTCATCGGCGGCTGGATCACCCGCTATGCCGCGGCGTTCCTTGGCGGCGAAGCTCTGAAAACCGCAGACGCCCATTACTTCACCGACTTTATCTCCTCTCCGTGGATCGCGGCCGCGTTCGCCCTGCTCTTCATGGCGGTCACGGCGTTCATCGTCTACATGGGCGTGGAGAGCGGCATTGAAAAGGTCTCGAAATTCATGATGCCCATTCTTCTCATCATGGTGATCGGCATCGCCGTGTTCTCCCTGACGCTCCGTCACGAGGACGCGGACGGCCGCATCCGCACGGGTCTTCAGGGACTTCTGATTTATCTCACGCCCGATCTCACCGGACTTACCGTGAAGCGCTTCCTGCAAATTCTTCTGGACGCCATGAGCCAGCTTTTCTTTTCCCTTTCCGTCTCCATGGGAATCATGATCACCTACGGCTCCTATGTGAAGAAGGACGTCAATCTGAACCACGCCGTCACCATGATCGAGGGCTTTGACACCCTCGTGGCGTTCCTCGCGGGAATCATGATCATCCCGGCCGTCTACGTGTTTCAGGGAACCGAGGGGATGGGCGCCGGTCCCAGCTTGATGTTCATTTCCCTGCCGCAGGTGTTCGCCTCCATGGGAAAGGCCGGCGCCGCGGTCGGAGCCGCCTTTTTCATCATGACCGTCTTCGCCACGCTGACTTCCTGCATCTCGGTCCTTGAAACGATTGTGGCCAACTGCATGATCATCTTCCGCAGCGGACGGAAAAAAACAACGCTGGCGCTCACGCTCGTCTATCTCGCCGCATCCGCGGTCATCGCCCTCGGGTACAGCGTGTTCTACGTGGAGATCAAGCTTCCCAACGGCTCGGTCGGACAGCTCCTTGACCTGATGGATTACATCAGCAACAGCGTCATGATGCCGTTTATTGCTTTCCTCTCCTGCATCCTCATCGGCTGGATCGTGAAGCCGCTCTATGTCACAGAGGAGATGGAATACGGCGGCGCCGTCATGCGGAAAAAGGGCCTTTACAGCGCAATGGTGAAATATGCCGCCCCGGTTCTGATGCTGATTCTCTTCATTCAGTCCACGGGAATACTGAACTGATCGGCCGGGGATTTCTATACAATAATTGCGTATCACATGAATGAATCAAGAAATGGTTTCTGCCGCGTCTGTATCGATTTCAGCGGCAGCCTGATCTTATATCTACGGCGGGCAGGGTATAACCCTTGCCCGCTTTATTTGTACGCCCCACTCATTGCCCGCGGGAATAAATTTTCATAGATGCTCTGAAAATTCACATTTTCGTGATACAATATATGGCGTACACCGTGACGAAGAGGAGGCGTAAAGCCGCCTGCGCGGATTCTACGGCGCATGCCTCGCACAAAACACTTCGGCATTGAGGATTACTATGGCTGTAAGTTACAAGAAATTATTCCATATGCTGATAGACAGAAATATGACAGCTGCGGAGCTTCAGAAAAAAGCCGGATACAGCGCCAATATTTCAACACGAATGCGCCGGGACGAGTATGTGTCCCTCGATTCGATAGAAAAAATATGCCGAGTATTGGGCTGTAAGGTAGACGATATCGTTGATTTCATACCTGATGAGGATAAGGTGTCAGAGAAATGAGATTTATCGGAAATAAAGAGTCAATCGTAGAGCAAATTGATTCTTTTATTGATAGCAAAATAACATCCAATGATAAGCTCACTCTATTCGATGCGTTTTGCGGAACAGGCTCTGTATCAGACAGATTAAAAAATAAATTTGGCGTTGTTATTAATGACAATCTTAGGTGGGCCACCGTTTATACCGCCGGCAGATTATATGCTCCAATCTGTCATTTTGAAAAGCTTGGCTTTGATCCGTTTGATTTTTTAAATCAAAGCTGTGATAAAATTCACGGTTTTATATATAAAACATACGCTCCGACGGAAAGCGAAAGAATGTATTTTACTCCTGAGAATGCAGCACGGATCGACTATTTCAGAAATCAGATAGAAGAATGGTATAGAGGCGAATTGCTTACTGAATCAGAATATATGTTTCTTCTTGCCAGCCTTATAGAGTCAGTATCAAAGGTTTCAAATACTGCAGGAGTATACGGTGCGTTCTTAAAAAAATGGGATGGACGAGCATTAAAACCGATTGAATTTGTAAAGCCGTCATATAATGAACGCACACCAGAAGATGTTAAAATCTATAATGATAAAATAGAAACTATCATTTCGAACGTCGAATGCGATATTCTATATTTAGACCCACCGTACACACAGAATCAGTACGGAACACAATATCATTTGCTTGAAACATTAATTTTGAATGATTTTCCTTGTGTTAGCAAGGTGACGGGATCTCGCCCCGTCATGCCTATGAGATCTGATTGGTCTAAAGAGTACAAGGTTAATATCCTTTTCGACAAGATTATTGCTAAAACCAAAGCGCGCTATATTGTCCTTAGCTATAACAATGACGGCTTCATGTCTAAAGAATATATTGAAGCTGTTATGAAACGCTATGGAAAAGCAGAAACATATTGCTGTAAAAAAATTAGCTATAAAAAATATCAGAACTGGAAGTCACAAAACCATAAGGAACATTTTGAATATTTATTCTTTGTAGAGAAAAAGAATCCATCGAATGTTGTATATGAATCACCGCTCAACTATATAGGAAACAAAACTCGTGTAATTACAGAAATAAAAAAAGGTCTTCCTGTCGATATAGACAATTTTATAGATGCGTTTGGGGGCGGTTTTAATGTTGGAATCAATATAAATTCTGAAAGCATCATATACAATGAGTACAATCACTTTGTCAAGGAACTTATCGAATCCTTTTGGCATTATGATACGTTTTCCTATATTGTCTATATGAAAAAAATAATACAGCGCTTTAAATTGGAACGTGGAGATAAAGATTCCTATCTCAAAGTGCGCAATTATTACAACTCTTTTAGAGAGAATAAACGTGATCCACGATTATTACTCGTAGTAATACTATATAGTTTTCAACAACAGGTTCGTTTTAATGGAAACCATGAATTTAACAATCCTGTGGGGATGCGATGGTTTAACGATAAGATTTTGGAAAAGCTTATAAGTTTTTCCCGCCGTATAAAGGAATTAAATGTTCGATTCTACTGTTCAGATTACACGGAAATGTTTCAACATGTTAATGATGGGCACACGTTCATATATCTCGATCCACCGTATATGCTTACCAATGGCTCGTATAATGATGGAAAAAGAGGTTTTAAAGGCTGGGATGCTTCGCAAGAGTTTGCACTCTTCAATTTTTTGGACAGATTAAACAGCGTGGGAAGCCGATTTATGCTGTCCTACATTTTGGAACATAAAGGCAAAATAAACCAAAATCTACTGAATTGGACGAGAGACAACAATTACCACATCATAGAATTGGGAGATATTCTAGGGATATCCGGAAGTCGCAGAAAGGAAATATTGGTAGTCAACTATGAATGATAAACCTTTATTTGTAATCAAGCGAAATTTACAAAAATCTGCACAGACAGGGGTAACCTTTCAAGATCAACTTGAGGATGAAAACCTAAAAGATATCTGCCAGAAAATAACCGGTCGCTCGGATTATAATTGTCAATATGTAGAAAATGATTATAGCGATGTTTTTTTAGCTAACACCTATAATAAGGGCCGTCTGGCAACACTCCGCTATGGTGGCTATGTTCACTTCATAACATTTTCAGAACTAGCTGTCGAGGGACGCAACTCAAGTATTCAGAGCGTGCCTACGGCATTTAATATCTTTTATATGTGCCCGTATGAAAAGAAAAAATTATATTATTATTTCATCTGCAAACATGGAAATCCAGCAACAGATTATCATTTGTTCATCTATAGGCTTATGCAGACAGTAGGATTCACTTTCTTGAATTTTCCCATCTCATCCGCAACAACTAGTTTTGTAACAATTGAAGACATGATGCGAGCACGTGATGAGAATCGCGGAACAAACAGAAGCAATAATTCCACTTATATTAGCAAAAACGAAGACGGCAAATATGAGGCTTATTGCAAAACCTATGGTGCAAGCAAATATGAATCCAGTCTTATATGTTATGCAATGTCCATGATAATTGGGCACGCAGAAAAAATAAAGCTATATGAAATATTAGAAGGCAATTTGAACGAACTGCCAGACTCAAGTTTACAAGTCCTTAGAAAAATGGACACGGTTGATATTATAAAAACCGACTTGACTTTTGAAAAAAGAATTTTTGAAGAGAGCCGTGATAATCAACTGCGTTCTCCGAGGTATCAGTATAATCTGCTCAATAAACTCGGAGAGAAACATTGCGCCCTGTGTGGATGTACGATTCCTGATATAATTCAAGGCGCACATATCTGGCCTGTTGCGAGCATAAAGGCTGCAAAATCAATCAGTATAGATGATAAAGTTCGATATGCAACAGATGGGGATAATGGCCTTTGGCTGTGCGAGAATCACCATAAATTGTTTGATAGAAACATAATTGCAATTATGAGTGATGGTTCCGTTAAATATAATCATAGCCTTTCCGCATCCTATATTCCTTATCTGCATACATTTACAGAAAATACACAATTGCCGTCCATGTACCTAAACGATAAGTTTAAGCACTATGTTGAACTTCGTAACAGAGTTCTGGATGCTGCAAGTTTTGTCAGGTTTAAATTGCACTCATAATTATTCAGCCGGCTCAGCATATCTTTTAAGATATACAAGTACAGCTGAAGATAAGCGGAAGAAAGAACTGACCCTTGAGAAGTCAAATACCCCGCCGCAGAACACCTGAATAAAATTGCCGAAGCCCAAATAGCCCCCCATCGCAGCCGCAAAACCGCCTGCGCGGACCTTTCAGCAAACGAAACTGCTGTCCGGCAGAGGGACGGCACGAGCCGCAACGCGACTCGGCACCCTGCGCGCTGGCGCTGGGTGATTGCGGCGCATACCTCGCCGGGAACACTTCGGCACGGAGGACAACATGAAGATTGCGCTGCGCATGGATGATATTACCGCCGATATGGACTGGGCCCGTTTCCGGAGAATGAAAGCACTGCTGGACCGCGCCGGAATACGCCCGCTCATCGGCGTCGTGCCGTCGCCGCAGGATGCAGGGCTCCATTTCGAGGCGCCGCACGAAGACTTCTGGGCTTCCGTAAGACAGTGGAAAGAGGCCGGCTGGACCATCGCCATGCACGGCCTCACACATGTTTATACCACGGCGGACGGCGGCATGTTTCCGCTGAACCGCCAGTCCGAATTTGCGGGCCTTTCTCTCTCCCGGCAGCGGGACATGATCGCGGAGGGGAAACGGCTTCTTGCAGAGCAGGGCATCCGCACGGATATCTTCATGGCCCCCTCCCACTCCTACGACCGGTCTACTCTGACGGCCCTGAAAGACAACGGCTTCACCCGTATCACGGACGGCTTCGGCCGCGCGCCCTACCGCTGCGCTGGCATGACGTTCTATCCGATCTCCGCCGACCGGCGCAGGGCTCTTGCCGCCCGCAGAGGCATGACCACCTTTGTCCTCCACACAAACACGATGACAGAGAGCGACTTCGCTTTCTATGAGACACTGCTGGAGGGGGGAAAGGTGATCTCCTACGACGAGCTGCTGCAATGCCCGGCCGGGCCCAGAGGTCCTCTCGGGTGCGCTCTGGAGTACGGCATGGCCCGCGGAAAGCGCTTCCTTGTCGGGCTCCGAACTGGGCGGGGGTGATCCTCCGCGGCGTTCAGGCGCTCTGCCGTCCGCCTCTCTCTGATCTCATCCATTCCTCGAACATCAGCACATACCAGATCTGCGGCCTCCACACGCCGTTCCGCATGAAATCATCCCAGAGCCGGCGCACCGCCGATACATTGAGAAATCCCTCCGCCCGGAGCCTTTCCGGCACAAGCAGCTCCTCCGCCCACTCTCTGAGTCCCGGCTCGCGGAGCCATCCTGCCACCGGCACGGAAAAACCCTTTTTCGGCCGGTCCATGAGCTCTTTCGGCACGTAGCGGTAAAGGACGTTCCGAAGTATCCGCTTCCCCGTTCCGTCCCCGCGAAGAAACTCCACCGGGAGAGACCACGCAAATTCCACTACATCCCTGTCAAGCAACGGCACGCGGGTCTCCAGAGATACCGCCATAGACGTCCGATCCACCTTTACCAGAATATCGTCCGGCAGATACAGCAGCATATCCCCCAGCATGCAGTCATGATACAGCTCTCCCGGCTCGTCCGGCGGAAGCGCGGCATACGGCGTCTCCTCCGGGATCAGCGGGAGCGCCGCTCCGTCTGGGGAAAGAACAAGGCCGTCCGCAAACGGATCGCTGCAATATGCGGAATCATGAATGTCAAGAGGCCCCCGCGCGGCAAGCTGAAGCCCCCGCCCCCGCCACAGCTTCTTTCCGGCAAGCGGGCTGCGCAGGAGAGCCGCCCCTGCGGGCCTCCTGAGGAGGGGCGGGAGCTTTTTCGCTTTCCGCCACTTGCCCTCCGCCCACGAATAGGCATTATAACCCGCAAACAGCTCGTCCCCTGCATCGCCGGAAAGGGACACCGTCACGTGCTGTCTCGTCATCCGGCTGACGAGATAGGTCGGAATCTGCGAGGAATCCGCAAAGGGCTCGGAGAACATCGCCGGAAGCAGCGGAATGACGGCCTTGGCGTCCTCCTCCGTGATATACAGCTCCGTGTGATCGGTGCCGAGCTGCCGTGCAATCTGCGCCGCCGCCTCCGCCTCATCGTGCTCCCGGTCCTCCATGCCGATCGTGAAGCTCCGGACCCGCGCCGTGCTCTCCGCCTGCATCAGCGCCGTGATCGTGCTGCTGTCAATCCCCGCGGAGAGGAACGCGCCCAGCGGGACATCCGCGGCGCTCTGCTCCCGGACGGCGCGCCGGAGAAGACGCTCGAGCTCTGCCGATGCCTCCTCAAAGCTCCCCCGGAACCGGTTGCTCTGTCCGCGCTGCGCCGTCTCCCGCAGCGACCAGTAGGGGGTCACAAAGGCGCTCAGCTCCCCGACGCTCCGCACCGCGCGCCCCGTCCCCGCACCGCCGCGCGAGACGCCCTCCACGCCGTCCTCCGTGACTTTCAGCGTCAGCGTCGTCCCCGGCAGGAGCTTCGCCGCATTCCGGTAGATCGTGCAGGGCGCGGGGATATAGCCCCGCGCAAAATAAAAAGGCAGCACACGGCGATCCGGCTCGCCGTCAAAGCCGTCCAGCAGAGCAAGGCTTCCCAGCTCCGAGGCAAACGCAAAGACAGCTCCCGCAAAGCCGTAATACAGCGGCTTCTCTCCGATCCGGTCCCGCATCAGCGTGAGCTCGCGCCGCTCGAGATCATACAGCGCGACGGCAAACATCCCCCGGCACGCCCGCAGCGTCTTTTCTATTCCGAACGCCGCAAAGCTCTCGAGGAGAATCTCCGTGTCCGAGCTCCCCCGCAGGGAAGAGACATTCCCCTCCGCGAGCAGCTGCGCACGGAGCTCCGCGCTGTTATAGATCTCGCCGTTGTAGACCATCGCATAGCGCCCGGAACGGGAGAGCATCGGCTGCGCGCCGGTTTCCGTGAGGTCCACCACCGCAAGGCGGCGATGCCCCAGCGCCACCGCGCCGTCGCCGGAGACCCAGCTCCCATCCGCATCCGGCCCGCGGTGCGCCATGCGGCTCTTCATTCTCTCAATATTCTCTTTTGCCGCCGGCCCGCCGTGAATCAGCCCCGCGATTCCGCACATAAAAAACCTCCATTCACTCCGCTTCCTCCGGCTTTTTCGCGTAGCTCCCGTCCTCGATATGCCCCCGTATCGTCTCCATCGCCGCCGCCTGCTCCGCCGTCCACTGCTCATAGGCCGTCTGCCACGAGCCGTAGCGCGCATCCCCGCGGCGGTCCGGCAGATCATAGTTCTCGGCGAGGTACCGCTCAAACCATGCCGTGACTTTCTGCGCTCCGGAGGCATTGGTGTGACTGCCGTAGTCCTTGAAGTCAGACGCTCCATCAAGACCAATCGCCCCGTACTCCCGGTTCATGTTCACAAAACCGAAGCCCTCCGAGCGCACGCGGGTCCCGATATAATTGAACATCTCCATCTGTTCCTTTGTAAGGAGGTAGGGCGAAACGATAAAAAGAGCCTGCTGCCCTCTCTCGTTCAGCCAGTCCATGAGCTCTGTCAGACACTCGTCCTGTACCGCCGGAATCGGCGTCTCCGCCATATCCTCCGACCAATCCTCCAGCACGATGGGAGCGACATCGTCTGTGATATCAAAGCCTTTCTGCGCGTCCGGCACGTTGTAAAAAGCCGTTTCCCACTGACCGAAAAGGCGAAGCGAGCGCCAGTTTGCATGATATTTGAAAATATCAAAATAATAGCTGTACGCTTCCTTGTCCGGATCCGAGATCCCGCCCTCCACGCGGCTCTCGTCAAGCAGGGTGCGGATCGCCGCCGCCCGGTTAGCCGAGTAGCGGAGATTGTCCGTCACCCCGCGCGTGAATGCCATGTTGTTCGTCATATCATGCTCGTCGCCCGTGTACATGCGCACTTCAAAGATGAGAAGCTCCGGGCTTTGCCGCGAGAGCGCCTCCTTTGCGAGATAGAGCTGGGCTGCCGGCCGCTGCGTGTTCGTCGAAAGAGGGTAGCACACCAGTCCCGTCTCCCCGTACATCTGCGGCGTGCTGTAATACGGGAACACCGGACTCGACCCGATCATCACCGCGTCGATGCTGTGCTTCGGCTCCGCATAAAATCCGTTGAAGCGGTCCTTGACGTCTCCGTTTGTTCGCAGGATATACGTGAGGCGCGCGAGAAGAAACAGAAAGAGGGCAAGAAAAAGAGCCGATTGCATCCATTGTTTTCTGGTCATTCCGATACCTGTCCCCCGCTGCTTCCATCCAGCACGCTCCGCAGATACTCTTCCCAGCGGGCAAGCGCCTGCTCCGGAGCGCAGAGCTCCCGGACCCGGACGGCGGCCTGTCCCATCCGCGCGGCAAGCTCCGGCGCCTCCAGCAGCTCCCGGCAGGCCTCCTCCATCGCCCTGGCATCGCCCACCGGGACAAGGATCCCGTTCTCATGGTCACGGATGAGCTCGCCCGGGCCGCCGCAGGGACAGTCCGTCGCGATGCAGGGAAGTCCCAGTGCCATGGCCTCGAGCAGAGCGTTCGGCATCCCCTCCCGGTTCGAGGCAAGGAGAAAGAGCGACGCCCGGCTGATCCGTTCCGCCACGTCCTCCGTCGTCCCGGCAAAAAGAACCCGCTCCGCAAGTCCGAGCCGGCATGTCTCCGCCTCGAGCGCCTCCCGCGCGGGGCCGTCTCCGTACAGCACCAGCCGGTACTCCGGAAATGCCGCCGCCAGACGTGAAAACGACGTGATCATCAGCTTTTGATTTTTATTCTCATCGATGCGTCCCACGGAGACAATGGTCTTCTCCCGCTCGCCCGTCCACGGCTCCCGCATGAACTGTTCATGCAGCGGATTCGGAAGAATCACGGCCTTTTCCGCGATAACCTGCGGAAAAAAATCCTTTCCCGCCGCGGTCTGGAGCACGACTCCCGCCGCGCGCGGGAAAAACCGCAGCATCTCTCTGCGCAGTCTCGGATCGGCGTACTCTCTCGCGGGATCGCTGCGGACGGACACGACGACCGGAATCCCCAGTCCCGATGCCGAGGACAGGGCCATGACGTTATTTTTTCCGATAAAGGAGAGTATGATATCCGGCCGCTCCTTTTTCCATATCCCCCGAAGCTTTTTCCAGCGGCGGAAAAAATTGACCGGCCTCCCGACAAGCGGCAGCGCACAGAGCTCCCGCCCCGTGATGTCCGAGAGAACCCGGCGGATGCCGTCTCCGCCCGCATGACGCAGCCGGTATTCGTCCGGACGGCGGTACTGGGTCACAAGCGTCACCTGCCAGCCCCGCTCGCAGAGATAATCCGCCAGATTCGCCATCACGCGTTCCGCACCGCCCTTATTCAGTGAATTGATAAACAACGCAATGTTCGGCATCCGCTTCTCCGTGTTCATCCCATATATTTTTCATACCACTGCTGAAAGACAAAAAACGACCATGCCAGCTTGGAATAGTTCGCCCCGGTCGCAGGACCCCCGTCCCCCTTTGCAAGGTAGCCCGCCATGAGCCTTGCGGTATAATCCGAGTCGAACAGTCCCTGCCGGGCAAGAAAATCCCGGTCGCAGTACGCCTCGAGCCGCTCCCGGAGAGGGCCCCGCAGCCATTTGTCGAGCGGAACGCCGAAGCCCCGCTTGGGCCGATCAAGAAGCGCGCGCGGGATGTAATCATAGGAGAGATCCTTGAGTATCGCTTTCTTCTCCCCTCTGCGGCACTTGAACGCATGGGGAATGCGGAACGAAAGCTCCATCACCTCCTGATCGAGGATGGGGCAGCGGGTCTCCAGCGAATATTTCATCGACGCACGGTCGACCTTGCACAGAATATCGCCCGGCAGATAGTACTCCATGTCAAGCAGCATCCTCCGGATCTGCCAGTTTCTCACGCCGTAGCGGCTCTCCACCGGATAATTCACGGGGAGCATGCCGCCCGCGGAGGGGCCGCCGCTTCCCTCCGGAGCCTGCACCATCCGGATCGCATGCTCCACATAGCTCCCCGCGCCGAACTGGGTCTTCGTCTCGCGGTTCCGGTTGGCCGCGACCACGCGGACGCGGAACGGATAACGCGATTCCAGCTTCCGCCCCCCTCCGGCCGGAAGCTGTCCCACCGCATGGGCGAGCGCCCCGATTCCGTCAAGAAGCTGTGCCTGCCGAACATTGTCATAGATATTGTAGCCGCAGTAAAACTCGTCGCCGCCGTCGCCGGAGAGGGCGACCGTGACCTCGCGCCGCGCCAGCATGGACACAAGCATGGTCGGGATTTGCGAGCTGTCCGCAAAGGGCTCGTCGAAGTATGCGGGAATGCTGTCCACAAGCCCGAACATCTCGTTTTCTCCGATGCAGAGCTCCGTGTGATCGGTCCCGAGATGCCGCGCCACCTCCCGCGCGTATCCGGATTCGTCGTACTGCTTCTCCTCAAAGCCGATGGAAAACGTCCTGAGGGGCTGCCCGCCCTCCTGCAGGGATATCCTCTGCGCGATCGCCGAAATCAGCGAGCTGTCGTAGCCCCCGCTGAGAAAGGAGCCAAGCGGAACATCCGCGACCATGCGCTCCCTCGTCGCGGCGGTGAGCGCCTCCGAGAGCCTCCGCTTCGCCTCCGCGTAATCCCGGATCGGATCGGCGGCCATCCGGTGATAAACCTCCGGAACGCTCCAGTACCGCGTCTTCATAAGACGCTTCTCTGCCGGCCCGCCGCCGAGCCGCAGCGTCATCCGCATGCCCGGCTCCAGCTTGTACACATTCTCAAAAATCGTCTCCGGCGCGTTGATGTACTGCTGAAACAGGAACCTCGCCATCACATCCCGCCGGATGCACCCGGTAAAGCCCGGACAGAGCAGAATCGGCTTCAGCTCGGAGGCAAAGGCCAGCTCCGTTCCGTCAAGCCAGTAGTAAAAGGGTTTCTTCCCGATGCGGTCCCTCGCAAAGACAAGCTTTCGCTCCTCTCTGTCATAGATCGCGAGGGCAAACATTCCCCGCAGATGATCGAAGCAGTCCTCTCCCCATTTCCGGTACGCCGCAAGAATGACCTCCGTATCGCAGGAGGAGCGGTAGGGATAATCCGGCAGCTCGCTTCGCAGCTCCCGGAAATTATAAATTTCTCCGTTGAACACGATGACGAGCCCCCCGTCCGCCGAGGTCATCGGCTGATGGCCCTGCGGGGACAGGTCGTTGATCGAAAGCCGCCGGTGCGCCAGCAGAACCTGCACGCCCTCCGCCGCCTCAAAGCGGGCGGTTCCGGCGTCATTCGGCCCCCGGTGCGTCATGCTGTCGTTCATCGCCGACAGCGCCTCCTCCGTAATCCGTTTTTTTCCGATGTATCCGCAGATTCCGCACATACGAACCACTATGCCGAAGCACTTTGTGTCAGGCGCGCGCCGCAAAATCCGCGCCGGCGGTTTTGCGGCTGCGATCAGGAGCAATTTGGGCTTCGGCACAAATTGCTGTGTGAAAAATCAGCGCATCAGCGTGATTTTTCACACAAATAACCCGCCATTCCGTGTCATTGCTTCCGCAGGAGGCTGGGAACCGTCTCAAAGTGCTCCCGCAGCTCCGCGAAATCCTTGCACTCATTGTCGATCGAATCGATCATTTCCATGTACTTCTCATCGATCAGAGTGCGGTAATTGTTCAGATTGTCATAGCCCTTTTTCGTCCACGCAAAGGGATGCGTCAGAATCTGCACCCTGCGGTGTCCCCGGATATTCGCCTCGTCCGGATAACCGTAGCGCCAGATATGATTGGCGTCGGACATATATTTGACCGCAAGGGACGTATCGTCCGTCACGTTCGGCGCAAAGCTGAAAAAGTCGTCCTGGTAGGCGTTGAGTATCCCCGGCAGCTTGATGTTTTCCGCCAGAACATCGGGCGAGGGCCGGTGAATCGAGAATGCGCGGATCTCAAAGCCCAGCATATCGCTCAGCATATCGATCTCCTTGCGTATTCTCTTCCGGACGAGCTCCATATCCGTCATGCCGTTCAGCGCAAAGTGCAGGCCGATATGCTGCCCGCGCTCGTGCATGTCCGTGAGAATATCGCGGTTCTTGCGGGAAAGGATATTGTAGGAATTGTTCGTCCACTGGAAAAAGTAGGTGGAGCGGAAATCCATACTCTCCTCCACCTTGGCAAGCTCTCTCGCCCTCTCGACGGAATATTCCACATCGTGGCGCATGATGATGAACGCGTCCCGTTCAAGGGCCTCTGCATAGTCCGCCTGCAGCCCGGTCTCCTTGATGCGCCGGATGATTTCCCGATAATCCTCATATGAAAACATGTTCTCTCCTTTGCCGAAAAACGAGCGCACGGCTCGGCATTCCGGATTCTCTGCACTGTGAGGAAACACTCAGCGCGCCCCGGGAGCCGAGACCGTCTCCAGATATGCGCGCCACTGCCGGAGTATCACCTCCCCGGAGGCGCGCTCCGAGAGCCGCGCCGCCTCCGCGCCGAGGCGCTCCGCCAGCGCGTCGTCCTCGATCAGCCGACAGATTCCCTCCGCCAGCGCCTCCGGATCCCGTATGGGCACCAGCAGTCCGTTTTTCCCGTTTTCGATAATCTCTGCCGGCCCGCCGCAGGGACAGTCCGTCGCGACCACCGGCATACCGAGGGCCATGGCCTCCATCAATGCGTTCGGCAGCCCCTCCCAGTCGGAGGAAAAGGCATAGATCCGGCCCTTTGTGAGCTCTCTCTCGAGCTCGCCACAGGCTCCCATCAGCATAACATAGGATTCCGCCCCCCGCTCCCGGATTTTTCTCTCCAGAATTTCTTTCGTCCCGTCGCCGCTGTCCCCGCCGTAAATCCGGAGCACATAGTCCGGGTGCCTGCGGTGCACGAGCTCAAACGCATCCAGCAGCATCGGCTGATTCTTGAAATCCACAAGGCGCGCCGACTGCACGACGCTCTTTTCGCTGCGCTCCGGCCGCGGACGCCCGATGTATTTCGGGTGAATGGGATTCAAAATGATCGCGGAACGATCCTGAAGATACGGACGGAAAAACTCCCGCTGAAGCGTGGTCTGAAAGACGCAGCCCGCGGCCCGGGGAAAAAGCAGGCGGATCTGAATCCGGTCCGAGAGGCGGTCATAGTGCCCCACCGGGTCCGTGCGGATCGAAATGACCACGGGGACGCCGGTCCCTTTCCCGGCCATCAGGGCGCGATAATTAGCACGCTGGGCGAATGCGCAGAGCACATCCGGACGCTCTGCCTCCATGAACTGCCGCAGATATTTCACCCGCAGCCGGAACTTCCGTACGCGGCTCTTTTTTTCATCCTCCGGGCGAAGCCCCACATGGACGCGGCGCACACGCGGGTCCAGTAAATACTCATTCTGTCCCGTCTCCTCCGTCGCAACGAGGACCTCAAAGCCCTCTGCCGCAAACTGATTGGCCAGATTGCTGACGACGCGCTCCGCGCCGCCCTGCTCCAGATTGTTGAGATGAAACGCTATTTTATGCATAGAAGATAAACGCTCCCGCTCCTCAGTACAGAAGATCGCCCGCCTGAGGCTCCGCCCCGCCCTCGAAACGGTCGATGAGGAGCGAGCCGTCTACGGTCCGCACGACCGGCCTGCCGTCGAAGACATCAACGATTTCACCCGGCGCATAGTCCGAAAAATCGATCATCTCATCAAAGGGATGCGCCTCCCATACCGTGATCCGGAAAGCGTCCTCCGCATCCGCCCCTTTTTTCAGGAAGCAGTACGCACCCGGAAACGGCGCGGTCACGCCGCGGATCAGATCGTAGATATGACGGGTTCTGTCGTGGAAGTCGATCTTCCCGTCCGCCGGCGTCCGCTTGGCGTACCACGAGTCAAAGTCCTTTGAATCCCTGCGGATCGGAATTTCCCCGCCCTGCCGGTAGGCTGCGATCAGCTTTCGGATGAGGCGCTTGCTGCAGATCATGTTTTTGTACTGCGCCGTGCGGATATCATCGTGTTCGTTCAGCGAAAACAGCTCCGTCGCAAAGACGTTCGGACTGTCCGCTTTCTCATCATAGCGGAAGAGATTCAGATGAAAGCGCGTGTCGCCGAGAATGATCGACCAGTTGAGCGGCGAGCGCCCGCGCCCGAACGGCAGGTAGCCGCAGTTCCCGTGAAATCCGAAGATGCCGCGCGAGAACGCGTCCAGAACCGACGGCGGGATGAGCCTCTGCCATCCCATGACGATGCCGAGGTCAAAGGTGTTTTCTCCGATGAAGCGCTGCGTCCTCTCGTCGGTGAGGAAATAGGACTTTGCTTCAAACACCGGAATCCCGTATTTTTCTGTCAGAAACGAGAGCCCCTTGAAGCCGGAAACCTGATTGCGCGCTGTCACCTCCTGCGCGATCGTGATGACCAGTTCCACCGGACAGAGCTCCCTGTGAATAAATTCAATGATATGTTCGGACGTATCCTTGACGCCGAAGACGACAACACCGTAGTGCATATGAATCCTTTCTGCAAAACGCCGCGCAGGAATCACCGCTGCCGCGCAGCGTCAGATGCCGAGAAACTCCCGGCAGCGCTCCCTGTACCGCTCCATGGAAAAATCCGCCGCGCGGACTTTTCCCGCCCTGCCGGCCTCCTCCCGCGGCGATTCCAGCAGCGCCCGCATGCTCTGCGCCAAATGAATATCCTCCTCGGGGATGTGCTCCGCGGAGAGATCCTTTTCTCCGGAAAGCGGCGGAAGCAGCACGCCGCACGGCGCGCCGGCCCCGGAAATCAGAATTTCACGCGGGCCTGTCGGGCAGTCCGCCGCGATCACCGGAACGCCCAGCGCCATCGCCTCCACCAGAGCATTCGGAAAGCCCTCGTTGATCGAGGTCAGGATATACCCGTCCGCCATCTGCAGCAGCGGATGCGGCTCATGCAGGACACCGGTAAAGAGGACATGCTCTGCTATGCCGAGCTCAGATGCAAGCGCTTTGTATTCCGCAAAATCCCCGAGACCGATGATCACAAGCCCCGCGCGGGCAACGTCCCCCGCCTCTCTGCGCAGGACGGCGAACGCCTTGATGAGATGCCAGAAGCCCTTGACGTCGTCCTCCCGCCCCATGCTCATGAAAAGCACGGCATGGCGCTCCGTAAACCGGCGGATATCCTCTCTCTCATTAAAAAGTGCCGCCCGTCCCTCCGCAAGAGCCGCCCTCTCCGGCACGGAAACCGGATTGTAGAGGGTCACGGCGCTCCCGCAGCCGTAATCCCGGCGAAGCTCTTCTTCAATGGCCGCGGAACAGCATATCACCTGGTCAAAGCGTCGGCAGAACAGACGGATTTTCCACGGATTCTGCATATCCTGATAGCTCCGTATGCTGCCGATGCAGCGGTCGCCCGCCCGGGCAAAGACATTGGCCAGATTCGCCGTCTGCCCCAGACTGTAAGAAATCCGGATTCCCAGCTTTTTTTTCAGTCTTTTCAGGGCGCGGACCCTCGCCTGCCACGTGACGAGCTTGCCGAGTCTCCCGGCTCTGCTCGGGAGCCCGAGATCCACGACCGTGAGCCCCGTCACATCGTAGTCCGTGTGCTCGGTCGTAAATGCCGCGATCGTGATTTCATAGAACGGGGCGAGAAGCCGCGCCGTCAGTACACAGACCCGCTCAAAGCCGCCCTGATGAAGCGCCGGCACGACAAGCAGAAGACGCGGACGGGACGAATTGTTTTTTATTTCAGCGACAGATACCATTCCTGCATGCTCCTTGCCTGTCTGCGGATATCAAACCCGGCCTCCGCGAGAGCGGCCTGCGCAGCCTCTGAACGCCCGGGCCGTCCGCAGAGCTGCACACTCTCCGTCCCTGCTCCAGCCGCCCGCTCTGTGCCCTCCGCACAGAACGCAGCGTCGCCTGCAGCCTGCTCCGACGCCAGCGTCCGAAGCTCTCTGATCCAGCGCTCCGGCTCCTCCAGCGAAAGCCTTTCTACAAACGGCGTGACCGCCGTCTCGTCCGTGATCCGATCCGAGATCAGACAGGGAAGCCCCGCCGCCTGCGCCTCGATCACCGTCCCCGGCAGCCCCTCGTACAGCGAGGGAAACACAAAGACATCCATCGCCTGATATAAGGCCTGCGTCCTCCTGCGCGGCTGCTGCCCGCAAAACATCACGCGCTGTGCAAGTCCCGCCGCGGCAAGCCGCTCCCGGACGGCGTCCATGCGCCTGCCCTCTCCGACAAGGAGAAGACGGAAATCCCCTTTCTCCCCGCTGCACAATTCGATGAAACGCTCCGCAAGATAGGAGTGGTTCTTGGCATCGTCAAAGCGTCCGACATGCCCCAGAACAACGGCATTTTCCGGGATCCCGAGCTCCTGCCGGACGGCCTTTCGGACAGCGGGCCGAAAGCGAAATTCCTCGATTTCCAAGGCATTCGGCACCACTCTGACCCGCCCGGAGCGCATCATCCGTCTGCCGTATACCGCCTCCCCGGCAAGCCGCGAGCAGGCCAGCAGATGATCCGCCGCAAAAGGGAGCGGCACGCGCAGAAGTCTTGTCGCCAGCCCGCGAAGCCCGGACGAAACGCCGGCGCTCCGGACGTGCGCAATGACAACCGGCACCCCCGCGCGCTTCGCGATCGGCAGGTAGACCGAGGCCATGGATGTCATATGCCCCTCGACAGCGGCAAAATCATGGTGCTCCGCAAAAAAACGCCGCGCCGCCCGCCGGTATGCCGCGAGGTTTTTCCCATTGAAGCGGGGCAGCGCATAGATCCTCGCGCCGAGAGTGCGTGCCTCCGCGTCATAGGCCTCCGGCTCCCGCCGCTGCATGAGCTGCTCCGTCGTCGGAGATGCCGTCCCCGGAACCGGCGCAGCGCTGTGCACCAGAAAATCGAACTGCACCCGGCTCCGGTCAATGTGCCGGTAAAGATCCATGATGCGGCTCTCCGCGCCGCCCATATTCAGAACGCCGAGCACATGAAGAATGCGGATCGGCTTTCCGCCTGCCATGTCTCCCGTCATCTCCCTCTCCGCCGGAACATCCGCGCTCCGCGCACGCTCACAGGTTTTCACGATACCAGTCGATCGCGAGCTGAATGCCCGCCCTGAAATCATAGGACGGATCGTAGCCGAGCTTCTCCCGCGCCGCCGTGATATCCGCGTTGGAATCCCGGATATCCCCTCTTCGTTCCGGTCCGTAATTCGGCTCGCGCACAATCCCCAGCGCATCGCAGAGCGCATGGTAGACGTCGATCAGATATTCCCGGCCGCCCGCGCCGATGTTGTAGGCCGCGCCCGCCGCATCGCCGGACGCCAGACAGGCGCGCAGGTTCCCCTCGATCACATTGTCGATGTAGGTGAAATCACGGCTCTGCCGCCCGTCCCCGTTGATGGTGGGCGTCCCGCCGTTCATGAGGAGCTTCAGGAACTTCGGAATGACCGCCGCATACGCGCCGTCCGGATCCTGTCTGCGGCCGAACACATTGAAATAGCGGAGCCCGTAGGTATCAAGACCGTACAGCTTTTTGTAGAGCTTTCCGTATTCCTCGTCCGTCCGCTTGGTCAGCGCATAGGGAGAGAGCAGCTCGCCCTCGCCGCCCTCCTTTTTGGGGAGCGTCGTTGAATCGCCGTAGACGGAGCTCGAAGAGGCGTACACAAATTTTTTCACGCCGTTCTGCCGCGAGGCCTCCATCATATTGAGTGTCCCGCGGATATTGATCTCCTCGTAGAGAAGCGGCATTTCGATGGAGCGCGGGACGCTTCCCCACGCCGCCTCGTTCAGAACATAGTCCGCGCCCTCCGTCGCCGCCATGCAGGCGTCAAGATTCCGGATGTCCTCCTCAATAAAGCGAAAGCGCGGATGAGCCAGAAACGGCTGTATGTTCTCCTTATGTCCGGTGGACAGATTGTCCATGCAGCGCACGGTATACCCCATGCGAAGCAGCGCCTCACAGAGGTTGGAGCCGATAAAGCCCGCCCCTCCGGTGACGAGAAATACACTGTCCGGATCAAATTGCAACTGTTCAAAGCTCATAATTCATCCTCTCCGCCTGCCGCGGCAATCAATTCACTTGTATCATTGTAGCACAGATGCTCTTTATATCAGAAGCAGCGGTCAAGAAGCGCCCGGAGCTCCTCAAAGCTTTCCACCCGGTTCACCTCCTCCCGGATCCGGGAGGAGCCCGGGAATCCCGCGATATACCACGCGACATGCTTGCGCATCTCCTGCATGGCGACCGCCGGGGACTTGAAGCGAAGCTGAAGCTCCGCATGCCGGAGTATCATCGCTTTCCGCTCCGCACCGCCGTGCGGCGAATGCCTCCCGGCGCTCCGCGCCGAATCGTCCCCGCCGCGGAGAAGATATTCCTGTATGTCACCGAAAATCCACGGGTTCCCCTGCGCACCCCGGCCGATCATCACCGCGTCGCACCCTGTTTCCTTAAAGAGCCGGAGCGCGGAGGGGCCGTCCGTCACATCGCCGTTGCCGAATACCGGGATGCGAAGCGCCTCCCGGACCTCCGCGATTTTCGTCCAGTCAGCCCGCCCGGAGTACATCTGCGTCCGGGTTCTGCCATGGACGCCGACCGCCGCGGCGCCCCCCTCCTGCGCGGCCAGCGCACATTCCACCACATTGATATGCGCCTCGTCAATGCCGGTTCTCAGCTTGACCGTCACCGGGCGCGAGCCGTGGGCGGCCGCTGCGCGGACCAGCTTCTCAATGAGCTCCGGCGATTTCATCAGCGCCGAGCCCTCGCCGTTGTTCACGATTTTCGGCACCGGGCAGCCCATGTTGATATCCAGAAGATCAAAGGACGGCAGAAATCCGTCCTCTGCCGTCCTCCCCTCCTCCATGCGGTCCAGCGCCTCCGCCATGATCTCCGGTTCATGCCCGAAAAGCTGCAGGGAAACCGGTCTCTCCTCCGGAAGCGTCCGCATCAGGGAAACGGTGGCGCGGTTGCGGTAACAGACCGCTTTCGCGCTGATCATCTCCATACAGACAAGCCCCGCCCCCTGCTCATGACAGAGCAGACGAAAAGGCAGGTCGCTTACCCCTGCCATCGGAGCCAGTATGAGCCGGTTCGTAAGGACGGCGCTGCGTTCTCTGCCTTTTATTTCCAGTGGTTCCGTATAATATTTATTCATCATCGTCCGTGGATTTCCATATCGCCGTGCTCTCCTCATCGAACACGCTGCCCGGATCCTCGTGAAATATCATGATGCGGTAAAACATGGAAAGGGACTCGAACAGCTCTTTCTTTTTCCGGCGGAGCTCGCGGATCATCAGCCCGCAGCCGATTTCATCATAGAGAAGATCGCCCTCGTCCGCCTGCGTCTCCATCTCGACGTCCCCGGCAGGCGTAAACACGATCGTGAAGATTCCGCCGACCTCCTCCGTGAAGAGCACGCAGAGAATATGCAGCTCGTCTTTCACACTCTCCGGAAGCCTGTCAAAGGCCCGGTTGAAATAATATTTCTTATCATAGGCGCTGGCCGCGCATAGTACGACGCGGATCCTGCGGTGTTCCAGCTTTTCATCCATCAGACATAGCCCTCCACTCCGCGGACGGAAACCTCCCCCGCGGAAATAAGACGCAGCTCCGGCGCGCCGCCCTCTCCCCCGGGGCCTCTCACGGCGTCCGGGAGCACGCGCAGCTCTCCGCGGTCCGTGATGCCGACCGCCGTGCCGTTAAACGGTTCTTTCGGATCCATGACGCGCACGCCGCGGTTCATATTCACAAGCAGCGCCTCATACCGCGCGCGAAGAGGGCGGAGCGACCCCGCCTCCTCAAAAAGACGGTAAAGCTCTTCAAAGCGGCGCCAAATCCTTGCCGTAAGAGCCGCCCGGTCAAGGCGTCTCCCGCCCTCGGCAAGCCGCATGGAGGTCGCCGTATCCCGGAGCTCCTCCGGAAATTCTGTCATATTGACATTGATCCCGATACCGATCGTGACATCGCGGATCTCTCTCTCCTCAAGGCGAAGCTCCGTAAGAATGCCGCACATCTTCCGCCACGCCGGCACCGAACGGCTCCTCACGACCACATCGTTCGGCCACTTGATCCGATACTGCGGCACGTCCTTCGTGTCCTCCTCTGCAGCCAGAGCAGACGCGGCGGCAGATTCATTCGCCGCCTCGCAGGCCGCCAGAGCCATGACAATCGTGACCATCGGCACAATGTCCGTGGGGAGCTTCGGCCGAAGCAGAAGACTCATATAGATATTTCCCTCGTCCGGCGAAATCCACGCCCGCCCGCGGCGGCCCTTGCCTTTGGTCTGCCGCGCCGAGACGACGAGCGTCCCCTCCGGACTGCCCTCGTCGGCCAGAGCGGCAATATCGTCGTTGGTCGACCTCGTTGCCGCGCGGAAGATAACCGGATGTCCTACCCACGCCAAAAAGGCGAGCCGGCTCTCCAGCTCCGCCTGATTCAGGATATCGGCATCCTGCGTATCAAGAAGACGGTACCCCCGGTTCGGAACCGAGGCAATCGGATAACCCTCCTCCCGGAGCCTCCCGACCGCTTTCCACACCGCGGTGCGGGAAATGCCGAGCTCCCGGCTGAGCTGCTGCCCGGAGAGAAAGTCCCCCTCCTCTTTGAGTCTGCGAAGTATTTCTTTTTTCAAAATCAACCGCCGTATTTCAAAATGCTGTGCGCGCCGATCCGGGCGGCATCCGTCCTCCGACGCGGTTTCCGCTGCGTCATGACTCCAAAAGCGTCTTCGGAAGCTCTCCCCGGAACGACTCCGGCACGCCGAGCGTCGCGGCGATCACCGCCTTGATCGTGTGCATGCGGTTCTCCGCCTCCTCGAACACGACCGACTGCGGCCCCTCGAACACCTCGTCCTCGACCTCCATCTCCGTGACGCCGAACTTCTCACAGATACGGCGGCCGATCCCGGTTTTCTGATCGTGAAATGCCGGCAGGCAGTGCATGAAAAGAGCCTGCGGCCCCGCGGCCTCCATGAGTCTGCGGGTGATGCGGTACGGCGTCATCGCCTCGATGCGCTCGGCCCAGACCTCATCCGGCTCTCCCATCGAAACCCACACATCCGTATAGAGGACATCCGCTCCCGCAGCGCCCGCCTCCGGATCGGAGGTCAGAGAAATGCTTCCGCCCGTCTCCTCCGCCGCCGCGCGGCAGAGCTGCGTCAGCTCTTTCCCCGGGAAATATTCCTCCGGGCCGCACAGCGTAATGTGCAGCCCCATTTTCGCGCCGGCCGCCATCCACGAGTCCGCCATGTTGTAGCGGCAGTCTCCGAAGAACGTCAGCCGCTTCCCGCGGAGCGTCCCGAGGCGCTCCTGCATCGTCAGCAGATCCGCCAGCATCTGCGTCGGATGAAATTCATTCGTCAGGCCGTTCCAGACCGGAACCGACGCATAGCGTGCAAGCTCCTCGACAATCTCCTGCCCGAAGCCCCGGTACTCGATCCCCTCGTACATGCCGGACAGCACGCGCGCGGTATCGGCGATGCTCTCCTTTTTCCCGATCTGCGATCCCGTCGGGTCAAGATACGTCGTCCCCATCCCGAGGTCATGCGCCGCCACCTCAAAGGCGCAGCGGGTGCGGGTGCTGGTCTTCTCAAAGATGAGCGCCGCATTTTTCCCGCGGAACCACTCGGTGAGGACCCCCGCGCGCTTCGCCGCTTTCAGCCTTGCGGCCAGCAGGAGAAGAGCGGAAATCTCCTCCGGCGTGAAATCCAGCAGCTTCAGAAAATCCCGGCCTTTCAGCCCCTCCAGAACGGACATGGCTCCTCCTCCCGCGCGGCAGTCAGGACAGCAGCCCTGCGCAGACGTCCCGCCGCATCGTTAATGGAGATATGTTAGCACAAACCATGGAGCAACGCAAAAGGCGGGTGAACGCGACACAGGCAGGGATGCTCTGTTTGTCACCCCTGCCTGTATTCTGCGGCGTTTAATAAATTCCCGGCATCAGAGGATCATCCTCTGCCCCGCGGCAGAGATTTTCCCCGCGAATCCATTTTTCATCCACGGCAACAAACTTAATGTTGCTGCGGTTGTTCCAGCTGTATACCGTAAGAATCGTCCCATCTGCAGCCTGCACCATGGCAGGATATTCATAGCGGCGGTTATTGATGTCGTTGTATGGTCCGAAAAAGCCCTCGCCGGGCTCTATGATTCTTCGATACGGCCACGTAACGCCCCCGTCATCGGAAATCGCCGCGGCCACCGGGCAGCGCTGCTTCGGCCAGACCGTCCTTGTCATGTCGTCATTAAATTTCACATGGTTATAAATCACCGCTATCGCGCCGCTTTGAAGCGCAGTGCAGGAGATGCTGGAATTATTGTTGGGAAGCTCTGTCCTGACCGGTGCCGTCCACGTCTCCCCGCCGTCCTCCGATACCGAGCGCCAGATGTTGTCGGCAAAGCGGCTGCGGAAGAAACAAATCAGACGGCCGTTATCCGTCTCAACGATATTTGCGTGGACGCGTCCCGCACTGTCCGGCAGATCAACTCTCCTCCAGCTTCTTCCCTCATCATCCGAGATGCGAAATACCGTGATATCGCTTCCGTTTCTTGTGTGATCGTCAAAGCACATCCAGTTCCCGAATATCCATCTTCCGTTCGACAGCACCTGAATTTTCTGTCTGCAGAAAGAGCCGGGCTCGCCGAACATGGTTGATGTCTCTCCCCATGTATATCCGTTATCATGCGAAATCCGTCTCCGAATTTCCGCTGTGTACTGAAGATTGAATTCGACCTTGATTTCCGGCGTTCTGGATATCTGCGCCGTATATATCACCCAGATATCTCCATTCGGAGCCATAAACAGGGAGGGATTCTGTTCCGAACGGGTCGGATCATCTGAAATGATCTGCGGCTCCGTCCACTGATCGGCCCCCTTGTTCAGCCTTGAAAGCGCAATGCTGATATCTGCATTTCCCTCGTCGCTTCCCGCAAACCAGCAGCAGAGAATGTCCCCATTGGGAAGCTCCAGAAGATCAGAAGCATGACAGCTTGCATAGGGGTTCGGAATCAGCGCTTCCACCGTATCAAGAAGATTATTATGATAAAGCTTTCCATCATTCCTCATAAGAGGAATCTCTATAAGTCTGCGATCCGATAACATCATTCGCCTTTCCCCATGTCAGCCCTTGACCGAGCCGATCAGAATGCCTTTCTTAAAGTATTTCTGCACAAACGGATACACCAGAACAATCGGAACCATCGCGACAAATGTGGCCGCGGCTTTCAGATTCTGCTGATTCAATGTAATTCCGCCAATTACAATATTTTTGAAGGTTGTGGATGATCCCTGATCCGTGATGACGACCGACTTCAAAACCTGCTGGATCGTCTTGAACGAATCAGATTTCAGATAAATGAGCGGGAGCGTGTACTGATTCCAGATCATAACCGCATAAAAGATTCCAAGCGTCGCGAATATCGTTGTCGAAAGAGGCATATAGACTTTCCAAAGAATCTGAAAATCATTTGCACCGTCGACCTCCGCAGCCTCCTCAAGCTCCTTGGGGATCCCCTGCAGAAAGGCCCGGCAGATAATCAGATACTGCGTACTGATCGCTCCCGGAATGATCATGACCAGCGGATTATCGACAAAGCCCATTTTGCTGTAAATAATATACTGCGGAATGAGGCCGGCATCGAATACCCATGTGATAATGAACAGCTTGGAGAGGATATGGCGGGTTTTTATTCTCGGGTTATTTAATACATACGCCGTCAGGTATGTACAGAAAAGCCCTGCAGCCGTTCCAATAATCGTATACAGAAAGGAATTCCTCAGGCCCGTAAAGACGTGAAAATTTGTGTTGGATAAAATATAACGAAAGGATTCCAGATTAAAGCCCATCGGCCAGAATGTCACTTTCCCTCTGGACAAATACACGCCGTCGCTCGATCCCACAAAAAAGATATACAGGAACGGATAGATGCAGATCAGCGCGAGCAGTATGAGCAGCGTGCCGTTTACCGCATCAAATACAGAAATCTTTTTCCTGTATGCAATATGTTTTTTTACACTCTCTTTCGCCATCATTCCGTCCTCTAGAACATCCTCGTCTCTGCGTACCTGTCAGCAAGCTTGTTGACAAGTATAACTAGGATATAGGCAATTACAGATTTCAGTATATTTGCAGCAGCGCCGTAGCTGTAATCCGGAAATCCCTTGGATTCAAAGCCGATGCGGTAGACATAAGTCTGAATAACATCAGCGGTATCATAGGTGCTCTGGTTATACATAAGGAGAATGCGGTCCAGATTTACGGTAAAGATATTACCAACGCTGATGATCAGCATGGTAATCACCGTCGTGGAAATACAGGGAAGCGTGATCCGGAACATCTTGCTCCAGCGGCCGGCCCCGTCGACCTCCGCAGCCTCATACAGCTCCGGACTGATGCTCGTCATAGCCGCAATATAGATGATGGCCGAATATCCAAAAGTCTGCCAGACCTCCAGCAAAACATACAGAAACCGGAACCATGACGCCTTTGCCATAAAATTAATCGGCTGCCCCCCAAACGTCCGGATGATATTATTGACGATTCCGGTATTCGGGTTCATGATCATCGCCAAAATAGACACCATAACCGCCGACGAGATAAAATATGGCAGAAAGCTCAGGGACTGGACAAATCCGCGGACCTTGGCGTTTCTGATTTCATTCAGAAAAAGGGCAAAGATCACCGGGACAGGAAATGAAATTCCAATCGAAAGCACGGCGAGGATGACTGTATTGTTTACCACTTTCGGGATATACGGATCCTTGAAAATCTTAATAAAATTAACAAGCCCGACAAATTTGCTTCCAAAGATTCCCTGATAAGCGGAGAATTTTTGAAACGCAATCACCATCGCCGCAACCGGTCCGATCTTAAAAAAAATCAGAATAAATAATCCGGGAAGCAGCATAAGATAAAGGCGCCAATTACGTTTGATATCCCTGAAAATGCGTTTTCCCGTACTCTCCCTTTGTAATCTGGCTATTGTCCGTCTGTTCTCAGCCATTTGCCCCTCCGGATTAAAGCAGTACCGATGGCTTTGATGGCTCCGCCATCGGTACTGTATATGTCTCCTCTGTCCGCTTCACGAAATCACTGAACAGACGCCTGTGTTTCGTTGTAGGCCGCCGCCTCGATCTCCTCGATCCGGGAAAGTCCAAGGCCGTCCATCTCATCCACAAAAGCCTGATAGTTCGCTTCCGTCAGTTCTCTGTCTCCCGTAATAAATGCCGTCAGGCCGGCCACCTGCGCATCATAGACCGTTGCCACAAGACTGACCATCTCCGAAAGCTCTTCCGTCGTATAATTGATTGTTGCTACCGGCTGAATATTTTCATCCTTAAGGAGCCTGCTCATCGCTTCCGACACCAGCTCGTCATTCCATTTGAAGAATGCGGAATTGTCAACCGGCTTGCAAACCGTAAAGCGATCCGAGAGGAAAGACCATTTCTTCTCTCCGTCAGGCTTGGACTCTTCCTGATGATACAGCCCGTCTGGGAACTGCGGTTCGCCCTGATCATCATATTCAAAGCTCTCGCCCTCCACGCCGTAGCTGGCAAGAAGCTTTCCCTCCTCGGTGTAGAAATAATTGATAAAGCCAAGAATTGTTGCAATGGTATCTTCGCTGCAGTCAGAGCTGATTGCCGTCGCATTGCCGTCCTGCCATGTGGGACAGGTCGTGACAGGCATCACCTTACCGTTCTCATCCTGCAGGAAGTCAAGAACCGCCATCTGATATCCGGCATCCGCATCGGTTCCGCCGTTGTCCATGAACCACTGAGGTCTCGCATAATAATCATAGAAAACGGAACCGTCGCCGCCCAGCATCGCCTGTTCCCAGTCGCCCTCGGAAAAAGTTCCCGCAATCCACTGAGGATTGATCAGTCCCTCGTCATACCATTTCTTCATCGTCTCAACCATGGTATAGGCATTTTCCGATTTGATATCAAAATTCCCGTCTTTCTCATGCGTGTAATAAACGCCGTGCGCTCCGTCCGCATCCACATAGGAGGATGCCCCGAACCATGCCGCAAAGCGAAGTGCCGAATCGCGTCCGGTCAGAGGATAATAGCTCGGATTATCTTTCCCATAGTAATCTTTCAGCGTTTCAAGTGTCGCAGTAAAATCGTCAATCGTCTTGATTTGAGACGCGTCCACTCCTGCCTTTTCAAACTGATCGGCGCGATAGCCGATGACATCGACCAGCTCCGGAGTTTCCTTTACCAGTCCGTAGATGCCGCCGTCCCCGGCTGTGATATAAGCTTTGTAATCAGGATTCTCGTCAATATACTTTTGATAATCCGGCGCATATTTTGCAATATAAGGCGTCAGATCGACAAACGCCCCCTGTTCGCCGTAGACCTTGGCCTGGGAAAGCTCGCACATGCTGGCATCTTCCAGCGTATGGCTTGTAACCCTCTGATCGATTTCCGCATATACATCGTCGAACTCATCCGGTCCTTCAATATAATTGACGCTGACCCCCAGACGCTTCTCCGCTTCGTCATACCACTTCTGATCCTTGATCCACGTGACATAGGTGCTGCGCATGAACATGTTATACGTCTTTGATCCCTGAACCGTATAGCCGGAATCAGAAGCAGCTCCCGACTCTGCCTGCCCGTCTGCCGGCGCCGCTTCGGTTTCTGCTTCCGCACCCGAAGCTGCCGCCCCGGGCGCCGAGCCGCACCCCGCCGTCAGGACACCGAGCATTGCTGCCGTAAGTATCAGACTGATACTTTTCCTGTATTTCATACATACCTCCCTTTTCTGCTGATTACAGCACTGTGCATTTGTTCAATTTAATACACACCTTATCCATTGATGCTTTTCATTCTAACAGTTTTGTTTCAATTTACAATTTTTAAGTCCCTGTTTTTGTGTATTTTTAGTTTCAATTTGAAACAATCTATTGCTTTTATTTTTTATGCTTATGCTGTTTTTCATTCATGTAACATTTTATTTCTGTTTTCCGCCAGCTTTGCGGCATAATCAACCGCATTGGCAAGACTCCTCTCGTTGCTCGTTCCCGTTCCGGCAAGCGCATATCCCGTCCCATGATCCACGCTGACCCGAATTACAGGGAGGCCAAGGGTAACATTGATCCCCTCCACAGCTTTCCAGTTTTTCTTTGTTCTGTCATAGACAAAGCCGACCGTCTTGACGGGAATATGTCCCTGATCGTGATACATGCAGACAACGATGTCATACCAGCCCCCGATCGCCTGCGAAAAAACGCTGTCCGGAGGCAGCGGCCCGATGGCATTGATCCCCTCTTTCACGGCCGCCTCAATGGCGGGTGTTATTTCCTCAATTTCTTCTCTGCCGAAAAGCCCGCCCTCGCCGCAGTGCGGATTAAGGCCGGCGACCGCGACACGCGGCTCCGCGATTCCGATGTCTCTGCAGGCGCGATCCGCAATTTCAATCACCTCAAGCACTCTGTCTTTCCTGACCCGGCTGCATGCCTCGCGAAGAGAAACATGCGTCGACACATGGATAACGCGAAAATCCCCGTGCGCAAGCATCATGGCATATTTTGAGGTTCCCGTGTATTCCGCATATATTTCCGTATGTCCGGAATAATGGTGCCCCGCCATATTAATCGCCTCTTTACTGATTGCATTGGTAACCGTTCCGTCAATCTCGCGATCCATGGCCAGCCGGATGAGCTTTACAACATATTGAAATGCCGCTTCTCCGCCAAGCGCGCAGGGCCCTCTGCCAAACGCCCCGGGCCCCTCGCCCCCGCAGAGATCAGGAATTTCATCCTCAGGAACGAGTGCAAGATCAATGACATCAATGATGCCCGGCTGAAAAAAAGCTTCCGAAACAGAGCCGACAGCATGAATCTTTACCTCCGCTCCGTACACTTTTTTCGCGACCGCCGCCGCATACACGAGACAGCTCCTGTCTCCGACAACAATCGGCCGGCATTTTTCCCATATCTCCCTGCCCGCAAGCAGCTTAACCGTAATTTCCGGTCCGTTGCCAAAAGGATCTCCCATTGAAATTCCAATAATTGGTTTTTCCATCACTGTCCCTTTCCGTTACCTCATTCCGTTCTTCCGGTTTTCATCCAGAACGGCCCGGAGAGCTTCCGTACCCTCTTCGCTCAGATAGTTAAACGGGCGCCTGCACTCTCCCACATTGCGGCCGAGCATCCTGACCGCTTTCTTTACCACGGTATTCGGATTTCCGTATCGAAACACCGCCCGGAACGACAGGATAGAATCCTGCGCTTTCTGCGCTCCGTCCATATCTCCCGCTTCAAACAGATCGTAAATGGATGAAAGCGTTTCGGGATACACGTTTGCACATCCGGCGATCCCTCCGGAGCCGCCGGCCTGGAGCGCTTTCAGAATAAGAGCGTCATTGCCCGACAAAACGCGGAAATCTTTATCCAGCTCTCCGGCAAGAGAGAGATAGGCGCTCAGATTGTCCCAGTCTCCGCTGGAATCCTTGACACCCATAATGACATCCATATCTCTTGCCAGCCGGTAAACCGTCTCCGGAAGAAGCCTGTTTCCGGTTCTTGCCGGGATGTTATACAGAACAATGGGAATATCGACCTGACCGGCGACCGCAGCATAATGATCGTACAGCTCTTTCTGGGATGCCGCGGCGAAGCCGGGCGTAATAATCGACAGAGCATCCGCTCCGATCTCCTGCGCTTTCCTGCTGACACGTATCGTATCGCCGGTCGAAATACAGCCCGTTCCCGCATAGACCGGTACTCTGCCTCTTACCTCGTCGATGGCGACACGCAGAATCTCATATTTTTCATCTTCACTGAGAATATAGCCCTCTCCATTTGTCCCGAAACAGAAAATACCGTGAACTCCACCCTCAATCAGCCGGTCGATCTCTTTCCTCAGTTCCTCGTAATTAACGCTTTCATCCTCATACATCGGCGTGAGAACCGGCGGAATAATTCCGTGAATATCCAAATTCTTCATATATCCCCCTCTTCTTTCACAGTACGGAAAGATAGATGCTTCGGGCGTCCTCGGGCGTCACCCGGCGCATATTGTTGACAAGAAGCCTCTGCTGTTCCATCGCGCCCTTTACAAGCCCGTCCAGATCATTTCTGCTGACGCCGAAGCCCGACAGATCCGACGGGATGTCAAGATGCTTTACGATCCGCTCCATCCAATCGATCATATATCTGCTCTTTTCCGCGTCGGCTGTGCATTCCCTCTCCGCATGCACACAGCGGTCATAGGCCTGTACAAGCCTTTCCCGACAGGCCTCTTCGTTGAACCGCATAACCGGCATCAGCATAATCGCATTGGAAATCCCGTGCGCAATATGGTATTTTCCGCCCAGAGGATAACTCAAAGCGTGCACTGCCGTAGTTCCGGACGCTGCAATCGCCACGCCCGCATAAAAGCTGGCGATCTGCATCATTCTCTTTTCATGGATTGCTTCCTGATCGTCACAGGCCTTTTCTATGCTGCTCAGAATCATATCCAAGGCCTGTATGGCAAACACATCGCTGAACGGATTGGACTTGTTGCCCGTCCAGCATTCGATCGCATGACAGAGGGCGTCTATCCCGGTCGCCGCCGCAATGTTTCTCGGCAGCCTGCGAACCATCTCGCCGTCAAGAACAACATAATCCGGCATCATCTGTCGATTTACAATCCCGACCTTGATCTCCTTTTCCGGAACCGCAACGATGGCATTCGGCGTTGCTTCCGCGCCCGTTCCGGCCGTCGTCGGTACCATAAGCGTTGCAATCTGCTTATATCCTATCCCCGGATTATTCAGAAGATCTTTTACATCGTACTCATCCGTAGCCAGTATCGAGGTCAGCTTCGCCGCGTCCATCACGCTTCCCCCGCCGACCGCAATAATAAAGTCACAGCCCGAGGCACGAAATTCCCCGACACTTTCCTGTACCTGCCGATAAGACGGCTCCGTTGCAAGGTTATCGAAAATACGGTAGTCTCTGCCCGCTTTCTCAAGCCTCATCGAAACAGGCTCCAGAAGCCCTGCCGATACAATTCCCTTATCTGCATAGACAGCTGTTCTTTTTGCGCCTTTCAGTACCTCCGGAATTCTGTCAAGGGCATTTTCACCGGCAAATACCATGCCCGGCATCTGCAATTCATATTTTGTCAGCAACATTTACCTCCTCCCGCTGCAGCAGCCAGTCTGCAAGCTCTGCCAGTATCGTTTCATGTCCCAATCCTCCCGACTTTGAAATCATCTGGAGCCGTCTCCCTTCCCATGCAAAAACAGAAAGAACAGTCCCCGGAAATATTTCCTCTACGGGAGTGAGTGATTCCACGCTCAGCTGCTCCAGAATTCCCAGAAGAGTATCTCCTCCGATAACCATAAGCGCAGCCTCCCGCTCTCCCATCAGAACCCTCACCACTTTTCCAAGAGAGGCCGGGATCCGCTTCTGCACCTCATGGGCAGACAGTCCCTTTTCTGACGCATACTGATCCGTAGCGGCTTTATCCGCGGAAGAACTTCCATCCACGATACATCTCGAATGCTTTCGATACTCGTCAAGCATCTCCTCCAGCTTTGATTTTCCAGCCTCCGTTTCCCAGTAATCAGACTCGATTTTTTCCTCTGCCGTGAGAGAAATACGACAAAAGCCATTCTGTTCCGCAGCCCGGAGCTGCGCCTCCGTAACAGGGTTAAGGCTGCTGTTGATCACAAGAATTCTGCTCTCATATGCGGCAGCTCTCACCGCCTGCGCTTTCATTTGCAGCAGCTCCGGCAGAACAGCGGCAAATCCCGCACATCCGGCCATAATTTCAAGCTTCCCTGCCTCGTACAGCCCCTTGGCGATTTCCAGCTCTTCCGCCTCGCTTTGAGAATCATATACACCGATTCCTGCCGGAACTTCCCGTTCCGGCTCACTGCCGGAGCAGAAGAGATGCACCGGAACATCACTCTGCAGACGGATAATCTCCGGTATGTACGAAACCGTAACCGGATCAAAAGGATCCCGTCCGAAAACGGATTCCGCCACCGGACACCCGTCTATATACTGAATTCCGTTCCGCGTGATACGGTTTGCCTTGGGAAAGGCCGGAATAAAAGGCAGGTAGCCTTTGCCCGACGCTTCCAGAAGCGCAGACAGCTCAGCGCCTATATTTCCGCGAAGCCCGGAATCTGTTTTTTTGTATATGCGGGGCACATGATGTTTCACTGCACAGCGCGTCAGCCGGTAAACAATATGATACGCATCCGCCGGACACATATGCCGGCTTCTGGTATTCACAACCAGAATGCGCTCGCCGCCCTGAAAATCCTCCGGAACGATCTGATCGTTTATTTTTACAATTGTCCGGATTCCGGCAGAAGCAAACTGTACTCCTGTATCCAGCGCACCGGTAAAATCATCCGCAATAACCAATAAATCAATCATATTCTCCCCGTTTTGAAACAGTATTTTGAAACAGCATCTTTCCGATCCGCTCTTTCGTTTCATTATGAAATCCATTTTAGCAGAGCTTTCCTCTGTTTCAAACGATTGCATCGCATCTTTATGTTCAAATTTGAAACATTCCTATTGAAACCAAGCGATTTACTCTCTATAATTAAGATCAATACATATGACAGGGGTGAAACGGAAATATGAAAAAAGTGAGAGTGCTGGCCATTGCTCCCTATTCCGGAATGACAGAAATGCTCAACCAGATCAAGCAGTCGAGAGACGATATAGACCTTACCATTCAGCAGGGAAATCTTCATGACGGACTGGATATTGCCCGCACTTTGCTGCGGCAAAATACCTATGACGTGGTAATTTCCAGAGGCGGAACCGCAGAGCTGTTAAAAAAGGAGCTGAATAATATTGTCATCGAGATTCCACTCTCCGTCTATGACATACTTCGCTGCATCAAAATGGCGCAAAACTATGGCGGAAAGTTCGCCATAGCCGGCTTCCGCGGAATCACAAGCAGCGCGCAGGTTCTCTGCGATCTTCTGCAAATAGATACAAAAATCGAGACCTTTCAGGATGAATCCGATGTTCTTCCTGTTTTGCAGAACATCAGAGAGGAGGGCTTCTCGCTGGTCGTATGCGATCAGATCGGTCAGATAACGGCACAATCCATCGGCCTGAACTCTATTTTCATACCATCCGGGCTGGAAAGCATTCATCAGGCCATTGCGGAAGCCGTTCACACAGTACATGCCAATTCCGTCGTTTACAGACAGATGGAAATTTTCAAATCCGCAATCATGGCGGACGAATGCTCACACATGATATTTGATACCGCCGGAAATGTGATATTTTCCTCCATAAAAAAAATGTCGATTGAATCGCGGGTAAAAGAGCTGTACCACACGCATTTCAAAAACTCCGACAGCGAGGAGAGTCTTGGAATCGTCAGAAAAATCGGAGGGATCCCTTTTGAAATTCGCGTTAAATTCTTTTGGATTGATAACCAAAAGTATTCTTTCCTGAAAATAGCAGAGAAGAGAAATCTATACGGAGAAGAGGATCGCACGATCGCGGTATATAACAATATTCAGGATATTTCGCAGGCGGAAAGCATGGCGGGAAATAACAGCGCAAATCTCGTCGGAGAGCTCTATACTCTGATCGGAAAATATGCCTCTACCTCTTATCCAATCGTTATTACCGGAGAGTCCGGAACCGGAAAAGCAAAAGCCGCTGACCTCATCTATGCGGGCAGCGCCTCTCATATACATCCCTATTATGTCATTAACTGCAGATTGATGACGGATGCGAAATGGAATTCTCTGATGAACGACGATTCCTCCCCTCTGGGAGAGAACAACATCACCATCAATTTCAAGGATATGCAGGAATTAAGCGATTCTCAGCTGTCCGAACTGTATGCGTTCATAAAAGATACGGCTTTATTGACGAGAGACCGGATTATTTTTTCTGTTCTTCTCCCGGGAGAGCGGTCAGATATGATCAGAGAAAAACTGATGAATCAGTTTTCATGTCTTCTGCTGGCTTTGAAGCCTCTCCGGGAACGCACCGAAGACATCCCGGGCATTGCAACCATCTATCTGAATCAGCTTAATGATGCGCTCGGAAAGCAGATCATAGGCTTTCAGGCTCCGGCCATACAGCTTCTGCAGCAGTACACATGGCCGGATAATCTGAATCAGTTTCACAGAATCATGAAAGAACTCACATCGATTACAGACGGGTATTATATTTCTGAAGCAGATGTAAAATACATCCTCGGTCAGGAAAAAGCGCACGCAGCAGGTTCCCTGCCTCTGCCCGACGCGGCAGCCCCGGTAGACCTCCATCAGCCCTTGGTTCAGATCGAAAAAGATGTCCTCAATTATGTCCTCCGACAGGAAAACATGAGCCGGGAAGCTGCGGCAAAGCGTCTGGGCATCAGCCGTACCACACTCTGGCGAATGCTGAAAAATCGTTAAGAAAACGCTGAACCACGTTTTTTAAAGTGATTCGGTATTCATTTTCCTGTCAGAGACCTGAAATCTCTGAGAAATGATCGCTTTACCGACGGGACGGACATTGGCTGCTGTTGCTGTGATCGTATGGACATAACCGCTTCCGGCGTCGGCTCCGGAATGGATCTTCATCCCGTAATACCACTGGTTACCCCCTTTTGTCTGATGCATTTCGGGATCGCGTTTGCCTTCCTTGTTCTTTGTTGAACTCGGGGGCGTTGATAATGGCTGTATCCACGATTGTTCCTCCATGCAGGATCCGTCCCGCTTTTTCAAGATGACGGGACTTCAGGAGGGTGGTGGCATCCGGTATCTGTTCCTTATAAAAATCAGGGTGCATGAAAGATCTCATGGCGCAGCTGTCATAGATCGTATCTTCCATTGCTGCATCGGAAAGATTGAACCAGTTCTGCATGAGATACATGCGGAGCATGCTCTCGATTCCCCTCGTGGGGCGCCCGCGCTTTCCGGAGGGATAGCAGGGCTCGATCAGGGCGATCCATTCTTTCCAACCGTACTGGTGGCAAGGGCATTGACACCGGCCGAGCTGAATAACACAATCCGGGCTATTACTGCCGCCGTAATCCGCCCTGATCTTCCTCTCATCAATCTCATCACCACCCCCACGCTGAAACATTTCACACATCTGCACAAAAATGGTCCATTTATGCGGTTTTCATAGAATACCAATAGAATTTCATGCTCTTTTTCCTCCCTTCCCTCTGGGAAATCGAGTAGAAGGGACTTATTTTACAGCCTCTTGCTTTCTGAGAATCTTCACGTCATACGGTGCAAATGAAATGGTTTCTCCCGCAGCATAGGTTTTTCTTGCCACTATGTCCGTCACGGAAACCTTCAAAAGGAGCTGCTTTTTTTCCTCTTTATGGTTCAGGCAGAACCAGAAGTCACCCTTTTCGCTGCTGCGTCTGGTGATTTCCATCCTCTCCGGAGCTTCTTTCGTCAGCTCCCGCGCGCAGGATTCGATTCCGGCTTCTTCGCAGATCACTTTCATGAAGTCATGGTAGAACGCCGCATTGGATCTGGTTCCGATATAGTAGACCTGCCCTTTCCCGTAAGCATTGCGGGTCAGAACCGGTGTCCCCGCGTAAAAGTCGCTCTGATACTCTGCGAGTCCCTCTGCCTGCTCGCAGTGCGAAATTGCAAAGACATAGCGGCCCGGATACTCCGTTCCGTTCCAGACAAAGCGGTTTTCTTTCTCTTTCAGTGCATCAAACTCTTCCGTCCAGATCCCCGCCAGGCCGCGCAGCTCCCCCGGATAGCCGCCGCATACCACCTGATCGTTTTCATTGGCAATGCCGCAGTACAAAGACAGAACCAGCGTACCTCCGTCCTGCACGAATTTCTCCAGAGACTCTTTCACTCCCGGCTTCACCATATACAGCTCCGGTGCGATCACCAGCTGATAGCGGCCCAGATCCTCCTGCATTTCAATGACATCCACATCAATATTTGCAGCAAACAGGGGCCGGTAATACTGCAGCACCTCTTCCGGATACTCGATATCAAGGGAGAGGCCTGACGAACCCTCGATCGCCCAACGATTGTTCCAGTCATACAGAATCGCCGTTTTTGGCTTCGCCATGCTGCCAAGAGTTGCGTCTCCAAGCTCCCGCAGCTCCGCGCCCAGCTGCATACACTCCCGAAACACCCGACTCTGGTCGCTGCCAACGTGCTGAATCACTGCTCCGTGGAACTTCTCGCAGGAGGCCATACTCTGCCGCATCTGAAAGAACATCACCGTATCTGCGCCGTGCGCCACTGCCTGATAGCTGATGAGCCGCATCTCACCGGGACGTTTCAAGGTTGCGCTGGGCAGCCAGTTGGACACGCTCGGCGTCTGCTCCATCAGGCAGAACGGAAGATCACGCTTCACGCCTCTCATCAAATCGTGCTTAAACGCGATGTCCGCCGGGCCCTCTGCCGCCTCCGGATAGTTGTCCCATGCGACAAAGTCCATATATTTTCCCCACTTCTGGTAGTCCAGTCCCGGGTACAGCCCCATCAGATTGGTGGTGATCTGCGCGTCGGGGATCCACTTCCTGATCGCGTTGTATTCCGCCCGGAAGTTTTCCAGCATGCTGTCGGACATAAATCGTTTGTAATCCAGCGTAATCCCGGGAAACATGCTTCTTCTCTCCTCGAAGTGCTCGCTCAGAAGGTTCGGAGCCACAATCTCCTCCCATTCATAGAACGTATGTCCCCAGAAATGTGTATTCCATGCCTTGTTCACGGCCTCCAGGGAGCCGTACTTTTTCCGAAGCCACACGCGGAATGCGTTCTCGCAATTCTCACAGTAGCAGGCTCCTCCGTACTCATTGCTGACATGCCAGGCCACAATATTCTTCTGACCCCTGTAATGCTCTGCAAGGCGGGAGGAAAGCTCTGCCGAGAAATGCCGGAAAGCGCAGCTGTTCGGGCAGGAGTTATGACGTCCGCCGAATTTTCTCTTCATACCGTTAAATTCTGTGCGCAGGATTTCCGGATAGCGCCTGGCCATCCATGCGGGATGCGCACCGGTTGAGGTTGCCATACAGATGCTCATTCCGTTGTCCGTGACACACTTCACGGTCTCATCCAGCTCCAGGAAATCATAAATCTCCTCCGAGGGCTGAATCATTGCCCAGTTGAAAACGTTGAGTGTCACAACGTCAATACCGGCCTCTTTCAGATATTTCATGTCCTGCTCACGAGTTTCTTCCGGCCACTGCTCCGGATTGTAATCCCCGCCGTACAGTATCTTTGTCACTTTAGAATTGCCGATCATAACTCCCTCCCTGTTGAAAGTGAAATTTTCGAAGCAACATTTCATACCCCTCGAAGCGTTCGCAGTTTTCAAACCGGAATGATTCCGGGAGACGAAGCATTTCCTCCGCATTGTGCTTCCGCAGAACCTTCTCCAGAAGGTGCTTCTTCTGGAGAAAGTACAGGATCGCGCGCTGGCGAAAAGAGAGTATGTAGCGCTCCTCCTTCGAGGCATCCGGAAAATACATGCCGCAGAATTCATTCACGGCTTTTTCTCCCCGCGCGGCATCTTCATCGTGATCCCACGTTTTGCCGAACTCCCCGGCAAGCTTCATCCAAAGAGACTCCTCTTTCGGATAAACCAGTCCCATGAACCGCGCATCCTTGTAGCTCCAGAGCGTAAAGGAAACCTGATATTTACGGCAAAGCCTTACCGTCTCCTGAAGGAGCGTCACCGTAAATTCCGGATTTTTCCAGTCCGTCTCATACCCGGCTTCTCCGCACAGAACCGGGCGGTCAAACCGTTCCCGGATGTTCAAAAGCGAAGTGAAAACATCCTCGAACACTTCTCTCCGCTTCGCCGGATCATAATCTTTCTGATACAATGCCGGTTCCCAAACCGTCGGATAATAATGAAACATCAATGCCGTCTTTGCATCCTTCACTTCACGGATGCAGTCGAATTCCATGGCAAAATGGTCACCCTCCAGGAACAGAATGTGATTCCCGTCATACCGCCGGATCTCCCTTGTCGTTTCCTCGTAAAAATCCTGAATCAAAGAGGTTCCCGTATCCGTTGACCGATCCGAAAACACACAGGGTTCATTCAAAAGATCATAGCCGAGAAGATACGGTTCTTCGCAATACCGCTCCGCAATTCTTCCCCAGAGCTCTGCCATCTGCCTCCGGAAGACCCCATAATGCCAGAACTGCGTGTGACCGGTGCTGTTGTCGCTGTGCCAGTCCGGATTCTGTCCTCCCGGCACGGCGTGAAGATCCGGCAGAATATAAATTTGATACTTTCTGCCGAAAGCAAGAAGCCGATCCAGATATCGGAACCCCTCTTCTCGAAATGCATCCGGGTTTTCATCCTCCAGAAACAGACGATAGTTAAACGGCACCCGAAGAAGATTGATTCCCATATCTTTCAGATAGGCAAAGTCCTCCTCCGTCACAAACTCCAGAACAAATTTTTCAAAAAACTTCTGCGCCGTCTCCGCACCAAAGACCGCTCTAAAGCTGTCCCGCATCTGGGAATCCGTGCAAGGCATTCCTACCATGAAATGTTCGATATTCAGCCAGGAACTGATACCGAGACCCTTGAACAGCACCGGCTTCCCGTCACATACAAATTCCTTCCCCCGTATTTCAATAAAACTTCCCATTTTCCTCCCGGCCCGTCTTTCCGCAATGAGCGGTCTTCTCCCTTCCCGGCTTTCCGCCGTCTGTTTTTCCGAAATGACCGGCGGCGAATCCATACCGTCTCCCCGTTCAGAAAAAATTACAGTTTCACTTTCTTAAAGATGAAATCATTCAGATTCATCTTGCTGATCATGTCAATGACCTCGCCTATGGAGATCTTATCAAACTTCCGCAGAATGTTGTGAATCTGCGTTTTCACCGTGGACATTTCCACCTGACGCAGCTCACATATCTCTCTTCTGGACTTGCCTTCCAGAAGAAGCCCCAGAATTTCCAGCTCCGTGGTCGTCAGCGAAGAAACAAGATTCACAGCGTACAGAAAACTGGTCTCATAAGAGCGCACTCTCTTGAATTCCCCGAGAATCCGCGATGCAATCTCCGGCCTCAGCGGACAGTTGTTCTCATAGACATTGTGAATGCTCCTGATAATTTCCTCCTGGCTCGCGTTCTTTAAGATATAGTCGCATACCCCCAACTGGAACGCTGTAAAGATAAGCTCGTCCTCTTCATACACCGTCAGGATAATGATCCGCACTTCCGGATTCTCCTGCAGAATGCTTTGCGTCGCTCGGATCCCGGCATCCGGCGTCTCCATTTCAATGTCCATCAGGATGACATCCGGCTTCGTTTCCCTGGCTTGTTCCACGGCTTCCTCGCCGGATCCGACGACCGAGACCACCTTCAGATTTTCCGAAGCGTTGATGATTTTCACATACTTTCTCCGGATCGGTTCCATATCCTCTGCAATCAAAACTCTAATCTTCCTGTCCATTTGTGCTCTATATCTCTCCCTCCTCCGCAGTGCCCGCGTTTTGCAAAATAGACGGCAGAACAATCCGAAATGTGGTTTCTTCGTGCTCTGTGCTTTCCACTTCAATTCTTCCGCCGTGCGTCGTAATAATCTTGTACGTCAGTCCCAGGCCAATTCCCCAGTGCTTCTTAATCGGAGCCGAAGAATAGAACGGTGTAAAGATTTTATTCATATTGACTGCCGAAATGCCCGCTCCGTTGTCCGTGATCGAAATCTGTACCCAGTTGTCGATAGAATAAATCCGAACGTTCAGAATACTGTTCCTGTCCGGGCACTTCTCCATCGCCTCCCGTGCATTCATCAGGATGTTGTGCACCGCCTGATCAAAATAAGCGCTATCGACCATAACCGCTGGAATTTTCTTTCCATATTCTGTCCGGATCTCGCAGTCCTTGAAGTCCGGTGCCATATGCTCCAGAATTTCATCCATAAGACAGCAGATATCCGTCCTTTTCAAGATAAGTTCCGACATCTTCGTGCTGTGGTGGATTTCATCCAGCCGCCGATACAGGTTGTCGCAGCGCTCCAGAATTTCTTTCTTGTCCTCTTCCTCCGCCTCTCCGACGTTCAACATTTCCACTTCCGCCTGAATTGCAAGAAGCTCATTCTTCATATAATGGCAAAACGTCTTGGAGGTGGTATCCGCCGCATCAATCTGACGCCGGATGTTCAGTTCGTTTCTCTCCAGCTTCCTGCGATTTACAATGGAGTGCCCCAAAAAATATATGATGACAAAGGTCGCCAGCACCAGATAATACGGATAGAACCGGTAAACCAGATTGCTCCCGGAGAGAGGCACAGACCGGTAGGAGACAAAGCCTGCCAGCCTCGACACCTTGACGAAGCTCATCGGCGCGAACCAGAAGATGAATAGATACGCAATCGCAATACAGGCAAAGCAGAGGCTCTCTCCCCACGCATAGTACCGGAAGAAATACGCCGGTGCCACCTTACAATTGATCCAGAACACTCTTCTCACCGCGTCAATAATCAGTCCGCAGTTCAGAATGCAGGTCACCATATGGATGATCTTTCCTGTCTCTCCGAACATCGGAGCATCCAGTACTTTCGGATACAGGAGAAGATACAGCGTCTCCTGGACCTGCGGATCATAGAACAGACACTGAATTCCCAGAAAGAGCACCAGCTGACGCCGAAATCTCCGGTTATTCCAAACCGCCGCATCCGACAGAAATGTCAGCGAGAACTGGACGAAAAGGTAAATGACCAGGAGAGCCGATGCATTCAGCCAACGGATCAGCCAGCCACGCGGCACTGCAGCAAACATCAGAGCCTTCCAGATCCCCTGCGGCAGGGAAAAATAATTGTTCACGACATTATAGTAATAGGCATCCCGGGCAATATAGGCCACCAGAGCAATGATTGCCATCGTAAAGGCCGCAAGTGCCCGGGACAGATATTTATCGGATGCTTTCTTGTCTTTTCTCGTCATAAAGAAAAGGACAAGGACCAGAATGATCAGGATAAAATAAAACATCTGTCCCCCCACTGCTCTCTTCCGGCCGGGTATGTTCTGCGTCAGCGGCCCCATCCTTCCTATATCCCATCGGCTTCCCGTCAGGTATGCTATACTGTAACTGCTGTCCTCCCGCATATTTTATCCCTGCCCTCTATCTGAAAGAATTCCCGAATAAAATATGCATGCCGTTACTTGTTATTGTACCATTCTGCTGCCATGGAGGTTATTTCGCATGAAGCGCCATTTGGTTGCATGCCCCCTCGTTTCCTGCTCCGGAATACGAATCCATCCCTTTCTGACCCCGATCTTGGGCGTTTCTCTGGCCGCAGCCGCTCTTCTTGGCGGCTGTTCTCCTGCACCGGAAATACAGCTTTCTTCTGCTCTCTCAGAGGAGCCGATTACTCTCAACGTCTGCGTGTGGGCCGATGAACTGACCTATGTCACAGCCGCAGCGGATGCCTACAACGCTATTTCCAAAGATGTCGCGGTCCGCGTGCTTCCGCTGTCTAATGACGATTACGATCAGCATGTCGATGATGTCCTGATAGATTCCGCTGTTTACGATCTTGTCGGTATCAAGGGAATTGCCAAGACGGTACAGCTGGCCAATAAGGATCTGATTCTCGATCTCACTGATTATATCCGCGACAGCATTGCACGCAATACGATTGACACGACGGCGTACGGCAACATGTTCAACGACATCACCTACCAGGACCGTTATTACGCCATTCCAACCCGCACGACCTGCTGGGCTCTTTTCTATAACAAGGAACTTTTTGATCAGGCAAATCTTCCTTACCCCGGCCAGATGACCTGGGCCGAGTATACCGACCTTGCACAGAAGCTGACCGATTCAAAGAACAATATCTATGGCGGATATTTTCTTCCCTGGATTCCCAATTGCATCGCCCTGCAGGGCGGCAGCTATCTGACCGACGATGACACCTCGCCTCTCCGCCAGTCTCTTCAGCTGCTGAATTCCCTTTACGCCACCTCACACATCAGCTACTACGAGATGGAGGATGTCGAAAACCCGCCGGAGAATGTCTACAATACCTTTGAAGACGGGCGGGTTGCCATGGTGCCGAATGGAGAATGGATGGTGAATCTCCTCCTTCAGGACGAGGCCGCCGGCAAATCCATTCCGGACTGGGACATTGCACCGATGCCCGTCAGCCCCGGTCAGGAGAATGGCTCCACCTGGGGCCAGTACCAGTATATGAGTATCTGCTCCTCGACGAAGCATCCGGTAGAGGCCTTTGATTTTCTTCTTTTCCTGTGCGGCAGGCCCGGGGCAGAAATTTATGCTAATCACGCCATCATCCCCGCCTACTCAGATGATCAGATCGCTGTCTCCTATCAAAAAGCTGCCGGTCACGATTCCGCACACTATTTCTTCGAATCCAAAAAGATGCAGGAACAGCTTCCCATCCCCGGTTATCAGGAAACCATCGAGATCTTTAATCGCGAAGCCAAGAGCTATTTTGCCGGGGAGCAGACGCTGGATGAAGCAATGGAGCATTTCGAAACGGAACGTTCCGCGATCTTCGCCGCTCCCTAAAAGTTTATACGTCTTTCTCAGCCTTTCAGACCCGAGAAAGCAATGCCCTCGATCAGATACTTCTGTGCGCACACGTACAGCATGATCATCGGAATCAGAGAGCAGACTGTTCCTGCCATGATCAGGCCATATTCCGTCTTGTACAGGGTGCGGAATGCCGCGAGCCCCAGCTGGATCGTCTTGATCTTGTCATCGTCCAGGTAGATCATGGGCGCCATGTAATCATTCCACATGAAGTTGAAAGTGAATACCGTCAGTGTTGCAAGTCCGGGCTTGCACAAAGGAAGGATAATCCTCCGATAATTCGAGAATTCGCTGCAGCCGTCCATTCTCGCGGCCTCGCAGAGCTCATCCGGAATTCCCAGCATAAACTGGCGAAGAAGAAACACGCCAAATGCGCTGAACAGATTCATGCAGATCAGGGACCATGGGCTGTTGTACAGTCTCAGCGTCTTGTTGACGATGAACTGCGGAATCATAATGGCATGCCAAGGGACCATCATCGTTGCAAGGTAAGCGAGAAACAGCTTATCTCGTCCAGGATAATTCAGCTTCGCGAAAGAGTACGCCGCCAGGGAACAGGTAAACAGCTGCCCCAGCGTAACGATCAGCGAGTAAACCAGTGTGTTCAAATAGTACCGGAGGAACGGAATCTCCGTCCAGACCTCCACATAATTGGAGAAGCGGATCGGCTGCGGAATCCACCGGATCGGATACAGAAAAATTTCATTGTTATACTTAAACGAGGATGACAGCATCCAGACAAACGGAATGATCATCGTAATACCAAAGATCAGAAGAACAATGGACAGAATCGCACTCCGCACCGGATGATAGTCTTTTTTCTTGATTACAGCTTCTTTTGCCATAATTTTCTCTCTACCTTCTTCTATAGATTAAGCGGCATAATGATTATTCAGACAGTATCCTGGTTTGCTTCGCAAATCCTCAATATGAAACAGCCGTTCAGCGTCCGCTCTGCTGTTCCCATTGTTATCACATGTATGTAACCCACTTTTTCTGTCCTCTGAACTGAATCAGCGTAATAACAAGAATGACGGCAAACAGGAAATAAGCCATTGCAGATGCATATCCGTAGTGCATATACTGAAAACCCTCCTGATAGATCCGGTATACCAGTACGTTGGTTGCCCGTCCCGGGCCGCCCTCCGTCATGATTTGAATCAGATCGAAAACCTGGAAAGAAGAAATAACAGAAAGAATGGTAACCATGAACGTCGTGGGCGACAGGAGCGGGAGCGTAATGCTGAAGAACTTTCGGACCGGGCCGGCGCCGTCAACCTCTGCGGCTTCATAGAGCTGCTTCGGAATGCCCTGAAGTCCTGCAAGAATCATGACCATGTAATACCCGACGCCTTTCCAAACAGCTACGATCATGACCGCCCAAAGTGCGAATTTCGTAGAAAGCAGCCACTTCGGAGGGTTGGCGGTTCCGGCGGCGCGAAGAACGTTGTTGATCGGCCCTACGGTCGGGTTGAACAGAAGCGTCCAGATGATGCCAACGGCAACCATGGAAGTAATGTACGGGAAGAAATACATGGTCTTAAACAGGCTGGAGCCTTTGATCCCTGTGTTCAACGCCACCGCAAGAAGCGTGGAGAGTATCAGCGTGACCGGAACAGTTATCAGCGTGTAGAGGAAATTGTTCTTCACTGATACAATGAAATAGTCATCCTTGAACATATCGATGTAATTTTTAAATCCGACAAAATCCATCTTGGTGAAACCGTCATAGTTAGTAAGGGAAATGGCAAATCCCATCACGATCGGAATCATCATGAAAATAAAAAAACCTACAAAGTTCGGAAGAACAAAAAGATATCCGGAAATAATTTCTCTGCGTCTTGCTTTCGTAAATCCTTTCGACTTCGTTCTTTCTTTTTTCGGAGTGTCTTTCATATTTACCTTTCCTGTCGCCCGCGGCATTTATAGTGTTTGAGAAAAATGCCATCCGACATTTCTTCCAAAATCTGCCCTTCGCAGAAAAGAAAGGGACTTTTTCTCCGATTACCTGAGAAAAAGTCCTTCGCCAGAGAATTTCATGCAGTCCTTTTCACTTTCGGAGCAATGATAACCGAACCGATTCCGCTCCAATCCTACTTCGAGCTTTCTGCACGAAGAGCATCCGCATGATCCTTGAAGTCCGCCATCGTGGCATCAATGTCCTGCTCACCCAGGAAATACAGCTGAGCCTGCTCATTGAACGCGTTCAAGAACTGATCATAACCTTCGGTATTCGGCTGCTCCTGAATCTTCTTCGCATCGAAGAGAACCTGTACGGATTCCTTGCCGGAAGCGTCTTTCAAAGCCTGCGCTGCACTGTCGGTAGAGTATGCATGAATCATACCGGAGGAAGCGTAAACTTCTGCACCCTGCTCGCCGCAAAGATACTTCAGGAAATCGAATGCCTCATCGGGGTGCTTCGTGGAAGCGGTAATGCCTGCGAACTGGAACTGGCCCCAGCTTGTTCCGTCCTCAACGCCTTCCGGAACCGGCATCGGAGCGACCTCCCAGTTGACATCGGTCTTACCCTCTGCCTGTGCCTGCATCAGCATGTTAACGCACCACTCACCGTTTGGAAGAAGAGCGACATGCCCGTTCTCGAACTCAGAGATGTAGTCATAGGTGCCGGAGGAAACATCCTCGTAGCTGTAATGAGATCCGTCGGAATACAAACTCTTCAACAACTCAATGGACTCCTGCAGATACTGCGTGTCCTCATCATTTGCGTAGGAGCCATGCTGTACCGCATCGAATACATAGATCCACGGTACCCAATAGCCGGCCTTGATCGGTGTTCCATCCTCTGCCGTCTTACCGTTATAGAAATCTCTGAGCTTGTCTGCGTACTCCTTATACTCCGTCCATGTCATCTGGCCAGGCTCCTCGAGTCCTGCTTCCCTGATCAGATCTGCATTGTATAAAAGCGCCCAGCAGGTTGTCCTGGTCGGCATGATGTAGTACTTTCCATTGTAAGTACTGTTTTCCCACATCTCGCCATACTTGCTGGTATCCAGCCCGCTGCCCGCGATTCTTTCGGTCAGATCCAGAAGTGCACCGCCTGCCGCATAGGTGGTTGCCTGTGCCATACCACGGATATCAACCAGGTCAACATCCGACTGGCCGGCCAGAAGAACCTTAAGCTTATCGTCATAACTGTCACTCGGAATTGAGGTCAGCGTTACGTGAATCTTATCCTGAGAAGAGTTATACTGATCGACAACCTTGGAAATATAATTTTCCTCATCACTCCAGATATAGAAAGAAAGATCAACCGCGCCGTCTGCTGCCGTGGCGTCTGCATCCTTTGCCGCCGCAGAGCCGGAACCGGAAGCTGCTGCGGTGTCCCCCGATGCGGAAGATCCGCAGCCTGCAAGTATGCCGCCTGCAAGTATGCCGGTCAACACCGCCGTCAGCACTCTCTTCATTGCCTTACTTTTCATAGCTACCCCCTTAAATAAAAAACACCTTATCCTTCTCAGAAACCATCTGACAGGGCAAGGATACGGCAGAATGCACGAGCTGAATAGGATGATCTTTTATAAACCTCAAAAGCCGCTTTCTGAAGTATTTTCCCTTCAGAAAGCGGTAACCGAATGGCAGAGACGCAATCAGAATCCGTAAAAGCAATGCGCGCCGATGACCTGTCCGCCGGAGATGCGCGCCTGACAGAAGAAAACTGCGTCTCCCACCGGCCGTGCGCCGGACACAGCTTCCCGCGCCGCCTCCATGCAGCTCTCCGGCACGCCGCCCCGCGCAACCAGTGATGCACACAGCCTTGCCGGAAGAAACTGTCCGGACTGCATGATCACCGCCTGCATAGCGTCCGGGAACCTTGTGCTGAGCATCCGGTTGATGACGACATTGCCAACCGCCACCTTTCCCTCGTAGGATTCCGTGTTGGCCTCATAGAAAATCAGCGCGCCGAGAAGCCGCACATCCTCCTCTGTGATGCTGTCCATGATCTTCTGTCTCCGGCTGGCCGCCGCCTCTTCTTTCAGCCTCTTCTCCGCGGCCCTGCCTGCTGCTTCCGCAGCGGCTGCCGCCGCATCCGCCGCCGCGCTCTTCTCCACCGCATCCGCAGCGGCTGCCGCCGCATCCGTCACAACATTCAGCGCTACATTCTGCACGGCCGCCAGCATTTCCGTATCAATCGAATCGCTGAGGAACAGTCTCTGCGCCTCCTGCACCGTCTCTGCGGCCGTCTGCGCCTCCGCCCCCAGCTTTTCCGCCTCTTTCTGCGCAAGCTCCGCTTCCATCTGCGCAGCCGCCGCACGGCCTGCTGCCTCACCCGCAAGCGCCTGCGCCGCATCCGCGGTCATCATTGTCATTTCCGTACCGGCGGCAAGGGTATTGACACCGGCCGAGCTGAAGAACACAATCCCGGCCATGATCGCCGCCGTAATTCGCCCTGCTCTTCCTCTCATCAATCGCATCATCAACCTCCAGGATGAACTATTTCACACATCTGCGCAAAATTTATTAATATTGTTTTGCGTTTTGTTACAGACTTATTACGTTCGTCGAGGAGAGATTGTATTTTAACGTAATATTTTTGTCAAGTTTTCTCCATTTTACCGCAGGGAATGTCCCCCACCATGGAAACTCCTTTTTCTTATCTTCCGAAAACAGCCCATTTATGCAGTTTTCAGAGAACACCAATAAAATTTCATGCTCTTTTCCCCTCCCTTTTCCCTCCGAAAAAAAGAAACAGGATTGTACAATTTCCTGTACAATCCCGTTTCCCCGTTTACTTTGGAAAACCTCTCAAGTCCGCTGATTCAGCGGATCAGACGCTTCTCCTCCGTCATTTTTTCTCTTTTTTCAAAGCAGGCAGACTCGCACGTCTCCAGAAGCCGTTCGGGGTCGATGGAAAAATCTGCCGTTTTCGTTTCCGGTTTCCTTAAACGCCTTATATATAGCGGATATTATTTCTTTATCTACGATTTCGTTTCCTTTTTTCACAGCTTTTTCGATTTCTCGATGGCTGCGCCGACGGCCTGCATAACCGCCCCGCGGAACGCATTCTTCTCCAGCGTCTCGACACCCTCGATGGTCGTGCCCCCGGGGGAGCAGACCATATCCTTCAGCTCGCCGGGCGTCTTGCCGGATTCCAGCATGAGCCGGGCCGCACCAAGGACCGTCTGCGCCGCGAAGCGGTAGCTCTGCGCTCTGGGAAGCCCGCCCTTTACCCCTGCGTCCGCCAGAGCCTCAATAAACAGGAATACAAAGGCCGGCGAGGAACCGTTGACGCCGCCTGCCGTGTCCATAAGCTGCTCCGGTACAAGCTCCGCCATCCCGCAGCAGCTCCCGATCAGGCGGAGAACCAGCCCGAGCTCCTCCTCCGTCACATTTTCATTGCGGCAGACCGCGGCGCAGCCCTCGCCCACAAGAGCCGGCGTATTGGGCATGCACCGCACGATCTTCACCGGGCCGGGAAAGGCCTCCGAGAGCCACTTCGTCGTCTTCCCCGCCGCCACGCTGACGATCAGCGTTCGCTCGGTCACCGCATTCCGGATATCCTCCAGCACGACCGGGAGGTACTGCGGCTTGACCGCCAGAAACAGGATATCGGCCTCCGCGGCGATCTGCGCATTGGACTCCGAGGTCCGGATGCCGAAATCCGCCTCCATTCTCCGGCGGGTCTCCGCGGTCGCCGCCGAGCCCGTGATGTCCTCCGGCGCCACGGCCTTTTCTTTCAGAATTCCCCCGATCAGCGCCCTTGCCATGTTGCCCAGTCCGATAAATCCGATTACCATGATTTCCTCCCTTGTTTCGTTCCCTGCGGCACCGCAGGAAAAATTCCGCGCAGGCAGATTTAACGCTGCCATTCGCCTCCCCGCCGCTGCCGTGCAGGCGGATTTAACACTGCCGTTCGCCTCCCCGCCGCTGCCGCGCCGCCTCGTACAGCAATATGCCCGCCGCCATCGCTGCATTGAGCGATTCGATCTTTCCCTGCATGGGGATTCTCAGCCTCTGCCGCGCCGCGGCCGCCGTTTCTTCGCGAAGGCCGCTCCCCTCGTTGCCGATAAGAAACGCCGTTCCTTTCCTATAAGAAAGCACATCATAGGACGCCGCGCCGGACATCTGTGCCGCGCAGGTCATAATGCCCTGCCGGTGCAGCTCGCTGAGCGCTGCGGAGAGATCCCCGGTGTAGAAAAACGGCATACGGAAGACGGAGCTCATCGTCGCCCGCACGGCCTTGGGATTCGTCACGTCCGCGGTCCCGCGGCTCATCAGTATGCCCGTCGCCCCGGCCGCCTCCGCCGTACGGAACATGGTTCCCAGGTTTCCCGGGTCCTGCACATCCTCGAGAACAAGGAGAAGCGGCTCCTCTCCGTCCGCTCCGAGAAGCCCTGCCAGACTGTGCTCCGGCATTCTCACGACGCAGAGCACGCCCTGCGGGGTCTGCGTATCCGAGACGCGGAGCAGCGCCTCGTCCCCAATGAGAGTGTACCCCGTCCGCGCCAGCTTTTCACGGTTTGCGAGATCTCCGGCAAAGCTCTCCGTACAGTATATTTCCGAAAGAAATTCCTCCGGCGTGTCGAGAAAGAGGCGCCGGCCCTCGATCACAAAGGCGCGCTCCTCTCTGCGCGTCTTTGCCCTCTGCTGCAAGGCCGCAACCCGTTTCAGACGCGGATTCGATGCGGCGGTGATTTTTTCCTGCATGATCATCCCCCATGCCGAAGCACTTTAGTGCGAGGCACGCGCCCCAAAATCTGCGCAGGCGGTTTTGGGGCTGCGATCAGGGCTATTTGGGCTTCGGCACAAATAGCCGTGTGTAAAAATCAGCGCATCAGCGTGATTTTTCACACTATCCCCCATACCGAAGCACTTTGTGCGAGGCACGCGCCGCTTTCCGTCACCGGCTCAGCGCCTGACTGATCTCAAACTGGTACTCCGGAATTTCCTTTGTCATCGTGAGAGCCTCCTCCATATCGAAGTCCTGAAATTTTCCGTCCCGATAGCCGATGACACGGTTCGTCCCTCCCGCCGCCAGAATATCCGCCGCAAAGGCGCCCATAATGGAGGCGTAGAAACGGTCCTTGCAGCTTGGCGAACCGCCGCGCTGCATGTAGCCGAGAATGGTCGCCCGCGTCTCAATCCCCGTGGCCGCCTCGATGCGGCGCGCCATGGAGGTCGAATGACCGATCCCCTCGGCATTGATGATGATGTGGTGCTTCTTGCCGTGCTTGCGGTTGGAAATGATGTTATCGATGATCCGCTGCTCGTTGTAATCGTATTTTTCCGGCAGAAGAATGTCCTCCGCGCCGTTCGCCACGCCGCACCACAGCGCGATATAGCCAGCGTTCCGTCCCATGACCTCGATGATGGAGCAGCGCTCATGAGAGGACGAGGTATCGCGCACCTTATCGATCGCCTGCATCGCCGTATTGACCGCCGTGTCGAAGCCGATCGTATAATCCGTGCAGGCAATGTCAAGATCGATGGTGCCGGGCAGACCGATCGTATTGATTCCCTGTCTCGCGAGCGCCTGCGCTCCGCGGTAGGAGCCGTCGCCGCCGATGACGACCATCCCGTCGATCCCGTGCTTCCGGCAGATCTCCGCTCCCTTTTCCTGCCCCTCCGCCGTGCGGAACTCCGAGCAGCGGGCAGTGCCGAGTATCGTCCCGCCCCGCTGGATGATATCCGAGACGCTGTGCTTGTCCATATCCACGATCTCTTCGTTCAGAAGCCCCATGTAGCCGCGCTGTATGCCCTTGACCTTAAGGCCGTTTCCGATCGCGCGCCGCACCGCGGCGCGGATGGCCGCGTTCATGCCGGGCGCGTCGCCCCCGCTGGTCAGAATCCCTATCGTCCTTACTTCCTTTGCCATAACCATCCTCCACACCGAATGACGCTGCGCCGCTTTCTGCGGCTGCCATAATCATAGCGCACTCTCACCGAAAGATCACGTTTTCCTTTCCAAAGCACTCTCCGAGCTCCGCAAGAAGTTCGTCCGTAACGCGGACGCCGAAGCCCGGCGGAAGCGTCTTCATCATCCTCGGCTGATCCACATAGACTGTGACCTTGTCCGGCCCGCCGTGATCCCCGACGAATCGCATCAGCGCCTCTTCCCCCTCCCGGTACTCCTCCATGGTGGCAAAGCGCACCCAGAGCTTTCTGGGGATCCCGTCAAAGGGCGTGATCTGCTGACAGACGAGCTTCCCCTCTTTTTCCTCCTCCACCTGCACCTTGCCGCAGATGAACACCTTGCCGTCCTCGGTGAGGAGCCCCGAAAACTTCTCGTAATCGCGTGGGAAGACGATGACCTCCACCGAGCCGGTCAGGTCCTCGAGCTGCAGAAAGCACATGATCTGGTCCCGCTTCGTGTACTTGACCCGCTTGTCCGCGATCATCCCTCCGATCGTCACGATCTCGCCGTCTTTCACCTCGGTCTGCCCGCTCTCCTCGTCGATCGCAAAATCAGAGGCGCGCTTCGTCACATGGGCTTTCCAGAGCCCCTCGTAGTCCTCCATGGGGTGCCCCGTGATATAAACTCCCAGAACCTCTTTCTCGAAGCCCAGCCGCATCTCCTTTGTATACTCGCCCACATCCGGCATGGCGACGCTCAGCTTCTCTCTCGTCTCCTCCGGCGCAAAATCAAACAGGCTCATCTGCCCGGCAAAATCATTTTTTTTCGAGGCCTGCAGGCTGTCCGCGATCTGCGCATAGACGCTCATCATCTGTCTCCGCGTATGACCGAAGCAGTCAAAAGCGCCCGCCTTGATGAAATTCTCGACCGCCCGCTTGTTGACCTCGTTCCCCGCGGCGTTCATGCGGGTCAGAAAATCCTGCAGATCACGGAAAGGGCCGAAGCGCTCCCGATCCTGCACCACCGCGTCGATCACATTCCGCCCGACGCCCTTGACCGCCGTCAGCGCATAGCGGATCGTGCCGTCCCCCGCCGAAAAGCCCGCTTCTCCCACATTGATGTCCGGCGGAAGAATACGGATACCCATGGAGCGGGCGGACAGAATATAGCCCGCGAGCTTCGCCGGAAAATCAACCACCGAGGTCATGAGGGCCGCCATGAACTCCGCGGGGAAATAGTATTTGAGCCACGCCGTCTCATAGGTAACGACCGCGTAGCAGGCGGCGTGCGACTTATTGAACGCGTATTTTGCAAAGTCGATCATCGTGTCGTAAATATGATTCGCCGCCTCCTCCGGAATGCCGCGGGCGACGCAGCCCGGCACCCCCTGCTCCGGATTGCCGCTGATGAAGTTCTGCCGCTCCTCCTCCATGACCGACTGCTTCTTCTTGCTCATCGCGCGACGGACCAGATCGCTCCGCCCCAGCGTATAGCCGCCCAGCTCCCGGACGATCTGCATCACCTGCTCCTGATAGACGATGCAGCCGTAGGTCGTCTCCAGAATCGGCGCGAGCTCTTTGGTTTCGTATCGTATCTCACCCTGATTCTTTTTGCCGGCGATATACTTCGGGATAAAATCCATCGGCCCCGGTCGGTACAGGGCGATTCCCGCAATGATATCCTCGAAGCTTCCGGGCCGGAGCTCTTTCATGAAGCTCTGCATCCCGCCGCTCTCAAGCTGGAACACGCCCTCGGTCCGGCCGGTCGCAATCGAGGCGTAGACCTCCTCATCGTCGTCGCCGATCGCGTCGATGTCGATCTTCTCCACGCCGGGATAGCGCCTCCGGAACGCCGCGAGGCGGGCGGAAAGACGCTCCGGCGGGAGCTCCCTTGTCCGGGCGAGGCTCCGGTCCGCGAACAACGCCGCGTTCTGGATCACCGTGAGCGTGCGGAGCCCCAGAAAGTCCATTTTGAGAAGCCCCAGATGCTCAATCGTCGTCATGGTGAACTGCGTCGTCATCGAACCGTCCTGCGCGCGAGAAAGCGGCACGAGCTCCTCGGCGGGCTGCGAGCAGATCACGACGCCGGCGGCATGCACGCTGGTGTGCCGGGGCAGACCCTCCAGCCGAAGGCTCATGTCCACAAGGCGCTTTACTTTATCGTCCTCCTCATACGCCTTTTTCATCTCCGGATTCATTTTCAGCGCATCCGTCAGCGTGATTCCGAGCTCATTCGGAACCATCTTGGCAATTGTGTCGCAGAAGCTGTACGGCAGGTCCATGACGCGGCCGACATCCCGGAGCACGCCCTTGGCGAGCATGGTTCCGAACGTGACGATCTGCACCACCTTGTCCCGGCCGTACTTCTCCGTGACATAGTCGATGACCTCCTGCCTCCGCTCAAAGTCGAAATCCACGTCGATATCGGGCATCGAGACGCGCTCCGGATTGAGGAAGCGCTCAAAGAGAAGCTGATAGCGTATCGGATCGAGATTCGTGATATGGAGACAGTAGGAAACCACCGAGCCCGCAGCGGAGCCTCTGCCGGGGCCGACGCTGATGCCGTGCTCTCTCGCATAGTTGATGTAGTCCCATACGATCAGAAAATAATCGACATACCCCATGCTCCGGATCACATCCAGCTCATAGGCAAGGCGCTTTCTCACCTCGCCGCCCTGCGCCTCGTCCTCCGGATAGCGCTCCTCCATGCCGTCCTCGCAGAGCTTGTTCAGGTAGCTCCACGAATCGTAGCCCTCCGGAACCTCGTAATGCGGGAGTTTCGTCTGCCCGAATTCAAAGCTCACGCAGCACCTGTCGGCGATCCTCTGCGTGTTTTCAAGCGCCTCCGCCGCATACGGGAAGACGCTTCGCATCTCCGCCTCGCTCTTTACGTAGAACTGCCCGCCGGGATAACGCATGCGGTCCTTATCCTCGAGCTTTTTCCCGGTCTGAATGCACAGAAGAATATCGTGCGCCTCCGCGTCGTCCGCATTGGTGTAGTGACAGTCGTTCGTCACGATCAGCGGGATGTGAAGTTCCCGGCTCATCCGCAGGAGCGCCGCGTTGACGGTCTGCTGATCCGGATAGCCGTGATCCTGCAGCTCGAGGAAAAAATTCCCTTCCCCGAAGCAGTCCCGGTATTTCTTCGCCGCCTCTTCTGCCGCCGGGATATTGCCGCGGACGATATTCCTCGCTACCTCGCCCGCGAGACAGGCTGAGGACGCGATCAGCCCCTCATGATTCTCGCGGAGCAGCTCCATATCGACGCGGGGACGGTAATAAAAGCCCTCGGAAAAGGAACGGCTGACGATCTTCATCAGATTTTGGTAGCCCTGATTGTTCTCCGCCAAAAGGATCAGATGATAGTAGCGGTCCTCTCCGCCGGTCTGCTCCCTGTCGAAGCGTGAATTCGGCGCGACATAGACCTCGCAGCCGATGATCGGCCGGATGCCCTCCTCAATGCAGGCATTGTAAAAATCGATCACGCCGTACATGACGCCGTGATCGGTAATCGCCGCCGCGTTCATGCCGAGCTCCCTGACCCGCTTCACGTACTCCCGGATCTTGTTGGAGCCGTCAAGGAGAGAATATTCTGTATGGGTATGAAGATGAACAAATGACATAACTGCTCCTCAGGAAAAATCCGCCTCTGCTCTCTGCCTTATTTTACCAATCCGCATCTTAAAATGATGAAGATATTTATGAAAATTTGATTTTCCGGCCAAAAATTGCAAAAATAGTCTCAGTCCCGCTCTCTGCGGGCCTGTATGCGTTCACTGCTTCGCCCGGAGAATCCCTTATGACGAATCTGCTGCTTCTGGCCTCTGTTGTGATCTTTGCCTGCGTGCTCCTGCACCGCCTCTCCGCCCGGCTGGGGATTCCCATGCTGCTGGCTTTCATCGTACTGGGTATGCTGTTCGGCAGCGACGGTATTTTCAAGATCCCCTTTGAAAACTATTCGTTCGCCGAAAACGTCTGCTCGTTCGCGCTCATTTTCATCATGTTCTACGGCGGCTTCGGCACAAGCTGGAGGCAGGCCCGTCCCTCAGCGGGAAAAGCGGCGCTGCTCTCGACGCTGGGCGTCCTGTTCACCGCGCTCCTCACCGGCGCGTTCTGCCATCTGGTGCTGCGCCTTGACTGGCTGCCCTCTCTCCTTGGCGGTGCGGTGGTAAGCTCGACCGACGCGGCCTCGGTATTCTCCATCCTCCGGTACCGGCGGCTGGGCCTTAAGGAAAACACAGCCTCTCTCCTCGAACTGGAAAGCGGAAGCAACGATCCGATGTCCTACATGCTGACGGTGGCTTTCATCGCCATGATAAACGGACAGGCGGGGCCGGAGTCCATGTTCCGCCTCCTTTTCCTCCAGCTTGTTCTCGGCGCGGCGGTCGGCTTTGCCGCGGCGTTTTTTGCCCTGTTTCTGCTGCACCATATCCGCTTTGATGCGGCAGGCTTCGACATGGTATTCGTGGCCGGCGCGGCCATCGCTTCCTACGCCGCCGCAGCCGCCATCGAAGGAAACGGGTATCTCGCAACCTACATCACCGGGATCGTGCTGGGCAACCGCCGGCTGCGGAACAAAAAAGAGCTCGTCCATTTCTTCGACGGGCTCACCGCGCTCATGCAGATGCTTCTGTTTTTCCTGCTGGGTCTTCTCTCCGCGCCCGCAAGGCTCCCCGCCTTTGCCGGTCAGGCGATACTGATCTTCCTCTTCCTGACCTTTCTTGCGCGTCCCGCCGCCGTCTTCACCCTGCTCGCGCCGTTTGGCTGCCGGCCGCGGCAGATACTTCTCATCTCTTTTGCGGGACTTCGGGGCGCAGCGTCCATCGTGTTCGCCATCCTTGCCGTGCAGGGAACCTCGCTGGGCGACACCGTGTTTCACATCACCTTCTTCATCGTCCTGCTCTCCATCCTGCTGCAAGGCTCACTCCTGCCATGGGCGGCGAACCACCTCGGAATGGTGGACAGCGACAATGACGTCATGAAGACCTTTACCGATTACAGCGAGGACATGCCGGTGCAGTTCATTGAATTTTCGATTCCGGAGCAGCATGTCTGGGCCGGGAAAACGCTCCGGGAGATCGAGCTCCCCCCGGGCACGCTGGCCGTCCTCTCCGAGAGGAACGGCAGCTCCCGCGTGCCGAACGGGGACACCGTGCTCTGTCCCGGGGACCGCATCGTTCTGGGCGCCGCAAAGCCCGGAGAGCAGAGCCGCGTTCTCCTCTCAGAGCAGGTAATCCGGAAAAACAGCGAATACATCGGCAAGCCTCTCTCCGCGCTGCCAAAGGAAGAAAACTGTCTCGTCATTCTGATCGAGCGCGGCATGGAAACCATCATCCCCGGAGGAGATGTCCGGCTCCGGGAGGGAGACATTCTTGTCCTGAACCGCGGCGGGGAAAAGGACTGAGCCGCCATTCATTTCCTACCGTTCAGCGCCGGCTTTCCCGCAGAAACGCCTCCCCGATGATCAGATCCTCGGGCGTCGTGAGCTTGATGTTCCGGTAGTCCGCCTCAACCATATGCACCGGCGCTTCCCCGGCATACTCCACGACCATAGCATCGTCCGTGATCTTCATGCCTCCGGGGAGCGCCGCACCGCTCCCGAGAACACGCTCGTAGGCCCGCACGGCCAGATCATACGCGAAGCACTGGGGCGTCTGCACCATCCACACGCCCTGCCGGTCGGGCGTCGCCCGGACAATGCCGTTTTCATCCGTGAGCTTCACCGTATCCTTGGACGGCATCCCCGCGACGGCGGTATCATAGCGGAGTACCGTCTCGTACAGCCGCAGAAGAACGCTCTCCGTAAGAAACGGCCTCGCACCGTCATGGATAAACACATAATCGCAGGGCCACGAGACGGACTGCAGCCCGCTGTACACGGAATGGCAGCGCTCCGCCCCGCCCGCCGCAAATGCGCGGAGCTTTGAGGCGGGGACAGGCGGCAGGGCTCCGCCCTTTTCTTTCCGTCGGTTCTCATTTCCGCCGCGCAGCGCCGGAGCCCTGTCCTCCCGCAGTCGGACCGCGGGAAGCACATGCTCCCTGATATAGCTCTCCTCGCCCTCCGGCACCACGACGACGATGTCCGTGATCACCGCGCTGTTTTCAAGCGTCTCCATGGGCCACGCGAGCACCGGCCGCCCGCCGAGCTGCATGTACTGCTTGCGCACGCCGCTGTTCATGCGGGAGCCCTTTCCCGCCGCCAGCAGAATTGCCGTTACCCGCTTTTTCATTCCACTCCCCCGCGCCGGAGCGCCGATACCCGCTCCCCGAGCTGGAGATTCGGAACCGCGTTCAGGTCATAGCCGCTCCGCACTCCCCTGCGGTATTCGTAGTAGGCCGCACTCCCGATCATCGCCGCGTTATCCGTGCACAGGACGGGTGGCGGACAGAAGAAGTCAATCCCGCATTCCCCGCAGGCCGCCCGGAGCTGTCTGCGCAGCGCGCTGTTTGATGCGACGCCCCCCGCCAGTGCGAGACGCCGGAAGCCGTACTGCTCCGCCGCCTCCATGGCGTGCCCGACGAGCACATCCACCACGGCCTGCTGGAAAGAGGCCGCCACATCGTTCACCCTAATCGCTTCGCCCTTCACATCCATCTGATTCAGATAATTGAGCACCGCGGATTTGATCCCGCTGAACGTAAAATCATAGGCGGAGTCCGCGACTCTTCCCCTCGGAAAATGAATCGCCTCCGGATTCCCGAGCTTCGCCGCCTGATCGATCTTCGGCCCGCCGGGATAGCCCAGTCCAATGGCGCGCGCCACCTTGTCAAAGGCCTCGCCGGCCGCGTCGTCCCGGGTGCGGCCGAGAATTTCATACTCCCCGTAGTCGCTCACGCGCACCAGATGCGTGTGCCCCCCGGAGACCACAAGGCAGGCAAATGGCGGCTCCAGCTCCGGGAACGCAATGAAATTCGCGCTGATATGTCCCTCGATATGGTGCACCCCGATGAGCGGAAGCCCGGTTCCGAACGCCAGTGCTTTCGCTGCCGACACACCGATCAGAAGAGCTCCGACAAGCCCCGGCCCGCAGGTGACGGCAATCGCATCGAGCTGCGCAAAGCTCCGGTCCGCCTCCTCCATGGCCCGGCGGATCACCTGATTGATCCGCTCCGTGTGCCTGCGCGAGGCGATCTCGGGCACAACACCTCCGTACAGCGTATGGATGTCGATCTGGGACGAAATCTCGTTCGAGAGCACCGTTCGTCCGTTCACGACGACCGACGCCGCCGTCTCATCGCAGGAGGACTCTATGGCAAGAATGGTAATATCTTTCTGTTCCGACAAAACTCAACTCCTTAATGAATCCAGAACTTCTATTGAATCAGCCCGCTGAAAGCACGCGCTTTCCCTGGTGCCGCGCCGTCAAAAGGCACGGGTCCGCCCCTCCGCGGCGTCACGTCTCCTCAAAATGAAGCTCCGCGCTCTTTCCGTCCTTTCCCGGATACGCCGCAGGGAAAATCTTTTTCACCTCCGGCATAAATTCCTCGGGCCGCACGAGCGAGGGGCTGTAATGGGTGAGCCAAAGCTCCCGCACCTTTGCTTTCCGCGCAAGCTCGGCCGCCTCCAGAAAGGTCATGTGCTTGTGCTCTTTCGCTTTCGCGGTCTTATCCGCCTCTCCGTACATCCCCTCGCAGATGAACAGATCCGATCCGGCGGCATTGCGGACAATCGCTTCGCAGGGCCGCGTATCCGTCGTATAGCTGACCTTGAGGCCTTTTCGAGGCGGACCGAGTACCATGTCCGGCGTGAGGACTCTTCCGTCCTCTGCACAGATTTCCTCTCCTCTCTGCAGGCGGTTCCAGAACATTTTCGGAATATTCAGGCTCTCCGCGCGGGCCACATCAAATTGACCGTTTCGGTCAATTTGTATAAAATAGCCGTAGCATAGAACGTTGTGATTCACGCGGAACGCATGGATGTGAAAATCGCGGAAATCGCGCCTCTCCGGAAAGCGAATCGTCTCTTCATTGCCCGAGAGCTCATGAAAGCGAAGCGCAAAGGGGAGCTCGGGCGCAATGACCCGGAGCGAATTTACCACGCGTTCCAGTCCTTTCGGGCCGATCAGCAGAAGCGGCTCCGTCCTCTCCGCGTTCCCCATCGAGAGAAGAAGCCCCGGCAGGCCGCTGATATGGTCGGCGTGATAATGCGTAAAGCAGACGACGTCGATCGGCTTCGGACTCCAGCCTTTCTTCTTCATGGCGATCTGGGTTCCCTCGCCGCAGTCAATCAGCAGACTGATTCCATTGTACCGGACCATCAGTGAGGTCAGCCAGCGATAGGGCAGCGGCATCATGCCTCCGGTTCCGAGCAGACAAATATCGAGCATTCCGTTCTCCATTTCCAAAAATTATCGAAGCCACTGAATCAGCGCGTCCTCCGCAGGCTCCGAATAAAATCCCGGCCGCACCCCCTCGGTGCGAAAGCCGATCCCCTCATACAGTGCGATCGCCGGCGCATTCCCGGCCCTGACCTCGAGCGTGAACGCCGTGATCCCGTTCTGCCTCCCGTCCCGGATGAGACGCTCCAGCATCCGACGTGCCATCCCCTGTCTGCGAAAGTCCGGATGCACCGCAACATTTGTGATCTCTCCGTCCCCGCCGAGCTTCCTCACGCCGCAGACCCCCACGACCGTCTCCGTCTCTCCTGCGGGCTTCTCTCCCGCCTCCCGGCCGGACGGCAGTTTCCCGGACGGCAGCTTTTCGGACCGCAGCTTCCCGGACGGCTCTGAAACGACCGCTACATAATAACTCGCATAGGAAAGCCCCAGCGACGCCCGGTATTCCTCCGCGGACCACGGCTCTGCGGAGCAGAGGCTCTCGAGCGCCGCCGCCTGCACGACATCCCGCTCTTCCATCGGACGTACAGAAATCGGCCGCACGGAAACCGGACACACGGTAATGCCGGGCGTCTTTTGTCTGCGCACGACCTGCGACGTGTCGATTCCCGCCGCGCGCTCCCGCTCCGCCTGTGACAGGCGCAGATATTCGGGACGGAAGCTGTCGGGATCGACGAAGCACGTCTCGCCCTGCTCCCGATAAAACTGCATGGCGAGCGCGGCCGTCGACGCGGCCCTCTGCCGCGCAAGATGCGGAGGCGCATAAAAGTGCGGCACCGTCATGAGCTCCCGAAGACGCTCCCGGTAAACCGGCGCGCCGTCCCCGAGGAAGATCACCTCTCGCCCCAAGGCATTCAGCGCCGCCGCCGTCTCCTCGACGGACACGGCGCACTGCGGGCGGAGCACACGCAGGAGGAGCGCCGCCTCCCGCGAAGTTTCCTCCTGCGAAGCCTCCTCCCGTGCCGTCTCCTCCCGCGGATTCTCCGTTCTTACAAATTCATAAAAGCCGGTGTAAACCTGACTGCGCCGGGCATCCATCAGCGGACAGATCACCCGGTTCTCCGTGCCGTAAAGATTATAGGCGAGGGAATCCGCGGTCGGAACCGGGATGAGCGGCTTTGCGAGCGCGAGGCCCAGCCCCTTTGCCGTGGCCGCACCGATGCGGATTCCGGTAAAGGAGCCGGGCCCTCCGGTCAGCGCAATCGCGTCGATCGACGAGAGTTCGAGGCCGCACATGCTGCGAATCTCATCCAGCATCGGCACAAGGCTCTGCGAATGTGTCTTTTTGTACTGTACATTGTAATCTGCGGTCAGCGTGTCTCCGTCGAGCAGAGCGACGCCGCAGACCTGACCTGACGTTTCAATGGAAAGAAGCTTCATGAATATCTTTCTCCGATCGTGATTCTCCGATAGGAAAATCCCTTTTCAAGATCCTTTTCGATGCGGATCGTCCGCGTGTTCTCCGGCAGAAGCTCCGCGATGAGATTCGCCCACTCGATCAGGCAGACGCCCTCTCCGCCGGCGTACTCGTCAAAGCCGATCTCGAACATCTCCTCCGGATCCGCAATCCGGTACACATCAAAGTGATACAGGGGGATGCGCCCCTCCTCGTAGATCTGCAGGATCGTGAACGTCGGCGAGTTCACCGGCTCCGTTATGCCGAGGCCCGCGGCAAAGCCCTGCGTGAATACGGTTTTGCCGACGCCCAGATCGCCCTCGAGCGCATAGACCTCTCCCGGCGCCGCAAGGAGTCCTAGCTCCCGTCCGATCGCATAGCTTTCCTCCGCGGAAAAGGACTCCCGCACCGCTTCGGAATTCGATTCCGCTGCTCCCATTCCCATCGCCGCTTCTTTTTCCTCCTGCTCTCCGAACTGATTTCATATCAGTATAACACAAATACCGCGCAGGGCTCCCGCCGGATCAGGAGCCGGAAATCCCCGTCGTGCTCCAGCGCATGATACAGCGCCGGCTCCAGATTTTCATTCACCACAAGGTAATCAAAATCATAGCGGTCCAGAAAATCCCTGTAATACAGTTCCCCTGAGGAGAGCTGCGCATATTCGTGAAAAATATCCGCCCGGCCGTTCACCGATTTCAGAAATACCTCGGCCCGGCCGTCGATATAGGGGCGGAAGCCCCGGTATTCCGCATAGCTCCCGGTGTTGAAGTCGGCATAAATGACCGCTCCGCTCTCTGCCTCCTCCGCAAGCACGTCAATAATCTGTTCGTTTTCCCGAAGCTGGCGGACGTCCTTTTCCGACGCGCTACATCCGCTCAGCAGGGCCCCCGCCAGAATGACGGGCAGCGCCGGGAGCAGGTTCCACCGGAGCCGGAGCCTGCGGTCCCGAAGAAGAACCGCCGCCGTAAAGCCGCCAAACTGTGTAAAGAACATGATGTTCCGCTGCGCGGTCAGAGCGAACAGGAAAAATCCCGCCAGAATCATGTAATACCGCGGCGGCATTTTCCGGTTCCCGATGCACAGGGCCAGCGTCACAAGGAGCGTCCCGAGCAGCCAGTCATAATCGTGAAAGGTGGTCGGATTCAGCTCAGAAATCAGGCGCGTCATATCCGCATCGCCGTAGGACCGGAAAATATAGAACACGGACCACGCGCCGTAGGGATTCAGAAACAGCGCTCCGAAAGAGAGGAGTCCCGCCCCCGCAAGCGGCAGCTTTCTTCTGATGTGAAAGAAGAGTTTTCCGTTCTCCGCGGAAAAGTCAGCCAGATACGGAAGAAGAACCAGAAAAAAGCCGGGCCAGAGCGTCGAATGCACCCCCATCTCGAGCCATGCGAGCAGCGGAAGCCGCAGAAGCCCCCGGACTCTCCCCATTTTCATATACTGCTCCAGACAGTACAGCTCCGCCGTGAGAATAAGGATTGTGACGGTCTGCGGCCGAAGCAGGAAAAAGCGAAGCCCGAGCAGGGTGATCACCGCCGCGGCCGCCATGGAAATCTGCCGGTTCCCGCTCGTCAGGGCGCAGAGCCGGTACTGAAGCGCAAAAATCGCCGCGACGACCAGCCCGAGGCTAAGGCGCAGCCCCCATATTCCCGCGCTCTCATACAGATGATAGAGCGCCGCGCAGGAAAGCCACTTTTCCACCGAGAAGCGAAACCCCTCGTGCATCGAAAGCGGATCGGCATGGGGAAAACCGTTCTCCAAAACCCAGCGCCAGTGCGCCAGCATAAAATAGTCGTCGCCCAGAAGATACGCCCTGCCAGCCGCCGTCAGAATGCCGATTCCCGCAAGTCCCGCAAAAAACAGCGCGGTCCTCCGATCGCTGCCCCGGCTGATGTTCTGAATCATTTCCTCTCCCCCTGTTCTGCGGATCACATTTCTCTCCGAAAAAACACAGCCGCGGGCGATCGGCATATCCATCGCCCACGGCCGTTCCGTTCCCCGTCTTCTTTCCGTTTATTGTATGATGCGGACAAACTTTTTCGCCTTATTGGTCTGTGCCGCCTTGGTCGACTCCTGCCAGTTGTCCGACGCGTCGATGGACCAGTTCCCGTTCATGGTGATCGTTCCGTTCGAGAGAACGCCGCCGACAATCGTTCCCCCGTTGTTGAGCTGCAGATGCTTCCCCGGGTTCAGCACAATGACCGCTCCCCGCAGCACCGTGCCCTCTCCCCAGTTTCCGACCGTGATGTTGCCGTTCAGACTGACGAGGCAGGCTCCCGAGCCGGAAACCTGCACCGGACTGTTCATCGTGATATCGCCCTCGACCAGCATGCAGCCGTCGTACGGAACATCCACGCCCCCCATGTTGACGGTGATGGAGCCCGGAAAATAGATGGGCATGTTCTTTGCCGAATTTCCGCCCTGCTCCAGACAGTAATCGAGAAATTCCTGAAGATTCGCACCCTGATGGAACTCATAGTTCATTCCGTTCCGGACAATGTGAGCCTCCCATGAATTCCCGTGGTAGAGGTCCTGAAGATATGCGTTGTAATAATCGTCCTCGAGTCGGACCGCCTTGTCTTTCAGCTCATAGAGCTTATCCCACTTCCATGTATAGTTGTTGTGAACAATTTTCTCGACCGGATCCGTCTCCGTATCCTCCACAAAGTTCACCGCGGCTCCCGTGGACGTCTTGCTGCCGTTTTTGACATAGTCCTCGACCGCGCCCCTCTGATAAAAGGTGCCGTCCACCGCCGTATATGCGCCGCCGTTAAATGAGATCTTCGTATTGGAGCGGACATCTCCTCCGATTGCTGCTCCCGGCTCGTTGAAGAGGATACTGCCCGACGAGCGCACCGAGCCGTCGACCTGTACCTTTCCGAGAAAGGAGGAGCCGTTGGAATAGACGCTCCCGGTGATCTTTCCACCGGACGTATTCCAGCTGAAATTCCCGTTGCTCTCCACGCCGCCGTTGACCGTCACCGGCGTCGTCACCTCGGTTCCTCCTCCGGAGAACAGCGTGCCGTTGATCGTCATCACGCCGCTCGGCTTGACGGTGAGCTTGCCGTCCGCACTGACCGAACCGTTCAGCGTCGCCGGAGAGGTGACCGTCACATTGCCGCCGCAGTTGATGCCGCCGGACACCACCGGATTGCCCCCGTAGCCTTTCCACTCAAAATCCTTTCGCGATTCAATGGCTCCGTTGACGGCGTAGGGATTCTCCGTATTGGTATTCTCCTGAATCTCCAGCGCCGCGACCGCTGTCACCCGGATGAGCGTCGTGTCCTTGCCCGATAGAAGCGTCGAAAAATAATTGTCCGTCGGACGTTCAATCGTCACCGTGACCTTGGAGCCCGATACCCCCGGCGTTCCGTCGACCGACATGGTAAGCTGCCCGTCCATCAGCGTCAGACCATTTTCAGACGCCGCCTCATAGGCCGATTCCCTCGCCTCTTCGGAGGTCTTTCCGTTTTTCAGCAGCATACTGGCCGCCATCAGGGCCGCGGAGTCCGCCGCATTCTGGTACCGGCGCTCCTCGGAGAACCACATCCCCTCGTCGATGCTGACCGCGGCAAAGCCGATCAGCACGACAATGATCAGTGCGACAAATACCGCCGCGACGCCGCGCTCCGAACCATCCTCATGAAACAAAGACCATACTCTCTTTTTCATCGCCCGCCTCACGCTTCGCCTGTCCCGCAGACGTCTCCTCTTCTTTCCGGCGCAGCTCGCTGAGCTTCCGGATCATCCCGAGCTTGTCCTCATACATCTCTTTCATTTCCCGCTCCAGCATGGAGATATAGGATTTGTCCTGCTTTGACGCCGCCGTCATCTGTTCTGCGGCGACAGAGAGCATCGAGTTTTCCTCCCGGAGATTTTCATTCTTCTCCGTGAGCACCCGTATTCTGTCATCCGACAGCTTCTGCTCCGCCGCAAGCGCCGTCATCTGTCCCCGGGCCTCCTCGAGCAGCGCGCGAAGCTTCTTCATCTCGTCCGCCGACATGGCGTCCTCGTAATCCCGCGCCTTTTTCGAGAAAAGGCTGACTCTGGAACGAAGAAACTCGATGGCGGAATCCTTTTCCCTCGCCTCGCTGTCCGCTTTCATGCGCACGCTGTCAAAGCGGCTCTGCACCAGCCCGAGCTCTGTCCTGAGAGAGAACAGCTCCTCCTGCAGCGTCCGGATCTCCGTGTCTTTCTCCCTGACGGCCTCCTCAAGCTGCCGCGATGCCGCATGCTCTCTCTCAAGCAGCTCGGTGAAGCGCAGGTTCTGCGGGTTCTCTGCCGGCTTCTCCCGCTCCCGCTTCTCCTGCTCCTGTTTCTCCTCTTCGCCATGCCACACAAAGAACGGCTCTGCGCCGTCCGTCCGTGCCTCCCGAAGCGCCGCTCCGGCCTCTTTTGACGCGGTGCTCTGCGCCGCGCTCTCCTCCGCGCTCCGGCGAAGGCTCTCGTTCTCCTCACGGAGCGCCTCATATTCGCGCCGCGCCGCCTCTGCCTGCTCTTTCAGCCCTGGCACCTGTTTCGCCTCCTCCGAGAGCTCGTCCCAGTCCTTGACGAGCTGATTGTACTTGCGGATTGACAGCTCATTGTCCTCCGACAGCGAACGGTTTCTTGTCCGGAGCTCGTCGATGATGTGATTCAACGACGCCTCCTTATCCGCCTGCCCCTGCACCAGCGTCTGGAGATACGCTTTCACCGCGCGCTTGTCATAGCCGAACAGCGCCGTCCGGAACGAGCTCACGTCATGCATAACGGAATATTTTACGCCCGCATCCGCATTTTCCCGGGAAAGCTCCGCGGCAGGCAGAGCCGTTCCGGGAGATGCTGTCGCCGCCGAAATATTTTCTTCCTGTCTGTTTTTCTTTTTTCCGAATCTCACAGAAACCTCCGTTATCCCGCTTTACTGCACCCTGCGCAGCGCCTCGCCCGCACGGATGCCGCGCGCCTCTCCGGCATTCAGCTCCAACACGCTTTTTGTTCCTCTCACCATGCGCCCGATACGCCACGGGCGTACCGTTTCACTGTACAGCACCCGGTTCCCGGCATCAAGATATATCACATCGATTGTGAAACGCATGAAGCAGCAGTGAATGGAGGAGCATGGTCTCATCCACAGCCCCGTTCCCTCCGGCAGCTCTCTCCTGCCCATCAGCCCGAGGAAGCGGCTGAAAAACGTATCCGCTGTCCGGATATCAAAGACGGCCTCATCAAATTTCATTCTCATTCCATACTCCGCTCCTGATATTCCGGCGGCAGGCCCATCCAGGGACCATTACAGCCCGCCGATCAGATTCATTGCGGCCGGCCCCATCAGAACAATGAACAATACGGGGAAAATAAACAGGACCATCGGGATCAGCATCTTGATGGACGCCTTGGCCGCTTTCGCCTTGACGTCCGCCACATGCGCATTGCGGGCCGCAACCGCCTGCGTCCTCAGCATGTTGCTGAGGGGAATGCCCATTTCCATCGCCTGCACGACCGCCGCCGAGAAATTCGTGACCGCCCGGCAATGGCAGCGCGACGCCATATCCTTGAACGCATCCTTGCGCTGCCTGCCCAGCCCCAGCTCCTTGACAAGCACCGTAAGCTCGTCAACAATCGGGCCGTCCATGGAGCTTGTGATATATTCCAGCGCCTGATCGAAGCCCATGCCGGCATCCACTGAAATCGAGAGGAGGTCGAGCACATCCGGAAGCTGAATTTCCATCCGCGCCTGCCGCAGCGTAATGCGCGAGCTGACCACAAAGCGAAGTATGATGGTGGGGGCAAGAACCGCCGCCAGCACGGCCAGCATGCCCAGCATGGGATCCTGCAGCCATGCCGTCATGGAAAAAAACATCCCGAAGATCCCGCAAAGGAGCGTGAGCATGAAGCGGAGGAAATGGAACGCCGACGGCGTCAGGGCAATGCCGGCGCTGTACAGCTGGGCCGCGAGCTGCTTCTCGGCCTTTTCGCTGCGCTGCGTGCGCGCCCTGCGCGAGTTTCTCTCCGCGTAGGCGCCGAGGCGGTTCTGCATTTTCCGCAGCAGGCTGTTCTCACTCCGGTATCTGGTCCGGAGCGTATCGATATCCCGGTCCGCAATCTGCGCAATTCTTCTGCGGTACAGCATATAGCGCGAAAGACGCGGGCCGACAAAGGCATATATGAGAAGATAGACGCTGAGTCCTCCCGCGGCCGCCGCGAGGCAGCCCAGCTCTGCATTGGATACCGGCATGATTCCCCTCCGCAAAAGGCCGCTTTACAGCCTGACATCCGTGATTTTGTTCATCATCATAAAGCCCGTGATCTCCATGATTGCCGCGACTGCCAGGAGCTTCTGGCCGGTGCTGCTGTACAGGAGCTGCCCGATGTAATCCGGATTCCGGATTGCGAGGAAAATAAGAAGAACGATCGGAAGTCCTCCGATGATCAGCGCGGACATCTTCCCCTGCGCCGACAGCGCGCGGACCTCCTGCCGTATCTTGATCCGGGTCTTGACCGTCTCGCTGATGGTCTGCAGAACATCCGAAAGATTGCCGCCGGTTCTCTGTGCGATTTCCAGCGCGGAGATCAGCATCTTCAGATCCTCATTCCGCACTCTGTCGTACATGTGCAGCAGTGCGTCATGCTGCGAGGTGCCGTAATCCATCTCCGCGAGAGCCTTGGCAAACTCTATGGAAATCGGCGGCGTCATATCTTTTGTGATGGCCCGTATGGACTGCTGAAAGGAAAAGCCCGAGCGCAGGCCGTTGCAGATCGTCAGCAGGGCATCTCCGAGCTGCGCGCCGAACTGCTCCATCCGCTCCGCCTGCTTCTTTTTGAAAATGACAACCGGAATGAGGAAGCCGGCGCTCCCCGCGCCGACCGCCACAATGGTTCTTCCCGTAAGGACAAAGGCAAGAAGTACGGGCAGAGCCACCGCCGCAATCCAGAGAACCAGAAATTCGCTCGCCGACACCGGAAGATCCGCTGATTCGATCTCGCTCTCGAACTTTTTCGACACTTTCAGAAATTTCCGGTTCCGCTGCTTGCCCTGCCGTTCTTTCATCGTTTTGGCAAAGAGGGCGCCGCGGTCCCTCTCGGCATACAGCTCTTTCACCATCTTCTTCACGCGGACGCGGTCGGGACGATAGAGCAGGGAGAACACGATGAGCCCCGCGGTCAGCGCGCTCATCGCCACAAGCGCCGCAATATAAATGCTGAATGTCATTCCGCTCTGCACCGTCTCCTCCTGATACAGTCTGTATTCCCGCCGCTTCTCTCTCCGTGAGCACGTTTTCCCCGCGGCCTACGCCTCCGCGGAAAACCAGTCGTCCGTGACCATGCAGCCGGACAGCTTCAGCTTCTCGATGCAGGTCGGACGGATGCCCGTGGGAACAAATTCTCCGACGATCCTCCCGTTCTCATCCGTCCCGGACTGGCGGAAACGGAAAATATCCTGCATGACGATCTCCGTGCCCTCCATCCCGGTGATCTCAGAGATCGACGTGATCTTTCTCGAGCCGTCCCGGAGACGCGCCTGCTGCACCACAATATTGATCGCAGAGGCGATCTGTCCCCGGATCGCCTTTTCCGGCAGATCCATGCCCGCCATCATGACCATGGTCTCCAATCTCGCCATCATATCGCGGGGACTGTTGGCGTGGCCGGTCGTAAGAGAGCCATCATGGCCGGTATTCATGGCCTGCAGCATATCGAGGGCCTCGCCGCCGCGGCACTCGCCGACGATAATCCGGTCGGGGCGCATACGCAGCGCATTAACCACCAGATCCTTGATCGCCACCCGGCCCTTTCCCTCGATGTTGGCCGGCCGGGATTCGAGCCGCACCACGTGAATCTGCTGAAGCTGCAGCTCCGCGGCGTCCTCGATCGTCACGATGCGCTCCTTATCGGGAATATACGCGGAGAGCACGCCGAGCAGCGTCGTCTTGCCAGAGCCGGTTCCCCCGGAGACGATGACGTTGAGCTTTCCCTTGACGCAGGCCTCGAGAAACAGCATCATACGCGGCGAGGCCGAGCCCCACGCAATGAGATCCTGCGCACTGATCCGATTTGTCGGAAACTTTCGGATCGTAATGGTCGGTCCGTTCAGCGCCAGCGGCGGGATGATCGCATTCACACGCGAGCCGTCCTGAAGACGCGCGTCCACCATCGGAGAGGACTCGTCGATGTGCCTGCCGAGCGGAGAAACAATGCGGTCAAGGATCAGCAGCTCATGGGCGGTGTCCTTGAATTTCGCGCCCGACAGGTGCAGAATTCCTCTCTCCTCGACATAGATCTGATACGGCCCGTTGACCATGATCTCCGAGATATTCTGATCTTTCAGCAGACGGTCCAGAGGTCCCAGACCGATGATTTCCGAGACGACATCCTCCACCACATCGCTCTGATCCACTTTCGGAATGGGGTATTCCCCCCGGATCAGCAGATTTTCCACCGTGGTCCGGACAAATTCGATCTTGTCCTTCGCCACGTTGCTGTCATAGTTCTCATTCAGATAGGTGACCGACTCCGCCTGGAGCTTCGCTTTCAGCGCGATATACCGATCCGCTGGCTCCTGCGTCTCCTCCTGCAGAAGCTGCGGGGGCTCCGGACTTCCCGCCGCCTGCGGCGAGGCGATCTGCTCCGCCACCGAATTTCTGACCTTCTGTTCATTTAACAGCTCAAGAAGTCCTGCCATCCTGCCTGTTCCTTCCGTCACTTTCTCCGGCCGTCTTTTTTCGCGGAAAGTGTCATTTTATTAAACTTCGCATATTCCCGGCTCACTTCCTTGGGGGACATGTCCCAGATGTCGAAATCGTCCACCTTGGCGACCGTGTAGGCTGCAATATTCCGGAATATTTTTGCGATCGCATTGTGGGGATAGCTGACGACGACCGGCACACCCCGGTTCACCGCATTCGACATCGGCCGGTAATCCGAGCCGATCGCCGCGATGATACGGCAGTCAAGAATCTTGTGAACATCCCGCAGGGAAATGATGTCGTATTTGGAATAGCGGTTCACAATGGCGCAGGCCTTGCCCTTCATCCCGAGGATATTGATGATGTTTGCCGCCAGCTTTGCGCTCCGCAGCACGTTGAGCTGGAGGGAGGTCACGAGGTAGATGCGGTTCATCCGGCCGAAGAGCTTCGTATGGAAGACGTTCATCCCGCCCGGCAGGTCGATCAGAATATAATCATAATAGACCTTGAGGGTATCGAATATCCCGATGACGCGGTCGACGGACACCGTCTCCGCGTACTCCGGGCTTTTGGGCGCCGCCAGCACATGCACCCCCGACGGAGCGATCTCCATATAGGTCTCGATATCGTTGATGCTGGGTGCCCCGTAATCCGAGACAAGATCCGCAATGCTCTTTTTGGGCGTGATGTCCATATACGCGCACACATCGCCGAACTCCAGATCGAGGTCGAGAACCGCCACGTTTTTCTCCTCCGCGGCCAGCGTAATGGCGAGATTCACGACCACGGTCGTGCTGCCGACGCCGGCCTTCGGGCTGTATATGCCGATCACCGTGGAGCTGTCGAGCACCGTGTTTTTCCGCGTGCCGAGGTACCCGATCCGCGCCGTCTCAGCCTCTATGATCCGCCCGAGCTCCGCAAGAAATGCGCGGGCGTTCTGCGGATATTCTCCCGCGTAGCGGACCCCGCAGCTGATGCACTCCTCATACTGGGCGCTGTCCAGCGTCTCCGAAAAGACAAGCGTGACCACACGGGGCTTATAGACATAGATGCGCTTTGCCAGCAGAATAAGATCCTTGTCGCCGCCCGCAAGCGCAACGATCACCACATCCGGGTTCAGCGAGTCTATCTGCTCCAGCGCCGTCTTTTCATTCTGCGCCGTGCCGAGGATATCCAGCTCGTCCGCGAGCTGCGCGGCAAGAGCTCCCACCCGGCGGATCGCATCTTCATATTTTCCTACTACGAGAACACCTGTCATCAGTCTGCTCCTGTCGCTGCGCCGCCTCTTACATTTCGTCCATGGACTTTGCCGTAAACTCCGTGTGCTCCGGATTTCCGGTCTCCCCGGGCGAACGGAGCGTCAGCACAACGCTGCCGTTCTGGGAATCCCAGACGATTGCCTGCGCCAGCTCCGGCGACACAAACATGGTCACCGTCGTATAGGCCACCTCCTGCGAGGAGGACGTCTCGCCCGTCTCCGACTCCTCCGTCTGCCTCACAATCGAGCGGTCAAGCGCTGCGATCTCAATGTTCTCCGCGATGTATTTCGTGACCGATTCGCTCGAGGAGGCGCCGTTCTCGCCCGGAATCTCCCGCGAATAGGTAGACAGAATATCCACATGGTCACCGACCTGCAGAAGCCCCGCCACCGACGACGTATCGCTGATGGAAATGGTCACCGTCCGCATTCCCGCGGGAACCTTGTAGGAAAAGGAGTTCACCGCACTGCTCCCCTGATCGACGACCCGGTTCAGCAGCACCTGCTCCCCCGCGTAGATCTCCACATCCGCAAACTTGCCGACGACCTCCGCCGCATCCCGCGCCGCGTTCATCAGGAGCTCGCTGTCCGTGGTCTGCGACGTCGAGAGCATGTCCGAGGTGATCCTCGTCCCTGCCGGAATGTTGTACGCCGCTTTCACCACCGTCACGGCGACCGGCTTTTCCGCCTCATTCTGCTGAATGTAGTAAAACGCCATCAGCGCGGTAACCAGGGCGCAGAACAGCGCCAGAATCTTCACACGTGCCGTATCCACAGGCTCCCTCCCCGATCAGTTCGCATAAGGCTCGACCGGCATGGCCGCCTGCGCCTTGATCGTAACGGTATTGCTTCCGGTGATGACCCCTGTGAAGCCCGTCATATAGCTGATCTGCTCCTCCATTTTGATCACCGCATAATCTCCGTTATTGTTGAAATATGTCATCGTCGGCGTGCCGTTTAAGGCGTGCGAATTCATATACCCCTCCGCCTGATCGCGCACATTGGAATCCTGCGCGTGTATCGCCGCATAGCGGGCGGTTTCCCCACAGATATTCGTCAGCTCATTCTTGCAGGAAAGTATCCATCCGAAATCAATGATCGCGCACAGAAGCGCAAGAAGAAACGGCAGAACGAGAGCGAACTCGACCATCGCCTGCCCGTTCTCCCTCATGCCCTCCGCTCCTTGCTTTTCTCCGCTGCGGCCGTGGCCGCCGCGCTTTGTTCCCCGATGAAAGCGTTTCACCCTTTTATGCGCTCCCCCGCCTGTATCTGTTCCCGGTCTCACCGTCTATTTCATGGCCTCGGACACCGCGAGCAATGTCGAAGCGGTGCGGACGGAATGCGCCTGTCCCAGCGCGGAAAGCCCCGCGACAGCCGCGAGCGCCGCCAGCGCCAGAATCACAGCATATTCCGCCATCGACTGTCCCCGCTCCCCTCTCATGCCGCTATATATCCGCACACTCTCTCCCCCTGTCATTCCCGTTCAGACAAAGAAAGGCACGAAGACAAGCTTCATGCCCCCTCTGCGCGCCCGAGTCCCGCTCACGCCGCATGACAACAATATACGGTTCACGGGAGCACAGGCTGTTCTGCTTCTTACTTCAGATCATTCTCAACATTCGTGATCTTCGTGTTGAGACTGGTGCCCAGCAGTCTGAACGCCGCGATTGCCGCAACGGCGACCAGCGCAAGGATCAGGCCGTACTCGACCATTCCCTGTCCGGATTCCTCGTCAAAAAGGAATTTCTTCATGGTATGCATCCTCCTTTCTCATAAGAATCGCTGTATGCTAAAATGCCGGATACGGCACGTACAGCCAGCAGATCCCCGCCATCATTCCAAAGCCAATGAACGGGCCGAACGCAATCAGGGACTTCAGCGTAATCCTGCGCATAAGAAGCATGGGAACGATATACAGGAGCATCGCGAGAACCATCCCTCCCAGCATACCGATGATGCGCGCCGACAGAGTGAACAGAAAAGCGCTGACCGAGAGAAACTTGATGTCCCCTGCGCCGAAATAATTATGGAAATGGAGGAGCGCCGTAAAGCTCAGCATGAACGCACACATAAAGAGCATGCTGAGGATGCTGTACGGGATATTGACCCACGGCTCCCGCCGGTTGCGGATCAGAATTCCCAGAGACAGAAGCAGCATCGGGAACAGACAGAGGTTCGGGATGATCCTGCACCGGGCATCCACAACAATGGTGACCGCCGACAAGAGAAGTATCAGTCCGTAAAGGCAGAATGTGACGAGGTCCGCCTCCATCGCCGCGACAACGGCGGACGACGCGAGGAGCCCTGCCGCCGAGAGCAGATATGCCGCGAGTTTCTTGTTTCTCCCGCACAGATCGCTCTTTTTCTTGTATTTCATGAGGGCATCCGGCAGAAGCATGAGCAGAAGCAGCTCTGCAAGGATAACCGCTATTCTGATAGGCATGGCCTGTTCCCTGTCTCTATCTTTACGTTTTCTTAATCGTTTTCAGGGCGGTCCGCAAAAAACTTCCAAAGCATCTGCGGAATCCCGGCCGCCTGGAGACACGTACCCTGCCCCGGGACGCAGCCAATTACCGGCGCACAGCCGGCCGCCGGTGTATAAAAAAAGATTGCCGCAGTGTCCGATCCTGCCGCCCTCTGTGCCGAAAACAGAGCAATATTTGAATGATACAGTTGTATTATACTATATCGTTTACGTTTTGTCCAATTTTCTGTTGCAAAAATATGCTTTTTTGATGATTATGCCTGCATTTTTATATATTAAAACGTTTTTCTCTTAAATACTATTGCCAGCGGCAGTTCACTCCCGACTGTTTTTCTTCAACGTTTTCGGTTATTGTCGCAGGAATCAGGCGCGGCCGTCCTGTCCCGGACAATGCGCCGGAGGCTCGCGCGCCACGCCCAGCCAAGAAGACAGTACAGCGCCGCCGGGACGCGGAGCCCTGCCACCTCACGATAGAGTCTCCAGATGCGCTTCACCGCCGTCCACTTATTCGACGAGAGAGACTGCCCCGCCGGACGGCGGTAGACCACCAGCAGCTCGTCCAGACCACGGGCCGCAACCCCTGTCTTCAGAATATTCCACCATGTTGCCGTATCCTCGGAGCCGATGCACGGCATATGCAGGAGCTCACGGTCCAGCTTCTCCGTATCCAGAAGCACCGTGGAGGTGAAAATAACCGTGCGGCTGAGCGCCTCCCGATACGAGAGTGTCGGCGGCACATGCACAGCTCTCCCCGTCGGAACGGCGTTTTCGTCTCCGAACTGATAGGAGCAGAACACAAAGGCCGCGTCCTGCTCCTGCATAAAGCGAAGCTCCCGCTCGAGCTTCTCCGGCCGCCACAGATCGTCGGCGTCAAGGAACGCGACATATCTGCCGGAAGCGGCGTCGACTCCGGTGTTTCTTGCTGCCGCGGCCCCCTCATTACGTTTTTTGCGTATCAGGCGGATCACCCCGCGGGCGTCCCCCCCGCCGGAGCCCGCCGGCGTGCTTCCCGCATCCTCCGAAAGCGCCTGCCACTCTTTTTTATCACGCTCATGCGCCGTGATCTCCTCGCCGATCAGTGCCGCGCTCCCGTCCGACGAGCCATCGTCCACAAGAATCAGCTCCCAGTCGGTAAAGCTCTGCATCCGCACGGCGCGGATTGTCTCCCGGAGATAGCGCTCTGCATTGTATACCGGAACAATAATACTGATCATAGCTTCTCACTTCTTCTTTGCATTAATCACCATGCCGAAGCGCCCTCAGCGAGGCGCGCGGCGCAAAATCCGCGCAGACGGTTTTGCGGCTGCGATCAAAGGCTATTTGGGCTTCGGCACAAATAGCGTGTGCCAAATCTCTGCGCCGGCGTGATGTTTCACACTCCCCCAAAAGGCAGCTCCGGCTTCTCAGGCAATTATAGCAAATTCTCCGCCCCGGAATATGCGATTTTACTCTCCGTCCTTTCCGACCGCGGCTGTTCTGTACACAAATTTCACCGAGTTTTCACTGACGCCGTCCTCATCCCTGCGCGGAATGGCTCCGGTAAAGCTGGTATATTCCTTTCCCGCATCCGATACGGCCTCCCAGCGCTCAAGAACTGCGGCCGCCTCATCGCCGAAAAGCTCCGTCACCCGGCGGATCCCCTCCTCATTATAGCGCCGGAGTCCGTCGAGCAGCGTCTTTGTCCCGTCGTCCAGTCCCTGTGCGCCTGCAGACAGCCGCTCTATTCCCTCGAGCAGCGTCTTTGCGCCGGCATCCAGCGTCGCCGCCCCGTCACGGAGCGAATATGCGCCGTCCTGCAAAGTCTCCGTCCCGTCAAGAAGCGGCGTTACGCCGCCCGCGAGCTCCGCTGCGCCGGAGGAAAGTCTGTCGGCTCCCGAGCAGAGCTCCGATGCGCCGTCTGCGAGCTTTCCCGCGCCGTCCGCGGCCTGACTGGCCCCGCCGCGAAGCTCCGATGCCCCATTCTTAAGCTGCAGACTTCCGTTCTTTACCTCATTCACTCCCCGGTCAAGCTGTACTGCGCCGTCCGAGAGAGCGGAGGTTCCCGCTTTCAGACGGGCGCTCCCCTCAGAGAGCTGTGATGTTCCGTCCAGAAGCTGCGATGCACCCGACGCGAGAACTCCTCCCCCTTGCTCCAACGCCGCTGCTCCGGTATGAAGCGCAGCCGCCGCCTCACAGAGACTCTGCCCGGAGCCTCCGCCGTTCACCGCGCGGTTCAGCGCCGCAGCGCCCGCCGAGAGCTGATCTGCACCGGATTCCATGGCGGACAGCTTCTGTGCAAGGGATTTCATCCCGCCCGCAGTCTGCTGTGCAAGTCCATATGCCGAAGCCGCTCCTGCTCCCGGATTCTCCGGCAGAGTACCCGCAGAGGAAAGCTGCTCCTGCAGCTGCTCCAGCTGAGAAACCAGAGCCGAGGCTGCCTCCTCATCCGCCTGCGCTCCGGCAAGCGCCTGCACAGCGCTCTCATACTCCGCAAGCGCGGCGTCCAGAGCTTTTGTATCAACGGTGCGGGCATAACGCTTTATCACCGCTGCGGCCGGCGCCGTGCTGCTTCCCGCTCCCGCAGAGCCTCCGGATTCCATATTGTCCTCCGCTCCGGCACCTTCTCCTATTCCGGCATTCTCTCCTGTTCTTGTTCCGGAATCTGCCTGTGCCGCAGAGTCTGCTGATGATCCGGAACCTGCCTGTGCCGCAGCGCCTGCCTGCGTCCCGGAATCTGCCTCTTCCCCGGAACGTTCTGCCGCTTCGGAGTGCTCTGCCGTCTCATCAATAAAAATCTCCGGACTTTCCGGAACCTCTCCTGTCTCCGTGCTCTCGCTCTCCACCGGCTCTGCCGCCGCAGAAACCGCCGCCCTTGCCTGCTTCACCCGCTCTTCTCCCGCCGTCACAGCGCTCTGTGCGGCAGAGTGCTCGTCCCGCGCGCGGGAAAGCGCCGCTGAAATCATCTTCTGCATGGCATCCCTGCTGTCCGCAAGGCTCTTCCTGCCGCTCTCCTCCTGCGCAAGAAGCGTGCAAAGCTGTTCCGAAGCGCTCTGGAGCTGTGCGGCGCCGGAGGCAGCCGCCGTAAGCCCCTGCTTAAGCCCCATACCCGAAGAGCCGCTCCCGTCGCTGTCAAGCCCTGAGGACAGGGCCTGCGCGGCCTCGCTCAGATTCATGGCCGCACCGCCGCCCGTTCCGTTCACCGCATCGTCAAGCGCCGCCGCGCCGGCTGCAAGCTGTCCGATTCCGCTCTGAAACACGGGGAGCTGCTTCATCATGCTCTGCGTCCCGGCGGAAAGTCTGGCCGCACCGTCCCTCAGATTCTCCGCGCCGGCATCCAGTTCCTTTGATTTTGCCGCCAGCGTCCCGGAGCCCTCCGCCAGCGCAGAGGCTCCGGCCGAAAGGCGGTCTGTCCCTCCGGCGAGCTCTGCCGCGCCGCTCTGCAGTTTTCCCGTTCCGTCGCGGAGAGACGCCGCCCCCGACGACAGCCTCCCGACGCCGTCCGTCAGATCGGATGCGCCCGAAGCAAGCTCCCCTGCTCCGTTCCCGAGCTGCTGCATGCCGTCCGACAGCCTGTCCGTCCCGTCCGCGAGACGCTTCGCGCCGTCAAGGAGCGAGCCCGTGCCGTCTGTGAGCTTCGATCCCCCGTCCGTCAGCTCTGCGGCTCCCGATGCGAGCTCCGTGGAGCCCTCCGAAAGCGATGCGCCGCCCTCCGTGAGGCGGTCGATGCCGCTTTGCAGCTCCTCCATCTGGTCTGTCAGCTTCCCGGCGTCAAGAGCATCCCCGAAATCCATACCGGAGAGATAGTCTGTGGTCGCCATGGTCAGCGTCATGTCGAGCGCAAAATCCTCAGCATCCGCCTCCACTTCCACATACTCAGGGATATGGATCTCATCCAGCTTTTTTCTTGCCTCCGCATCCTGCACGCCCGCTCTCATATCCTCCCAGTCAAGCGATTCGCGAAGTCCCGGAAGCGCCATGCCGACCACAATGCTGTTTTCTCCCTCCGACATCACCTTTCCATTGGTCACGCGGATATTGCTGAAATGGGAGGCGGGCAGCACCAGACCGCTGAGCATGGCAAAGGGCAGCGCGATCTCCTCTCTTTTTCCGCCGATCACCACCTCCGTCTTCGCATGGTTCACATAGTCGAAGCGGATGCGGACATGACCGCTCTTCCCCGCAAGCTCTTCCGGAGCGATTTCCTCTCCGTCCAGATAATAGCGGAGCTTCACCTCAACGGGGAGCTCCTTGTCCGTCGTTCCCTGATAATAGACATCCGCATGTTCCGTGTCCCATGTAATGGTTCCGTCGCCGTTCTCCGTATAATCCCCGTAGCCGTTCACATTCGTGATGTCGCGAAGCTCGGTCCTGTCCTCAAGGGACGGCTGTCCGCCGGGGTTCCTCAGCCAGTCGCTGACGATCACCTTTCCGTTTTTCCCTCGCGCGTCCGCAATGACATACACCGTCTCCTCCTTGCCGTCCGTGCTGCTGTGCGAGGGGAGCTCTCCCGTCATCGCCGTACGCAGAATACCGTCTCCCGCCTCGCTCACGGCGCCGGCCTCTCCCGCCGCACCGCATCCGGCCGCCGAAAAAGCCAGCGTCACCGCGAGCAGTGTGCAAAGAACCTTTATTTTTTTCTCTTTCCCGATTACAAGATTCCAGCGTTTCATCATTTCCTCCTTTGCATTGTCGTTTTCAGAATCAGCGGATCGAACGCATACAGGCAGGCCGGCAGCACAAAGACGACGATCAGCATACTGATGAGCGCGCCCCTCGCCATCAGCACACAGAGCGCCCGGATCATATCGATGTCGGAGTAGATTCCCACGCCGATGGTCGCGGCAAAAAAGCTGAGAGCACTCACGAAAATCGACTTGGCCGAGGTGAAATCCGCGATGCGGACCGCCTCAAAGCGCTCCTTTCCGCTCTGCCTCTCCCGCAGATACCGGGTCGTGAGCAGAATCGCATAATCCACCGTCGACCCGAGCTGCACCGTCCCGATCACGATATTGGCGATAAAGGGGAGCGTCGTTCCCGTATAGTACGGGATCGCCATGTTGGCGAGGATCCCGGCCTCAATGACCGCCACCAGCAGAAAGGGAAGCGAGATCGAGCGGAACACCAGCAGAATAATCAAAAAGATAATCCCGATAGAGGCCGCCGAAACCGCTGTGAAATCACGGTTTGTGATCTTGATGAGATCGTTGGTGCCGGGCGCCTCCCCGATCAGCATCGAGCTGCTGTCGCAGGCTTTGGCGATGGCCTCAAGCTGCTCACACTGTCTGCCCGCCTCTTCGCTCGCAACCGGATACTCGGAACCGATCAGAAGAAGCTGCCATCGGTCATTCTCCAGACTGTCCCGAATCGAATCGGGAATCATCTCCCTCGGGAGCCCCGCTCCCTTGAGCGTGCCGAGGCCGAGAACATATTTCACGCCGTCCACCTGCCGCATTTGTTTCGCGAGGCTCTGCACCTCCCGGTCCGGGACATCCGCGTTCAGCATCAGCATGTGGTTTGTGCTCATGTCAAAATCTTCCCGGAGCTTCTCATTGGAAACGATGCTGTCCAGAGAGCGCGGAAGCGACTGATCCAGATTGTAGTAGACGCGGATATGCCGGTTTCCGTAAACGGAGGGGATCAGCGACAGCAGCGCCAGCGCGAGAAACAGCCCGCGGTACCGGAGCGCAAATTTCCCGATCCCGCGGAACTCGGGAATAAGCGGCCGGTGCTTTGTTTTCCGCAGCATTCCGTCAAAGACCAGTATCAGCGACGGAAGCACGGTCACACAGCTCACGACGCCGAAGATCACGCCCTTTGCCATAACGATGCCCAGATCCATTCCCAGCGTGAAGCTCATGAAGCACAGAGCAATGAAACCGGCGACCGTGGTGACGGAGCTCCCGACCACAGACGAAAAGGTCGCCCCGATCGCATCCGTCATTGCCTCTTCCCTCGTTTTTCCTCTTTCCAGCTCTTCCTCGTAGCTGTGCCAGAGGAAAATGGAGTAGTCCATCGTGACCCCGAGCTGCAGCACGGCGGCCAGCGCTTTCGTCACATAGGAAATCGAGCCCAGGAACCAGTTCGTTCCCAGATTATAGATAATCGCCATCCCGATGCTGACGAGAAAGAGGATCGGCGCAAAAAAGGAATCCATGGAGAGCATCAACACCGCCAGCGCAAACACCACGGCCAGCACCACGTAGACCGGAGCCTCCCGGTCCGACAGATCCTGCGTGTCCACCACCACCGGCGTCATGCCGGCGATGAAGCACTTCTCACCGCAGATGCGCCGGATATCCCTGACGGCCTGCATGGTCGCCTCCGAGGAGCTCGTGTCATCATACAGAATAAACATCATCTTTGCATCGGCGTCCGGGTTATCAAACGTTTTGCGGATCTCCTCCGGAAGCAGCTCCATCGGCACGGACAGGTCGAGAAAGCTGTCGTACCAGAGCACATTTTTCACATGCTCCACCGTCTCGATTTCCGCCTTGAGATCGGCTGTCTGCTTCGCGCTCATCCCCTCCACCACGATCTCCGAAAAAGCGCCCACGCCGAACTGCTCCGTCAGAATATCCTGTCCCTTCATCGTGTCGATGTTCTGCGGAAGATAAGAGAGCATATCGTAATTGATTTTCGTCCGCGAGTACATGACGGCAGACGGCACAAGCAAAAAAACCGCAAGTGCCAGAATCATGTACCGGAAGCGGACAACAGCAGCTGATAAACGATGCAAAATACACCTCCTGATTCCTTTTTTAAAAATGACTATCGGTCAATTATTTAATGCAGTGTCGGTTATAGCACATAAATGACCGTTGGTCAATTATTTTTTCGCGAAGACTTGCCTCCCCTCTGTTTTGCACCTATAATCAGGGAAAAAGAACGCGCCGCCGATCACCGCACGGCTGCGTCAGAACGGGGACTCCTATGGCGATCAGACTGAGCGGAAAGGCCGAACAGAATAAAAAAGCAAAAAAAGACGCCCTCCTCAACGCAGCGTTTGAGCTGTTTACGAGGCAGGGCATCAACAAGACCTCCATCTCCGATATTTCATCCCGGGCAAAGGTCGCAAAGGGGACATTCTATCTCTATTTTTCGGACAAATATGATCTCCGGAACTTTCTCATCGCACACAAGGCCGGCCAGATTTTCCGCACCGCCAAGGAGCACATGCTGAAAGCGCGGGCCCTGCCGGGAGGAGCGGCGGCCTCTGTGGAGGACCGTATCGTCTTTCTCGCCTCCGACATCATCGACCAGTTTTCCGCCGATCCCTCGCTGATGCGCTTCATCTCCAAAAACTTAAGCTGGGGCATCTTCAAGCATGAGCTGGCGGTGTCCTCCGATCCGGAGGCCGTCGATTTCCGCGCCGTGTTCGAGGACGCCTTTGAGCAGTCCGAAGTGAGCTACGCCGACCCCGAGGTCATGATCTTCATGATCATCGAGCTGATCAGCTCCACCAGCTACAGCGCCATTCTCTATCAGGAGCCGATGGACATTCATGAATTAAAGCCCTATCTCCTGCGCGCCGTGCGCGATATCGTACGCGGTCATCAGCAAGACGGCATCTGACCGTCACACTTCTTGCCGCGCTTCCGGCTTTTCTCTCTCCTTTTTCTCGAGTCTTTCAAGAATCCGGTCCCTCTTCACGAGCACCAGCGCAATCACAGCGAGCTGAATCGCTATTGCCGCCACGCCGTACGCATATTTTCCCTCAAGAAGGAAGCGTCCTGTCAGACAGGACGACAGGATCGGAAGAAAGCAGCCCGCCGCCACCGCCTCGGCAAACTGCGCGAAATGGATTCTCGACTCGGCCGCCAGATAAGGCACGAAGCCGTTGGGCACGCCGGGAACCAGACAGGCAATCATGATGACGAAGCCCGGCTGCGTGGAATTCAGCCTGTCCATGAGCCATGCTGCCCGGCGTCCGGAACGGAAGCGCCCGGGCGTGCGGCCATGCATGCGTCTTGCGAAGAAAAACACTGCCATATTGGCAGACCAGTAGCCGGAAAAGCAGATGAGGAAGCCCTCGAGCCAGCCATAGATGGCGCCCGCCGCAATCTGGATCGGCGTTCCCGGAAAGAATATGCTCACTACCTGAAAAAAGGCCAGCACAAAAACGCTGAGCATGCCCGTCCATTTTCCCTCCGCCTCAAGATAGGCGGCGATCCGCTCGCTGTCCCCGTGCCGGAGCAGCGGGATCAGCTCCGGAAGCAGCTTCCCGAACGCATGCCAGAGGAGCCACGCCGCCGCAAAAAGTCCCGCTGTAACGGCGACCGCCCGCAGGAGGCCGCGTATTTTTCCTGTGTGCACCGCGCCGTTCTCTCTCATATTTCACCATCTATTCTCTTTCATATATCGCCGTTTATTCTCTTTCATATGTCGCCGTTCATAATTTTTGCGAGGACCGAGTCGTGCGCCAGCCTCTCAAAGCGGTCATCCAAAGGCTCCAGCTCCGCCCGCCCGTATTTTCTCTCCAGCGCGCTGGAAAGAATCGCATCGCACAACTCCGGATTCTTCGGCAGCACCGGGCCGTGGCTGTACGTCCCGAAGACGTTCCGGCTCCGGCATCCCTCCGTGCCGTCCTCTCCGTTATTTCCGCAGCCTTTCAGCACCGTCCCCAGCGGCCTTACCCCCTCACCGAGATACGTCCGTCCGCTGTGATTCTCAAAGCCCACAACGACGCTGCCGCCCGACTCTTCGCTCAGACGGAACGCGTAGTTGTCGATCATGCGCCGATCCGCTCCCACGGTATGAAAATTCACCGCGCCGAGAAAATCACAGCGCACCCCCTCGCGAGTCTCATAGTAGTGTCCCATCATCTGGTAGCCGCCGCAGATCGCAAGAAAGGTCTTCCCGTCCTCCACTGCCGCGCGGATCTCCTGTCCCTTTCCGGAGGCGAGGTCCGCGAGCAGCACCTCCTGCTCGAAGTCCTGCCCGCCGCCGATGAAAAAGAGATCGAAGCGGTCAAGCGCCGTCCTCTCCCCGATCCGCAGAGGCGTCGTCGTGACCCCGATGCCGCGCCGGCGAAGCCGCTCCTCCATGCAGAGAATATTCCCCCGGTCACCGTATAAATTCAGCACCTCCGGATAGAGGTGACATAATCTGAGTTCCATCCATTCCTCCCGCCGGCCCGCTTACGAAGCACCCCGCAAAGACATTTCCTCTTCTGCGGCCGGCGACTATTTCTCCCAGAACGCTTTCGCACCGGTCGCCTCGCTGAGCACGGCACGGAGTGAAAGCATGGCCGTGTAATTCGGCATCACAAAAACGGGGCGCTGACTCTCCCGCATCATGGCGAGGAGCTTTACGTTGTCTTTTTCGAGAACAATCCTTTCTTCCGGTACGCCTGCGTATTTCAGACGAAGCTGCATATCCTCCGCCCGGTCGCCGGAAACATAGACCTGCCGAAGCCGCGGATCCGCCGCAAAGCGCTCGTACTCCGCATCCCATATCCATGAGATATCATGTCCGTCCGCCGTCCGGTCATTGAGGCACAGCACCAGCGTGTAGTCCTCCGGAAGTCCTGTAAGAAAGCCGATGGTCTGCGTGCAGCCCGCCGGATTCTTCACAAGGATCATCTGCACCGGTTCCTTTCCCGGATAAAAGGTCTCCATGCGCCCGAAGCTGCTGTGCACGCCGGAAAGAGCCCCGATCGCCGCAGGTGCGCTCTCCCCCAGAGCCAGGCAGGCTGCCACTGCGGCCGCCGCATTATATACGTTGTAAATCGCGGGGAGAGGGATGCGCGCGGGATAGTTCTGTCCCCCGACCGAAATGCAGAATTCTGTCCCGGAGGCGTCCATGCGGCTTACTGAGCGCACAGATACCTCGGGCGGTCTGCGGCGGTAACCGCATGACGGACAGTAGAAATCGCCGAGATGCGCATAGGTATAAAAATGATAGCGATACGGCGCTCCGCAGCAAATACAGTGCGCCGCATCCGAGACGGCGCGGGGCTCCTGCCCTCCGAACGGCATATCCAGTCCGAAGTACACGACCCGGTTCGGCACATCCAGAGCCAGCGACGAGACAAGGGAATCCCCGGAATTAAGACAGAGCGTGCTCTCCGGAACGCTCTCCACGCCGCGCCTGATCTGCTCCAGCGTGTGCATGACCTCGCCGTAGCGGTCCAGCTGATCCCGGAACAGGTTGGTGACGACAATGACTCTCGGACGGATGAGCGGCACAACCTGCTTGAGGGCGCCCTCGTCGCACTCGATGACGGCAAAGCGCTTCCCCGGTCTCCCCCGCCAGTCCGCCGCACAGCAGAACTCCGCCGTCACGCCGGAGAGAAGATTCGCGCCGGATTTATTCGCGAGCACATCCTTCCCCGCTGCTGCGAGCGCCGTTTCAATCATATTCGAGGTCGTTGTTTTGCCGTTGGTGCCGGTGACGACCGCGATCTCCATTCCGCGGGCCGTCTCCGCCAAAATATTTTTCTGAAACTTCATGGCAGCCTTGCCCGGAAGCGCCGTTCCGCCGCCGCGCTTCGTAATGCGGAGCAGCGAGCGGACGAGCTTGCAGGAGGCCACAGCCAAAACTGTCTGCAATTTTTTCACAAATCAACCTCATAAAAGGATGCGGCGCCCTGACAGGCAGAGCGCCGCATCCATCAGAACTATCGTTTATCATAACAGTAAAACGCACGATTCGCAATTTCGGCCGCAGCAGAGCTTCTCCCCTGCCGCTTCATCCATGCGCCGCCAGCCCCGGGTCACCCGCACTGCGGGGATACCGCCTGCGGGAAAGTGCGGTACAGCCCTCATACCGCGCAAAGAAACTGTCATTATCCCGCGAGCTCTCCAGCGTCCACGCCGTCTCCGCAAGCGCCGGCAGGCTCGGATAGAGCAGCTGTCCCGCCGTTTCCAGATCAGGGATGTTCTCCGTCCAGAGCAGCCCTTCCAGTCCCTTAACCTGCTTCGCCTGTTCTTCATTCAGAAAATCCGGAACCGGGCCGCGCCTCAGAACCTCCCACGCATCGAAGTCACCATGGGGTCGGTTCAAATGACAAAACGATATATCGGAATTGATGATCTCTCCGCCCCGACCGGCAAATTCGGCAAGCTCCTCCTGCCCGCCGGAGCACAGCTGAACGATGAACTGCTTCGGTGAAAACGCACCGCCCCGAAGCGCCTCATTCCAGATCACGGGCCGCATGCCCCGCGCACGGAGACAGGCGCCGACACGCCCCACATACCAGCTCTGCAGCGCATCCTCATCGAAAAGTCCCAGCTCCGCCATCCTCTGGCGGCAGTACGGGCACGCGCGCCACTGACTCTTTATTTCTGCATTTCCGCCAATATGAATTTCCTTCGCCGAAAAAAGCTCCGTGATCTCGTCGAGAACATCCATGAGAAAATCAAAGCATTCCTCTCTCCCGGCGCAGATCAGGTTCTCAAAGATGCCCCCTCCTGCCGCAACCGGGATCGAAAAACCTGTACAGCCGAGCTCTGGGTAAGCCGCAACAGCTGCGGTCGCGTGCCCCGGGATCCCGATCCCGGGGATGACCGCAACATTTCTCTCCGCGGCGAAACGCAGGAGCCGGCGTATCTGCGTCTTTGTGTAGAAGCCCCGGTATTCTGTATCCCCGGCTCCTCCCGTCCCTGTCTCTCCGTTTCCCCGGGAGGATTCCCCTCCGCTCCGCACCGATCCGATCTCATGGAGGCGCGGATATCTTCTGCTCTCTATGCGCCAGCCCTGATCATCCGCAAGATGCCAGTGGAAGCGGTTCAGCTTGAAAAAGGCCGCCGCGTCGATCAGCGTCATGACATCCGGCTCGGAAAAAAAGTGGCGCACACTGTCCAGCATGAAGCCCCGTTGCGGAAACCGCGGTGCATCCTCGATCCGGATACAGGGAATTTCGCCCGGAAACTGCACGCGGAGCTGCTCCAGCGTCCGCTCCGCATAGAAAAGACCGGGAGCCTCTCCCCGCATGACGATCTTCGACGGGGACAGCTCCAGAAAATAGGCCTCTGCGCCTCCGGGGAGAGATACGTTCTCCCGGTATATCCGCGCATCCGGGGAGCAGCTCCCCGTGCCGGCAAATACCACCCGCACCGGCTTCGGAACCAGGTTCAGCGTAATATCTCTCATGATAAATCTCCATGACGGAACAATCCGGGAGCTGCGAACCAACTTCCGCCCCGCAGCCCCCTTTTCTGCTCAGATTCCGCGGAACATGAACGCAAAGTGCAGAGCCTGTCCCGCAGGCAGCAGATACTCCTCATGCGTCCGCGCCCCCCAGCTGTCGTCGCCGGCAATTCCCATCTGCATCATGGCACAGCGGACAACCGTGTGAAACACCCGCGGCAGCTCATAGGAATGGTGCGCCTCCTCAAGCTGCTCCGGCGTGTAGGGAATCGCGGAAAATTCCATACTGTCTCCCGCAAAAAACATTCCCCTCCCTCGGCGATCCGTCACCTTCGCCCAGCGGACGCCGGTACGGTTTCCTGTCTCCTGAGGGACGAGATAGGGCTCCATGTTCTCCTGAGCCGTGCGGGTGAAAATGCCAAGCCTCGCACCGTGGTTCCGGTCACAGTAATTTTCTTCCGGTCCAAGACCATACCACGTCACGCGATCATAATCCGCATTGAGACGGAACTGAAAGCCGAATGACGGCATCGGAGGAAGCCCAGGTGCCGGCTCGCAGTCTATCGAAACCCGCACCGCGCCGTCGCCGGTCACCCGATAGGTGATGTAGGCGACACTCCGGGGCGCGCTCTCCAGAAACACACGGAACGCAACGTCCACATAGCTGTCCGTTTGCACAAGCTTCGGATAGTCTCCGTACTTCAGATATTTTTCAAACTCACCTGCATACTCTGCCGGGACCGGACCCTGATAGAGGCTCGCCAGCTTCCACACACCGTACCTGGCCGCCATGCGGTTGCCTGCATCATTGTCTGTCGGCGCCCGCCAGAAATCCGGCCTCGGGACAAACTCGATCAGTTCCCTCCCGCCATAGCGGTAGGAAACGATGCCGTTCTGATTTCTGCCAAAAAGCACGGAGAAGTTTTCTCCCCGGACACCGATGTTCAGAACGCCGTTCACAACCGTAAGAGAGCCGCCGTCTCCTGCCTCCTGCACGCCGGAATAGCAGCTCTCTCTCTCCGGGGTTTCCCGCAGCACCTCCGCCAAGGCCTCCTCTGCTCCGGTTCCCACCGTGTAGACTCCCTGTCCGAACGCCAGCTCATAGCCGGCCTCTGCCCACGGCGTGCTCTCCCGCAGGCGAAACGAAACCGTCACCGCATATTCCCCATCTGCGGTCTGCACCGGGAACGGCAGCGGATAGCTCTCCTCCGAGAGCGGCGGAACATGCGTCGCAAGCGGTGCGCGGCGGATCACCCGCCCGTTTCGTTCCAGCGTCGCAACGCAGTCAAAGCGATCGGTGCCGACAAAGAGATTCTTGTTAATGATACGCACGGAGCTGTTTTCAACCTCAGCGCATATGCTCTGATAATTGAATTTCACCTCCTGCATCTTGGCATAGGGACGCCTCTGCGAATTCACGATGCCGTTCCCCGAGAAGTTATAATCGGTCGGCCGCTCTCCGCAGTCCCCGCCGTATGCCTGGAACTCCTCTCCGTAGCGGTTCCTGCGCCGTACCGCCTGATCAATAAAATCCCAGATGAAGCCGCCCTGATAGCGGGGCTCCCGTTCCTCCAGCTCGATATATCTGTGCATCGCGCCGTTCGAATTCCCCATGGAGTGCGTGTACTCACAGAGTATCAGGGGACGATCGGTGTGCTCGCGCAGAAACGCTTCGATCTTCGGAACCGGCGTATACATTTGGGAATACATATCGGACATCTCAGGATGGCGGGGATCATGGTCAATCCCCTCGTTGTGCACAAGACGATCCGGATCCTGTTCCCGGAAAAAATCCGCCATCGCCGAAATGACGGTTCCTCCGTAGGATTCATTGCCGCAGGACCAAATTACGATGGCCGGGTGGTTCTTATCCCTCTGGTAACAGGAATTGACACGGTCAAGCAGCATATCCATATATTCCGGCCGGTCCCCGGGGACGATCTCCGCCTCCGTGATTCGCCCCCGCATCATCGCATCCCAGGAACCGTGGCTCTCCATGTTGCTCTCCGCAATCATATAGAGGCCGTATTCGTCGCAGAGCCTGTAGATCATCGAAGCGTCCGGATAATGACAGGTGCGCACTGCGTTGATATTATTGCGCTTCATCGTGATAATGTCCGAGATCACGTCCTCCCGCACCACCGCACGTCCACGGTCGCAGGAAAACTCATGCCGGTTCACGCCGCGGAATACAATTCTCTTTCCATTGATGCACATGAGACCGTTCTTCATTTCAAAGCGGCGGAAGCCGACCTTTTCCCGGATCACTTCGGTCTGCGCACCTCCGCTGTCGCTGATGGCAAGCGTCAGCTCATAGAGATACGGCTCCTCGGCACTCCAGCGAAACGGTTCTTTCACCTCCAGGGCAATGCGCGTCTCCGTGCTCCCCTCCGCGACGACCGTTCCCTCCGCATCGCGCAGCGTGTAAGCGCATTTCCCGGGGCGGTTTCCGTAATCAAGCGTCACCTCAAGCCTGCCGTCACGGTAATGTTCATCCAGAAGCGCCCGGATACGCAGATCATAGACGTCCGCCGCCGGCCTCGTGAACAGGTAGACCTCACGGAAAATGCCGGAAAAGCGATAAAAATCCTGATCCTCCAGCCAGCTCGACGCCGTCCATTTGAACACCCGGACGGCGAGCTTGTTTCTCCCGGTCCGGATGTAGGACGTCAGGTCAAATTCGGAGGGCGTGAAGCTGTCCTCGCTGTAGCCGACATACTCTCCGTTCAGCCAGAGAGCAAAGCCGCTCTCCACCCCCTGAAACGAAATGAATACGGGCCCGCTGCCGAAGCTCTCCGGAACCTCGAAATACCGGACATAGCTGCCGACCGGATTGAAGCGCTCCGGAATCTGTCCCGGCACGATGTCCTCGCTCCCGTCCCACGGATACTGAACGTTGATATAGGCCGGGACATCGTAGCCCTCCATCTGCATGTGAGCGGGCACACGGATGCTGTCCCAGCCGCTGCAGTCAAAACTGTCTTTCTCAAAGCCCCGGATCGCAGACACCGGGTTCGGCGCGTAGGAAAACCGCCAAAGACCGTTCAGCGAATACCGGAAGCTCCCTTCTTTCCCCTCGCCTTCCCCAGGCAGAAGCGCCTCATGGTCCGAATGGGCCGGCAGAACATTCTGCTTATAGACCCGCGGATCTCTCACTATGTTGAAATCAAAAGTCTGCTTTATCATGTTCAAATCCATACTCCCCGCCGCGCTCTTCGCGGCATCTGCGCCTGCCCGGGCGTCAGCCCTTTACCGCGCCCATGATTCCGTTTGTGAAGCTCTTCTGCAGTCCGAAGAAAATAATCGCCGTCGGGAGTGTGCAGATCAGAACTCCGAGCATCAGCATACCATAATCCACAGTATACCCTCCCAGCAGGTTTGCCACCAGCATCGGCATCGTAGTCGAATTGTTATCCTGAAAAATTACCTTCGGCCACATATAGCTGTTCCACGAGTTCATAAACGTGACCGTGACGGCCGCTCCGTAGGTCGCCTTCATTGTCGGCACGAACATGCGCAGAAAGATCCCTGTCTCCGAGAGCCCGTCCACGCGGGACGCCTCGATGATCTCCACCGGAAAGCTCCGCGCCGCCTGCCGGAACATCATGATGAGGAACGGCGTCGCTACGGAGGGAAGCACGAAGGCCATGTAGCGGTTGACCATGTGCCAGCCCGAGAACATGCGGAACAGAGGAATCATAATCGCCACAAAGGGGAGCATCATCGCGAGAAGAAGCACCGAAAACAGAGCGTCCTTTGCCCGATCATGATAAATCTCAAAGCCATAGCCCGCGACAGAGCAGACCGCCATGGCGAGAAAGGTCTGCACGATGGCATTGCGGAACGAATTGATCAACGCCCGGAAGAGATCCTGCTGCAACAGAATCGAGCGGAAGTTTTCCGCGAGATACAGACCGGGAAGCATGCGCCCCCTGACGACGTCAAGACTGTTGTTCGTGGCCGACGACGCCATCCAGTAAAGCGGAAAAACACAGACCGCCGAAATGACGATCAGAAACAGATATACCGCTGCTTTTTGCCCCTTAGTCACGCTTATCACCCACTTTCATCTGAATAAACGACAGGACGGCAATCATCACCAGAATCACGACCGACACCGCCGCCGCATAGCTGAAATTCGGACTCTGTACAAAGGAGGTGTTGTAAATATAGTGCGACATGGTCATGGTTTCCCGGCCCGGGCCGCCGTTTGTCAGGTTCACCGACTCGTCGAAAAGCTGAAGCGTCCCGCTGATGGACATGATCGCCGTCATGAGTATCGTCGGCCGCAGAAGAGGCACCGTAATATGGCGGAACGAGGCGAACACCGAGGCTCCGTCGATCTTGGCCGACTCATAGAGCGCATAGTCGATGCTCTGCATCCCCGCAAGGTAAAAAACCATGTTGTAGCCGGTCCAGCGCCAGACGAGCGCAATGATGATCACGGCCCGGGCCGCCGTGCCGCTTTGAAACCAGCCCACCGGCGCCATGCCGACGCCGCGGAGCATCGTGTTCACAAAGCCGTCGTTGGCGAACATCGAGCGAAAAATCATCGAGTAGGAGACCAGCGAGGTCGCGCAGGGAAGAAAAATCATCGTGCGGAACAGACCGCGGAAGCGCAGACTCCGGTTGTTCAGAACAGACGCCAGTATCAGCGCCAGCAGCAGCATGATCGGAACCTGAATGATAAGATAGACGAACGTATTTCTCATCGTCTGAAAGAACACCCGATCCTTGAGTATCCGTGTATAGTTTGCAAAGCCGTTCCAGCTCAGATTCTGCCCTACGCCCCTGTGGAGCGACAGAATGAACGCCTGCAGCATCGGGTAAAAGCTGAACAGGAAGATAAACGCCGTCGCCGGGATCACAAAAAACCAGCCGGTCAGCAGCTTCTTTTTCTGTAAGGTAAGACCCTTTTTCCGATTCATGGAACCTCCGCTTTCCAAAACAGGAGCCCAGCGCTGCGCGCCTGCGCGCGCAGATAAGCTCCTGTCCCCATGATCTGTGTCGTTTTTGCGGACAGCCGGTTCTCAGCCGCCCATATTGAACTCTACGGTATCCTGCGCCGTCTGCAGCTCGGCCTCGAGATCCGCGCCGCTCTGGATCACATTGGAGAGGGCCACGCCGACCGCGTCGCGGGCGTCGTAGTAATATGCCCCGGTGATGTTGGACGGAACCTTTCCCGCAAAGTCGATGATCTTGCTGTAAATCGCATCGCCGCCGAAGAAGTCCTGCGGCTTGCTGTAAACATCCGAATCGCCCGCCGGCAGATAGGTCGCGATAGCGCCGGAGGAGGGAAGGATAGCCTCATAGAACTCTACGTTGGAGCCGAACGTTCCGTTAAGGAAATCGATCGCCAGCTCCTTATTTTTCGTCGCCGTGCAGACAGCCCACGAGGAGCCGCCGTTGTTGGAGTAATTGACCGCTCCGGTCACTCCGTCCAGGCGCGGCATATTGGTGATTGCCCACTTTCCGGACTGATCCGTCGCCGCCGTGATGGAGCCGATGATCCAGCAGCCGTTCACAACGCCGGATACCGTCCCGTTCTGTATGGAAGCGATATACTGATCCCAGTCCGTCACCTCCACGAGGACGCCCGCCTCCACCATCTGGCGATAGTAGTCCAGCGCTTTCAGAAGCTGTTCGTTGCCCACGATATTGACCGTTCCGTCCTCCTTGAAGAGAGACGCCCCGCAGGACTGCAGCATCTCCATAATAAGATCGGGCGAGCCGGACTGCGAGGTAATCAGCGGGTTGCCGGTCGCCTCCTTGACCTTTTTGCCGAGCTCAATATACTGATCCCATGTGATATCGGTGAAATCGTCGACACTCAGCCCGGCCTGCTCCAGATAATCCGTCCGGTACGCCGCGATGACCGCGCCGTTGTCAAAGGGCACGCCGTAATTCTTTCCGTCCTTTGTGGAGTAAGCGCGCTTGCCCTCTCCGAATTTGGAGAAATCGATGCCGGAATCCGTGAGGTCCGTGAAAACCTCCGGGAAGTTCGTCATGTACTTCTGATAGGAGTTGTCCTGCATGAGGAAAATATCCGGCAGCGTGGAGAGATCGCCCGAGGAGGCCGCCGTCGTGATCTTCGTCTCGATATCGTCCGAGAGCACCTCGACCACATTCAGCTTGAAGTCCGGGTGATCTTTCTGATAGAACTTCTCCGCCTCTTTCATCGCATAGATATTAAACGCAGGATCCCACGTCCACACCGTCAGGGAATTGGCGTCCGCGCTGGCGCCCGCCGTCTCCTCCGCCACGCTCTCCTCTGTCTCCGCGGCCGCAGTGTCTTCCGGTGCGGCGGATGCCGGCGCCGTTCCTCCTGCTCCGGCACTGCCGCAGCCTGCAAGCGCCGATGCCGCCATCACGCCCGCCAGAACGGCCGCTGCTATTTTTCTGTTCATCGCTGTCCTCCTTGAAAATGTTTTGTTCATTTCCGTTCCCTGGAGCGTCATGTTGTTCCGGCTATTTTTTATATTTTAGCTGCTTTTTCGCTCCGCTTTTTATGAACTATGTATATTTTATATCACATGGAAAGCGAAAAAGCTTGCATTTATGAACATATTATGATTATTTTCAACCATATATTAACTGCCTGCGATAATACCGCCTGCTCCGTCACCGATCCGCCAGCGCGGCTTTCATTGCCGCATCCTCCTCTTCTCCGATCTGCTTTCCGTCCTTCTCCAGACCGAACAGCTCCGTCATGCAGTGTTTGTGCACCTCCGTGACCGAAGCCGGCAGATACTGATCGTACCAGAGCTGAACATTCGATGCGTTGAAGAAAACATCCGCAAACGTCTTCATATTGGGATCGTCCACCTGATCCGCAAAGCCTTCTATGGACGGGATGGTGGCATTTTCCATCTGCTTTTTATTGTAGATGTCATCATTGTAATACTGTGTCGCAAGAACATAGCAGGCCTCAAGCTTCTCCTGGTCCACGGAGCCGTCAGATTTCCAGCAGTTGAAAGAAAAACCGTTTCCGATCGCCGTTCCCACCTCGACATTCTGCGGAACGCCCTTTGCTTCCGCCTCGGCATCCTTCGGGAAAGGCATGACGCCGATGTTCGCCTCATACCACTCCTTGTTATCGGTCGCAATGGATCTGCACTGCCACGACCCCTGCAGCATCATGGCGCAGGTATTGTCATACAGAAGCTGTCTGTCCTGTCCGTCGTCCGTGCTCAGGCTGTTGACGCCGTCCGGAAAGTACCCCTTTTTCACCCAGTCCTGAATCTTATCGGACGCCCAGATAAACGCCTCAGAGGTAAAGCTCCCCCCGTTTTCCTGCATATAGGCCGCATTGAACTCATCATTGCCGGAATGACGCGCCACCAGATACATATAGTACATAGAACCGGTCCACTGCGAAGCATTTGCCAGAGAAAACGGCGTGTAGCCGGCGTCTTTCAGTGTCTGGCAGACCTTCTCCAGCTCATCTATGGTCTCCGGCGCCTTATCGATTCCGACATTCTCGAAAATTGTTTTGTTGTAGAAAATTCCGCAGCCCGAGAGCCCTCCATACGGGATGGCGAGGAGCTTTCCGTCATAAGACGCCTGCGCCGCGGCGGCATCGATAAACGCGGGATGGTCGTACGTGTTATACAGCTCCGTCAAATCGTTGACAAAGCCGGATCGATAATACTCCGCCATCGGTCCGCCGCCCCAGTGCATGTACATATCCGGCGCCTGCCCGGAGGACATGGCGACAACCAGCTGCTGCTTGTAGTTGTCGTTCTGCATGTGCGTCTGCTCGACGGTGATGTTCGGATAATCCTTCATAAAGCGCTGCACGGCGTCCTCCTGAATGTCCTTCGTAGGAGATTCCGTCGCGATATCCCAGAGCTTGATGGTCAGCGGCGCTTCCGTAAGCCTGGGGAGATTCTTTCCGTCCGTCGCTTTCCCGGATGTCTCTGCGGTTTCCGCGCCCGCCTCCGCCGGAGCGGCCTCCCCGCTCCCGCCGGAACCCGTTCCGGACGCTCCGCAGCCCGCCAGCAGGGCTCCGGCAGTCACAACAGCAAGAACAGCAGACAACAATCTTTTTTTCATAGCTTCCTTTCCGCCCACCGTTCCTGGGCAGGCACTGCGGGAAGAACACCGCGGACCGCAGCGTCTCCGACCGCTGTTATATGGTTTACCCCTTGACCGCCCCGGCCATCATCCCCTTGACCAGCTTGTCCTGAAAGATGATGAAAAGGATGATCATCGGCAGCGCCGAGAGCGTCAGAACCGCCAGAATCAGAGGAATATCCAGAGAATGCTCTCCCTTGAACTGGCCGAGCGCCAGAGGAAGCGTCTTATTGCCAGGAGACTGAATCAGCGTGTTGGCAAAGGCAAATTCATTCCACATGGACACACCGTTGTAAATAGCCAGCGTGGAAAGCCCCGATTTCGACAGTGGCAGAATGATCTTTGAAAAATTCTGATACCGGTTGCAGCCGTCGATCTGGGCCGATTCCTCCAGCTCTCTCGGAATGGTCATCATAAAAGCGGTCAGAATGAACACCGCCATGGGGAGCGCAAAGGTGACGTATGGGCCGATCAGCGCTCCCAGCGTGTCGTAGAGTCCGACATCCGTAGTCATCTTGAAAATCGGAATCAGCGTCACATGCATCGGCACCGACATCATCGCCACAATGCCGGCATAAATCAACGGCCGGAGCCGGAACTGCATCCGCGACAGCGGGTAGGCCGCCATCGAGGCGATCGCAAGCATCAGCAGCAGAGATACCGCCACCACAATGACGCTTCGCAGAAAATATCCGAAGAAGCCATTCCGGATCACCTCGGTATAATTGGTAAAAATCCACGGCTCCGGCAGATGAAACACTCCCTGGGAGAGCATGTCAAACTGCTTCCGGAAAGAATTCAGCACCATGAATACGAACGGCGAAAGCGTCAGAATCACCTGCAGAAAGGCAAAGAAAAACGCGATTCCCCAGCCGATCCGCAGCCTGCCCTTATGCCCTTTCTGCTCCTTGTCTCTTTCTCTGCCGGCCATCAGTAATCCCCTTTCCACGTGAAAATTTTCTGGAACAGCAGCGCTATGGCTGTGATCAGAATGAACATTCCGGCCGCCGCGCACGAGCCGTAGCCCATGTTGAACTGCTGAAAGGAGAGCTTATACATGTAGGTGGCCATAAGCTCCGTCCCATTGACCGGTCCTCCCTGCGTCATGTTCCAGATGAGGTCGAAGTATTTCAGTGAGCCGATCAGGGACATGGTGCAGGCCGTCCTGAAAATCGGTGCAAGCAGTGGTATGGCGACTCTCCGGACATACTGCCCTCTGGTCGCGCCGTCGATGACCGCCGCCTCATAGAGACTGACGTCAATATTCCCGTAACCCGCGATGAAGTACACCATATAGAATGGAGTGAACTGCCACGCCATGACCGCAATGATCGTCAGCAGAGCGTTGGGATTCTGCCCGAGAAGATCGACATTCGTCCTCGTCCCCTTAAAGAGCGTCGCCAGCGACGAAATGATCCCGCCGTTTGTGGCAAGCGCGTAGGTGAACAGGAATGCGATGGCCACCGAGCTCATGAGATTCGGAAGAAACCAGATGATCTTGAAGATGTTCAGCTTTCTCCCGCCCGCGTCCAGAAAGGTGGCCAGCAGCATGCCGATCGGAATCTGAATCAGAATCGAGAATGCCATCACGATGAGGTTGTGCAGAAACGACTTCCAGAACAGTGCATCCCGGATGAGGCTCTTCCAGTTCTGCAGCCCGATGAAAATCCTGTCAGAGGAAATGCCATTCCATTTATACAGGCTGATGTCAAAGGTCTCGATCACCGGATAAATGATGAATATGGCAATCAGCAGAAGCGCCGGCGCCAGGAAAAACGCCGCCGCGCCCGCCGTGCTCCTTGCCCTTTCCCTTGCAAGGCCTCCTGTTCCCGTTCTCTCTCCCGACACACAGACCTCCTCTCCCGACTCCCCGTCTGCGCCGCGTTTCCTGTACTCTTCGACTTTTTCTGTTTTCCATCAATATGCTGAGCAGAAAGGGTATGCATATAAATCATATTATGCAAATTTTTATTCTGTGTCAATTCAAAGCCATAAACACTTCACAATTCATCTGTTTCATTTCAACCTGTTTTAATCATTTTTCACAAAATCCGCCGCTTCGGCCCCTCGGCAGCGCGCCTCCCAGCCCCCTTGCGGCACGCAAAAAACCGGCAGAGACACATCTCTGCCGGCCCCGGTTCTCCATCCGCCTGCCGCGGCTCAATATCCCATGAAGTTGTCCGTGAGAAGATTTTCCTTTTCTATCCCCAGCTCTCCGAGAAGCTTTGTAAAAAAGCTGTTCATTCCGGGAGACCCGGCGATCAGATACTCCGCCGCATTTCCATGCTCCGCGGCATACGTTTTCACACGGTTCGTAAATTCATCCTGATCCGAGAACAGGCGGATTTCCAGTCCCGGCATTTTCCGCTCCGTCTCTTTCCAGAAATCTCCGTAGACATATTCGCCCCGGTTATCGGAATAAAAAACGGAAACCAGATGCTCCCCTGCCCCCTGCTCCGAATAATGACGGAGCAGCGAGCGCGCCGGCGTGATTCCGATGCCTCCCGCCACGATCAGCGAGCGCTCTTTCTCAAAATGCAGGTCAAAATCGCCGAGCGCCGGAGCCACAAGCAGAACATCCCCGGGCGCAAGACCGCGGAGGAGCTGCTCCTTGTAGCTCGAATGCGGCTCCGCAATCCTCGTCGTGAACATGAGACAGCCGTCCTCCGGCGCAGACGCGATCGTGAATACCCTGCTGTCCCGGTCGCCCTCCGCCACCTCGCGGTCCGTCAGGCGAAACAGCGCATGCTGCCCGGCTTTCCATGAAAACCCGTCCGGGATCTCCATGACAAAGCTGTAGGAGTCACTGTTCTCCTGAATCTTCCGCGTGAACCTTGCTTCAAAAAAATTCATATCTCCTCCCTGTCCCACGTTACCGCGCTTTCCGCACCGCCAGTTCCCCAAGGCGGAGCGCCCCCATGATTCCCTGATTGTCACAGAGCGAGGCGGGGACGATATAGCTGTCCATATCCTCCAGCTCCGGTGTCTGAAGATAGCCGTTTATCAGACGATGCACCTTCTTGCGGATCATGGGGAAAAGCTGCTCCTGATGCATGACGCCGCCGCCCAGAATGATGCGCTGCGGAGAAAGAAGCATGATGACGCTCACCAGAGCCTGCGCGATATAATCGCTCTCCAGCTCCCATACCTCCGGACGGTCCTTCAGTTCCACCGCCTTTTTACCCCAGCGCTTCTCAATCGACGGCCCTGAGCAGAGTCCCTCGAAGCAGTTCGGATGGAAAGGGCACACGCTCCCGCTCGGATCCTTTTTTGAGACACGGAGCAGAATATGCCCGGCCTCCGGATGCAGCATCCCGTGCAGAAGCTTTCCTCCTGCAAAAATCCCCGCGCCGACGCCGGTGCCGATGGTGTAATACACCACGCAGTCCAGTCCCTTGGCCGCGCCGTAGGTGACCTCTCCGAGACACGAGCCGTTGACGTCCGTATCAAGTCCGATCGGAACCCGAAGCGCATCGCGGAACGCCCTCAGCACATCGCAGCCCTGCCATGCCAGCTTGGGCGTATTGAGAATCTTCCCGTAATTCGCCGACCCCTCGACCACATCAACCGGGCCGAACATGGCGATCCCCAGCGCCTCGATATTCCTTGCGCGGAAATATTCCATCATCGGAGGAATCGTCTCATCCGGAGTCGTCGTGGGAATCGAAATCTGTTCCTCAATACGTCCTGTCTCATCGCCAACGGCGCAGACCATCTTTGTCCCGCCGCCCTCCAATGCACCGATTCTCATAGCGCCTCTCCTCCTTCTTGCATCACAGCAAACACAGGACGCCCCTGGCGTTCCCGTATCCATCATAAAATATACCCCCTGTTTTCGCAATCCTGTCATGCAAAGGCAAAGCAGACAACCGCGCCGGCCGCCGTCTCGTGATTCATCGTGAGCATGCCGCTCTCCTCATCTCTGCGGAAGATCACAATGTTATCGCTGTCCTGATTCGCGGCAAGAAGCCACTGCCCCGAGGGAGAAAGAGCAAAGCCCCGGGGATTTTTTCCGCCGCTCAAAATCCACTGTACCGGCCGCAGCACCGCTCCGCCGCCCTCCTCGTTCACACAGAAGACCCCGATGGTATTGTCGCCCCGGTTCCCGACATACAGAAAGCGGCCGTCCTCCGAGAGCTCGATCCCGCCGAGCCCGCCCCGCGAGGGCGACTTCGGCGCCACCGACGGCAGCTCATCGACATAGCGCAGACCATATTCCGCATAGCGCTTGTCGATCCTCTCGATTTCAAGAACCGCGATACGGTTCGAAAGCTCTTCGGTCACATACAGATAGCGCCTGCCAAACGCAATGCTGCGGGGACCGGATCCGCGCTCAAACCACGCGTCTGAGCAAAGTCCCTCAGCCCGACGCGTCTTGAGGAACTGTCCCCGGTCGATATTCCCGTCCGCCCTGAGGCGCAGCACCTCCGTCCGGTCCTTTCCGAGATCGTTGACAAAAAGCCAGTCCCGGTAAACGGCGGCGCAGTGAATGTGCGGCTTCTCCTGACGCAGCTCGTCCCGTCCCGCCCCGCGCCGGTCAGCCTCCGTAAAGCGCCGGCGCAGCGTATGGACGCTCTCCGGATCCAGACGTCCGTCCGCATCATAGGAGAGTACGGACAGACTGCCGCCCTGATCATCCCCGTTGTAATTGGCGATATAGACATGACCGCTTCCGTCCCGCCCGGAACGTACGCTCAGATGACAAGGGGCTGCGCCCCCGGTCGGCGCCCCGCCGATGCGCCAGAGACTCCCGTCCGCGCCATCAATGTGCCAGCTCCACACCGCTCCTCCATCCCGCTCTCTGCCGTCGAAGCGCACACGGTCCAGCTCCGCAGCGGCAAACAGCGTGCGGCCGTCCTCACTGAGCGCGAGCCATGACGCATTCTGCGCCTCCGGATAGCTCCGCCTTTTTGCAAGAATCCCGGTCTCCTCATGAAAGTCCCAGAGAACGATGCCGTCTCCCCGCCCGATCTGAACCGTCCCGTCTCCCATCAGGACAGGAGCGTTGTAGCTTCCTGTATACAAACGCATATTTTTACCTCAGTACCAAAAGCCCGGACTACCGGAAATGCTCCGGCATGATGACATTCATGAAAATCCCGCTCCGGCTGCGAAATCTCCGCCGCGGTCTTCCTGCAAAATACGACCGCCCCTCACTTCCCGGCGAGGTCCACAACAAGCATCCTATGTCCCGCCGCGGCAAGAATCGGGCCGAAAACATCCCGGGTCCTGATTTTCAGACTGGAGGTGTTGACACAGGGATGGCAGCCGATGAACTCCTCCCCAAGAAGCTCCCGGTCCACTAGAAGCTGCACCTGCCCTTCTGCATCATTCATCAGGCCGAGTACACTCGCCGAGCCCGGGGCGCAGCCCGTCATCTCCTCCATCTCCTCCGGCGTTCCAAAAGAAAGGCGCGACGAACCGATCTGAGCGGACAGCTCCCTTGTCCTGAACGGCTTCTCACCCGGAAGCATCAGCAGATAAAAACTTGTGTGCTGCCGGTTGGCAAGAAACAGATTCTTGCAGACCGCCGCCTGCAGCACCGCGTCGATCCGGGCGCAATCCTCCATCGTATGGGCCTCGGCATCCGGGTGATCCGTCCGCCAGTAAGAAATTCCGAGAGCGTCCAGAAAATCATAGACACGAAGCTCCTTTTCCGCACGGCCCTCATTCGAAGCCGGTCTCCCGGCCATCAGCTCATAATCCATTTCTGTCAGAATCCCCTTTGCTTCGTGGTTTCCTCCGGAAGCTTCCGCTCAGCACTCATAATCCATGCACAGACGCGTCCGTGTGTACGGCCGCACCCGGCCGTCCGCGACCGCCACATGCTCCGGATGAACAGCGTAGGCCGCGAGTGCCGCCTCATTCTCCAATGTACTGTCCAGCAGGATATCCGCGTTGGATGAGGCAAGCCCCTCTGTCTGCACATGAACCGCAATGAGCCCCGGAACCTTGCCGATAAGACTCTCCAGCCCCTCCCGGATCCCTCTCTTTACGCTTTCCCGCTCGGCATCAGAAAGTTCCTCCTTAAGCTGCCACAAAATCATATGCTTTACCATATTCCGCCTCCTGATCAGCTCTTGCGCTGCTTTTTCACCTCATACATATCTCTGTCCGCCAGTACGATATAGTCTTCGAGAGGGCACTCCTCCTCAGGCTGCGTCACCGCAAGGCCTATACTGATCGGAATTCCTTTCGCCTCCAGCCGCTCCGTAACCTGTTCCCGGAAGCACTCCGCCCGCGCGCGGCTCTCGCAGGGAAAGACCGCGACAAATTCATCTCCCCCATAGCGGCAGACAAAGCCCCCCTCCGGGACCGCAGACTGGAACGTCTCCGCAATACTCTGCAGCAGACAATCCCCGTAGCCGTGTCCCCTCACATCATTAGCCTGCTTGAAATCATCTGCATCCGCAAAACAGATGGCGCACGAAATCCCCTCGCTCTGGAGCTTTGCAAAGGCAGGCAGAAGCTTTTCCGTAAAAGCGACCCGGTTGTACAGCCCCGTGAGCTGATCTCTGTCATAGGTTTCCTGCAGCTGCCGAATCACGCTGCGAAGCCTCGCGTCCCGGTAGCGATGCTCCGCAACCCGCGCAAAAAGCATCTGTACGCTGTAATAGAACGAACCGTCCGACAGAAAGCGTGGATTCAGCACGGCAAAAAAGCCGATCATGCGCGCGCCGATATGGAACGGCGAAAACATCCACGCATTGCCCGGCGCTTTCTCCCTTACAAGGCGGAAAAAATCCGCCGGCTCCATGGGTCCTGCCGGGCGGCCCGCCAGCAGACCGCCCGCCACAGTAATCTTCCGGCAGTCCCACTCCTCTCCGGCAAGCGCATCTTCCATTCCCGTGAGATACAGCCTCCTGTCGACCAGCGTAAAAATCGCGTCGCATGCAAAGCAGGAGAGCTGTCCGCTTCCCCAGCAAAGCGCCTCCTTGAGTGTCTTCTGCTGCTCCATGCCGTGTTCCAGAACCGCCAGATACTCATCGTTGTTCCGCCTGCCGATACCTCCCAGAATCTGATCCCGGATATGGCTGCGGTAATTGACCCGTCCCTCGTTCGGACAGCCACAGCTCTCCGAATACAGGACCTTTGAGAGTACAAAGGTCTTGTCCGGAATCTGCCCCCCGTCAAGGAGAGTGTTCAGAAGCCGGGCGGCGCGGCGGCCTATCCGCTCCCGCCCGAGCTGCACCGTTGTGATCTGCGGCTCGAAATACGCGGCCTTGTCCAGATCGTCAAAGCCTGTGACCCGAATATCCCGCGGCGTTTCGACTCCCGCGCGGGCCGCTGCCGTGATCACGCCGCAGGCCAGATTGTCATTGGTGCAGACGATGGCGTCCGGAAGCTCTTCGCCGTTTTTCTCGCTTCGTTCCAGCAGTGCTTTCATGGCATTTTCGCCGCTCCGGTAATCGAAATCTCCGTAAAGGATCGGGTTGCTCTCTGCGGAAAGCCCAAAAGCCCGCAGCGCATCGACGTATGCACGGACGCGCTCGGCATTTTCGAAATTGTCTTTTGCGCCTGCCGCACAGGCAAAGGTCCGGCAGCCGTGGACGCCGTGCAGATGCTTCATGAGCTCCCGCGTGGGTGTGTAGCCGTCGATTCCGACATAATAAAAGCCGTCGATCACAAGCCCGATGCTGATGACCGGAACGGAGAAGCTCCTTAGGTACGCGACGACCCTTTCCCTGCGCTCCGGATCAATGATGTTCGTCGCATCAAGAATAATCCCGTCCGGAGGCCATCTGCCCGCAAGCCGGAAAATGCCGTACTCTCCGTCGTTCCATTTCTGATCTGGGTACCAGTTGCCGTTGCAGCTGTAATGATACAGTTCCCAGTCCCGGCGCTCCTTCCGGATCCAGTCCAGCGCGCCATCAACCCACGCATATGTTGTATACTGATTCCATCCGTCCGCAATAAACGCTATCTTCTTGCCCATGGCCCGTTCTCCGCCGTCCCGTCTTGACCGGTAATCCCCCGAATTCTCCCCTCTTTTGCATATGCAAAACGGGAAGCCGCCTGACGCGCCTCCCTCGCTGTTTTTTCAGTGTAGCGTCTCTGACATTAAATTTCAACGCAGGATTTTCGCGTTTTAGCCCGACCGGTATGGCACCGTCACGCTCCGCAGCTCGATCCGCCGGTCGCTCCTGCCCCCGTCGTGAGGAATCTCAGCCGCGCTCTCACGGAGGGAACGGGTATCTTGAACCTTCGGAACACCGCATTTTAGCTCTGCGCGCCGGGAGAATATCGTCTCGTGGCAGAGACCGGTCCGGTCAGAACTGATGCCGCTCCGGCTCTTCCGTGAAGCTGCGGATCTCCGCTTTCGCGTTTTTCAGGAAAAATACGGCCGTGTTTCCATCGCCCGCCGCATACATGCGCTTCAGGGACGGGTTTGCCTCCAGCACGGCCTCCTGCGCTTCCATCCTTTCATCGGGCACCGCCTCTGCCGTAAGGCGGATCCAGCGCCCACCGGCCATTCCGGAAATCTCCACCTTGGGATTCGCCAGCATCTGCTTCGCCACAGGCTTTTTCAGGCCGGTATGGATGTACAGCCGGTCCTCGAAGATACAGACTGCACCGAACGGGCGCACACGGGGCTGATCTCCCTCCGCCGTGGCCAAATACCATACGCCTGCCTGCTTCAGAAATTCATACACTTTTTTCATCACAATCCTCCATGCGGAAGCACTTTTCTTACATAGCACTCCCCGGCATTTCACAGGGAAGCATCGGCTCCCCGCTCTTGATCTGAAACAACAGCTCGTCAAAATCCTTCGGCTCCGCATGAAGATAGCCCTGTACCCTGCCGCAGCCGATCTCCTCGAGAAAGCGCTGCTGCTCCTCCGTCTCCACGCCCTCCGCCAGCGTCTCGACACCAAGCTGATCCGCCGCCTTCACCACCGATTTCAGAATAACGCGGTTCGCGCCTCCATGCTCGTCCAGCTCCCGCATAAAGCGGATATCCAGCTTGATCAGATCGAATGTATATTGATGCAGAACATTCAGGGCGGAATAGCCGCTGCCGAAGTCGTCCACCCAGATCCGTATGCCGTGCTCCTGCAGCTCCCGAATCTGTTTCCGAAAACACTCTGTCGCCGCTGCCACATCCCGTTCCGTAATCTCCAGAATGAGGCACTCATGCTCGACGCCGTAGCGATCCAGTATTCCGAGAATCCGCTCCACCGCATTCTCCGTATCGAAATCCTGCGCAGACAAATTGACCGAAACCGGTATGAGGGCAAGCCCCGCCTCGCGGCGCACGGCAACCTGCCTTGCCACCTCCTCGAGCATGTACATATCAAGCCGGTGCACCAGATGGTATTTTTCCAGAATGGGGACAAATTCAGCGGGCGAAATAATTCCGCTCTCCGGATCAATCCAGCGGGCCAGCGCCTCAAAATTGCAGACCTTAGGCGCTTTTGTGCGGACGATGGCCTGATAAAACACCCTGATCCAACGATTTGCCAGCGCTTCCTCGAAGCGGTCCCGGATATAGCGCTGTCTCCAGTATGCATCCTCCAGTTTCGCAGAGTACAGGGCACAGCGCTTCTGCATATCGCTCCCGATACTCTTCATGGCGAAGCGGGCACGGTCGAGAGCGCGGATGCAGCCCGTCTCGTCCGCCTCGACCGGCGCGGCACCGGCCCGCAGCCTTGCCCCGTTTCCCAGGGCACGGCAGCGCACCTGCTGACAGGCGGCGGCAATCCTGCTTTCCACCTCTCCGATCCGGGTCGTCAGCACAGCAAAATGATCGTCGGCAATCCGGAACACTGCGCCGTCCGAAAACACGAGCTGCAGAATCTCCCCCACAAGAAAGAGAAGTTTGTCTCCCTCGGCAAAGCCGTACTGCTCATTGTAGCCCCGCATCCCGTCAATATCGAGATAGACGCAGACCGGCGGCCCGCCTTCCGCCCGGAGCCTTACGACCTCTTCCGCGGCGAATTTATGAAAAAAATTCAGATTCGGAAGCTCCGTGACCGGATCCCTATAATACGGATCCCTGCGGAACACGCTGCCGCTTTCCCTGAGAAAGCTCATCTGCTCCCGGATGCTCAGATTGATGAAAAGGAGCACCGTAAGACGGACCCCCTCTTCGGGAAAAAGACTCCGCCCAACGACATGCGTAAGACAGCAGGGACCGTCGCAGGAGCTGCGGCTCCGGTATACGACATCGCACTCACACTCGCCCGCCGTCAGAGCCTCTCCCACTCTGAGAACAAGGTTCAGGTCCTCCGGCTCAACATAGCGGAATACCCGGGTGAGGTTCTCCATTTCAATTTCTTCCCGGCGACATTTTTTCTCTCTGCAGTAGCCGTCCGATACCAGCAGCGTAACAGCCTCGCCGTCCACGCTCTGACAGATCACCAGAGGAATATGAAGACATTCATACGCTCTTCGGAATTCCGGTGAAAATTTGTAGATCTCATTGCTCATCCCTGACCTCATAACAGCAGCTCATCGCCTGTAAATATGAATATAAATATAAATGCTTCTGCCGGCCGGATAACTCGCCGGCAACAAAAATAAAACAGCACAATGATTCTGTATTGTCCCCCTCATTGTGCTGCCCTGTATATTTATACACTACTTCTTCCCTGATGCTCAACCCTCAATATGCAGAATGTGTGAGCCTGCGGCGGCATGTGCTTGTTTTTCATCCGCCGAATACAATATTCCGCAGTTTTCTTGTCAGCCCTCCGGTACCATAATCGACGCGCTGTATCATCATGAGCAGAACCGTGCGACTCTCCGGCGCGATCGTGAGATAAGCGCCAAGCCAGCCGTCCCAGCCGAATTCTCCTTTCTCTCCAAGCGTTCCGGCAAGAGACGGATCCCGGAGCACGCGGACAAAATTCCCGTAGGAATGTCCCTCGAGCCCCTGCCATTCGGAAAACGCCGCCTGCCGCGGCCCGTCGAGACCGGCGCTGCGGAAGAAGCGCACCGTGCCGGGACGCAGGATCTCGCAGGAAGCGCCCCTGCCCTCCGCGGCCAGCATCCGCGCAAAGGAGGCCATATCCTCTATGGTCGAAAACAGCCCGGCGCCGCCCGACTGAAACGGATTTTCCCCGCCGTCTCCCCGAATTGCGAGATTCTGTCCGGTATACAGCTCCGGCGCGGAGCCGTCCCCGAAGCAGGTATAGGCCGAGGCAAGGCGCGCTCTCTTTTCCTCCGGCACCGAAAACGCCGTATCTCTCATGCCCAGCGGATCAAACAGGCGCTTTTTCAAAAAATCCCCGTAGGGCATGTCCGCAACTTTTTCAATCACCGCGCCGAGAACATCGGTCGACGTTCCGTACTGCCAGCGGCTCCCCGGCTGAAAGGCGAGCGGAAGCTTCCCCATGCGGGCGGCAAATTCCTGTGTAGTCAATGCTCCCGGCGTCCCCAGCTTTCCGCACATCTCGTCAAAGAGTGCGGCGGAGCCCCACTCCGCCCGGTTCGCCTCGCCCGGATAGCAGAGCCCGGAGGTCATGCTCAGACAGTCCCTGAGATTCACCGGACGGTCCGCCTCTGTCAGGCGATCTCCCGCCTGTACTTTCTGTCCTCGGAACGCCGGGATGAATTTTTCGACCGGATCGTAGAGATCCACCCGCCCGTCCTGCGCCAGCAGCATCATCGCGGCGCCTGTCACAACCTTGCTCATGGAATACAGGCGGACAATCGTATCACGGGAAAACGGGATGTTCTTCTCGATGGAAGCCTTTCCCGCCTCCGCATAACAGAGCTCTTTGCCCTCCTGCAGGAGCAGAACGTTTCCGCCCGCAATCTCCGCCCGTCCGACAGCCGCCTCCAATGCGCCTTTCAGAAGCGCTTCCTGATCCTCATTCCAGTTCATACTCTTACCTCTCGTCTGTTCCCCTCTGCAATCAAAAAATATTATTTCAGCGTCACCCGGAACACCACCGGGCTGTCCGACGAAACGCCGTCCGCCCGGATCGAAAGTCCCTCCTCGTTCCTCTCCCAGCAGACCTTCCTCGGGCTCCCGTCCGGATTCGCAAAGCCGAGAAGCTCGACATTCCCGATCAGGGCGTTGAAATCCGTCTGCGTCGGGTGCGGCACGCGCGCGAGAGAGCGGACATTCACTCTGCCGTTCTCCGGCCAGTGCATCGCAAATACATAAATCCGGCCGTGATTCACCGTAAAGCGGAAGTCCTCGGACGTAAATTCCGTGTCGACGCGGTCTGCAAAGGCGCCGCCTTTCGGCCCGGTCGGCCCCTCCTCCGCAATACGGAACGGGCGGCTCCCGTAAATCGCCTCGCCGTTCACCCGGAGCCACGCCCCGATTTCCCGGAGGATGGCCGCGTCCTCGTCCGAGATCGTCCCGTCCTCTTTCGGGCCCACATTCAGAAGCATGGAGCCGTTCTTCGCCACTGCGTCCACGAGATCATTCAGAATCACGCCGGGCCGCTTATACTCGTTCTCCGGCGTATAGCACCACGAATTCTTCGCAATGGCGGTATCGGTCTGCCACGGCTCCACCTGCGCCCGGTCGTACGAACCGCGTTCCGTGTCCGCGACCGCCGTCCCGAAAGGAAACGCATCGTTCTTGTTCGCGATCATGACCTCCTCGCCCCGCGCGGCCGCGCTGTTATAATAATAGGCCGCTATCTTTTTCAGGTACGGGCGCGCCGCCTCGTGCATGATCCACCAGTCAAAGTACAGCTCGCGGGGATGGAAGCGGTCGATGATCTCAACGGTGCGGATCATCCAGTCGTTCAGAAATTCCTTTGACGGCGCCGGAGCAATCTGATTGTCATCAATAATCCCCTCCTCATCCATCCTGACGGAGGGCCAGTAGAAATCCCCTCTTTTTTCGGCATTCGCCGGTACATCCGAGGGAAAGTCCCTGCCATGGTCAAAGAAGAACCAGTGCTCGATGCGGTGACTCGACGCGCCGGCAAGCAGGCCGCGCTTACCCGCTGCATCCATCAATTCCATGATCAGGTCGCGCTTCGGGCCTTTCTCCCACGCATTCCATTCCGAGAGCTCGCTCCGGTACATCTGGAAGCCATCGTGGTGCTCCGCGACCGGAACCACATAGCGCGCGCCCGCCTCGGCAAAGAGCTCCGCCCACGCCTCCGGATCAAAATGCTCGGCCCGGAACATCGGAATGAAGTCCCGGTAGCCGAACTGAGACTGCGGCCCGTAGGTTTTCACATGATGTTCAAACTCCGGCGTCCCCTGAATGTACATGCTGCGGGGGTACCATTCATTCCGGAACGCCGGCACGCTGTACACGCCCCAGTGAATGAAGATGCCGAACTTCGCGTCCCGGAACCAGCGCGGCGTCTCATGCTGCGAGAGCGAATCCCAGTCCGCGGCATACGGCCCCCGGGCGATCCCCTCCTCAATGTGTGCAAGCCACTTCTCCATATCGTACATAATCTTCCCTTTCCGTGCTCCCGCGCACCGTCGTTTTCCTGTACTATGGTGACACACACCAGACTCTGCGCTCTATTATAGCCTCTTTTCTTCGTTCCTCCTACCATGCGGGAGGCTGCTTTCAAACGAAATCATACGAAACTTTCATGCAGCGCCGGCAGGGGTTCGCAGCTCCCTCCGGTGCGCAAAAAATCCCTCCGCATGTCCGCCGCGGGCGTAAGCCGCAGCAGGCATACCGAGGGATGCTTTATCCGCCTTATAATATTTTTTTCAGTCCGTCCGGCCGCTCCGCAGCGGAATCGGCGAGGTGTACGCCCGCCTCCCCTCTCTTGTCAGCAGCTCCGCGCGGAGATAAAACTCCCCGGGTTCCGCATGGTAATCCACGCTCCCGCCCCTCACGCCGCGCACGCGCTGAGGCACCCAGATGGCGTTGCTGTAAAACACCGCCGTCATCACATCGGCCGAGCAGTCGATATGCAGGTCGCCTCTCTCCTCATCGAGCTGCACGTCGTAGATGAGGGGCCCGCGGCTCGCGTAGAACTGCCCGTCCCGAAGCCCGGCGAGGATGCTGCCGCTCGTGAGCTCCGCCGCCTTTACCATTGTGAAGCTACGGCACTGATCCCCGTTGTAGCTGTGCGCGTCATCCCCTGCCACCGCCGGCATCAGGATGCCGTGGTGGGTCGCCCAGATGTCAAACCACGCCGAAGCATCCGCCCTCTCGCCATTCCACGGGATATCCGAGACGGCGTTATAGATCTCCGCTGCCGCAAAGCCCTCCACCTCCCGGAGCCCCGCCGGATCCATGACGGACCATGCGGGATGGCAGAGAACAGCGATTCCGCCATTTCCCCGGATATGATCGACAATCTCCTGCGGCGCCGGATGCGGGCAGCGGAGGAATGCCTCGTCGCCTGTATCCTCCGTCATGCCGATGCCGAGAATGTGCCATGTCGCCACATCGCCGGGCATCCGCGTATTGGCGCCGCCGGTGTCCCACTCGACGCCGGACAGGAGCAGCATGTTCTCCGGCACAGAAAGTCTCTCCCCGAAACCGTTCTCTCCGGTGCTGTTCTCTTTCGTGCCGTTCTCTTTGGTGCTGTTCTCTCCGGAAAGCACCCCGCTCCGGCCGGGCTCCAGCGTAATGCCCGGACGCCGGTGATCGGTCAGCGCGGCAAAGTCGTAGCCCGCCCGGTGATAGATATCAAGAGCCTCCTGCGGGGGCAGCTTACCGTCCGACCGCGTACTGTGCATGTGGAGATTTCCTTTGTACCAGCTCCCGTCTGTCCGGAAGATCGAATGAAACGACATGGTAATCCTTTATGCCGAAGCACTTTGTGCAAGGCACGCGCCGTAAAATCCGCGCAGGCGGTTTTACGGCTGCGATCAGGGGCAATTTGGGCTTCGGCACAAATTGCCGTGTGAAGCATCTCTGCGCCGGCGCACAGAGATGCGAGCCGCTTCGCGTCTCATGCCATCCCACTACGTGGCAGCACTTTTCGCTCACGGAGCAAATCAACGCATCAGCGTGATTTTTCACACTATCCTTTCTTATCCGTGCAAAAGCGGTGAAGCAACGTCCCCGGCGGCCTGCTGCGAAGCATTTGATTTTGCCGGACCTGAGGACTCCCGCACAGCGAGCTCCGCCGGCATCAGGATGGTCTCAGGCTTTCCCTTTTTCCCGATCATATCAAAGAGCAGCCGGATTGTCTCCTCCGCCATCTCCTCTGCGGGCTGAACAATCGTCGTAATCCGGGGCGCATAGAAGTTCCCGATCGCAATCCCGTCATAACCCGTCACGGAAATATCCTCCGGAATCCGGAGCCCCGCATCCAGAATGGCGCGGCAGGCGCCGATGGCAAAAATATCGGCGATGCAGAAGACCGCCGTGAACGGCTCGTCCGAGGCGAGGAGCTTTCTGGCCTCCTCATAGCCGTTTTCTATCGTGTAGTGCTCATTCCCGTTGGGCACCACCTCGCGGACGAGCTTCGGATCCGCCGTGAGCCCGTGCCGCCGCAGCGCGTCCGAATAGCCCTGATAGCGGAGCTGACCGACCGACGGCACGCTGACCGCGTCGGTGATGATGGCGATCCGCCGATGCCCCTGCCCGATCAGATAGTCGATCAGTTTTTCGGATTCCAGCCGGTCGTCCACCGCGACATTCGCATACCATGTCTGCTCCCCCTGCGGCATGCCGACTGTACTGAACACAAACGGCACTTTGAGCTGGCGGAGCATCACCTCGTCGTGAGTGAAATTACCCCCGAGGAATACGAGGCCGCGCAGGCGCTTTTCCTTGACAAGCTGCAGCGCGACCTGCACTTCATCCTCCCGCGCCTCCACATGGCGGAGGATCGTCGTATAGCCCAGCTTCTGCGCGCGATCCTCCATAACCTGTATCATGCGGTTAAAAAACTGATTGGTGATGCCCTTGATCAGCAGAGCGATGCTCCGCGCATCGCTCTTTTTCAGATTGATCGCGCTGTTGTTCGGCACAAAGCCGGTCTCGGCGATCACCTCCATGATCTTGCGGCGGGTCGTCGGATTGATGTCCGGATGGTTGTTGATCGCACGGGACACCGTGCTCACGCCCACGCCGCACAGACGCGCAATGTCTCTGATCGTTGTCTCTCCCATAGATGCCTCATATCCGCCCGTAGGCTGCCGCCAGCGCGCGCATCCGCTTTGCCAGATCGTCTGTCGCGGCGCCTGCGGTAAGACGCCACCGCCAGTTCTGCCCGCCGAGGGTCGACGGATGATTGATCCGCGCCTCGTTTCCGAGATTCAGATAATCCTGCATCGGGATGATCGCCGTATCCGCGACGCTCATGAATGCGCAGCGGATGCAGTCCCACGCGGCCGACTTTTCGCTCCGGATCCCCACATAGCGCTTGGCAAACATTCTGTCATGGCGGTTCACGCCCACGTACCAGCCCCGCATGGTCTCATTGTCGTGCGTCCCGGTATAGACGACGCAGTTGTGCCTGTAATTGTGGGGCAGATAATCGCTCTCCTCCCGCGAATCAAAGGCAAACTGGAGCACCTTCATCCCGGGATACCCGGTTTTTCTCACAAGCCTGCGGACCGAGGGGGTCATATAGCCCAGATCCTCCGCGATGATGGGCCGGTTCCCCAGCGCGCTCCGGAGCGCGGCGAAGAGCTCGTAGCCCGGCCCCGCCGCCCACTGTCCATTCTCCGCGGTGCTGTCCCCGTAGGGGATCTCATAGTACTCGTCAAAGCCCCGGAAATGGTCGATCCGCACCACGTCATAGAGCGCGAAGCAGTGCCGGATGCGCTCTATCCACCACGCATAGCCGGTCTGCCGGTGATAATCCCAGCGGTAGATCGGATTTCCCCAGAGCTGTCCCGTCGCGGAAAAGCCGTCCGGCGGGCAGCCCGCCACAACGGTAGGATAGCCCTTTTCATCGAGCTTGAAAAGCTCCGGATGGCTCCATGTGTCCGCACTGTCAAACGCGACGTAGATCGGAATATCCCCGATAATGGAAATTCCGTTCCGGCCCGCGTATTCTTTGAGCTCTCGCCACTCCCGGTCAAACAGGAACTGCTGGAACTCATAGAAGCGGATCGCATCGGCAAGCTCCCTGCGGCAGCGCTCCACGGCGGCCTGCCTGCGCAGACGGATCCCCTCATCCCACTCGATGAAGCACCGCCCCTGATTCGCCTCCTTGACCGCGCTGAACAGCGCGTAGTCCGGGAGCCATGCGCTCTCGCGCTCCGCAAAGCTCCGGAACGAGGCGCGGGCCGCATCGTACTCCGCGCCGGCCCAGCGCTTTTTCACATGAAGGGCGAAAGGACTGTTCTGATACGCCTTTTTGAGCATCCGGAAACGGCTCCGGTACACGGCGTCATAATCCACATAGCCCGGATCACTCCCCCAGTCGCAGGCCGAGAGCTCCTCCGCGGCAAGCCAGCCCTCGCGGACCAGCTCATCGGGGTCGATGAAATAAGGGTTTCCCGCATAGGTCGAAAAGGACTGATAGGGAGAGTCCCCGTAGCCGGTCTGGCCGAGCGGAAGAATCTGCCAGTAGGTCTGTCCGGCCGCTTTCAGAAAATCAACAAATTCCCGGGCTTCTGCGGAAAAACAGCCGATGCCGTACTTCGACGGCAGGCTCGATATCGGAAGAAGAACACCACATTTTCTTTTCATACTCTTTCTCATTTCTCCCGGAAAGGAAGCGATCTCTCCGGGCCAGACTCAGCCCTTGACCGCTCCCGCCACGACGCCCTCGATGATATACTTCTGCGCAAAGAGATACAGAAGAATGACCGGGACGATCGTAATGACGATGCAGGCCATCATCGGCCCCATCTGCACGCTGCCGTAGCTGCCGCGGAAATACTGAATGTCCATCGGAATCGTGCGATACTTTTTGATGTCGAGAACCAGCGTCGGCAGAAGATAATCATTCCATACCCACATCGTCTCGAGAATCGCCGTGGAGATCGTCGTCGGCTTCGTGATGGGCATGACGACCCGGAAGAAAATCTGCAGCGGGCTGCAGCCGTCGATCATGGCCGCCTCCTCGATCTCGACCGGCATGGACTTCATAAAGCCCGTGAACATAAAGACCGCGAGCCCCGCGCCGAAGCCGAGATAGACGATGCAGATATTGTACGGCGTATTGAGCTTCAGCGTGTCCGCCGTCTTGGCGAGGGTGAACATGACCATCTGAAACGGCACGACCATGGAAAACACGCAGAGCAGATACATAATCCTGCCGAGAGCATTTCCCGAGCGCGAGATATACCACGCGCACATGGAGCAGCACAGCAGAATCAGCGCGACCGATGTCACGGTGATAAACAGACTGTACCAGAACGCGCTGAGGAAGTCCATCTTTGTGACGCCGTAGACATAGTTCGCCAGCCCCGCAAAGTCCTCTCCCAGAGGCAGTCGGAAGATCCGGTCCGTGGAAATCGCCGACTCGATCTTGAGCGAATTGGCGATGATCATGAATACGGGATAAATCCAGAGCACAAGGACCACCGAGAGAATGCCCGTGATCACATTGTTCGTGCGCTCTTTTCGTTTCGCAAGGGCCTGCGCCCTGCTGTTTGGGCTCATGCTGTCGTTCGCTGCGGCCATCATGCCTGCACCTCCCTCGACTTCGTAAAGCGAAGCTGAATCAGAGAAATCACAACCACCACGAGGAAGAAGATCACGGCCTTGGCCTGCCCGATCCCTTTCCACTGCGGCCCGCTCCGGCTGTAAAAGGTGTCGTAGATGTTCATGGCCAGCATCTGGGTATTCTTGGCCGGCTCGCCGTTTGTCAAAGAGAGGTTCTGATCAAAGAGCTTGAACGAATTGGTCAGCGTGAGGAAGCTGCAGATCGTAATGCTCGGCATGACCATCGGCACCTTGATCCGCACCAGCGTCTGCGCCGCAGTCGCCCCGTCGATCTGCGCCGCCTCGATGAGCTCGGGCGAGACGTTCTGGAGCCCCGCGATATAAATGATCATCATGTAGCCGATCTGCTGCCACGCCATCAGAATGATGAGTCCCCAGAAGCCCTCTTTTTCCGAAAGAGCGAGAAGCGGCCAGCCCCATTTGGAGAGCAGCCCGTTCAGAAGACTCTGCCAGATATAGCCGAGAACGATGCCGCCGATAAGATTGGGCATGAAAAACACCGTCCGGAACAGATTGGTCCCCTTGATCTTGCGGGTCAGGAGAAGCGCCACGCCAAAGGCCGCCAGATTGATGATCAGCGTGGAGGCCACCGTGAACAGCGCCGTGAACCAGAACGCGTGCACAAAGGTCGGATCGGCAAACACTTTCATATAGTTGGAAAAGCCGACGGGCTTCACCTTATTGACGGTCTGAAACTGACAGAACGAGAGATAGATCCCCCACAAAAACGGCCAGAGAAAGCCGATGATAAACGCGGCCAGCGTAGGCAGTACAAAGACCGGCCAGTATCTGCGGATTGCTTTTTCCATTGATAGCCCCCATTCAGGGAAACGCTTCCCTTGAAAAAGGGCGGGCAATCATTACAATCGCTCGCCCCCGTAACTCTTCTGACCCCGGCTCAGTCCGGCGCAGACCGGAACCGTACCGCATCAGTTCATCACTGCATCATTGCGTACTCGCTTGCCCAGCCGTCGACGAACGCCGCTTTCACGGCCTCCCAGTCGCCGGTGCCCGCCGCATAGGCGGTCAGCGCGGAGCCGACGCCGTTCTTCCAGTTCTCAGAGGGCATCGTGGTGAAATTCCATGACACCGGCGTCTTGCCCGCTGCGGTCATCTCCGCGTCCTGCTTGACGAACACATTGGGAGACTCCTGCGCCGTGGTAAAAGGAATCGTAAAGCCCATGTCCTCAGCCATCACCTTGGTTCCGGTCTCGGAGCTCACGCACCAGTTCATGAAGTCAAGCGTGGCCTGAATGTCCTCCGGAGCCGCCTCCGCATTCACGCACCAGTAGTTCTCCGTGCCGGTGCAGAGACCCTCTTTCGCATCGTTGACGCCGAAATAGATCGGGATCATCGCCAGCTCGTCGTCGCTGTACTTGTCGGACAGGCTGCCGTACTCCCATGAGCCGTTCTGATAGAAGACCGCCTCGCCGTTCAGGAACTCGTTTCTCGCATCGTCCGCCGTCTTGGCCGAGAGCTCGGCCGGATCGCAGGTGCTGTCGGTGATATACAGATCGAACACGTTCTTGTAGTTGTCAAGGTAACTGCCCTTGATGGCGTCCGCCCGGTCGATGCCGTCCTCCTGATACTCATAATAAATCGGAAGATTGGCAAGATGCGTCTTGAATCTCCAGTCGGAGGAGGCATCCATGCCGGTAGAGGCAAACGCGCCCTTTACGCCGAGCTCGTCCGCTCTCGCCTGAATGTCGTCCGCAACCTTTTTCAGATCGTCAAAGCTCTGGATATCGTCCACGGAATAGCCGGCTTTCTCCAGAAGCGCCTTATTGGTGATGATGCCGTAGGACTCGATGACGTAGGCCACGCCCGCGATCGCTCCCTCGTCGTTCTTCAGCGCGTAGGCATCGGATGTCAGATTGCCGACAATGTCGGAGCCGGTCAGATCGTAGCAGTAATCTTTCCAGTTCGCAAGGCCGACCGGGCCGTTCACCTGAAACAGGGTCGGCGCGTCGCTCTTTGCGATTTCGGACTGGAGCGTCGTCTCATACTCGCCGGACGCCGCGGTAACAACCGTCACCGGAACGCCGGTCTCCTCCGTGTAGGCTGCCGCAAGGCTCTGCCAGTGCTCATCCGCCTCGGGCTTGAAGTTGAGATAGTAGACCTTGCCCGCCGCGCTCTCCGCGCCGGCCTCAGCGGTATCCGCCGTCTCTTCTCCCGCGGCTGTTTCTTCCTCCGCAGCCGTCTCTTCCGTCTGCGCCGCCGGTGCCGACGCGGTGCTGCCGCAGCCGGCGAGCACCGTCGAAGCCATCGCCGCACCAAGAACCGCACTTACCAATTTCCTGTTCATAATGTTTCTCCCTTTCTAAAGCGCACTGCGCGCTTTTTGAAAAATGATGGTTCTCTTACCGGAACCTGCTTGAAATCCCCGGAAGCAGCCGTCGCCGTCTCCGGGTTTTTGGAATCGCAACCGGCAACGCTACCGGTAACGGTTCCGGAACTGTCTTTATTATAGTATCTTCTGTCGCCTGCGCAAGCCTTTTCTGACGGATCCGCTGCGATTTGTGAGAATTTACCGGAAACGTTACCGGAAATTTGTTCAAAATGACAGGCGGCGCATCCTCACATTTTCCCGTTCATGGAGAGGGCGATCCTCTTTCTGGCCGCATCCACCGAGACGACCGTCACCGTCACCACATCGCCGACGTGCACGGCCTCCAGCGGATGCCGGATAAAGCGGTTTGATATGCGGGAAATATGAACCAATCCGTCCTGATGGACGCCGATATCCACGAACGCGCCGAAGTCGACGATGTTGCGCACCGTGCCCTTAAGCTCCATGCCGGGCCTTAAATCCTCCATGGACAGGACGTCCGAACGCAGCACCGGCGCCGGCATATCCTCGCGTGGGTCCCGCGCCGGCTTCTCCAGCTCTCCCAAAATGTCCGCCAGCGTAAGCTCTCCAATCCCGAGCCGCTCCGCCTCGCGCTTCCGGTCCTTTACAAGCAGCTTTGCCATCCGGAACGAGGAGGGTTCGTCCGAAAGTCCGAGCCCTTGGAGGAGCTTCTTCACCGCACTGTAATTTTCCGGATGGACGCTTGTCGCATCCAGCGGCTCCGTCCCCCCGCTGATCCGGAGAAAGCCGGCGCACTGCTCAAAGGCTTTCGGCCCGAGGCCGGAGACGTGCAGCAGCTCCCGGCGGCTCCGGAACGCCCCTTTCTCCTCCCGGCAGCTGACGATATTTTTGGCCAGCGTCCGGGAAATGCCTGAAATATAGGACAGCAGCGAAAAGGAGGCCGTGTTCAGATCGACGCCGACGCGGTTCACGCAGGCTTCGACCACGCCGCCGAGCGCCGTTCCGAGCTTCTTCTGATCCATATCGTGCTGATACTGCCCGACGCCGACCGACCTCGGATCAATCTTCACGAGCTCCGCCAACGGGTCCTGAAGCCGCCGCGCCATGGACGCCGCGCTCCGCTGCCCCACATCAAAATGCGGAAATTCCTCTGTCGCGAGCCTGCTCGCGCTGTACACCGAGGCGCCGGCCTCGTTCACAATGACGTAGCGGAGCTGCGCATAGACGCGCTTCTCCTCCGCCGTCCCCGGCCCGCTTTGGAGCTCCCTGAGAAAAGCGGCGATGATCTGCTCGGACTCGCGGGAGGCCGTCCCGTTGCCGAGGCTGATCAGCGTGACGCGGTAGCGGTCGATCAGCTTTTTCAGGACCGCCTTTGCCTCGGTCACCCGGTTTTGCGGCTCCGTCGGATAAATCACCGTCGTGTCGAGAACCTTGCCGGTGGGGTCGACGACCGCCAGCTTGCAGCCCGTCCGGAACGCCGGATCCCAGCCCAGCACCACCTGCCCCGTGATCGGGGGCTGCATCAGAAGCTGCGACAAATTCTCGCGAAACACGGCGATCGCCCCATCCTCGGCCCGCTCCGTGAGGGCGCTCCGGATCTCCCGCTCAATCGCCGGCGCGATAAGGCGCGCATAGCCATCCTGCACCGCCGCGCACAGAAGCGGCTCCGTGTAGGGGTTCGGCCGCTCCGGATCCCGGATTAGCCGGAGCCTCAGATAATCGAGAATCTCCTCCGCGGGCGCCAGGACGCGCACGGTGAGAAATTTTTCATTCTCGCCCCGGTTGACAGCAAGGATGCGGTGCCCCGGCAGCGTGCGGAGCGCCTCTTCAAAATGGAAATACATCTCATAGACGGCGCGGCGGTCTGCGAGCTTTTTATTCACGGCCGTCCCGCCTCCTGCCGTCTTTTCTGCCTTTCCCGTCTTCTCCGCCTTTGCTGCTTTTTCCGTCTTTTCTTCCGATGCGAGCGTTCCCTCCGCCCACGTTTTTTCCCGGATCCATGCGCGGTAATCCGCATTGTCAGAAATCATTTCAGCAATGATATCCCGCGCCCCGGCCAGCGCCTCTTCGGCGGTAAGTGCCTCTGCCGCGCTCTCCTCCGCGTCCTCCGGGGGGATCTCTTTCATGCGCAGAACAAATTCCGCCGCCGTCTTTTCGAGCGGCTCGGAGGCCGTCTGCTCCAGAATATAATCCGCCAGCGGCTGCAGGCCCCTCTCTCTGGCGATCCCCGCCCGGGTGCGGCGCTTCGGCCGGAACGGGCGGTAAATGTCCTCCACCGCAACGAGCGTCTCCGCCGCCTCGAGCTGCGCCCGGAGCTCTCCGGTCAGCTTTCCCTGCTCCTCAATCGAGGCGAGCACCGCCGCTCTCCTCTCCTCAACGCCGCGCAGATAGAGGAGCTTCTCATGGAGCGCCCGGAGCTGCTCGTCGTCCAGAGCCCCCGTCTGCTCCTTGCGGTAGCGGGCGATAAAGGGAATGGTATTTCCCTCGTCGATGAGCCGGACCGCCGCCTCCGCCTGTCCCTGTCTGATTCCGAGCTGCTCTGCGATTGTACGAATGATATTCATCTGTCTTTTCCGTCCTTTGTATTCCGTCTGTCAGCGCTTCGGGAAAAACGCCAGCGCAACCGCGCCGGGCCCCGCATAGGTACCGATCGTCGAACCGACGCGCGTCGTCGAAATTTCTCCCTCAAAGCCATCGTAGAGACTCCGGCTGTCCTCGATGTATTTGCGGACAAGCTCGTCCGAATTTCCCGACCATGCGACGCATATCGGCAGGGCAAAGTCGATGCCGCCCTGTTTTTTCACATATTCCATGAGCATATTGTTGCCGTTGCGGGAGCCGCGCGCCCTGCCGATGGCGACAATCCGGCCCTCCCGGATCGTGAGCACCGGCTTGAGCGACAAAAGGCCGCCCGCAAAGGCCGCCGCCCCGCCGATCCGTCCTCCCATTCGCAGATATTCCAGCGTATCAAAAAGCGCGATGACGGATACCTCATGCGCCTTTTCCCGGAGCACCGCGGCGATCTGCGCGGCGTTCATCCCCTGATCGCGGAGACGGACCGCCAGCTCCACCAGAATATAGAGGGCGCAGCAGACCACGTGACTGTCGACAACCTCAATACCGCTGTCAAATTCCGCAGCGGCAGCGCAGGCGCTCTGATAGCTCCCCGAGAGTTCGGAGGAGAGGCAGACGGCGACGACCTCGTCGCCCTGTGCCCGCGCTCTGCGAAACGCCTCTCCGTAGCGAGACGGTGTGATCTGGCTTGTCTTCGGCAGCACATCTGTCTCGATGAGCTTCGTATAAAAGTCGGACGGCGTGATGGTAACGCCGTCCTCATATTCCTCCTCGCCGAAGCACACGGTCAGGGGCAGCACGGTAACGCCCCACTCCGCAGCGACAGACTGCGGAATATCACTTGCTGAATCGGTAATGATCTGCAGCATGGCTTCTCTGTCCTCCGTAATCCGTCAGTTATCCTGCGTGAGATCGGCTCCGAAATACTTCTCGGACAGGGAAGAGAGTGTCCCGTCCTCACGCATTTCGGAAAGAATGCGGTCAATTTCCACCCGCAGCGCCGCATTGTCCTCTCCCTTCGTCATCGGAATGGCATAGGCGGTCGCCGTCTCGCTGACCGCGGCGATCCGCAGCGGAGCGTCCGGAACGGCTTTCATATAATCGCCGAACGAGGTGGCGGCATTGATCGTCGCGTCCACCTGCCCGTTCATGACCATCTGCAGTGTCTCCACCAGCGTGTCCACACCGCTGACCTGCGCGCCGTACTGCTCTCCCAGCTCCTGATAGGTCGAGCCGATGGAATTTGCGGTCGTCCGCCCTTTCAGATCCTCAAAGGAGGTGATGTCCGCATTGTCCTCCGCGACAATGAGAACCGGCCGGTCATAGGCGTAGGGCTCCGAGAAGTCATAGCTTTTCTGCCGCTCCTCCGTGACATCCACGCCGTTCACCACAATATCATAGCGTCCGGAATCCATTCCGGCAAAAAGGCCGTCCCACGGGCCCTCCACAAGGCGCACGGAAACGCCCATGCGCTCCGCGAGCTCTCCGGCGACCTCCACGTCGAAGCCGACCAGCTGATCCTCCTCGTCATGATAGGAAAACGGCTGCCAGTCTCCCTCGAGACCGACCACCAGCTCCCCCTGCTCCCGGATGCGCCCGAGATGATCGGCCGCCGCCCCGCCGGACGTCTCCGTTCCCGAAGCGCCTGCCGCAACGTTTCCCGATCTGCCGTTTTCCGCTTCGCTGTTCTCCTGCCCCGCGCTGCCGCAGCCGGACAGCGCAAGCGCCGCGGCCGCGGCAAATGCCGCGAATATGACCGCTTTCCCGTTCATCACGATGGTATTCCTCACTGCTTTTGTATTCCGCATCATTCTTTTTCCTCCCGTTCCGACTACTGGATTCCGTACTTTCCGAGGCGCTTCTCGCCATAGCGCTGCACAAAGCTCAGAATTGTTGAAAACATCAGGTAGATAAACGCCGTCTCAAGATACAGCGCCATGGTCTCATAGGTGCGGCCCGCAATCCGCTGCGCCTGAAAAAACATTTCCGCCACCGTGATATTCGCCGCGAGAGAGGTATCCTTTACCATGGCGATCAGGGAATTTCCCAGCGCGGGGAAGGCGGAACGGAACGCCTGCGGCAGCACGATGTAGCGCATGATCTTCAGCTCGCCGAGCCCGAGACACTGTCCCGCCTCGGCCTGTCCGGACGGCACCGCCTCCAGCGCGCCGCGGATCGTCTCCGCATCGTAGGCCCCTGCGTTGACCGCAAGCACAATAACCGCCGATAGAAAGGGGTCCGTCATCACGCCGATCCCCGGAAGCCCGAAGAACACCACGTAGAGCTGCACGAGGAGCGGCGTCCCCCGGATCATCCAGATATAAAAGCGCGCCAGATGCCGGAGCACCGGAACGCGGGCATACTGAATCAGCGCGACCGCAACAGCGATCACCATCGCCAGTGAGAACGAAATCGCCGTGAGCGGTATCGTCACGTAAAGTCCCTTGATCAGAAGCTGTGGAAACGCCTCGGCCATCACCTCAATAACATGTGCATCCATGATCTGCTCCCAGCGGATAGAATTTTCGATTTGTTCCATATGCTATCAGAAAACGGGGCTGCTTTGCAAATGCTTCCGACGGACAAAGCGCAACAAACAAAAGGTAAACAAAAGCGCCCGCCCCGCCGGAAAATTCCGGCGGGGCGGGACAGACGCATCCTCATACAGCAGCTTTTTCCGGCAGAGCTGCACTCCCGGACGGTGCGCGTTTTTACAGATTCTTTTCCGCCACCTCATCGAGGAGACGCAGCTTCGTATCATACAGCTTCTTCGAGAGGTCGACGTACATCTGGTGAGGATTCACGAGACGGCGCGATTCCTCCCAGAGGGTATTCTGCTCTTTCATGCAGTATTCCCGTATCTTCATGGTCGGCATGGAGCTGTAAACGCACTCGCCCGCCCGGAAAAGCTGCACCATCAGCTCGCGGAGCTCATACTCGCCCGCTCGGCACCGCGTCTTTTTCCACGGCTCCTGCGGGTCAAAGAGCACCAGATCCTCATCCTCAGAATAGGTCTCATCCGCAAAGCAGATGAGATCGGCCTGCACCTTGCCGTTCGCCTTATCGTAAATGCGGTATATCTTCTTGTCTCCCGGATTCGTCACCTTTTCGGAATTTTCAGAGACCTTGATTTTCGGAATGAACGTCCCGTCGTCCCCCATGACGGCCGCGAGCTTATACACACCGCCGAACGCCGGATTGTCCTTCGCCGTGATGAGATTCGTGCCCACGCCCCACGAATCGATGGCCGCTCCCTGCGTCCGCAGCGAGTCGATCAGATACTCGTCGAGATCGTTCGAGGCGCAGATCTTCGCCTCCGGATAGCCCGCCTCATCGAGCATTTTCCGCGCTTTCTTTGAAAGATAGGCGAGATCCCCCGAATCGAGGCGGATGCCGATATGATCCGTAGGAAGTCCCTTTTCCCTCATATAATCAAAGGTCCGGATGGCGTTGGGCACGCCGCTTTTCAGCGTGTCGTAGGTGTCGACCAGAAGCGTGCAGCCCGTCGGGTACAGATCCGCATAGGCCTTGAACGCCTCCATCTCCGAATCGAAGCTCATGATCCAGCTGTGCGCATGGGTTCCCATGACCGGCACGTCGAACAGCTCGCCGCACAGGACATTGGAGGTTCCGACGCAGCCCGCGATCACCGCCGCCCTCGCGCCGTAGGTCCCGGCATCCGGCCCCTGCGCGCGCCGGAGGCCGAACTCCATCACGCCGCCTCCCCGCGCCGCATAGCAGATGCGGGCCGCCTTGGTGGCGATCAGGCTCTGATGGTTGATGATATTGAGGATTGCCGTCTCCACAAGCTGCGCCTCCATGATCGGCGCGACGACCTTAACGAGCGGCTCCCGGGGAAAAATCAGCGAGCCCTCGGGGATCGCATAGATGTCCCCGGTGAAGCGGAAGTGCGCAAGATATGTAAGAAAATCCTCGTCAAAGAGTCCGAGTCCCCGCAGATATGCGATATCCTGCTCCGAGAAGTGAAGCTCCTTGATGTACTTGATGAGCTGCTCCACGCCGCACATGACAGCGTACCCGCCGCCGCAGGGATTTGTGCGGTAAAACGCATCGAAGATGACGGTGCGGTTTTCTTCGTTGTGCTTGAAATATCCCTGCATCATGGTCAGCTCATAAAGATCCGTCAGCAGTGTCAGATTCTGTCTGTCCATAGCGATACCTCCGTGCTACACCCTGAGCGCCTTTTTGACGGCCTTGGCGCTCTTTTCCTTTTTGGCCGCCTTGCCGGATTTTGCTCCGGCCGCCGTCTTTTCGCGCTTTACATATTTATCCACTGCGTCCGCCGTCCCGTCCTCATCCTTTTTCAGTCCCGGAAGAGCATAGGTCTCCTCAAACTGGCGCACCAGTGCGCTGAACTCCGGGGTGGCCGCCTCCCGCTCGTGCATAAGATACTCATGCGTATCAAAACCGTCCTCGCCCACCTGCAGAAGATCCACCGCTATGTTTGAGCAGTGATCCGCGACGCGCTCGTAGCTGATCGCTATATCCTGAAGAATGAAGCCCGCCTCCACCGTACACTTGCCCTTGCGGAGCCGGCGCACATGGCGGCGCTTTTCTTCCATATTGATCCCGTCGATGACGCTCTCGAGCGGCTCCACCTGCCTCGCCAGCGCAAGATCATTGTCGATAAAGGCCCGAACCGCCATGTCCACAATGCTCGACACGGCTTTCCCGTAGACCTGCATCTCCTCTTTCGCCTTGGCGGAGAACGCCAGCTCTTTCTCGTGCAGCTCTCTCGCCGACTGCATGATGTTGAGCGCATGGTCGGTCATTCTTTCAAAATCGTTGACGCAGTGCAGAAGAATCGACAGCGTATGGCTCTCCCGCGCGGAGAGATTCCCCCGGCTCAGCTTCACAAGATAAGAATTGAGCTGATCCTCGTAGTCGTCAACCATTTCCTCAATGCGTCCGACCCGGGCCGCCTTTTCCTCGTCATAGACAAACACAAGCTCCATGGCGGCGTCCATGGCCTCGCGGGAATACTTTGCCATATTCCCCATCGCCGTCCCGGCCTGCTCGAGCGCAAAGCTCGGCGTATCAAGAAAGTGCTCGTCAAGAATAGCGATCCTATGCAGCGCCGTCTGTTCCCCGGGGAGCACCGGAATCATCCTCTCGACCATACGGACCAGAAGCTCCGAGCCGGGCAGAAAGACCAGCAGCGCAGCGATATTAAAGCAAGTGTGGATGGTTGCGATCATCACCGGGCTTGTGATCACGCCCATGAACGGAAAATGAACGATGGAATTGATCGCGTAGAAGGAAATCATGAATACGCCGGCCTTGATGATGCAGTAGATCATCTGGAGCCATGCCGCCCGTCTGGCCGTGCGGTTTGCACCGATTGCACCGATGAGTCCCGTGATCGCGGAGCCGATGTTCGCTCCCATGAGCGGAGGGAACATGGAGCCGACCGTCAGGGAGCCGCTCATGGAAATCGCCTGAAGAATACCGATGGAGGCCGAAGAGCTCTGCAACGCCACCGTGACGATCAGTCCCGCAAGAAGCCCCAGAAGAGGGCGGTTTGAAAACATGGTCAGAAGTCCCACAAAATCGGGATCGTCCGCGAGCGGGGACAGTGCACCGGACATCGTCGTCATGCCGATCATCAGCACGGCGAAGCCCATGAGAATCTGCGCCGCCTTGCGGGTCCTGTCCTTTTTGGCCATCATGATGAGAATCACGCCGGCAAGCGCCAGAATCGGCGCGAAATGATCCGGCTTCACAAGCGACAGAAATACGTTGCTTCCCGAAATGCCTGTCAGGGACAGGAGCCATGCCGTGATGGTCGTTCCGACGTTGGCGCCGATGGTGACGCCGACCGACTGCTCGAGCGTCATGATCCCCGAATTGACAAGGCCGACGACCATGACCACCGTCGCGCCGGAGGACTGGATCACCGCCGTCACGCCGGTTCCCAGAAGAGCCCCTTTCCACTTATTGGAAGTGAGCCGTTCGAGCAGCCGCTCCAGCTTTCCGCTGGAGGCCGATTTCAGACCGGCCCCCATGACCTCCATCCCGTAGAGGAACAGAGCCAAGCCTCCGAGCATCTCTATGAACTGAAATATTGTCATGGCAGACCTCGTGCTGCGGACGCTCTCTCAGGGCGCACCGCCCCGTTCCGCAGGATATCATGCGGCGCGAGGTTCTGCGCAGCACAGGCCTCGTGAGCAAGCATCGGTTATACCGGCGCTCCGCATGGAGCTTCCGGCGTCATACATTGTAAATTTTATATGAATTTTTACTTAAAAACAAGTTAACAGCGTCACCGGAGCAGCTCGGACATGCGCACGAGCAGCTCCTCCGTCGTGACCAGCAGCATCTCCTCTTCCTTTTCCCTGAGGCCGGAGGGCTTCCACGAATACTCGAACTCCGGAGGCTGGGCGATAAAGCGCAGGCGCGGCCGGTATGCCGCAAGAAAGGCCGGGATATTCTCCACGCGCAGGCGGGCAAAGGGCGCAGGAACGAGCCGTATCATCCCCGAATAGCCCCGGATCTCGGCAATCTCGAGCTTTTTTGCAACCGAACGGATGAGCGCGATGCGCAGGAGATTTTCCGCCGGCCCGGGGATGCTGCCGAAGCGGTCCGTCAGCTCATCCCGCATATCCTCGCAGTCCTCCGTGGAGTCAACGGCCGCAATTTTACGGTAAATGTCCATCTTCTGCTCTTCATTGACGATATAGCTCTCCGGCAGAAAGGCATCCACGTCGAGCTTCACCTCGGTCTGCACCTCGGGCCGCTCGTCCCCGTCCGCAGGCGCGGAGCCGGGCGCTGCGGGGAGCGGGAGCCCCTCCCCGTCCGCAGAGACAGCACCCGGAAGCTCTGCGGGCGCCGCCTCCGCCCGGCTCTTCGCCTTTCGGATCGCCTCGTTCAGCATCTTGCAGTAGAGATCGTAGCCCACAGCCATCAGATGGCCGCTCTGCGTTTTTCCGAGCACGCTCCCCGCACCGCGGATCTCCAGATCCCGCATGGCGATGCGGTAGCCGCTGCCGAGCTCCGTGAACTCGCGGATCGCTGCGAGCCGCTTCTCCGCCTCCTCGGCCAGCATGCGGTCTTTCTTATACATCAGAAAAGCATAGGCCGTGCGGGCGGAGCGCCCGACGCGCCCCCGGAGCTGATAGAGCTGGGCAAGACCCATGCGGTCCGCATCGTTGATGATGATGGTGTTGCAGTTGGAAATATCCAGCCCCGTCTCGATGATCGTCGTCGAGACAAGCACATCAATGCGATGACTGATGAAGTCATACATGATGCGCTCGAGCTCGTCCTCTTTCATCTGCCCGTGCGCAAAAGCGATCTGCGCCTCCGGGACCATCTCCCGGAGCCGTCCGGTGATGAGGTCGATGTCGTTGACCCGGTTGTGGACGAAATACACCTGCCCCTTGCGGGAGAGCTCGCGCACAATCGCCTCCCGTATCATCTCCTCGTTGTACTCCATGACATAGGTCTGAATCGGTCGGCGCTCGCCCGGCGCCGTCTCAAGAATACTCATGTCGCGGATCCCGACAAGGCTCATGTGGAGCGTCCGGGGAATCGGCGTCGCCGTCAGTGTAAGCACGTCGACACTCTCCCGCGCCTGCTTGATCTTCTCCTTGGCCGCCACGCCGAAGCGCTGCTCCTCGTCGATCACAAGAAGACCAAGCTTTTTGAACTTCACATCTTTGCTGAGCAGACGGTGCGTCCCGATCACGATGTCCACCGTGCCGTTCGTGACGCCTTTCAGCGTCTTCTTCACCTCCGCCGCGCTCCGGAAACGGGACAGCACCTCAATCGTGACGGGATAGGTGTGCATTCTCTCAAAAAAGGTATTGTAGTGCTGCTGCGCGAGAATCGTCGTCGGCACGAGCACCGCCGTCTGATAGCCGTCCTGCACCGCTTTGAACGCCGCCCGGATCGCGATTTCCGTCTTGCCGTAGCCCACGTCCCCGCAGATCAGCCGGTCCATGATTTTCGGCGACTCCATGTCCGCCTTGGTCTCGGCAATTGCCATGAGCTGATCCTCGGTTTCCCTGTACGGAAACAGTTCCTCAAACTCCCGCTGCCATTCGCTGTCTCCGGAAAACGCATGGCCGCTCCGAAGACGCCGCTTTGCGTACAGCTCGACCAGATCGTCCGCAATGACGCTGACCGCTTTCTGCACTTTCCGTCGCGTGTTCGACCACTCCTGCGTTCCGAGACGGTTCAGGCGGGGGCCCTTTGCATCCTCGCCGTTCCCCGCGTATTTTTGCAGCACCTCGAGATCGTTGGGAGAAACATACAGAATGTCGCCCCCGCCGTACTCGATCCGGATATAGTCCTTTGCGACATGCTCCACCTCGATCTTCTCGATGCCCCGATAGATTCCTATGCCGTGATCGACATGCACGACATAGTCGCCCGGCCGCAGCTCCACGTAATCCGCAATCGCGCCGGCCCCCTTGTGACGGTGCCGCTTTTTCTTTTGCTGCTTCTCCTCTCCGAAAATATCCGCCTCGGTAATCACGGCGAATTTAAGATCGGAGTATTCAAAGCCGTGCAGAACATGTCCGTATGCCGTTTCAATCTCGCCCGGAGCAAGCACGCGATCCGGGTTCTCGCTGAAAAAGGCGGTGACATCCGCCCCGGTCAGCTCCTGCGCCAGACGCTTCGCCCGCGTACGGGAGGCGGAGAGAATCACCGTGCTTCCTCCCTGCGCCCGTCTCTTCATAAGATCATCCAGAAGAGCCTCAAATCGGCCGTTGTAGGGGAGCGTCCCTCTCGCCCTCAAATGGACGGTATTTTTTTCTCCCTCCGGAAAAAACAGGCTCTGTGAAGAGAGCGTGCAAAGTCCCGCCCTGCGGAAAGCGAGCGTCCCCGCGGCCGCCCTCTCCACGGACAGAAGCAGCTCCATCTGCCCGGGCAGGATGTAGCCCTTTTCGGCCCGGTGGCTCATGCTCTCGCGAAATTCCAGCTCCACCGCCTCGCCCTGCTCGCGCACGCGCTCCGGCTCGTCGAAAATGAGGAGGCTCTCCTCCTTTGAAAAGAGGTCGAGAAAGTTCACGGTATTCGGATAAAAATAGTGGATATAGCTTTCCAGTCCGCTGTAATCACGCAGCTCCTCCGCCTGCGCGATCACCACGCCCACCGTCTGCCCGAGGCGCCCCGCCTCCTCTGTCTTTCCCTGCGAGCGGAGCACCGCCTCCTGACGCTCTTTTTCCTCCCTTATGCGGCGCAGGCCGTCCACCGCGCGGCTCTCCGAGAGGATCATTTCCATCGCCGGGTAGATGCGGACAAGCTCCAGCGCCTCGATCCGCCGCTGCGTCAGTACGTCAAAGCTGCGGATCGACTCGATATTATCGTCCCAGAACTCGATGCGGACCGGGTTGTCCTCCGTGAGGTCAAAAATATCCACAATATCGCCGCGAACCGCAAACTGCCCCGGGCTGTCCACCTGCGCGTTTCTCTCGTAGCCCATGGCCGCCAGACGCTTGGTGACGGTCTCGAGACGGATCGTCTCATTTTTGGATATGCCAAGAACGCTCTCCCGCAAAAGGGCGAGCGGAAGCTGCGGCGTCATCAGCGCCGCAAAGGTCGCGACCACCGTGACCGGACGTCCCTCCAGTATCCGGCGCAGGCAGCGCAGGCGCTGTATTTCAATCTCGCGGCTGCGCAGATCCGCCTGATAAAAGATGAGGTCCTTGGCCGGAAACAGCATGGTATTGCGATCATAGAGCAGGCAGTCGTCATAGATTTCCCGCGCCCGAAGATCGCTGTATGTCAGGAACAGTCTCGACTTTGCCCGGCTCTGCAGCGCTTCATCCGAGGCAAGCGCAAAGGCGAGATGAACTTTCTGGGAATCCACGCAGCCGTCCGCCGCGGCCTCACCTCTTTGGGGACGGAGGGAGGCAAGCATGGCTTCGTACTGGGGAAATCCTTTCAGCGGAGAAAATAGCGTTTTCATGATAATCACCATGCCGAAGCACTTTGTGCGAGGCACGCGCCGTAAAAACACCCTGCGCCGGCGCGCAGGCTGCCGAGCCGCTCCGCGGCTCATGCCATCCCTCTACCTAACAGCATTTTTCGCTCGCTGAAAGGTCCGCGCAGGCGGTTTTGCGGCTGCGATCAAAGGCTATTTGGGCTTCGACACAAATAGCCGTATAAAAAATCGGCGCATCAGCGTGATTTTTCACACTATGCTGATGTCTTTCTTATTCTTTCTGCTGTTGAAGCGGTTCATGGCGGCGTCGGCGCCCTCCTGCAGTATCAGGGCGGCCGCATCCGCGGCCTGCTCCTCTGCCTCGCGGATACGGCTCTCCGCCTCCCCGCGGGGACGTCCGAGGACATAATCCGCCAGATCATAGTCCGGACCGGGCTTTGCCCCCACTCCGATCCGGATCCGCATAAACGCATCGCTGCCAAGCTGCTTCACAATATTCTTCAGTCCGTTGTGCCCCCCGGCGCTGCCCTTTTTCCGGATGCGGAGCTGTCCCTCCTCAAGATCGATGTCGTCACTGATGACAACCAGCTCCGAGGCCGGATCCGCCTTATAATAATCGACGATCTCCCGCACCGCCTCGCCGCTGAGATTCATATAGGTAAGCGGCTTGATCAGAAGAACCTTGTTCCCCTCGATGAAGCCTTTATACACCATGGATCTTCCGAAGCGGCTGCCCCCGTCCATGCGGTACCGCTCCCGGAGCACATCGATCACGGCAAAGCCGACGTTGTGCCTTGTTCCCTCGTATTCTCTCCCCGGATTGCCGAGTCCGCAGATCATAAACATAAGCGCCGAATCCCTCCGATATCGTGCACAACAGAGGGAAGCCTTTACGGCTTCCCTCTGTCAGATTTCTGCTGTTTGCAGTATACACGATTGTAGCACATAAATGCGACAGCGCCTATATCGGATACCGGGCGCTCTTTTCAATGACGATCTTCACGTCGTTCTCACCCCGGTAATAGGCGTTCGCCTGCAGCGTCCCGCGGCTCTCCACGATGCAGTTCTCCAGATAGGTATTGTCGCCGATGTAGACGTCATTCAGGATGATGGAATTGCGGATCACGCAGTTATTGCCCACGTACACTTTCTGGAACAGGACGGAATTTTCCACCGTCCCGTTGATGATGCAGCCCGCCGCCGCGAGGCTGTTCTTCATCGTCACGCCGACGTTGAACTTTGCGGGCGGCAGATCAAGAACCCTCGTATTGACCGGCGGGTACTGACGGAAGAAATAATCCCGGATCTCCGGGCGGAGGAAATCTATATTCGTCCGGTAATAATCCTCAACGGAGGCGATATTGCTCCAGTAGTCAGTCATGCGGTAGCCGTAGATGCGCTTCACATGGCGGTAGCGGATAAGGATGTCCTGCACCAGATCGTAGCGGCCCTCCTCCTGCGCTTTCTCCAGCAGCTCGATGAGCTGCCGCCTGCGGATCACGTAGATGCCGCAGGAAATGGTGTTGGAACGGGCGACGATCGGCTTCTCCTCAAAATCGAGAATGCGCCCGTCCTCATCCATTCTGACCGTGCCGTAGCGCTCGACGCAGGCCTCCGCCGGCATCTCCCGCACCACGATCGTGATGTCCGCTTTTTTGTCGATGTGATACTTGAGGACCTCGTTGTAGTCCATTTTATAAACGCAGTCGCCCGACGCAATAACGACATAGGGCTCATGCGAGTGCCTGAGAAAACGGAGATTCTGCGCAATGGCGTCCGCCGTCCCGCGGTACCAGCCCCCGGACTCGCCGGTCAGCACTGGCGTCAGCAGATACATGCCGCCCTGCTTTCTGCCGAAGTCCCACCACTTGGACGAGCTCAGGTGCTCGTTGAGGCTGCCGGAATTGTACTGCGTGAGCACCGCCACTTTTTGAATGTGCGACCACTCCATGTTGCTCAGCGCAAAGTCGATGCTGCGGAAGCTCCCCGCGATCGGCATGGCGCACACCGCGCGCTTTGCCGAAAGCTCTTTCATTCTTCTGCTGTTTCCGCCTGCCAAGATGATCCCTATCGCTCTCATACGCCGTCCTCCCTGACAAGGCTCCGTCCGCTCTCAAGACGGCCGTCCGGATAGTCCTCCGGGACGGTGCTGCCGGAGATAAGCACATTCTTGCCCGCCGAAACATGCGGCGGCACAATGCTCTTTTCCCCGACGACGACAAGACCCTCGCAGTATATCTCCGGATTGGTCTCGTTCGGCTGCTCGCAGCCCTCGCCAAGACGGACACCCTCCCCGATCCGGACGCCCTCGGCCGTAATGACCTTTTCGAGACGGCAGCCCTCGCCGATCACCGTGTCATTCATGATAATGGAGTCGCGCACAACCGTCCCCGCGCCGATCGAGACGCCGGTTCCGATCACCGAGTTATAGACGCACCCGCAGATATCGCTCCCCTCGCCGATGATGGAGCGCTCCACCGCGCTCTCCGGGCCGAAATACTGCGGCGGCAGCGTCTCGTTGCGCGTGTAGATCTTCCAGTATTCCTCATAGAGATTGAACTCCGGAATGATGTCGATCAGCTCCATGTTGGCCTGCCAGTAGGAGGTCAGGGTCCCGACGTCTTTCCAGTAGCCGTTGAATTCATAGGCGTACAGCGCCTCTCCCTTTTCCCGGCAGTAGGGAATGACATGCTTGCCGAAATCCAGATTCGGACAGTTGGCGTTGGACACGAGCGCATCTCTCAGCGCCTCCCATGAAAAGATATAAATTCCCATGGAGGCCAGATTGCTGCGCGGCTGCTCCGGTTTCTCCTCAAAATCCACAATGCGGCGGCGCTCGTCCGTGATCATGACGCCGAAGCGCTTCGCCTCCTCCATCGGCACCGGCATGACGGCAATCGTGACGTCCGCTCCGCTCTCCTTATGGAAATCGAGCATATTCTCGTAATCCATTTTGTAAATGTGATCGCCGGAGAGAATCAGCACGTAATCCGGGTGGTAGCCCTCCATATAGTCAAGATTCTGGTAAATCGCATTCGCCGTCCCGGTATACCATTCGGTATCATGCATCTTCTCATAGGGAGGAAGCACCGTGACGCCACCCACATTGCGGTCAAGATCCCACGGAATCCCGATCCCGATATGCGTGTTGAGCTTCAGGGGCCGGTACTGGGTCAGGACGCCGACCGTATCCACACCGGAATTGATGCAGTTGCTCAGCGGAAAATCAATGATGCGGTACTTCCCCCCGAAGCAGACCGCCGGCTTGGCCATCCGCGATGTCAGTATTCCCAGCCGGCTTCCCTGCCCTCCGGCCAGCAGCATGGCAATCATTTCTTTTTTCGTCATTGCAGCTCCTCTGTAACTCTTTTTCAAAGCGGAGCATCTGCGCTGCCGGCGTTCAAAATGCTCTCCGTCCCCCGGCTTCCGCTCCGGTCTGTGTAATAAATTATACCACAGGATTTGAGCAAAAGGAACATCCGGCGTTCTTTTTGAGTCGTTTTGCTGTGAAAATTGCACAAAACATTCCGTCCCGGCAGCCGTCAGCGCTGAGACATTCACAATTTTGCCCCGGAGCTCTCCCGCTCCGCCTTTTCATGTTGGTTTTCAGCGGATTTTTACTATAATAAAGAATATAGACGGGAATGCGCACAGCGCACAGCCGTGCCCCTCGTTTCTTTTCCAAGGAAAGGCAGACATCCATGTATCAGATTGATTTTCAGAAACCGGTTCACGTTTATTTTGTCGGCATCGGCGGCATCTCGATGAGCGGGCTTGCGGAGATTCTTCACTCCCGCGGGTTTCGCGTCTCCGGCTCCGACCGTCAGGCATCGCCCCTCACCCGCCGGCTCGAGGGCCTCGGCATGAGGATATTTTACGGACAGAGGGAGGAGAACATCACGCCGGATATCGATCTCGCCGTGTTCACCGCGGCCATTCATCCGGACAATCCCGAATTTGCGGCCGTCCGCCGCATGAACATCCCCTCCCTCACCCGCGCGGAGCTCCTCGGCGAGCTCATGAGAAATTATGACTGCCCGGTCGCGGTCGCGGGGACGCACGGCAAGACCACGACGACCTCCATGCTCTCAGAGATCCTTGTCGTCGCGGATGCCGACCCCACGCTCTCCATCGGAGGGATGCTCCGCAGCGTCGGAGGAAATGTGCGCGTCGGCCGCTCGGAGCTGTTCGTCGCGGAGGCCTGCGAATACACCAACAGCTTCCTGTCCCTCTTTCCGAAAATCGGCATCATTCTCAACATCGACGCCGATCATCTCGACTTTTTCCATGATCTGGACGACATCCGCCGCTCGTTCCGCCGCTTTGCGGAGCTCCTCCCCACGGACGGCTGTCTGATTGTAAACCGCGGCATCGAACGTCTCGAAGAGCTCACGGACAGGCTCACCTGCCGCGTTATCACCTGCGGTGATTCGGAGGACTGCGATTACCGCGCCGTGGACATCGCCCCGGACGGGTCCGGACTTTTTTCCTATACGCTGCAAAGCCGCGATCCCCGCACCGGAGAGACTTTCGTTTCGCGCGTCCGCCTGCGGGTGCCCGGAGAGCACAATGTCCATAACTCCATGGCCGCTCTCGCCGCCGCCGATCTGTGCGGCGCTCCCCGCTCCGCCTCCCTCGCCGCTCTCGCCGCCTTTGAGGGAACCGAGCGGCGCTTTGAGCACAAGGGAAGCTTCGACGGCGTCACCGTCATCGACGACTACGCGCACCATCCCACCGAGATCCGCGCCACCCTGCACGCCGCGCAGGCATATCCCCACCGGAAGCTCTGGTGTGTGTTCCAGCCCCACACCTACACGCGGACAAAGGCCCTGCTGCATGAATTTGCGGAGGCCCTCACCCTCGCCGACGAACTTGTGATCGCCGACATCTATGCCGCCCGCGAGACCGACACATTGGGGGTCAGCGCGCAGGTCCTCCGGGACGAGATCGCCGCGCTCGGCCGCCGCTGCCATTATGTCGGGGATTTTGACGCCATCGAAAAATTTCTTAGGGCAAATTGTCACAACGGCGATTTGTTGATAACCATGGGTGCGGGAAACGTCAATGAAATCGGGGAAAAGCTCCTTCAGCGGCCGGTTTTCACCATGTTATCCACCGTATCCACAGCACCGGTCTGTGAATAAGGATGTAGACAACCCGCTCTCTGTCTGCGGCGCTTCGCGCAGGTTTTCCACCATATCCACAGTTTCCACGCCCGGACAGCGACTCCGGACGTCCCTGCGGGAAGCCCGCTTTTTCCGGCACATTTGACAATTTCAGAAAGAATCTCCCCATGCTATACTTGCTTCTGTTCAAAAGAAAAAACAGAAGCAGAACGGCCGGGGGGAAAAGGGGAGTTGCTCACGATTTACAGCAAAAACAGGATGGATTCCACGCTGGTGTCGAATCTGTTCATCGACGAATATATGACGGATGCCAACGATGCACAGCTCAAGGTGTATCTCTATTTGCTGCGCTGCATGGCATCCGGCAAAGCGACAAGCATCTCCGATATGGCGGATCGCTTCAACCATACGGAAAAAGATATTCTGCGCGCTCTGCGCTACTGGGAATCCAAGGGGCTTCTCTCGCTCGCGTTCGATTCCGCGCGCAATCTGACCGGCATCTGCATGAACACGCCCGGCGAAAGCACGGAGGACGGAGCTGCCCGGACGGGGATGCCCGGCCGCTGCGTCATCTCCATGGCGCCAGTTCTCGCCGGCGTTCTCGGGGGAGAACGCAGCGCCCGCGGGCCTGCGGACAGAAGCGTGAGTCCGGCCGCGCCGTCGACCCCGGAAAGCGCCTCCTCTGCCTCGAGGGACATTGCCGGAGACACGGGGCTCCCGCTCCCGGATGCCTCCGCTGCCGTCCCTGCACGGACCGCACGCACCCGCTCCGCCGCAGCGCTTGAGGCGTTCCGCGCGGATCAGAAGCGCCGGGAGCTCCTGTTCGTCATTGAACAGTATGTCGGCAAGCCGCTCGCGGTAAATGAGATCCGCACCGTCGCCTATATCGCGGAAGAGCTTCATTTTTCAAATGATCTGATCGATTTTCTCTTCCAGTACTGTGTTGACCGGGGCAAAAAGGATTTCCGCTACGTCGAAAAGGTCGCCGTGAACTGGGCGGAAAAGGGGATCACCACGCCCGGACAGGCCCTCGAGGAATCGGCCGGGAAGAATCGCCGCTCCGGAAAAACCTCTTTTGCGCAGTTCCGGCAGAACCAGTATGATTTCAACGAGCTGAGCAATATTCTCGACAACTGAAACCGCAGCATCACATCACACAAAGGATCACCATGTCCCTGAGCAAGGATCAGTACGACAGCATCCTGCTTGGCTATTCGCGCAGGCAGGACCGCAACCGTCACGAACTCGACAGACGGCGGGCGGAAATTTACGCCCGCATTCCCGAATACCGTTCTCTGGAGGAAAGCGTCCCCGTCATGGGGATGCAGGCGCTGCGCCGTATCCTTTCCGCAGCCTCTGCAGCGGAAGAGGCACCACAGCCGCTCCGCTCCGCTCCCTCCGCGGCGCCCGCTTCTGATTTTGCCGCGCGCATGGCGGATATCGCCGCCGCAAAACGGCGTCTCCTCGTTTCAAACGGGTACGCCGCCGATTATCTCGATCCGATTTACGACTGTCCCGACTGCCGCGATACCGGGTATCTGGGCGACAGAAAATGTCACTGCTTCCGACGTCAGGAAATTTCCATTCTGTATGATCAATCCCATCTGAGCGAGCTGGCCGCCGCGCAGAATTTCGATACGCTCCGGGAGAGCTGGTACTCCGGCGAGGATCTGATCCGCTTCCGAAAGGCGGCGGCCGCCGCCCGGGCCTTTACGGAGGAATTTGGCCGGGTTCACCGCAATCTTCTCTTTCACGGCACCGTGGGAACAGGAAAATCATTTCTTTCCGTGTGTATTGCACAAAAGCTGCTCGAAACCCGTCATTCTGTGATATACTTTTCGGCTGTGGGGCTTTTTGACCATATTTCCGCTCTGTCCTTTGACTACCGGAACCGCGAGCAGTTCACGGACTTTCTGTCCGATCTATACGGTTGCGATCTTCTGATCATCGATGATTTGGGCACCGAGATGACGAACGCTTTCATTTCCACCCAGTTCTTCTCTCTGATCAACGAACGGCTCCTGCGGGAAAAGGCAACGGTGATCTCCACCAATCTCTCTCACCGCGAGCTCCGGGACCGCTACACCGACCGGGTATTCTCGCGGATCGCCAGCCGCTACGAGTCCTACGAATTTTCCGGGACGGACATCCGGCTGCAGAAAAAAATTCTGGAAAAGCGGGGACTTTCCCCGGTATAGTGCCGGAAGCAGCTTTCCGGCCTCAGAAATTTTCCGAACTCAGAAAGGGACAGTATTGATATGGAAACCAGCAGAAGAGAAGAAAAGCGCAATCTGGAAAGCATTCCGGCGGGCTCCCTCGGACTGATTCCTCTCGCGGGCTGCAAGTCCATGGGTGAGGAGGTGGACTACTACCTCACCAAATGGCGCGCCGAGCGTGAGAGCGAGCACAAAAACAGTCTCGCTTTCGCAGGCTATCAGCGTCCGACCTACATCGTAAAAGGCGAAGTTCCGCGCTTCGGAACCGGTGAGGCCAAGGGCATCCTCAAGGAATCGGTCCGCGGCATGGATCTCTACATCATGGTGGACGTCTGCAATTACAGCATGACCTACTCTCTGTTCGGCGAGGAAAATCACATGTCTCCCGACGACCATTATCAGAACCTCAAGCGCATCATCGCGGCGGTCGGCGGCAAGGCAAGACGCATCACCGTCATCATGCCGTTCCTCTACGAGAGCCGCCAGCACAAGCGCTCCGCGCGGGAATCGCTCGACTGCGCCATCGCGCTGCAGGAGCTTGTCCGCATGGGCGTGGACAACATCATTACCTTTGACGCCCATGACCCCCGCGTGCAGAACGCCATCCCGCTGAGCGGCTTCGAGACGGTGCAGGCCTCCTACCAGTTCATCAAGGGGCTGCTCCGGAACGAGCGCGACCTCACGATCGACGCCGACCACATGATGGTCATCAGCCCGGACGAGGGCGGCATGAAGCGCGCCGTCTACATCGCCAACGTTCTGGGCCTCGATATGGGAATGTTTTACAAGAGACGCGATTACACCCGCATCGTGGACGGGCGCAACCCGATCATTGCGCACGAATTCCTCGGCTCCAACGTGGAGGGCAAGGACATGATCGTGGTCGACGACATGATCTCATCCGGCGAGAGCGTCATCGAGGTGGCCCGCGGTCTCAAGGAAAGAAAGGCGGGGCGCGTCTTCGTCTTCGCTACGTTCGGTCTGTTCACCTCCGGGCTTTCCGAATTTGACAGGGCCTATGAGGAAGGCGTAATCAGCCGCGTGCTGACGACAAACCTCATTTATCAGACGCCGGACCTGCTGGAACGCCCTTGGTACGCGAGCTGCAGCATGAGCAAGTATGTCGCCTATATCATCGACACCCTGAACCATGACAGTTCCATCAGCGACCTGCTGAACCCCAGCGACCGGATCCAGAATGCCGTTTCCCGCTACCGCATCTCGCAGAAAACCGGCGAATGGAAAGACTGATATCACGACCGGCACAAAAATCCGATATAGGATCCGGCGCGCCGGGATAGGCGGCCGGTTTCAAAAGCCGCCCGAAATTGGCAGATGCCCTCCTGACCGGATATCCGGCCATGCGGACACACATCAATGGTTCGGGCGGCTTTTATGATGCAAAATTTTGCATTTTGTTTTGATTTTTCTGTGTTAGTAAGAAAAATATTGCATTTTATTTTCTTTCGTCACATAATATTCATTGCACAATATAAAATACACAGTCAAATACCCCGCAGCAAGCTGCGATGGGGGATAAGGGCAATTTTGGCTTCCACTATGGAAAGCCTACTAATAAAAAGTCAAGCATAGATTTGAAAAAAGCAGGCAGAAATGGAGGCGCCACAAAAAGACCGCCAGTAATGCCGGTCTGAGAAAAAGAAGAAACACATTTGCTATTCAGTGGTAGATGGAGAAGCCAAACACTCCTTTACCCTGCCGTAGTAGATTCTGAGAAATTTATTCGCTCCAGCCGTCATATAGACCTGATACGGCTTCCCCTCTGATTTGAACGCACAAGACGCGGTTCAACCTACGTAAACCGAACAGCTGCGAATGAGTGGCTGGCAGACAGGCTTTCCAACGGACGCGGGGTCCAAGGAGGAATCCGTCCGAACCAATGCCACTACATTCTAACAGCTTAAGCAACGAGCGGATCATATCCCAACTGGCTGTTGGGGGTATGACCACTACATCTTTTATATTAGGAGGAGGCTGCCTTGAAAATCAGTTTTTACTCATCGACGGAGGAGGTTCTCTCCGAGCTCGGAAGCCGGATCCGGGCCGCGCGGATCAGTCTGCCCGCCACGCAGAAAGAAATGGCGGAGCTCACAAACCTTTCGCAGCGGACCATCAGCAATCTCGAAACGGGAAAGGACGTATCGTTCTCCACCGTCATCGACGTGCTCCGGGCTCTGGGAAAGCTGCAGAGCCTCGAGCTCATGATTCCCGAGCAGGGACCGCGGCCGAGTCAGCTCGCCGCTCTGGGAAAGCCGAGGGAACGGGCCAGCCGCAGAAAAAGCGCGGAGGCGGAAACACCGTCCGCATGGAAATGGGGGGATGATCTGCCATGACCGCCGCAGAAGTCATGCTTTGGGGCACCCGGATCGGAACGGTCGCCTTTGACGACAGTACGAGGCTCGGCTCCTTTGAATACGACCCGGCCTTTCTCTCCTCCGGCATAGAGGTCTCTCCCATCACCATGCCCCTCTCCCGCCGCGTCTACATCTTCCCCGAGCTGGCCGGCCCAAGCTTTCACGGGCTGCCCGGGCTCCTTGCCAACAGTCTTCCGGATAAATTCGGCAACGCCGTTATCGACGCGTGGCTCCGCTCGCAGGGACGGGATCCCGCGAGCTTCAACGCGGTGGAGCGCCTTTACTGCACCGGAAGCCGCGGAATGGGCGCTCTGGAATACGTGCCGGCCCGCGGGCCCGCTGCCGCCGGACCGGAGAGCATAGAAATCGAGCGTCTGGTCACTCTGGCCGCGGATATTCTGCATGCCCGCGAAGAGCTTCATGTCACCGCCGGAGAAAACGCCATGCAGGAGATCATCCGCGTCGGTTCCTCCGCCGGAGGGGCCAGAGCCAAGGCGGTCATCGCGTGGAATGAGGGGACCGGCGATATCCGCTCCGGTCAAATCGAGGCCGGCAGCGGCTACGGGTACTGGCTCATCAAATTCGACGGCGTAAGCGGAAACGGCGATAAGGAGGGCGAGGATCCGCCCTGCTATACCCGAATCGAATACGCTTACTTCCTGATGGCACAAGCCGCCGGAATACAGATGAGCGAATGCCGCCTGTATCAGGAAAAGAACAGAAGCCATTTCATGACGCGCCGCTTTGACCGCGATCCCCGGACCGGCAGAAAGCTCCACATGCAGTCGCTGGGCGGCATCGCGCATTTCGATTTCAATCAGCCCGGCGCATACAGCTACGAACAGGCGGCCCGCGTCATGCGTCAGCTCCGGATATCCGGCACGGAGATCAGCCAGTTTTACCGGCGAATGGTCTTCAATGTTCTCGCGCGGAATCAGGACGATCATGTAAAAAACATCTCGTTCCTGATGGACCGCCGCGGCCGATGGAGCCTCGCCCCCGCGTATGACGTGACCTATGCCTGCAATCCGGGCGGCCGATGGACCGGCACGCATCAGATGTGCGTGAACGGAAAGAGAGAGCAGATCGCTCTGCCGGATCTGCTGGCCGCAGGAAAAAACATGGGCATAAAAAAAACAGAGGCCGGGCGGATCATCGACGCCGTCCGCCGCAGCCTCTCCCTCTGGTATGAATTTGCAGAAACGGCAGGGCTCCGCGAACCGGAGGCACAGAGCATCGCCCGGCAGTTTATCTCCCTCTGACCGGCGGTAATGACGTGCCCGCCTCATTCCGCCCGCATCCGATAGCAGACATAACCGCCGCCCTTTGTGAATTTTTCCTCCGCGGCCTCCCGTGGCATGCGCTCCACCGAGCCGGCCGCCGGATCGACCACCACGACAATACTGCTGTTGTAGCCTGCAATGAGGGCCGCACGGTTCCCGCCGTCGCTGAGCGCGAGCACCGGCTTCTCCTCGCTGACGTAATACAGAACGGAATCGAGACTGCAGCCTGCCAGATTGTAGCTGTCCGTCCCCGGGATAGCCTCCTCGAGGATGCGAAGCAGATTATTGCTCCCGGCAAGCTCCTGCTCTGCGGAAACCGCCGTATTCTCATAACGGAAAATCATATCGAGGCAGGCGGCCAGACTGTCCTCCGCGCCGCCCTCCGGCGCTTCCTCCGTGATCGCCATGATCTGATTCGAGGCTCTGCGGTTCCCGGATACCCATATATAACGGCCTGTGTCATCCAAAACGCAGCCCGACAGCTCCTCGGCTTTCTGCACTGCCTCCGATGGCGTCAGGTAAAAGCCGGCCAGCCCGTACATATCGTAGACAAAGCAGCGCTCCGGCCGGGTCCCCGAGAGCTCCGGCAGCGCCAGTGCGCGGCTCCCCTCATGAATCACGAACTTGGGCTCCAGAAACTTCACTGATGAGGCTCTGAAGCCGCGCATGGAAATTTTCTGCATCGTCTCATAGCGCTCCACCACAATTTCCGAAAGATGATTCGCCCCCTGCCTCCGGCTGTCCGACGTCAGAATCTGATCATCCTCCGCCGTGACGAGCTGCCCGTCCTCATCGCTCCGCCGCACCCGGTGCAGCGTGATGCGGTCGCCGTTCACCTCGCAGGAGCTCACGTAATATTCCCCGGCCTCATAGTGCTCAAGCTCCTCCATGCCGGAATCCACGATATATACCGCATACATGGAAAGAACCTCGTCCCCTGCCGCATTGGTCGTAATGTCCGCCTCTCTGGCCACTCCGTATATCAGATCCTCGTGAATAAAGCCGAGCGGAACGACGCGCTCCCCCGCCGGCGCGCGGATTACCTGCTGCCCCGAGGTGGAAAAGTCCATGACGGAAATGATATCCTCCGAGTCGCCGCGGCCCCGGTCCTGCGATTTCCATGCCACGATCTGACCAGAGGCGGATGCCTGCAGCCCACCGCCGGAGAGACTGTCGGCCGCCGTTTTCACCGTATGCTCCGCTACGTTGACCTCATAGATCGTCTCGTCGATCAGAAGAAACAGCGTGCTCTTCTTATTGTTATAGTAGGAAAGCTTCTCTACCTGCAAGCGCAGAAGATCATAGGAGCCGCTGTACGGAAGAAACGCCAGCTCCTCCACCGTATGATACTCTCCGTTATAGGTGTAAAAAGTAGTCCCCAGCTCGCCCTCATGCTCCCCGCGGTTCATATAGCCATAGACCAGAAAGTCGATGCTGCCGGTCTCGTCCACATCGAGGATGCGGATGCCGAAGCTGCGGTAGTTGTCGCGCTCGTCCAGACTGTCCGCCGCCCCGAACGCAAATACCTGCGCCACCTCGGCCGACGAGGGCGTAACGCCGTAGAGCCGTCCCGCATTAACAAAGGCGAGCGCCGAGCCTCCGTCACTCTCGACAAACTGCATCTCCTTTTCGGTAATGCCGAGCGAAATCATATCGGACACATAATTTTCCTCGAGCGAGGGATCAAAGACCTCCTCCATCGTCCGCCGGTAATCCATCAGATAGACACGGTCGGTTCCCCGTTTCAGACGATAATACTCCGTGCAGTCAAATTTCGCATTGTTCCCGTCCATGTCAATGGACAGGATATAATCCATACGGAGCACGCAGCTTTCCTCGTGAAGATCCTGTATCGCGACGACCGGCCGCATAAGCTCTACCGGCTGCAGATCGCCGTAGGTCACCTGATAAAAATTGCTGTGAATCGTGACATCCGCGAAGCTCGAATTATCGCCCTCCGTGCTGGTCTCGATCACCTGACTGACCGTGCCGCCCTCCTGGCCGGACAGGGCGCCGTCGTGAAACTGCTGCGCAAATGCAAGCTCCGCGGAGATTGCCGTCTCATCGCACTCCATCACACGCGTATAATACCGCACCGCGCTCCCGTCAGCCCGGTCCAGCAGTATGACGAGCATATATTCCGTGTCGGCCGCAATCAGATCCTTGACGGTGAAGCCGGCTTCAATCCGGCCGTCCGCCAGCCTCTCCTCCCGCATCACCGCGCCGTCCTCGATCAGTCTGCCCCCGTCCACGGAGCGCAGCTCAAAAGACAGACCGGTCACTTCTTCTCCGTAGAGTTCTACGGTGAAAGTGATCGCCCTGTCCTCTCCCATTGGCGTCAGGACCGTGCGGTAATGGCTGATATCCCGCTCTGCGGTGAAGCCGTGCAGCTCATTGACTGTCCGGCCCACCGTCTCCATTCTGATCAAAGGAAGCGAGGCGGCGTCCATCTCCGCCGTGATCGCCGCGCTCCCCTGATGCATCAGAAGCTCCAGCAGAAATACCGTCGCCGCAAACAGCACGGCCGCGTAAATTAGTCTGATTACTGAATTCCGCATACTTATATCACAGAGAAAGAGATTATGATACCTGTTCCCCGAAGCGCGCCTCCTCTTTCTCTTCGTAATGATGCGCGTCCTCAAGCATCATATCCTTGACCTTCATCAGGCGCGTCTGTGAACTTCTCTCGGCCTCATCCAGCTTCATCGTAATGAACTTGATGTTCTGCTCCATCTGCGGAATCATGACGTGCTCCAGCGCATTGACGCGGCGGCGGGTCTTTTCGATCTCGGCGGCGAGAAGCTGACAGGTCTTCTCGCTCTCCGCAAGCCGCATCATATCGGGCAGAAGCTCCGCAAGCCCCGCGACCGCCATATCCAGATCGCTCGAGGTAAACGCGAAGCCATAGGAATAAATATCATTCGGGTCCGAGGTCCGCGTCGTGTAGGAATAGATCGGGACATCCACGCTCATGATATTTTTGGTCGCCGTGGTCATCTGAATCTCCTGCCTCGGCGTCATAAACGCAACGCGAACCGCCTCCTGAGACATTCCGGAGGCTGCAAGCGCAAAGCTCTTGTTGGACTCGCCGATCCCTTTTTCCACTTTTTCCCGCAGATCCTTGTTCTGTCTGACGAGATCAAGAAACTGCCGCATCAGCTCATCGCGCTTATCTTTCAGCAGCTTATGGCCGCGCCGCGCCGTCGTCAGCTTCTTTTTCAGCCGGGTGAGTTCCATCCGGGTAGGATTCACTGTTTTCGTCGCCATGAAAAACCTCTCAACTGCAATGCCTCAGCTCGGGCGCTCCGCTGCCTTCGCTGTTCGTGCTGCGCACTCGCGCCACTGCGCAATGCCTCAGCTCGGGCGCTCCGCTGCCCTCGCTGTTCGTGCTGCGCACTATGAATCCCCGGTTTCCCGGATCAGCCTGCGGATAAATCCGCGCTGATCCGGGAAACCGTGTCTTCGCATTGCTTAGTTTGCGTCATAGTATTGATCCAAATATTCGTCCTTGATTCGTTTGAGCTCTGTGCGGGGCAGGATGCGCAGAAGCTTCCAGCCGATCTCGAGCGTTTCCTCGATGCTGCGGTCGGTGCGATAGCCCTGTGATACGTACTGCGCCTCGAATTCATCCGCAAATTTTGCATACAGCTTATCGACATCCGTCAGCGCCGCTTCGCCGAGAATGACCATCAGCTCCTTGTTCTCCTTGCCGCGCGCATATGCCGCAAAGAGCTGATTCAGGACATCCGCATGATCGGCGCGGGTCTTGCCCTTGCCGATCCCCTTATCTTTCAGACGGGACAAAGACGGCAGCACGTCAATCGGCGGCTGGATACCTTTACGGTACAGATCACGGGACAGAATGATCTGACCCTCCGTGATATAGCCCGTAAGGTCCGGAATCGGGTGCGTCTTGTCGTCCTCCGGCATAGTCAGGATCGGAATCATCGTGATGGAGCCCGCTCTCCCTTTCTGCCGGCCGGCGCGCTCATAGAGATTCGCCAGGTCGGTGTACATGTAGCCCGGATATCCGCGGCGTCCCGGAACCTCCTTGCGGGCGGCGGAGACCTCACGCAGCGCATCCGCGTAGTTCGTGATATCCGTCATGATGACCAGAACGTGCATGCCCTTTTCAAAGGCAAGATACTCCGCCGCCGTCAGCGCCATGCGGGGTGTCGCAATACGCTCGACCGCCGGGTCGTTCGCCAGATTCATAAACAGGACGGCCCGATCAATGGCCCCGGTCTCCCGGAAGCTCTCAATAAAGTAATTCGACTCCTCAAAGGTGATGCCCATCGCCGCAAAAACGACCGCAAACGGCTCATCGGTTCCGCGCACTTTCGCCTGCCGGGCGATCTGCGCCGCAAGCTGGGAATGCGGGAGACCGGAAGCCGAGAAAATCGGCAGCTTCTGGCCGCGCACCAACGTATTCAGACCGTCGATCGCGGAAATTCCTGTCTGGATGAACTCCTGCGGGTACGCTCTCGCCGCCGGGTTCATCGGAAGACCGTTGATATCGCGGCGTTCATCCGGAAGAATCTCCGGACCGCCGTCGATGGGATGTCCCAGTCCGTCAAAGACGCGGGACAGCATATCCTCGGAGACGCCAAGTTCCATGCTCTTGCCAAGGAAGCGCACTTTGCTGCTCCCGAGGTTCAGCCCGGCCGCATTCTCATACAACTGCACCAGCGCATTGCCGCCGTCGATCTCAAGCACCTTGCAGCGGCGCTTCTCTCCGCTCGCCAGATCGATCTCGCCCAGCTCATCATAGGCGACGTTCTCGACGCCCCGCACAAGCATCAGCGGCCCGGCGATCTCCTGTATTGTCCTGTATTCCTTCGGCATCAGAACTCCTCCTTCTCGGAAATAACAGTATCTACCTCTGCATTGATCTCCGCCTTGATTCTGCCGTACTCTTCCTCCAGCTTCGTCTCTTCCACATATTTGTAGCGGCCGATCTGCTCACGCACGGGAAGCGCCACCAGCTTCGTCACCTCCGCACCTTTCTCGAGCGCCTTGCCGCAGGCGTCGTGGAAATCAAGAATCAGATCCATCATGCGGTACTGCTTCGGAAGAGAGGTAAACGTGTCGATCTCATGGAACGCGTTTTGATGGAGGTAATCTTCACGGATGGAACGGGCCGTTTCCATTTTCAGGCGGTCGGGCGCGCTGAGCGCGTCCTCACCGACGAGCTGCACCATCTCTTTCAGCTCGGATTCCTCGCTGAGAATGACCATGAGCTGCGTTCTCTTCTTCATCCAGTCCTTTTCCACGTTGGCATCAAACCAGTCTCCGATGGACTCAAGATAAAGAGAATACGAGCTGAGCCAGTTGATCGCCGGGAAATGTCTCTCGTAGGCAAGCTGCGCGTCGAGGCTCCAGAATACCTTGACGATGCGGAGCGTCGCCTGCGTGACCGGCTCGGACAGGTCGCCGCCCGCGGGGGAAACTGCGCCGATAACGGAAAGCGCCCCCTCGGCCTCGCCGGAGCCCAGCGTGCAGACGCGGCCGGCGCGCTCATAAAACTGCGCCAGACGGGATCCGAGGTAGGCAGGGTAGCCCTCTTCTCCGGGCATCTCCTCCAGACGTCCCGACATCTCGCGGAGCGCCTCCGCCCAGCGCGAGGTCGAATCCGCCATCAGAGCGACCGAATAACCCATGTCGCGGAAGTATTCCGCAATCGTGATTCCTGTATAAATGGAAGCCTCGCGGGCTGCCACCGGCATATCCGAGGTGTTGGCGATAAGAACCGTCCGCTCCATGAGCGACTCGCCGGTCTTGGGGTCTTTCAGCTCCGGAAATTCGTTCAGAACGTCCGTCATCTCATTGCCGCGTTCGCCGCAGCCGATATAGACGACGATATCGGCATCGGCCCACTTGGCAAGCTGATGCTGCACGACGGTCTTGCCTGAGCCGAACGGCCCCGGAACCGCAGCGACACCGCCCTTTGCAATCGGGAAGAGCGTATCAATGACGCGCTGTCCGGTGACAAGGGGCATCCTCGGGGAGAGCTTCTCCTTGTAGGGACGGCCCTTTCGGACCGGCCATTTCTGCATGAGCGTCAGCTCCTCCACGCTGCCGTTCGCCGTCTCGAGCTTTGCCACAATGTCCGTGACCTTATAATCGCCCTCGGCAATCTCGCGGACCACACCGGATATCTGCGGCGGGACAAGAATTTTATGCGATACGATCTTCGTCTCCTGCACCGTTCCCAGCACATCGCCGCCGGACACCGAAGCGCCGGCCTCCACTGCAGGCACGAAGTGCCATACGGAATTTCTTTTCAGCGAGGGAACCTGCACGCCGCGCTGCAGAAGATTGCTGCCCGTCGCCTGCATGATATCATCCAGAGGACGCTGAATGCCGTCGTAAATGCTCCCGATAAGACCGGGGCCCAGCTCGACGCTCATCGGCATTCCGGTGCTGACGACCGGCGCTCCCGGCGCAAGACCCGCTGTCTCCTCATAAACCTGAATCGAAGCCTCTCCGCCATGAATTTCGATGATCTCGCCGATAAGCTGCCTGTCGCCGACATGGACCACATCGGACATATTGGCGTCGCGCATCCCCTCCGCAACAACGAGAGGCCCGGCTACTTTCTTGATCGTACCTGTACTCATTCGCTTATTTCCCTCCAAAGATGATATCTGAGCCAACGGCCTGTTCGACCGATTTCTTCACCGCCGCGAGACCCTGCCCCGTATTCCCTGAAATGCCGGGGATCAGAATGATCGCCGGAGAGGGAAGCGTTCTGTAATGCTCGATCTCATTCGGAACTCTGGCTGCCAGCGCCTCGGTAATATAGATCACCGCATAATCCTGCTCGGACAGTCTGCGCAAGAGCCGCCCGGCCTCCTCGATATTGCTCTCATCAAAACGGAACGTGTCGAGTCCCAGCGCGCCGAAGCCGTATATGCTGTCCCAGTCTCCCATTACCGCAATTTTAGACATAGGTTTCCCTCACTCTTCCCCGGATCAGACTTTCCGCCATGTCATTGCGCTTGCCGGTCAGAATGATCCGCACGGACCGGATCTCCATCCGGCGCGCCAGAATATAGGCGGCCAGCGGATCGATGCCGAAAGAATTGGAAAGCTGCGGGCGGATCCTGCGGATCAGATAATTGTCGCACCAGCACTCAAAGGCCGCCGGCGATTTCTCGAGCTCGGGAACCGCATCCGCATAGATGGTCGTATCGAGATACGCGACCAGCGCCTCCATGCTCTCCGCCGCCTCGCTAAGACGCGCCTCATCCAGCGTCGCGCAGGGAGCGAGCGATGTCCGCAGAAATTCAAGGCTCTTGCCGGTGCGGAGTGCACGGACCGCTGTCTTGATGTCTCCGATCGCCGCCGTCAGCTCACCGTACAGGGCAAGCAGCTCGCTGCCTGTCTCTGCGCCGGCCTTACGGATTGCGCACAGGGCCGCCCGGTCGATAATGCAGTCGCAGAGCTGCCCGTCGCGGGTTGACAGAAGCGTATCCATCGCCCGCTCTGCCGGCTCGCGCATGTGCTCCGGGAGATCCCCAAAGCTGCGGGACTCCACCGCCTCCTCCAGCATACAGGCCGGGAAGACAGAGTTTTCCACATAAATACCGGGATGCCTCCCCCCTGTGCAGGCCTCCTTGATCGCAGCTTTCAGATTGTGATAGTCATTCTCATAGAGAAAGACATGAAATACCGAGAGATCACCGACCAGTTCCCGGATCAGCTCCCATGTCTTTTCCGTTTCTCCGTCGAGCATCTGCTCGGCGGACATGTCCGGGGTCCCCCAGCCGTGCTCTGAAAGCAGACGGAGACACCCCGCCTCGTCCGGAGCCGCGAGAAGCTGCTCCATAAAGGCCGCGTTCAGAAGCTGCAGTTCATGAGAACGAATGCGGGCGACCGCATAAATATAACTGTCTTTTGCCATGCTTTTGGTTCCTATCAGGGAAAGAGAATCTGCCGGATCCTGTCCTGCAGCTCCTCTCTCTTTGCGGAGAGAACCGCCTCAAAGGTACAGTTCTGCTCAACACCGTCGTATTCCAGAACAAATCCGTCCGCGATATCCGCCGGCACATCGGAAACAGCCAGCGTCTTTCCCTCCGGGAGAGCTGCGTTCAGCTTAGTCATAAAATCCGCCGGAAGTCTCTTGAGATCGTGCCCGCTGAAACGAATGATCCCGGAGCCGTTCTCCGCCTCGCGGACCGCCAGTCCCGAAAGCGCCGCAAAATATACATCCTCGGGAAGAGAATGCGCCTGCGCAAGGATCGTCTCCATCGTCTCTGCGATCAGCTCCTGCTTCTTCGCAAGAATGCTCTGTCTGCGGTGCAGCTCGCCGGCAGATTTCGCCCGGGCTGCGGCCTCCGTAATCCGATGCGCATAGTCGGCGCGGATCTTTTCCGCCGCCTCTGCCGCATCCTTTTCTCCGGCGGCGCGGATCGCATCCGCCTTGGCCCCTGCGACAGACAGAATCTCTTTCGCCTGCTGCCCGGCCTCTCCCCGGATATCTTCAATAATTTTATCTATTCCGCTCATGGTTTTCTCCATGCCGCGGCCCTGCACAGAGCCCCGGCATAAACACTCATCAGACAGCAAGGCCGGCAATTCCGAAAATCGAAAGGATGGACACCAGCAGCGCCAGAATCGCATAAGTCTCAACCATCGCCGGGAAAATCATGGACTTACCGAACTGATCGGGCTTTTTGCTGACCAGCGCAATCGCGGAGACCGCCGCGTTGGCCTGCTGGATCGCGGAGATCAGACCGACAAACGCCATTGGCATGCAGGCTGCAAAGTAAAGAAGTCCCTTTACCGCGGAAAGATTCGCATCCCCGCCCATAATGCCGATCTGCGTCAGCGTAATGAACGCGATCAGAAGCCCGTAAATGCCCTGTGTACCGGGAAGAAGCTGCAGAATCAGAACCTTGCTGAACTTGGCAGGGTCCTCCGTGACGACGCCCGCCGCAGCCTGTCCCGCCTTGCCGACGCCGATTGCGGAGCCGATTCCTGCCATAAGAGCAGCGCACGCAGCCCCCGCCAGTGCAAAGAAAATTCCCATGCTTGCCATAATTAGATCTCCTCCTTGATTTTGAAGTATTTAGTATTTTGCGCGAACGGTTCGAAAGCTCTGCCTCCGCCGTCGTAGAACTTACCGAAGAACTCCACATACTCAAGGCGGTTCGTGTGCACATACGCCCCGAGCGCGTTGATTGCGAGATTCAGCACATGCCCGATAAGGAAAATCACGATAAAAATCACCGCGCCGATGATCCCGGCTCCCTCAGCCACCATGCTGCCCATCTTATTGAACACCTGCGCAATGACGCCGGTTGCAAGCCCCAGTGCGAGAAGTCTTGAGTAGGAAAGGATATCGCTCAGCCAGCCGGTGATTCCGTAGGCCGCATACAGGCCTTTCAGGATCCGCTTGAACCAGCTCCCCGACTCTCTTCCGCCGGTAAGAATGATTCCGGCAAGACCGATCAGCGCCGCCGTCCCCGCCACTGTTCCGACCGAAGCGGAGAGCGTCTTCACTCCCAGCATCTGCGACATCATCGGGAGCGTCAGAAGATAGCCGATGGAGCCGCCGACCAGCAGGTACCAGAACAGCACGTCATAAACCGCATCAAGGGGCTGCCCGCTTCTCAGATAGCCCCACGCCTTTGCTCCGAGGCCGACAAACATATGGATGATGCCGACCACAAAGCAGAACACCAGCATCTTCATCGGATCGTCGATCTGCTCAAACCAGAGCGCCGGAAGCCGGACATCCGGACGGCCGAAAAAGGTCGACGCAATAACGTTCACCGCGTCTCCGAAGAACGACCCGAACATGAAGCCCCAGAATGTCGTGGAGATGCCGCAGTAGAGGAACATCTTCATGGTCTTCTTCATGGCGGGCTCCATGCTCTTCTTTTTGAGCAGGGCATAGGCGCAGCCGATCGTCATGATGATGCCGTAGCCCGCATCGGAGAGCATCAGACCGAACAGAAAGTAATAAAATACGGACACCAGCACAGAGGGATCGAACTCATGCCGGCCCGGGAGCGAGTAGCTCTCGACCACGCTCTCGACCGGAGCGGCAAAGCCGCCGTTCCGGAGAGCCACAGGCACTTCCTCCTCTTCCGCAGGCTCCTGCGTTTCAAAAACAAGCTCATAGCGGGAGGTGAGCGCCCGCTCCAGACTCTCCGCGCAGCGCGCTTCGGCGTAGCCCTCGATAATCACCGTCAGACGGCTCTGTACAAGGCCGCTGATAACATCGTACTTATCCGCCCGCATGGTGTAATAGTCCGATGCGAAGCGAAGCGCATCCCGCTTTCCGGCAAAGCCGCGAATCTGCTCCGCAAGCTCACCGGCCTCAGCCTGCAGCTCCGCCATCCGGCTCTCCAGATCACGCAGCGCCTGCTCCGGATTCTCCGATGCAACCGGAGGCTTCGCGAAATTCATGCGGCGCAGGGCATCCCGGAGCTCTGCCTCATGTTTTCTGCCGCAGATAACGCACAGACAGGTCTGCTCCGGCGCCGCGGAGATCAGATTCACCTCCATGTCGTCCAGCCCCGGCGCGTACTCTGCGAGAGCCGCCTCAATCTGCTCCTGCGTGAGCTCCCCGGGAAGCGTTCCGGCAAACACCGCCGCCGCTTTCGTCCCGGAAAAGTCGAGCGGAAGATCATAGCCTATCCACGGACGGATCGCCACAAGCTGTGATTCCGTCCTAGGAATCTCCGCCCGCACATCACTGCAGCGTTTCTGCAGTGAATTGATTTCCTTTGCCGTGCGGACCGCCTCGTCTGCCGTCCGGAGGCGCTCCTCATATTCCGCCGTCGAGAGAGGCTTTCTCCCGTCCAGCATGGAAAGAAGCCCGCTTTCCTCCGGTGCGTGCTCATCCAGCACCGTGAGCGCCTGCTCACAGGCCTCCGCTGATTTGCGGAACGTCGCAGCCATTCGGGATTTATCCTGTCTGCTGAACACCTCGTCATCCGAAAGCGAACTGCGGATCTCCAGAACGCCCTGTCTCTGCAGAAGCTCCAGAACCTGCTTCCTGTCTTTTCTGAGCGCGCAGATCACAATCCGCTTCATCGGTAAAACAGACATATATCACATCCCCCTTTCTTCCATGATATATGCGGAGCCCTACTGTACCAGCTCGCGGAGAATCGTCTGCGCCGCTTCCTCCATCTTCGCCCGCGCGCCGTTTTCCAGCGCGAGAAGCTCCTCCGCGGTATCGGCCGACATCCCGGAGGCAGCTTTCTTTCCGGCCTCCTCCGCCGCCTGCAGTCCGGAGACTCCCTCGCTCCTTGCGCGCTCAAGCTCCGTCTCCATGAGCTCCGCGGCGGCTTTTCTTGCCCCGTCGATCAGCTCCTGCGCTTTCTGCTTCGCCTCCTGCTCGATACCCGCGGCCGCTTTCTCCGCTTTCCGGATCCTGTCAATCGTTTCCTTTGCCATATCGTCCTCTTTTCGTCAATGATTTGACAAACTAGAAATATTCTACTTCAAGCCCTGTAAATATTCAATCAAATATCCCGCAGCCTGCTGCGAACACGGAATTGACTTTTCCCCGCAACTTGACTACCATTTTCTTAATAAATATCCGCCAAACAGAGAAAGCTCGGCGCGGCGTCCCATCCCGGTCAGCTCCGGGACGACGATTTTCCCGTCCGCGTCCGGAACGGAGAGACAAATGAACCGGACTACCGCACTGTTTCGCAGGCGTCTGATCCCTGAGGAATGTATTCGTCTCGACAGCGACGTCATCGAGCGCTGCGACGAAGCCATGCTCGTCACCTCATGGCGCGCGATCCGTCCCAAGAGAGAGCTCTCTCACGGCTACTCCGTCTATTATCTGAAACGCGGGATCAAGGTCAGTCAGTTCATCGCGCACGACGGCAGTCTCATGTACTGGTACTGCGATATTGTGGATTACGACTACCGCCCCGAGGAAAACACGCTGATCGTCACCGATCTTCTCGCCGACGTTCTGCTCTACCCGGACGGCCGTCTCAAGGTGGTTGATCTCGACGAGCTCGCGCAGGCCTTTGACGAGCAGAAGATCAGCGCCGAAACCATGGTACGCTGTCTCCGCCGTCTCAACAGTCTTCTGGAAATCATTTACAGCCGCCAGTTTGAAGCTCTGCAGCGTCCGATTCTGGAGCTTCAGAAGCAGAGCGCCGTCCCTCTCCCCCTGTCTCAGTAAAAAATATGGCCGCCGATGGTATAGCGCGGCGTGATCTGCGGAATCGGCGTGCGGAAAAAAATGCAGTCCGCCACCGTGGTCTGTCCCGCCATGGCCGCGTCGGCCGCCGCGTAGCAGGCATCGGTCGCATCGTCCCTCGCGAGCGCAAGCGCCAGCCGTCCGGTGGAAACCGGTTCAAACTGATTGCTCTGATAGATCACTCCGACGATGGTGGACGGGAACGCACCGCTCATCACCCGGTTCATCACGACCGCACCGACGGCAACCTGTCCGTCATAGGGCTGGTTCCCTGCCTCGCAGTAGATCAGATTCGCCAGAAGATAACGATCCCCCTCCGCAAACGAGATCTCGGAAATGTCCCGCCATGCGGACGCTCTCGAGAGCGCCTCCAGACGCCGCTCCTCGGCGAGCTGCTTCTCCAGCGCCGAAACCTGCGCGTTCTGCGTGTCAAGCTGGTCCTGCAGGGCGTCGGCATTCGCCTCGGCATCCGCAAGCTGTCCCGCCGTCGCACTGAGGCTTCCGGAGGTCTGCCGGATCAGCTCGCCGACCCGTCCTTGCTCCGCTTCCGCCTCCGCATGGAGACTTTCCAGCTCGGTTTTTTCGGATTCCAGCACATTCTTTTTTTCCTCCACTTCTTCCATCGTCTGCCGGTAGAGCACCAGCATTTTCCGGTCATAGGCAGAGAGCTCGCGAATGTAATTTGCCCGGTTCAGCATCTCTCCGAAGCTCCCGGCCTGCAGCAGCGTATCAAGCAGATAGACATTCCCCCTCTCGTACATGAACTGGATGCGCTTCTTCATGGACTCGTACTGCATCTGCGCACGCTGCGTCGCCTCATCCAGTTCCGCCTGCGCCGTGCTGATCTCCGCGTTTTTGTCGTCGATCCGCTTCCCGATGGCAGCAAGATGATCCGCCACCTCCGCAAGGCGCATATCCAGCCCGGTAAGCTGCTCCTGCAGCGAGGACTGCGTCCGGTTCAGACTGTCAATGCTGTCCTGATTCGCATCGATCGCATTTTCCGTCTGCTCCCTCTGCTGCTTTGCCTCATTGAGCTGCTTCTGCGTTTCCGAGGTGACGCCATAAACAGAAAGCGGCATTTCTGCCGCAAGCAGGAACGCCGCCGCAAGGGCATGCCAGCCGTATGCTTTTTTTCCTCTGCATTTCCGCAATTTCATGCGCCCTTTGCTCTGTCAAAGATGAATTTCGATAATTCTCCCGGTGCTCTCATAGGGGATATACTCCACCCCCGCCGCGTCGAGCATTTTCTTGCTCGCGATGGTGCTCTCCGAGTCCGAATACTTGTCGCTTGCATAGATGATTCTCGCAATCCCCGCCTGTATGATCGCTTTCGCGCACTCGTTGCAGGGGAACAGAGATACATAGATCGTACTGCCCTCGAGAGAGCCTCCGCGGAAATTCAGAATGGCATTCAGCTCGCTGTGCGTAACAAAAGGATATTTTGTCCCCAGCTCTCCCTCCGACGCTCTTTCCCACGGGAAATCATCGTCCGAGCAGCCGCGTGGCAGACCGTTGTAGCCGATGGAAAGGATCTTATGGTTCCTGTCCACAATGCACGAACCGACCTGCGTGTTGGGATCCTTGGAGCGCATCCCCGCAAGCTGCGCCACTCCCATGAAGTATTCATCCCATGAAATATAATCCGAACGTTTTCCCGACATATACGGTCTCACCTCCCGCCGCCCTGCGTGCGCGGCCTGTATCCGCCGCACTGTTCCGAATTCGGTTCTGAAATTATTTGGTTCCGAAGATGCGGTCTCCGGCATCCCCGAGTCCCGGTACGATGTAGCCGTGCTCGTTCAGCCTCTCGTCCAGCGCGCCGATATAGACGTCCACATCGGGATGCACCTCCGTAAGAGCCTTTACACCCTCGGGCGCCGCAATGATGCACATGAATGTGATCTTCTTGCAGCCATGCTCTTTCAGCATCGTGATGGCCGCCGCGGAGGAGCCGCCGGTCGCCAGCATCGGGTCGACGACAAACACCTCGCGCTCCGCGCTGTCCGCCGGAAGCTTGCAGTAATATTCCACCGGCTTCAGCGTCTCGGGATCCCGGTACAGACCGATATGTCCGACCTTGGCGGCCGGAATCAGAGTCAGCATGCCGTCCACCATGCCCAGTCCCGCACGGAGAATCGGAACCACTGCCATCTTCTTTCCCTTGAGCTCCTTGACGACCGTCTTCGTGATCGGTGTCTCAACCTCCACATCCGACAGCTCCAGATGGCGGGTCGCCTCATAGCAGATCAGCATGGCGATCTCGCTGATCGTCTCGCGGAAATCCTTGGTTCCGGTCTCCTTTCTCCGGATAAGGCCGATCTTATGCTGAATAAGCGGGTGATCCATGATGACTGTTTTTGACATAACTCTCTCCTTTTCATAACGGTCCTTGGACCGATTGATAACCTCCTGCCGCCTTATTCTTCGATCCGGGAGATCCGGCGCGAATGCTTTTCCTCCCTGGAAAAGGGCGTATCCAGAAAAACATCAACAATGTCGGCCGCCAGCTTCGGCCCGATCATCCCGCCGCCCAGCGCCAGTACATTGGCATCATTGTGAAGCCGCGTCAGCTTTGCCGTGCTGGTTTCCGCACAGAGCGCGCAGCGTATGCCCTTTACCTTATTGGCCACAATGGACACGCCGATTCCCGTCGTGCAGATCACGATCCCTTTCTGCGCCGTACCGCTGGCGACCGCCTCCGCGACAGCCCTCGCATAGCCGGGATAATCCACCGATTTCTTATCGAAGCATCCGAAATCCTTTACCTCGTCGCTCCGCTCCGCGAGGTGCGCCAGCACCTCCTCCTTGAGCGCAAAGCCGCCGTGATCGCATCCGATCGCTACCATCATGATCGTTCCTTTCTGCCTGTCCCGCAGGCTCCGGAAAACTATGCGGTTTTTCTGCCGCCTCTATGTCAGATCAATCACCCGGTGCCCCGCCGCTTTCATCAGCCGGTTCATGACCGCCATGCCGATTCCGTCGTCCGCAAAGGCCTCGGAAAAAATAAGCTGAACTCCCTCGTCATCAAATTCCCGGAGGATCCGGAACAGCTCTCTCGCCACCATCCGCTCCTCGGTCCGGGTACCAGCGCTCTTCACCGAATCCGCCCGGTACCGGTCTCTCGTTTCATCCGTGCAGATCACCCCGGTGCGAAGCCCGTGCCCCGCCGCCTCCGCCGTTCTTTCATTGATATAGCGGATGACCTCCGCCGCGGCGCCCTCCACGATGCTGAGCTCCCCCCGCGGCGCGTAATGCCGGTATTTCATTCCCGGCGCCCTGGGCCTTTCCCCGGAGCTGCCGCCCAGTATCGTCCGGTCCAGCGCGACGCTCCCCAGCGCATCCTCCAGCATCTCTTTCGTCACGAAGCCGGGGCGCAGTATCGTCGGCGTTTCTCCGGACAGATCAATGATGGAGGACTCTACGCCGATATCGACCTGTCCGCCGTCGATGATCATATCCACAAGGCCGTCCAGATCCTCCCTGCAGTATCTCGCGAGTGTGGGACTGGGCCTCCCTGACCGGTTGGCGCTCGGCGCGGCGACGTAGCCTCCGCCGGCCTCGATCAGCGCAAGGGCGATCCGGTTGCGGGGAAAACGGATTGCCACCGTGTCCAGCCCGCCTGTCGTTTCCGGCGGGACAAGACGGCTTTTCGGCAGAATCATGGTCAGAGGTCCCGGCCAGAACCGCTCTGCCAGAATATGGTACGCCTCCGGAATGCGTTCGGCGATCCGCTCCGCCGCCTCCGGGCGGCAGATATGCACAATCAGGGGATTGTCGGAGGGGCGTCCCTTGGCGGCGTAGATCTTTCTTGCGGATTCCGGATTCAGGGCATCCCCTCCGAGACCGTACACCGTCTCTGTCGGAAACGCCACGAGTCCGCCTCTTTTCAGAATATCGCCCGCCCGGGCGATGGCCGCTCCGTCCGGCTCCTCTTCGGTCATGGAAACATACTCTGTGATCATCAAAGCTCTTTTCTTTCGCGGGTTTCCGCCGCGGACTCAGCCGTCCATGTACTGCGCAACCGCGTCCCACACGTCGGCCGTCTCATAGCCCAGCCGCCACGCCGCCACGCCGGCAATTCCATCCGCCGTCATGATCTCGAGCTTGGACGCAATGGAGCGCGCGTCCTCGACCCACATCTGATAGCGGGCGCCATTTTCCGTAAAATCCACATAATTCTGTCCGGATGCGTCGTCCCATACCTGCTCCGCGCCGTGAGCCGCGATGAACTCCTGCGCCTGCCGCATTCCGAGCGCCTTGCTGGTCAGGCCCTCCGCATCCGTCTGCCACAGCCTTGTATAGAAAGGAACCGCGTTGATCAGCTTGGACGCCGGAACCTCCTGCAGCGCCCTCTGGATTCCGTAGCGAACATAATCGATCGAGGCGACGCTTCCCGCCTCGCTGCTCCCCGCGTAGTGCTCGTCGTAGCCCATGACGATGACGTAATCCACAAACGCGGCCTGCTCGTCCATGCTGTAATAATCATTGAAATCATAGGTGACGTAGTTGTCCACCGACAGCGTGAGCCCCCGGCTCCGGCACGCAATGGACAGCTCCCGGACGAACTCAATGAAATCATCTCCGTTCTCCGGGTTGATCAGCTCGAAGTCCACATTCAGCCCATCAAAGCCGTAAACCTCCGCCTCGCGCATCAGCTGGGAGATCATATTCTGGCGGGACGCCAGCGTCGTGAGAAAGCGATTGTGATCGACGCCCTCGGTATTGAAATTATCGACAACCGGCCAGACTTTAAGCCCCATGGCATGGGCCTGCTCCACGTAGCTCTGCGTCGCGTAGCTTGCAATATTCCCGCTGTCGTCAAGAAGCGGATACCATGTGGGCGCAATTACCCGCAGTCCGCGGGCTGCCGCCGTGACGTCCGGCAGCGTGGCATTCCCGTCCGCCGAGATCACGCTGTGCCAGCCCATGCTGACTTTTCCGTCAAGTCCGGCTCCCGGCGCGGGCTCTTCCGCCGCCTCCGCTCCAGTGGGAACGGCTGCCGTCATCTGCCTCTCATCTTCCAGAAAACGGTTCTCCACATAGCCGATATAGCCGTCTTCGGTCAGAATCTTTGTCCACTCCTGCATTTTTTCAAGAATGAACACCGTCTCCCCGGCCTCTGCCGGAGTGAGAATCTCGCTCTTGACTCCGCCCGCGATGCGGATGTTCGTGTCGCGGGCGATCGTCGCGGCTGTTTTTTCCTCATCCTCTGTGCGAAGCACCATGCGGTTCGGCTCCGTAAACGTCTCGGCGGTAAAATCCGTAAACTTTTTGATATAGTCAAGCGCCAGATACAGCGTTCCGTCCTCTATGCGCGCCGGCTGATAGCTCTCCGTCACGGTTCCGTCCGAGACAGACGACCACTCAGAGCTCCCCACTGCCGTCTGCACCAGCTCCGTGGGACGAGCGTACAGCAGCAGGCCGTCGCTCTCACCGTAATAAAAGCGTTTGTTCAGAAGCTCCCTGACCATATCGCAGGACAGATAGAATGTGCCGTCCAGAAGACGCGCATGGGTCTCATAGAGCGCATCCTGATAGATCACGGCGACATCCGTTTCCCCCGAGAGGGAAAAATACCCAGCAAGATCCGCTGTTTCATCGGAATACCCGTAGCGCTCCTCGTAGAGACGAAAGCCGAACACTCCAGCCAGAATCACCAGCAAAAGCACCGGAAGCAGCCACTGCCAGCGGAAATGCCGGCCGCCGCGGCCCTGTCTTCTCCCTTTCCGTCCCTCTCCGGAATAGCGGTTATTTCCAAACGAGGGGGCCTCGCGGTATGTGCGGCTCACGCCGCCCCGGGCTTTTGCCGCTCCGGATGCGCGCGCTCCCGTTACGCGGCTCCGGCCCCCGCCGACGCTCCGGCTTCTGCCCGCCGCATACCGGCTATCGGAAACACCCGACGTATAGCGCCGCCGGTCATAGCGGACCTCCTGCCCGTCATCCCCGTCGTCAACGCTTTCCCCGTAGCGGTAATTCCCGCTGTCGCGGCGGACGCTCCCTTTTCCGAAGCTGCGCCGGACATAGCTCACATTTTCAAATTCTCTGTCTTCAAATTCCCTGTCCCCATGGCTCTCCTCTTCCGCGTCCTCCGCCGGTCTCCCGGAGGCTCCGTATCGTATCCCGGCATCCGTATAATACCGCTCCCCGCTGTCTCGTCTATGGTCCGTATTGCCCATGAAAACCTCTGAAAATCTGGGCCTTGCAGTCATACTCTGTCTGCATCTGCCCGTAACCTTTGATATTATAGCACAGCTCCCCCGCAACAGACAAAGACCGGGCGCATGTATCGCAGTCCGGTGCACGGCAGTGCCCTCCGTCCCTATTCTGCCACAGATACACACGCCCGAAAGACAGGCTGTTCAGATATGCTTTTCGATTTGATAAAAGACCGGCATCCCCATTCAATAAGGAAAAGGCACGCCGCAAAGACAGACGGCAGGCTCTTCAGTGCGGCCATCTCGGAGGTCTGCGTCTTGCATTTCCGTGGGACGCCTCCGCGGTCAGAGCCCGCCGCGGCATGGGACAGTAGCCTCTGCACATTGCAGAAATACACTTCACGGCAGACGCCGATCCGCGGACAGAACATCATCGTATTGTGAATTCGCGTGAAAAAATTTCAGTGAAGCCTGAAAGAATGCGGAGAGAATATCCGCCGCACAGCAGATCCGCAGACCGCGGGCACTCTGCAGACAGAGGCCCGTGCGCAGCTTCCGTCCGGACGCTGCACCGTACTGCGAAAAAAGATAAGTAGTACTCCGCAGAATGCGCGGAGAGACAGGTTCACCTGTCGGAAAAACGGTTCGCCTCCTTTCCGGATACATGGATTTGTCCCGCATCAGCCGTCATGAGTATAACCGGGCGCCCAGCCGCTGCTCAAGGCCGCCGCGCCACTTAATTACGCAAAACAGTTTTCTTGTCCGTTTCGATCTCTTCATCTAAAAAATGCACAACATCTGAAAAGTACACAGCCTGACAGGGAGAGGCGCACCGCACCTCTCCCTGTGGGCGGCCAGAGGCGATGCTCGCCTTGGCCGCCCTGAACCATTACAAAGTATAAAACTTTAGTGAAACCGCGTCCCATCCTATTGACGCTGTATTTTCAAAAGTGTATAAGTGGGGAAAAGAACTGGCAATATGGGGTTATTTCCATGAAAATAGAACGATTGAACGATAATCAGATCCGCTGCACGCTCACGGGCGAGGATCTGGCAAAACGAAATATAAGGCTCTCCGAGCTGGCCTACGGCTCCGACAAGGCCCGCCGTCTGTTCAGCGACATGATGCAGCAGGCCGCGGTTCAGTTCGGCTTTTCCGCGGACAATATTCCGCTGATGATCGAGGCCATTCCGCTCAATTCCGAGAGCATTGTGCTGGTCGTGACAAAGGTTGAGGATCCCGAGGAGCTCGATACCCGCTTTTCCAATTTCGCTCCCTCTGTCGAGAAAGAGGCAGGCGGGGACGACGCGGGTTCCCCCTCGACGTTTGAGCGTCTGATGGACGCCATCCGGCAGGGCCCCGCCGAAGCAGAGCCGGAAGCCCGCGGCGGAGCGGGCGGAAACGATGAGGCCGCAGGAAAAGGACTGGCCGATCTGCGGCGCTATATCTTCACGCACCGCCTCTTTTCCTTTGAAAATATGAACGACGTCATCGCCGCGGCCCGGCTCGCCTCTCCCGATCTTGGCCCGGATACGCACTGCGCTCTCTATTTCAGCGAGACGGCGGGACGCTACCATCTGGTTCTGGCTTTCCCGGATCCCGACGCGGTCAAAAAGCACCAGAACGTGCTGGCCTGCCTGTCCGAATACGGCGCTCCCGAGGTGATGTCCTTTGCCCGCGAGCTCCATCTGCAGGAGCACGAGCGCGCCGTCTGTCCGGAAAACGCGCTCGCCACGCTGGCGGCGCTCTGAACAATAATTAAAAGAAAAGGGACTGCGGCAAAACGATCCTCGTTCTGTCACAGTCCCTTTTCTCGCGTCCGCGTATCCGCGTCTGCTCTTACTCGGCTTTAGCCGCGCAGGCCGCCTCAATATGCTCCATCAGCTCGTGAATATCCACGCCGTGAACCATCGCCGCCTCCTCGAGCGTCTCGCCCTGCGATGCCGGGCAGCCGAGGCAGTGCATGCCGATCTGCATGAGAACCGGCGCAATATTCGGGTTTGCCATGAGCGCCTGTCCGATTGTCATATCCGGAGTAATCTGTGCCATATGCTTTGACCTCATTTCTGAAAAACAGTGGTGTCTGATGAACGGATCCGAATGGGATCCCTTTCCATGATGAACTTTCCATCGAAGTATAGACCACCCGCGTCAAAAGCGCAACCGGACAAACCCGGACAGTTGTCCATGTTTTCCGATGCTACCGGTCCTCCGCGCAAAAGCTCCGGACCGCCTTTCCAAATCGCTCCCAAACGCCTTGTTTTGTGCGTTTTCCCGCCGTTTGCACAGGTATAAATACATTGCTTTTTGCATGTCCCGATGCTACTATGGGCATAGGGGTTGATTCATTGTATACAGGCTGTATACAACATCAGAATAAACATAGGAGGAAACATCAATGGCCAGAAAATTCAAAACCATGGATGGCAACGAAGCTGCCGCTCATGTAGCATATGCCTACACAGAAGTAGCTGCCATCTATCCCATCACGCCGTCGTCCGTCATGCCCGAGCATGTCGATGAATGGGCGACCGCGGGAAGAAAGAACATCTTCGGTGAGACAGTACAGGTCACCGAAATGCAGGCCGAGAGCGGTGCCGCCGGCGCCGTGCACGGTTCTCTCGCCGCAGGTGCAATGACTTCCACATTTACCGCTTCTCAGGGTCTTCTTCTCATGATTCCCGACATCTACAAGGTCGCGGGCGAGAGACTTCCCGGCGTATTCAATGTATCCGCGCGCTGCGTCGCTACGCATGCGCTGAATATCTTCGGCGATCATTCCGACGTATATGCCTGCCGCCAGACCGGCGCAGCCATGCTCTGCGAGTCCTCTGTGCAGGAGGTCATGGATCTGACCCCCGTCGCCTATGTCGCCGGCGTCGAGGGCAAGCTTCCTTTCATCAATTTCTTCGACGGTTTCCGCACCTCCCATGAGATCCAGAAGATCCAGATGTGGGACTATGAGGATCTGAAGGATCTCATCGATCTCGATAAAATTCAGGAGTTCCGCAACAATGCCCTGAACCCGAATCATCCCCGTCAGATGGGTTCCGCGCAGAATCCTGATATCTTCTTCCAGACCAGAGAGTCCTGCAACGCCGCCTACGACGCAATGCCTGCCATCGTACAGTCGGCCATGGACAAGGTCAATGCCAAGCTCGGCACGGATTATCGTCTGTTCAACTACTACGGCGCGGCGGATGCCGAGCAGATCATCATCGCCATGGGCTCTGTCAACGAGACCATCGAGGAGACGATCGACTATCTCAATGCGCAGGGACGCAAGGTCGGCCTCATCAAGGTCCGCCTGTACAGACCTTTCGCGGCGGATGCCTTTGTCGCCGCGATTCCCGACACCGTGAAGAAGATCTCCGTTCTCGACAGAACCAAGGAGCCCGGATCCATCGGCGAGCCTCTGGCGCTCGACGTCATCGCAGCTCTCAAGGGAACGAAGTTCGGGAACGTCCCGGTCTTCTCCGGACGCTACGGCCTCGGCTCCAAGGACACCACGCCGGCGCAGATCATCGCGGTCTATGACAACGAGGAGAAAAAGAGATTCACCATCGGCATCGTCGACGACGTCACCAATCTTTCCCTTTCCACCGGCAGAGAGATCGTCACGACCCCCGAAGGAACTATCTGCTGCAAGTTCTGGGGCCTCGGCGCGGACGGAACGGTCGGTGCAAACAAGAACTCCATCAAGATCATCGGCGACAACACCGATATGTACGCGCAGGCGTATTTTGACTATGATTCCAAGAAGTCCGGCGGCGTGACCATGTCCCACCTCCGCTTCGGCAAGAAGCCGATCAAGTCCACCTACCTCATCCATCAGGCGAATTTCGTGGCCTGCCACAAGGCATCCTACATTCGCCAGTTCAACATGGTGCAGGAGCTGGTTGACGGCGGCACGTTCCTTCTCAACTGCCCGTGGTCCGTCGACGAGCTCGACAAGGAGATTCCCGGACAGGTCAAGAAGTTCATCCATGATCACAAGATCAACTTCTACATCATGGACGGCGTGAAGCTCGGCATTGAGACCGGCATGGGCCCGACCCGGATCAACACCATCCTGCAGGCGGCGTTCTTCAAGCTGGCGAAGATCATCGACACCGATACCGCCGTCGATCTGATGAAGAAAGCGGCAGCTAAGACCTACGGTTCCAAGGGACAGGACGTCGTCGACAAGAACTGTGCAGCCATCGACGCCGGAGCGGCGGACAAGAACCTTGTCAGAGTCGAGGTCCCGGAGTCATGGGCAAACGGCGAGGACGAGGGTCTTCATGTCGGCCATGCGGACAGCGGCCGCGAGGATGTCGTCGCTTTCGTCAACAGCATTCAAGCCAAGGTGAACTCTCAGGAGGGCAACAGCCTCAAGGTTTCCGAGGTTCTTCCGTACACCGACGGCTCCACTCCCTCCGGCTCCTCCGCCTTTGAGAAGCGCGGCATCGCCGTCAACATTCCGGTATGGGATGCGGAGAAGTGTGTAGGCTGCAACAAGTGCTCTTTCGTCTGCCCGCACGCCGCGATCCGTCCGGTTGCCATGACCGAGGAGGAGGCCGCAAAGGCTCCCGAGGGAATGTCCATCAAGGATCAAAAGCAGTACGCTCCGTTCAAGTTCGCCATCGTCAATTCCGCTCTGGACTGCACCGGTTGCGGAAGCTGCGCGAACGTCTGCCCTGCCAAGGCTCTGACCATGAAAGATCTGGAGGCCAATCAGGGCAACCAGAGATTCTTCGACTTTGCCGTAAACGAGGTCACGCAGAAGCAGGAGCTTGTAGACAAGTTCAAAGAGGTTTCCGTCATCGGTTCTCAGTTCAAGAAGCCTCTGCTTGAATTCTCCGGCGCCTGCGCAGGCTGCGGCGAGACGCCTTATGCGAAGCTCGTCACCCAACTGTTCGGCGACAGAATGTACATCGCGAATGCGACCGGCTGCTCCTCGATCTGGGGCAACTCCTCCCCGTCCACGCCTTACACCGTGAACGCAAAGGGACAGGGCCCCGCGTGGTCCAACTCCCTGTTCGAAGATGCCGCCGAGTTCGGCTACGGCATGCTACTCGCACAGAACGCGATCCGCGACCGTCTCTCCGGCAAGGTTAAGGTTCTTGCGGACGACGGCAACGCTGCGGCGCAGGAGTGGCTTGATACATTCCACAGCGGTGCGAAGAACGGCGCCGCCACGGAGAAGCTGCTCGCCTCTCTCGCCTCCGATACATCGGCCGAGGCGGAGGAACTGAAGAAGAACAAGGATTTCCTTGCAAAGAAGTCCCAGTGGATCTTCGGCGGAGACGGATGGGCCTATGATATCGGCTTCGGCGGCCTCGACCATGTTCTGGCCTCCAAGAAAGATATCAACGTCTTCGTCTTCAATACCGAGGTCTATTCCAACACCGGCGGACAGTCCTCCAAGGCTACCCCTGAGGGCGCTGTCGCACAGTTTGCAGCCGGCGGCAAGGAGACTACACAGAAAGATCTGGCAAGCATCGCGATGAGCTACGGCTATGTCTATGTCGCGCAGATCGCTCTGGGCGCCGACCCGAATCAGGCCGTCAAGGCAATCGCCGAGGCGGAGGCCTATCCGGGACCGTCCCTGATCATCGGCTATGCTCCCTGCATCAACCACCACATCAAGGTGAAAGGCGGCATGTCCAAGGTCATGGACGAGGAAAAAGCAGCCGTGGACACCGGCTACTGGAACCTGTTCCGCTTCAATCCTGCGGCGGACAAAAAGTTCTCTCTGGACAGCAAGCCGGCAACGGCTCCGTACAGCGACTTCCTCGCAAGAGAGGCCCGCTACACGAGCCTGCAGCTCAAGAATCCGGAGAAAGCAGAGAGACTGTTTGCAGAGGCCGCGGCACATGCCGAGCAGCATTACAGCTATCTGCAGAAGCTGGGCGAGCTCTACAACAACTGACCCGCTCTGCCGGGCGGTCCGCTGTGACCGCCGACCGCCGAAAGGTCTGTTACCGCAATATCCGTTTCGGTGCAGTCTCTGCTCAGGAGCTGCGCCGAAACGATATGATTTCATCATCCATACATCGTTATTCAAAGGAGGATATTTATTATGGCACGTGTAATCAGTGAAGCTTGCATCAGCTGCGGCAGCTGCGCCGCGCAGTGCCCCGTGAGCTGCATCACCCCGGGCGACACCCAGTACAACATCGACGCGGATTCCTGCATTGACTGCGGATCCTGCGAGGCGCAGTGCCCTGTCGGCGCCATCTCCATGGCATAAACAAGACCGCATGACACAAAACAGCCCCCGCTGCTGCCGGCTTTCTATCGGTAACAGCGGGGGCTGTTTCTGTCTTCTTATATAAGGACGGCGGCGAAGCCGCACGGCGCGTCCCGACGCCGGCACCATCCGGAGCGGCCCGCCCGTGCCGGCGCCGGGCCTCAGCGCAGGAGACGGATCCGATAGCTTCCGGCAGGGAGCAATACCGACTCCCCTTGTCCCAGAACCTGCGGAACGGGCGCCGGGCCGGTTTCTCCATCCGCAGCAGCCTCCTCTTTTTCCTCCGCTCCGGCCTTGGTGATCTCCGCCCTTTGTAGCGCGCCGCATACAGCAAAGTCCGCGGCCGTATCAAAGGGAACGGTGAGGCGCATCGTATAACCGTCCTCCTCCGTCTCCCAGCAGGAGACGATTGTTCCGTAGACCGATTCATACTCTGTCCGGCAGAAGCCGAAGCGCGGATCCGGCTCGGGCCGGAGCCGAAAACGGCGGAAGCCTCCGCCTTGCTCGTCCGGATGAATGCCGCCCATCGTCCGGTAAACCCACTCTACCACCGCCCCATACGCATAATGGTTCAGACTGTTCATGCCGGTATCGCTGATGCTGCCGTCCGGCAGGACGGAATTCCAGCGCTCCCACACCGTCGTGGCTCCCATATTGACCTCATACAGCCAACTGGGATAATCCTCGTTGAGAAGAAGCGTGTAGGCATACTCCGTGAGCCCGATTTCCGAGAGCGTCCGGCACAGATACGCCGTTCCCACAAAGCCCGTCGTCAGATGAATCTTTTCCTCCTCAAGGCTCCGCCGCAGGTCCTCCCGCAGGCGCTCCCTCGCGTTCTCCGGCGCGATGCCGAAGTGCAGAGCCAGAACGAGAGCCGTCTGCGTCGGAATGGCAAGACGCCCCGTAGCCGTAAAATATTCTCTGCGCATTGCCTCGCGCACCTCTCCGGCAAGTCCCGCATAATACGCGGCATCCTCCCCGCAGCCCAGCACCGAGGCCGCTCTGGCCGTCAGCTCCGCCGAGTGCAGATAATAGGCGCTCGCCACATAATACGGATCCGTCCCCCCGAACGAGGAGCCCGCGTGGAAATTATCGAGAGCCAGCCAGTCCGCAAAATGAAAGCCGTGTGTCCAGAGCCTCCTCCCGCCGCAGAAGCAGTCGTCGATATCGTGGATATGATCGACCCAGAGCTTCATATTTTCATATTGTTCCGCAAGCCGGGTTTTGTCCCTGAAAAATACATACATCGTCCATGGGATCACCGTGGCCGCATCTCCCCACGCGCAGGACCCGGCCGCCGCATCCGTTTCCTCGGGCATATTCCCATCTTCCGGCGCATTCCCATCTTCCGGCGTATTCCCGTCCTCCGGCAGCTGCAGCGTTCCCTCCGCCGCGTCTGTTTCTTTCTGATCCGCGCTTCGCCGCTTCATCACCCTGCCGATCTGATCAAGAACGTCCGGCACGACATGAGGGACGCTGCCGGCAAGAAAATCCTCTTTCTGCTCCTGCCGCATATCATAGAGAAATTTCCCGTAAAAGCCCGGTGTGTACATATTGAAGCTCGCGGTCGCCGCAAAGGCCTGCGCGTCCCCTGTCCAGCCCATGCGCTCGTCCCGCTGCGGGCAGTCCGTGGGGACATCCACGAAGTTCCCTTTTTGCCCCCATCTCGCATTCTGAATCAAGCGGTTCACTTTCTCATTATCCGTCGTAATCCGCCCGGTTTCCGGCATATCGGAATGCAGAACAAGGCCGGTGAAGTCAGAGAGCTCGAACTGCGTAAAGCCCTCCGCTTTCATATAGCGGAATCCGTAAAAGGTGAAATGCGAGGTGTAGCTTTTTTCCCCGCCGCCCGCATAGTAAATCAGCTCCTGCTTTGCCGTCCGGAGATTCTCATTGTAGAAATTCCCGTTCTGCAGAATCTCGCCGAACCGCAGATGAATCCGCGTTCCCGCCTTTTCCCGGCACACAAAAGAAATCAGTCCCGTCATCTCCTGTCCGAAATCAAGGACCGTCTCGCCGGCCGCCGTCCGGATCAGCTCCACCGGTGCAAGGCGCTCATGCACCACGAGCGGAAGACTCCGCCGGGCCGACAGCCTTGCCGTGAGCTCCTCCCCCGCCGGAACCGCCGCCGCCCATCCCCTCTCCTTTGAGAGCTCACAGCGGGCCGTGCCGAAGTCCTCCGCCTCAAGGCGGGCGTCGTATTCCTCCCCGTCGTAGATGCTGCTGGCAAGCATCGGGGAACGATGCGCACAAAAGCTCTCATCCGACGAAATCACCACCGCCTCGCCGGACGGCAGCTCCGCCGTCAGCTCGCAGATCAGCTGCTGCGTATCGCCGTAGAGACGGTCCAGCCCGTCGATGAAGCCGAAGCGCCCCATATACCAGCCGTTCCCGAGCGCGATTCCGAGCGCGTTGTCTCCCGCCTCGAGCTGCTCCGTGATATCGTAGGTCTCCACCTGTATCCAGTGATTATAGTCGTTGTAAAAGGGCGCGAGATAATCCTCCCCCACGCGTTCCCCGTTCAGAAACGCCTCGTAAAGGCCAAGGCCCGTGATCCGCAGACGGGCCCTCACCGGCTTTTCGTCAAGCCGGAAGCGCTTCATAAAAATCGCGTGACCTCCCTCTTCAAACGGCGCTCTGATCCATTTCGCCGCCTCTCCCATCGCCCGATAACGCTCAAAAAATGCAGTCCCGCTCTCCGCGCTGTCCCCGGCGTCATCCGTGACATATACTTTCCAGAAATAGCGCACACCCTCGCAGGCGGTAAACGCGGGGACAAAGGAGGCGGAATCCACTCCCGCCCGGCGGCCGCTGTCATACACGGGCTCCGCAAAGCTCTCGTCCCGCGAAATCAGGACCCGCACCGTCTCCGTTTTCTTCCCCGCGGCTTCCCTGACTTTCCACGAAAGAGAAAGCACATCCAGCGCATAGCCGACCGGATTTTCCATATGATTTGTTTTCAGCTCGACAATCCTCATGCCTGCCTCCTGCCCGCGCCCCGCCGCGGCGCATCAGAAACCGGGAAAATTCCCGCTTCTTTCTGTCTCCGCACTCTCTAGCCCTTTACCGCCCCCGCGGTCATGCCCTCCATATACAGCCTTGAAGTAAAGAGAAACAGAACCAGAATCGGAAGCGTGGCAATGACATAGCCCGCAAACATGGAACCGATGTTTACTGTCCCCTGCGCGTTCGTAAACACCCGAACCGCGACCGTGATGACCTGCCGGGTATTGGATTCAATCACCATCATCGGCCAGATAAAGTCGTTGTAATAGCCCACCATCTGCATCACGGCGACCGTCGAGAGGATCGGCTTTGCAAGCGGAACCGCGATGTAAAGGAGCTCTCCCAGCTCCCCGCAGCCCTCGAGCCGCGCCGCCTCAAACAGATCGGCCGGGAGCTGTTCGATAGAGTTTCTGCACAGGACGATGCCCAGAATCTGTCCGCCGGAGATCCACGGAAAAATCAGAGCCCACCATGTATTAAACAGTCCGTATTTCTGTATCAGCACATAGTTCGGCGCAAAATACAGATTCCCGGGAATCATCATGAGCGCCAGAAGAAGCAGATACAGCAAGCGCTTTCCCGGAAAATCGAGCCGCGCGAAGACAAAGCCCGACACCGCTGCAAGCACCAGTGTGAGCACAACCGCGAGGCCCACGACGCCGATGGTATTAAGCATATTGCGGAACAACAGCCGGAACGCGTCGCCGTAGTTCTCCAGATGAGGGCGTTTAGGCAGGGCGAAAAAATCGTGATAAATTTCCACATTCGTTTTGAACGAGGTCACGAGCATGACCAGAATCGGGACAAAGGCCAGCAGCGTGATCAATCCCATCACAAGCTCGACCAGGAGCTGGAAGCGCTGCTCCCGCGCATGCCGTCCGCCTTTTCTCAGAATCGTCATCCTGTCACGCCTCCTTTTCTCTTGTAAGAAACATATTGGCAAGCGTGACAGCCATGGTAAACAGAAACAGCACCACGCCCAGCGCGCAGGCATAGCCGTATCTGCCGAACTGAGCCACATTGAAATACAGCTCCAGCGCCGGCACATAGGTCGATGTCCCCGGACCTCCCTGCGTCAGAATGTAGATCTCATTGAAATTCTGCATAATGCCGATCATCGTCAGAATCAGCATGACGCGGAACTGCGGCCGGATCAGGGGGAGCTGTATTCTCCAAAAAATATCCCGTCTCCTCGCGCCGTCTACGACGGCAGACTCCTCCACCTCTCGTCCGATTCCGATAAGTCCGCCGTAATACACGAGAAACGCCATGGCGTTCACAAAGGGAAATCCCATGAATACGATTGCCCAGATCGCCGTCCCCGCGTTGCCGAGCCAGACCCGCGTCCAGCTCTCCCGCCCGATTCTCCGCAGGAGCTCATTGATCAGCCCGATATTCGGGTCGTATATCTTGAGCCACGTCATGGCACTGATCACGCCGGGCACCACGATAGGGAGAACAAAGAGAAAGCGGTGAAGGTACTTTCTTCTTCCGCCGCTTGCGGAGTAGACAAGCCAAGCGCAGAGCACAGGGACGGTCAGAACCTTGACCACGCCTGTCCCGGCAAGAATCAGAAGATTCCTCATGCCCACCAGAAAATAGCCCTCTGTGAGCATTCTTCTGAAATTATCAAGACCGACAAAGTGCATCTTCGCGACGGTATTGTTCGTCAGGGACCAGTCCGTGAATGCGCGGACAAGCGCCGTGAGGATCCCCCGGTAATTGAACAGCCAGATAAGAATAAAGGTAGGCGCCAAGAGAAGATACGCCATGCGGCAGCGCCAGATCCGCCGCGCCGTCCAGCGGATCGCCGCCCCCGTTCCCGGAAAGGACAGGAGGAGAAAGAAGACGGCAGCCGGGTACAGCACCGCCGCCGCGGCTCTTGTATACTTCGCCGCCGCGATATTCCGCTTGATATGCGCAAGCTCCTCCATATTCATGCTCTTGATGAAATCGCCCGACCCGGTGAACCAGACGCTCCCGCCCTCCGCCGCGAAGCCGGCAATGCCCGCGCCGATGCGGTCGGTGTAGATCTGCTCGTCCTGCTCATTCAGAATAAACAGATAGCCTTCCTCACTGCCGACAGCCACATAGCGCTGTTCCCCGTCCGTGCCGACCGACGACGGCGTCGCCTGCATGCCGTTCGCAATGCGTCCGTGTCGAAGAATACAGAGTTCATCGTCAAAAAAGAAATATCCTCCGTCCTTGCAGAGCACAAGGTGCGAATCCCCGGCGTCGATCATCTGCACCACACTGTAATCCGTCCGGTACTCGGTCTCCTTTTCTCCTCCCTCTCCGATGCGGATCAGCTCTCCCCGATTATTGCCGATGATCATTCTGTCGTCCGCCGTGATGGCAATTCCGCCGATTCTGACCTTAAAGGATGCACTTTCCAATAGTTGACCATTCCGGTCAAAAAGAAGAGCCCCCGCCTTGCTCGTGCCGGTCAGCGTCGCCGCGGCAATTCTTTCGCCGTCGTCCGAGACCGCAATCGCCACCACGCGCCTCTGCACGTCAATTGTCTGTACAGAACGTCCGTCGTTCAGATCATAGAGATAAATGTGACCGTCCTGATTCCCCGCAAAGACAAGCCCGGAGCTCACTTCAACATCCGCGAACGCCCCCTGCGCGGACTGCCGCCACAGCTCCCCGCCGTCCCGGAAAGCAATCAGCTCATTGCTCCCGGTTGTTCCGACAAGGAGCGTCTGTGTGTCCTCATCACAGGCAATGCAGCTGTTCACCGCCCCGGTCGAGACCGGCGCCGCGGTGATCCCCTCCGTCCGGGCCCGGTACAGAAGATGCGCTGCCGTCAGAAGGAGCGCCGCGGCAAACAGCAGGATAGAAATCGCGGCAGTCTTTTTCCCGGTTTCCATGGATTTCTATTCCTTTCCGTCAGTTTTCCGTCAGTTTCCGGTCGGCTCGTTCTGCGGATTGGCGAGGTCGCTCTCGCCGACTCCCTTGGCCGCCATGGCATCCAGCACATGGTTCATGATATTCTGCTCATGCTTCTCCGCCCACTCATCGACCGTAATCGCGCCGCTCAGATAATCATAGGAATACTGGTAGAAATCGCGGAACGTCTCCGCCGACTCTCCGATGCCCCGCGCCAGAAGATTGTTGAAGTCTTTCTGCACATTTCCGATAAAGGTCAGATTGGAAAACGCATTCTGGATCTCCTCCGGATATTCGACACCGTACACAAGGCTCGAGCCGGCCACATTTCCTCCCGCTTTCAGGGATTCCTCGATGCAGATGCTCTGTCCCTCCTTCGAGGAGAAGAACATCAGAAAATCAAGAACCAGATCATCATGCTCCTGTCCCTTGGAGATGACGCCGAGGAAGCCGTTGGCGACCTCGATGGTTCTCGCTTTCGCCTCGATTCCCTCGCCCTCCATGGACGGCATATTGAACGAGCCGAGATCAAACTGAATGGCATCCGCGATCGCTTCGCCGTCCGAGGTCTCGATGCTGCCGCCGCTCTCCAGCGCGGCCATATCGTTCATGAAGTCGATAATGCCCCACGCGCCGTTGACCATCATCGCCGCCTTGCCCTGATAAAACAGAGTCTTCGCGCCGTCCGCATTGGTTCCGAAGAACGCGTCGCCTCCGGCATATTCCGGGAATACCTCCGCAAAATTCTTCCAAACCGTTTTCATTCCCGCCGTGTCACCGGTGTAAACGCCGTCCTTTACATTTGCAAAGGCACGACCCGGATTCTGCGTCAGCTTCGCCGCGTCGTCATTCCACGGATCCGAGGGATCGTATTCCCACACGCCGTCAATATCCGGATCGTAGCAGTAATCGCCCTCCTGCGCCCGATTCTTCTCCACCATGGACCGGGTCGTCTGATCCGCGTAGACCTGTGCCAGCCATCCCATGGTTCCGGAATAGAAGCTGTCATAGTCGCCGGGCATCGCAATCGGCTGGTAGCCTGCGTCTTTCAGCTTCTTGCAGACGTCGATCAGCTCGTCCCATGTCTCCGGCGCGCTGACCCCGACCTCATCAAAAACGGATTGATTATACAGCCACACGACCTGAACCGACTGAAGCGAAAGAGCCGTCATTTCTCCGGTGGACATATCCACCTTCTGCTGGGCGACGTCGAACTGCTCTCCCCATGTCCCGTCCGAATACGGGCTGTCGTTGTCAATATAGTCCGAGAAGTTCACCGCCTTGCCGGTGCTGGTATCGCCCGCCAGATTGATGTTGACGATATCCGCCGCCGGATTCTCGGAGGTAAACGCCGTCTGAACCCACTGGTCATAGCCGTCCGCCGCTTTCAGGTCGATGATGACGTCCACATCGGGATTTTTTTCCTCATACGCGGCCGCCACGGCATCCCATCCCGCCTGCACGCCGGTGCCGGTCTGTATGCTGACGGTGATGGTCTTTTTGCCGGAGCCCTCTTCTGTGGGCTCCTCTGCTTCGCTCGCCTCCAGCGCCGCGCTTTCGTCCTGCTGCGCCGCAGACTCCGTCTCGGCGGGAGCCGTTCCGCCCGCGTCCTGACCGCAGCCCGCAAGCAGAGAGCTCGCGAGCACCCCCGAAATCAACACTGCCAATACTTTTTTCATACCACCCTCCTTGCCGAAGCACCATTTGAGAAATACGCCGTTCCGCGCTTTCCCTCTGTAAAATGAGACTTCCGCCGCCGGCTGCGCCGTGCACATGCGCCTCCCGCAGCATGTTCTTTATCAATCAGGCATCGGAGCCGCAGAGCGCCCCAACGCTCTCCCGCTCGATATATCTGCCTGTAATGATACTTTTTTCTGCCTGCTCCCCCCGCATCCTGCACAGGAGCAGCTTCATCAGCTCCTCTCCCGCGAGCGCAGACGACACGTCGATGGTCGACAGATGCGGGTTGACGAAACGCCCGATTTCAATATTGTCGCAGCCCACGACCGAGACATCGCCGGGAATGCAAAGCCCTCTCTCCCGCAGTGCGTCCATGGCGCCGATCGCCATCAGATCATTGGTCGTCATGAGCGCCGTGAAGCGCACGCCTCTGCGGAAAAGCTCCGCGACGCCCCGGCGTCCGTCCCGCTCGCTCGTGGTCTCTCTGCTCTCTCCGTATACGATCTGCTCCTCGCCAAACGGAAGCCCCGCCGCGGCCACGGCCTCTTTGAAGCTCCCGCAGCGCTCATCCGGATTGTCTTCCCTCAGACCGCTCACATAGGCGATGCGGCGATGCCCCTTTTCCGCAAGCGAGCGCACCGCACTGAAGATCGCGTCCCGGTACCGGATGCCGACATATTCGCCGGAGGACACGGTGGGAACCTCTCCGGACAGGAGACGCTCGATCTCGGCGTCTCTCTGCGACGCCATGATGATCCCGTCGAGCCTCCGCTGCATCAGGCGGATGATCCCCTCCTCATCCGTGTCGTCTATGAGAAGAAGAGACGTGAGATACCCCGCTCTCACCGCCGCTCTCTGCGCTCCCATGAGGAGCGACGCGTAATAGGGGTTCTCGAGATTGTCGACCAGAATCGCAACATGCTGCGTTTTGCTGGTTGCAAGCCCCCTTGCCACGAGATTCGGCCGGTAGCCCAGCGTCCGCACCGCCTCCTCGACCCGCTCCGTGACCTCGGGAGAAAGGCGCTTTGTCCCGTTCACGACATAGGACACCGTCGCAACGGACACCTTTGCCAGCTCCGCTACCTCTCTGCGCGTAACAGCCATATCAACCTCCATGCCGAACCCAAATCGCCGTATGAAATCCCCTGCGCCGATGCGCATGGGTACAAGCCGCTTTGTGGCTCATGCCGCCCCGCCGTCGCTGCTGATCTCCCTTTTCTTTTTTGGTTACTCGCGTAACCTATGAGATAAATATAACACAGCTTTGCTGAAACGTAAAGAATTTTCTACTTAGTTCCCGCGCAAATCAGAAACAAGGCGCGTCATACCCCGCAGCCTGCTGCGGGGTATTTGACTCACAAAAAGCGGCTGTCAAAGTCATGCCTGTATGATGTTCAGAAGCCGAAAAGGCCGTTTTCCTCCACCTCTCCGTAGTTGTTCTGCGCGGCCTCCTCCTCGGTCTCCCGGCCGACGGAAACCGCCCACTCGTCATACGGCAGAGCGGAGATCGAGCGCACGCCGTAGTACTCCGCCATCGCTACGTTCGTCCAGTAGCCGGGATCCTCGGTCAGATCGCCGTCGTAGGCCGCCGTGAATTTATTCCGGAAATCCGCGTGGAGCTGTCCGACGGTGATTTCCTCGTTTCCCGCCGCTTTCTGCTCCAGAATATAGACCGTACGCTCATGGCTGTCCCGCCAGACGCGCACCATGTTGGCCCCGTTGTCAAGGTACATGAACACAAAAAACAGCGACGCCGCGGCAAGAAAGGACCAGCAGACCGCGCGCACGCCGATATGCTCATCCCGCTCTTTCTCCCCGGAAAGGACGTCCTGTATGCCCTGCAGACAGGCGATGATGAGGAAGACGCCCGCGCCGAAGAACGCCCGCGGCTGCGTCTGCGCCGTCAGAATCAGCGCATAAGAGGTCATGAAAAAAAGAAACGCAAACAAAAGCCGCTCGCGGAGCAGCGCCCGGAGCTCCGCCCGGCTCTCCCGGCGCTTTTGCAGCGCGCTGACCACAATCGTGAGAATCAGAAGCGCCAGCAGAAAGAAAAAGTACTTTTCCACGCGGAGCGTCACTTTCTGAAAGCGCGAGAGCAGACCGAACAGGCCGTCGTGCTCCTCCGTGCGGTACGCCGCGCGGAGCGCGTTGCCCGGCGCGCTCACCATAAGAAAGAGGCCGAGCGCATTCCCCGCGGCCGCAGCGCAAAGAGGAAGCGGCGGCAGTGTGAAGCGGTGCGGCCGCTTCCTTTCCGTTCTGCCCTCCATACTGCGCGCCGATATATTCCAAAGCAGAAGCAGAGCAAACAAAAGCGCGCCTCCCGAGGTGTTCTCATTACACCAGCCCGCGGCGACGCCAAAGAAAAGCATTCCCGCCGCCAGCGCGGCCTGTCTTGCCTTTCCCCGGGACTTTTCTTTTTCTATCCTCTCCGCGGACCCCTCTCTCTCCGCATCCGCCAGACGGCGCAGCACCGTCATAAAGCCCAGAATAATCGTCGTCCCCCAGAGGTAATTGCAGGCCCCGGTCTCCCACAGGACGGTCTGCGCGAAGTCCACCCCGGTAAACCACAGAAACAGCACCCCCGCGAGGTAGAGCCCCGGCTCATAGCGTCCCCGCCGCGTCACATTGGCGTACAAAAGCCACGTGAGCAGCACAAAAACCGCGCTGTTGCAGAGCTTGAACACGACGGGCGGAAGCACGAGAAAGCAGCGCAGCAGAAAATGCACAAGAGAGCGGCCGTTCCATGTCATATACTGCCGGTACTCCTGAAGCAGCAGCGCCCGCACGCTCCCCGCGTGCCGCGCCTGCGCGCCGTAGCTGAAATCATCCGTCAGCATCGGCGTCATCAGATTGAAGAGCAGGATGGTCACGAACGTCATGACCATCAGCAGGTAAAACGCCGTCCGGCCCCTGTCCTGCTTTAATCCTCTTGATCGGTTTCTGAATGGCATCTGTTTCTCCCGCGCGTCACGCCTCGCGCCGCTGCTGCCGGATCAGCTCCAACAGCTCTTCCTTTGTCAGCCGGTTGAATTTCTGATTTTCCACGCGGTACACCGCGTCACAGTTTGCAATCGTCGAGAGCCGGTGCGCCACAATGATCAGCGTCTTGCGGCCGTGCAGCCTCTCGATCGCCTCCATGATCGCTTTCTCCGTCTCGTTGTCGAGCGCCGAGGTCGCTTCGTCAAAAATCATGATCTGCGGATCGTTGTACAGCGCTCTGGCAATGCCGATGCGCTGCCTCTGCCCGCCGGAGATCCGGACGCCCCGCTCGCCGATGCCGGTATTCAGGCCGTCGGGCAGGCTCCGGACAAACTCGTCGAGCTTCGCCTCCTCAAGAACATGCCAGACCTTTGCGTCGTCGATATCCTCCGGCCTCACGCCGTAGGCGACGTTGCTTCGTATGGTGTCGTCGAGCATGAACATCATCTGCGGCACATAGCCGATATCCGCATACCAGCCCGGCAGATTTTCCTCGATGTCAATGCGTCCGTCCACAAGAATCTGCCCCTCCTGCGGCTTCAGCAGGCCCAGAATGATATCGACCGCCGTGGATTTCCCCGCTCCGGACGGACCAACCAGACCGATGGAATGCCCGATCGGAATCGTGAGAGAGCTGTCTTTCAGAATATCCGTCTCCGTCCCGGGATAGCGGTAGCTGATGTCTCTCAGCTCCACATGGTCCGAAAAGCTAAGCGGACGGATCTCATCGCGCCCCTCAAAGCGGGCGTCGACGTTCGCCGCGCGCGAGTCGGTGATGATCGTTTCCACGGCGGTCAGGCTGGGCTCATAATAGGCCACGCTGTTCAAAGACTGTGCGATGCGATTCGCGCTCGGCATGATGCGGATCGCCACTACCGCGAGAACGCCGATGCGAGCCATCATCGGCGCGGCGTTGTCCGTTCTCCCGATGAAGATTCCCATCATGGCGAGAATCCCCACCATCGTCATCGTCTCGATGGACAGGCGGGGGAGGTTCGCGACGGAGGCGGACTGGGTCTGAATCTCGGCGAGCTTCTTTCCGCTCCGGTCATATTGATCGATGAAGTATTTCTCCCGGTTCAGCACCTTTGTCTCCTTGATGCCGTTGATCGCCTGCATGAGCCACTTCGTGACCAGCGCGTTGTTGACGTTCGCCTCATGCCCCCAGCGCCGCGAAACCGGACTGATGATGATTTTGTTCACAGCGAGAATGAGGCCGATCACAAGAATCATGACCCCGGTCATCGTCGGGCTCATGAACAGAGAGACGGCAAACAGCGCCGCAAAGATGATGATGTCCGTAAAAAGAGAGAGATAGGTTCTGACTAAGTTATAGACCCCGTTGACGTCGCTGGCGATATGCCGGATGGTCAGCGGCGTGCTCGCATCCAGAAAAAATTCATAATCCCGCGAGACAAAATCCTTGAACACCGTCCGCGAGGTCCGGTACATGCCCTGATAGACAAAGCGGTTCTGCATGAGATACATGACATACAGAAACACGTTCTTGATCAGGTAAATCACCATGAGCGATACGATCATCAGCAGCAGAAAGGAATTGACGCTGCGAAGCTGCAGAAGCTCGTAGATCATGCGGTAGCGCCGCCTGCCGAGCGCCTCGCCGGGCGCCATCGCCACCTCGATCAGGGGAAGAATCAGCGAGGTTCCGACGGTTTCCAGCGCCGCGCCGATCAGCATCATAAAAAAAAGCCCCAGCATCCGGCGTTTTTCCGCCGGCGTCAGAACCCGGAGCACGCGGCGGAACACCTGCGCCTCGTTTACGCGGCGTGTCCGGCGCTGCTCTTCCTTTTTTTCCTGCGCCTCCAGAGAATCGATGTGCTCCCGCGCCGTTTGCGCCGCGCCGTTTTTTTCTTTTTCCATACGCTCCCTCGTGTCGCTCCGCCGCGGGCCGGACGCCGCGGATGCCCCGCAGAATCCGATCCCGCTCAGTCCGGTGCGGCAAAGTGATCCCTGCCGCCGGCAAGATTTGAAAACTTTGTGTACTGCGCCTGCCACGACAGCTCGACCGTCCCGATCGGGCCGTTTCGCTGCTTGGCGATGATCACCTCGGCAATTCCCTTTTTCTCGGTGTCCGGATTGTAGTAATCATCCCGGTAGATGAACATGACGACGTCCGCATCCTGCTCGATCGCTCCCGATTCACGCAGATCCGAGAGCATCGGCCGGTGATTCGGGCGGCTCTCCACCGCGCGGGAAAGCTGCGAAAGGGCGACGACCGGGCATTTCAGCTCGCGCGCCAGCGCTTTGAGCGAACGCGAGATCTCCGATATCTCGTTCTGTCTGGAATCCGAGGCCCGCGAGGTGCTCGAGGTCATGAGCTGCAGGTAATCGATCAGAACCATCTCAAGGCCGTACTCGCTCTTGTATTTGCGGCACTTGGTCCGCAGCTCCGCCACGGAAATGCCCGGGGTATCGTCAATGATCAGCCTGCTCTGCCCGATCTCCCCCGCCTTGGCGATGAGGTCCGCCCACTCCGCCTCGTTCAGATCGCCCGTGCGGATATGCTGCGCCTCAACGCGCGATTCCATGGCAAAGAGACGGTTTACCAGCTGCTCCTTGGACATTTCCAGAGAGAAAATGGCGACCGCACGGTGGTCGCGGAACGCGACGTGCTCCGCGATGTTGAGCGCCAGCGCGGTTTTTCCCATCGAGGGGCGGGCCGCGATCAGAATCAGATCCGAGGGCTGCATTCCCGCCGTCCGGGTGTCCAGATCCGTGAAGCCGGTCGCCACGCCGGTCACGGTTCCCTTGGATCGGGACGCCTGCTCGATTCTCTCCATCGCGTTCAGAACAATGCGGGAAATCGGGACAAAGTCCCCCGAGCCGCGCTTCTGCGAAATATCAAAAACGCTCTTCTCCGCCCGGTCGAGAACCACATCCAGCTCCTCGGTTCCGGCATAGCAGTCGTTCGCAATCGCCTCCGCCGCGCGGATCATCCGGCGCAGCGTCGATTTTTCCTGCACAATGCGGGCGTAGCTGCGGATGTTCGCCGACGTAGGGACCACCGACACCAGCCCGGCGATAAATTCGGGGCTGGCCGACTCCGGCGGGAGATTTTTCCCGAGAAGCCGGTTCTGGAGCGTCACCGCGTCGATCTCGACATTTTCATTATGAAGTTCACAGACGGCATTGAACACAATGCCGTACTGCTTGGAGTAGAAATCGTCCGCCGTAAGATACTCGGTCGCGATCTCCACCGCTTCGGCGTCCATGATCATAGCCCCGAGGACGGACTGCTCCGCCTCCAGACTGTGCGGCATGACGCGCCGGATCACTTCCTCTTCAGGCATGGAACCGGTTCTCCTTATTTCTCCTGCACCGAAACATAGAGCGTGCCGGTCACCTGCGGGTGAAGACGGATCGGCACCTGACGCATGCCGAAGCCGCGGATCGGCTCATCAAGCTGAATCTTCTTCTTGTCCAGCTCCAGCCCGTGCTGCGTCTTTGCCGCCTCGGCAATCTCCTTGGAACTGACGGAGCCGAACGCCTTGTCGCCCTCTCCCTTTTTCATGTAGACGGTAAGTTTGAGCCCCTCGAGCTTCGCCGCGAGAGCCTGCGCCTGCTCCAGCTTTTCCGCCGCGAGCTTTTCCTCGTGCTGCTTTCTCAGCTTCAGATCGTTCTTATTCTTCTCGGTCGCCTCCACCGCAAGGCCCTTGGGAATCAGCGCGTTGCGCGCGTAGCCGTCGCTCACGGTCACAATATCCCCTGCCTTGCCGAGCGTTCTGACATCCTGCAGTAAAATCATCTTCATAAATTCCGTTCTCCTTTCTGTTTTCCGGCGATCCTGTTCCCCGGAGGTTCCGTTTTCCGGCATATTTCCGATCATCACGAAATTTCGCCCTCGGCGATCATGTCGTCCAGCGTGCGCTTGAGAATGCTACCCGCCTCCTCGATGGACACCTCCTCCATCTGACAGCCCGCAATGTTCATATGGCCGCCGCCGCCCAGCCGCTCCATGATGACCTGCACGTTCACCTCGTCGATGGAGCGGGCGCTGATGAAGATCTGGTTCTGATATTCCGTGAGAATAAAGCTCGCCTTGACGCCCTTGATGTTGAGAAGCTCGTTCGCCGCCTGCGCGCCGACCACCGTAGGGCTCTCGATCTCGTGGTTCACGCACACGGAGATCGCATAATTATCCCGATAGATTTCCGCCTGCGAAACCGCGTCCGCGCGCGCCTTGTATTCGCCGGCATCCTCCCGGAACAGCTTGCGCACCCGGGTGACATCCGCCCCGTTCCGACGCAGAAACGCCGCCGCCTCAAAGGTCCGGACCCCCGTCTTGCTGACGAAATTGTTCGTATCCACAACGATCCCGGCATACATCGCGTCCGCTTCCTCCTGCCGTATGTGGATGTTCTCCCCGATATACTGAAGAATCTCGGAGACCATCTCACAGGCCGAGGAGGCATAGGCCTCGACGTAGGAGAGCGTCGCGTTTTCAATGACCTCCGTCCCCTGCCGATGATGGTCGAGAACAATGATCGACTTGCACAGACGCAGGAGCTCGGGACATTCCGTGATGCTGGGCTTGTTGACATCGACAACCACGAGGGCCGAATTGCCGGACACGGTGTCCACCGCCTGCGGACTCGTGTAGAAGAGATCCTCCGGATATTCCGGATTGTCCGTGAAGAGCTCCATGATCGGCTTCAGCGAATTGGTGACCTCGTTGATGACGATGTGCGCCTCCTTGTTCATCGTTCTGGCGATGCGGTAGATTCCGACGGCCGAGCCGAAGCTGTCCACATCTCCCAGACGGTGCCCCATGATATAGACCTTGTCCCGGGTGGAAATGATCTCTTTCATGGCCTGCGCCTTGACACGGGCCTTGACGCGGGTGCTCTTCTCCACCTGCTGGGTCTTGCCGCCGTAATACACGGTGTTGTCCGGCGTCTTGATCACCGCCTGATCGCCGCCCCGGCCGAGGGCCAGATCGACGGCATTGCGCGCAAACTCGTAATTCTGCGCATAGCTCAGACCGTTCATGCCGATTCCGATGGAGATCGTGATCGACATCTCGTTGCCGATATTGACGGTCTTGACGTCTCCCAGCAGCTCAAAATGAGCGTTCTGGAGCTGAAGCAGCGATTTCTTGCGCATGACGACAAAATACTTGTCTTTCTCAATCTTGGCGCAGACGCCGTCGACCGAGGAAACATACTTTGCGACCTTTCGGTCAATCAGCGCGATGAGGAGAGAGCGGCGGACGTCCTCGATGCTCTCCAGCGCCTCCTCATAGTCGTCCATATAGATAAAGCCAACGACCACGCTCTGGTCGTCGACCTCCTGCAGCGCCAGCTTTACCGCCGTCTCGTCAAAGAGATAGAGCGCGATCAGAAAATCCTGATACCCGGACGCGTCGATGATATCGCTGTTGGCCGCCATATCGTCAAGCGGAATGCGGGTCATATGCGCCGTGTAGTAGCTGTTCTCGTACTCCACGGGAAAATCCTTCTCGTCCTCCCGGGACGGCAGATTGTCCCGCGTCAGCGCCGGGAAAATTGTGGTGATCGAGCGCCGGTACCCCTTTTCCCTGTGCGTGATGCGCTCGAACTGCTCGTTGGTCCAGATGATGCGCCCGGTCTCGTCGAGAACCGCGTAGGGAACCCCCAGCTCCCGCAGGAGCTTGCGCTGAATCTGCCCGTATTCCGTCGCAAAGCTCACCAGCTCGCCCGTAAGCAACGACCGGTTGTTGATGTAGAGAGAGCCCACAATCAGAAAATAGACTGCGGTGAAGACGGTCAGGAGCAGGCCGCTCGGCCAGCTCACGAAATAAATGATCAGATCAACCAGAATAAGGAAGATTCCGAGCCGCAGCGGCGCATTGAAATAATTGGCCAGTCTCCCTTTCAGTTTTACGTGATTGTTCATACGGTAAAAGCTCCTTCTGCAGATCGCCGCAAAGGGCGATATACAGAATATATTTTACCACAGACAGCGCGCGGCGCGCCAGAGGCGCGGTTCTCCCAGCCTCTCCACAAAGGCAATCAGTTCGGGTGAGCATTCCGCACGGACCAGATTCACCCCCTGCGCCTTGCCCAGCATGATATACAGATTCGTCTCCGTGGCAATGACCCGATAAATATCCTCATAGCGGAGCCTCAGCTCGCCGTGCTTGCTGACCGCCGTCACATGATCCTCATAAAAAAAATACCGCCTCACGGAGTCCCGCAGAGTCCGGTCCGACTCCCACGCCTCGTGCGCAACCCTGCGAAGCCTCCGGCGCATCCGCGCCATCATCAGGAAATAGTACGATGCGCCGAAGAGGATAAAGAAAATATCCAGAGGATTCGGCCCGCCGGAGACCGCCAGCATGACGATTCCCGCGAGCAGAATGAGCCCGGAAAGGACGAGATAGGTTTTCCTCGCTTTTTCGAGCGATTCGGCGAGGCAGACCATATTAAAGCGGATATACTCCTCCTCGGTTCATACCGTCTGCGCGGTGAAAAGGGGAGTGCCCTCCGGCTGTTTTCCCTCCTTAAAATTTCTCTCTTCAAAAGCTGCCGACTGATTCTCTGATGTCTGATTCACAAGCTGTACCTCATTGATTCCGCTGGATGAAATGAGAATTTACCGTTCAAATCCACGCCAATTTTTTACGATGTATAACCAAGCCCGTTGAGGATCACCTTATCATATTGATTTATGCCTATTCTTTCTCAAAGAGATTCCGGTACTCACCGTACCCCTGTTCTTCCAGTTCATCATAGGGAATGAAGCGAAGTGCAGCGGAGTTGATGCAATAACGCAGACCACCGGATTCCTTTGGACCGTCGTCAAACACATGTCCCAGATGGGAATCCGCACCGCTGCTGCGTACCTCTGTTCGGATCATTCCATGGGATGTATCTGTGCTTTCCGCAACGGCATCCTCGGTAATCGGTTTCGTAAAGGCCGGCCAGCCGCAGCCGGAGTTGTACTTGTCCATGGATGTAAAGAGCGGCTCTCCGCTGACAATATCAGCATAGAGGCCCTTTTCAAAGAAGTCGTCATATTCTCCTGTGAATGCGTATTCCGTGGCGGCATTCTGTGTGACTTCATAAGCAAGATCACCGATTCGCTCCCGCAGTTCTTCTTCTGATTTTTCTGCATTGTTCTGCTGAAGCTCAAAGTAACTGCCCGGGATGTGGCAATAACCTCCCGGATTCTTGTCTAAGTACTTCTGATGATACTCTTCTACAGGAAAGTAATGTTCCAGAGGGAGCAGTTCAACAGCAAGCTTGGCTCCGGCTTTCTCCTCCTCCGCCTGATAAACAGCTTCAATTTCCGGGAGTTGTTCATCTTCTGTATAATAGATTCCCGTCCGGTACTGGATACCCCGGTCATTGGCCTGCCTGTTGACGGAGAGCGGGTCTATCACCATAAAATAATAGTTCAGCAAATCAGTCAGAGATATTACGTCGGGATCATAGTCAATCCGAACCGTCTCGGCGTGCCCGCTGCTTCTGCATACATCCTGATAGCTTGGCGCCTCATCCGGTCCGTTCGCATATCCGGCCTCCGTCTGAATCACACCATCAAACTGGTCGAAGAATTTCTGCATGCCCCAGAAGCATCCTCCCGCAAGGTAGATTGTTTTCATGTTCTCCGGTAATTTGCCGAGCATCCGGTCAGCAGAAATACAGCTGGCAGAAACAAAAACAACCGTTTTATGTTACAAATGCTTTTTTCTTCCATTTATCTATCCTGCTTTGAGCTCAATAAGCTACGAATTAAGCGGCATCTCTGCTAATAGATCAGCGCCGCTATTATACAGGAGAGCTTCTCAATGGAAAAGTATATTTTTTAAAAAAGCCCCATCCTTGCGGACGGGGCCTGATGATGCTCTGTTTTTACTTCATTCGATGGGAATGATCAGATCTCGCTGTACGGCATCAGAGCCAGATGGCGCGCTCTCTTGATCGCGACCGTCAGCGCTCTCTGATGGGTAGAGCAGGTTCCGGTGATTCTTCTCGGGAGGATTTTACCGCTCTCGGACACATACTTGCGGAGCTTCGCAACGTCCTTGTAGTCAATGGTATTATCCTTACCGCAGAAAACACAAACCTTTTTCTTTCTGTGGAAGCCGCCTCTCTTCTTGAAAGGCGCATCTCCTCTGTCAGATTTTGTATAAGCCATGATCTATCTCCTGTCTTATCCAGACCGTTTCGCAGCTTATGAGAACGGAAGCTCCTCGTCGATCCCATCCGGGATATTCATGAAGCCGTCTCCCGCTGCGGAAGGCTGTGCATTGCTGTTATTGTTTCCGGAGGACTGCCCGAATGAATCTCCGCCGTAGCTGCTGCCGTAGTTGTTCTGGCTCTGCGCGCTCTTGCTCTCCGCAAATTCCTGATCCTCAACGACAACGTCTGTGGTGTAGACCTTCTGCCCCTCCTTATTGGTGTAGCTTCCCGTCTGGATCCTGCCGGTCACCGCGAGCTTCGTGCCCTTGTGGCAGTACTTCTCGGCAAATTCCCCGGACCGTCCAAATGCAACACAGCCGATGAAATCCGCTGTCTGCCCGTCCTGATTGTTCCGGCTCATTCTTCTGTCCACCGCCAGCGTGTAGCGCGCGATGCACATCGGATTTTCACCCTGGGTATATCTGACGTCGGGGTCCCTTGTGAGACGCCCCATAAGTATTACTTTATTCATTCTGACCTCTGCTTTCCGTCAAGCCTCGTCTGTTCTGACGCACAGATAACGGAGTACATTTGCCATAATGCGCATGCGGTTCTCGATCTCGCGGATCGCGGCGCCCTCTGCGTCGAAGTGAATGAAGTAATAGAACGCCTCATTCTGCTTCTGGATCTCGTATGCCGTCTTCTGCTTGCCCTGGTCATCGACATCGCTCACAGTGCCGCCGAATCTCTCGATCAGTGCCTTGCACTTGTCAAGGGTCGCGGTTCTGGCTTCGTCGTCGATCTGTGCACTGACAACAACGGCTAACTCGTACTTGTTCATGCTGTATCTACCTCCTTATGGTCTCTGGCCCTCCCACTGCGGAGAGCAAGGAAATCGAGGACATAAACGTCCCACGGAGCTTTAGTCTATCACACTGCCGCCCCGAATACAAGCGCTTTTCCGCGCTCTCCGGCAGCTCGAACGGCGAAGTAACGGCGACTCCTCCTATGTCCCTCCTGTGACGGCTTCTCCCGCGGCGGCTCCGCCGCTTTTCTCTCCGGGAATCACCTCCCGGATGCGCTTTTCCAGCGCCGGGCGCGCCAGCATGAGCTGATGGCCGCAGCCCCTGCATTCTATCCGGAAATCCGCTCCCGCCCGAAGCACCCGCCACTCCGACGCTCCGCAGGGATGCGGCTTTTTCAGTCGGACGATATCTCCCACCTGTATATTCATGCACCGCCTCTCCGGCGTCTGCGCCGGTCTGTATCCACGCTCACAGCCTTGCATCCACCGCGCCGAGCACCTCGCCGATGCTGCCGTCGATCACCAGAGACGCCCCGGCATCCCGCGCCGTCCTGCCCCGGTTGATCAGAATCAGATGATCTCCGCGGTAATAGTCGATGAGCCCCGCCGCCGGATAGACCGCGAGCGAGGTTCCGCCGATGATAAGCAGCTCCGCGTCCCGGATCAGCTCCGCCGCTTCCTGAAGAAGCGCCATGTCAAGCCCCTCCTCATAGAGCACCACGTCCGGCTTCACCCGGCCGCCGCAGCCCGGCCTCGTGCAGGTCGGAACGCCCTGCGCCCGCTCGACAAACTCCATGTCATAGAACGCATGACAGCGCTCGCAGTAGTTGCGGAGCGTGCTGCCGTGCAGCTCCAGAACCCGCTTCGAGCCCGCGCGCTGATGCAGACCGTCGATATTCTGCGTGATGACCGCCCGGAGCTTTCCCAGCCTCTCCCATTTCGCCAGCGTCCGGTGCGCCGCGTTCGGCTCCACGCCCCGTACAAGAAGCTTGTCCCGATAAAATCGGAAAAATTCCTCCGGTCTGTCGCGGTAAAAGCTGTGGCTCAGAATTTCCTCGGGCGGATAGTCATATTTCTGATGATACAGCCCGTCCACACTGCGGAAGTCCGGGAGCCCGCTCTCCGTCGAGACGCCCGCGCCGCCGAAGAATATGATATTTCGGGAGCCTCTGACAAGCTCCGCCAGCCGGTCCAGCTTCTCCTCCTGTCTGTTTTCCATACGCCGCTCCTCTCCGCGCACCGGGCCGTATAAGGACAGAGATGTCCGCACGGGGCTAAGCTTTGGCCGCACGAACAGAGCATCGCCGGATTGGCCCCCGCACAGAGATAAAAATACCCGCGCGGAGACAAAACTCCCGCGCGGGACGGAGTGAAGTCACCGCCCGGTTACCGCGCGTCAGAAAAGCGCACCGCGGTGATTTCCTCGCAGGCCATGCAGGCGCGCAGCAGGGCAAGCCCCTCCTCCGCATCCGGTTTTTCCCCGAACGCAAACCGCTCGTTCATCTGCCGCAGCAGCTCCAGCCGGACGCCGCCGCGGTGGATGGCGCAGGGCTCCGGATCGCCGAAAAGCTCCATGCTCTTTTTCAGCATGAAGCTCTCCTCAATCGGCACATCCTCCCAGCGCCCCCGGTAGAGCTCGATGCTCTCTGCCATAATTGTGACACATTCCGGCGCTTTGCGGGATATTTTTTTGTGAATTCCAAGCATAATTTTTACCGGCTTTCCACAGCGCTGACGAGACGCTCCACCTTTTCTCCGGATACGGCGTCGTACATGCCGCGGTGTCCGTCCCCTGCATAATTATAGGAGATCGTCCTGCCCTCTGTCGTGGGGTCAGCCCTCCACTCTCTGCAGGAGCTGTGCAGCTGGGAAATCCCGGTATTTTCTATCAGCGCCGCCGCGTTCCTCTCGTTGACGCCGCCGCCGGCAAGAATTTCGATTCTCCCGTCCGCCGCTCTGTGCAGCGCCCGTATCTGCTCCGCTCCCTCCGCGGCCGTGAGCTTTCCGCCGCTGGTGAGCACGCGGTCGACGCCGAGGCGGATCAGAATCTCCAGCGCCTCCTTAGTCGCTCCGGTGCAGTCGAAAGCCCGGTGAAAAACGGACTCCCGGCCATAGCGGTGCGCCAGCTCCGTCATTTTTGCCGTCCGCTCCTCGTCGATGGCGCCGTCCGCCCTGAGAAAGCCGAAGACGATGCCGTCCGCCCCGGCTTTCAGAAGCTCCTCGGCATCCGCCAGCATGGACAGAAACTCCGCCTCCGAGTAGCAGAAGCCCCCGCCGCGCGGGCGAACCATCGCGCACACCGGCAACCCGGTATCGCGCTTCACCAGCCGCAGAGTTCCGATTCCGGGCGTCAGGCCGCCCATGAAGAGCGCACTGTTCAGTTCAATCCGATCCGCTCCGCCGTCCATGGACAGCAGCGCATCCTCGTAGCCTCCGCAGCAGATTTCCGTTACCATCAGCAGTTTCCCCGTTTCGTCCTCACCGCGAGAACATAATCTACCGGATCCGGAAGCACCGGATCCTCTCCGAGATCCGCAAAGCACAGCTCCGGATAGTCGCTGTGAACCCAGCTTGTGGAAACCGGAATCTCATAGCCGTTTTCCAGCGCGCGGATGGAGACGATCTCCTCCGGGCGAAGCCCCGGCAGCGGGATCGGACCGATCGTGTTTTCATAAATATGGAAATAGTAGGTGTCTCCGTTCTGCGTGATCCGGCCGAACTCCGGCTTTTCCACGTCCGCCCTACCGCAGCCGTAAATGCTCTCGTGATTCTTCTTCATCCAGCGCCCGATCTCCCCGAGAATCGCCATGGATTCCTCCGGGATGTTCCCCCGGGCGTCCGGTCCGACGTTCAGCAGCAGGTTCCCGCCCTTGGAAACGCACTCGACCAGCTTTTTGATCAGCATCGGCGCCGGCTTGAACAGGCGGTCCGTCCCGCAGAAGCCCCAGTGACCATTCATCGTGACGCAGGCCTCCCATACCATGGGATTTCCCTCGACGTCGAGAATGCCCTCCGGCGGGATCATCTGCTCGGGGCTCACAAAATCGCCGTGATACGGCGTGGGGCGGCACTCCGCGAGCGACCCGCGGCCCTCGCCCGAAACCTCAAGGCGGTTGTCGATGATGACGTCCGGCTGCAGCTCGCGCACCATATTCATGAGCTTGGTCGCGCCCCATTTTTCCCCGCGCATATCGTCATAGGAAAAATCGAACCAGAGAAGATCGATCCGGCCGTAATTGGTGCAGAGCTCGCGCACCTGATTGTGGAAATATTCCAGATAGCGCTCCCATACGCGGTTCTCGTTGCCGCACTCCGGGCGGTTCCTGTCCGGATGGATCCGGTCGCCGAAATGCGGATAATCCGGATGGTGCCAGTCAAGCAGCGAATAGTACAGCCCGACCCGCAGCCCCTCCGCGCGGACCGCGTCGACGTACTCGCGGATCAGATCGCGCCCCGCTTTCGTGTTCGTCGCTTTCCAGTCCGTGTACTGACTGTCGAACAGGCAGAAGCCGTCGTGGTGCTTGGCCGTGAGGACAACGTACTTCATCCCGGCCTCTTTCGCCGCGCGGGCCCAGCTCTTCGGATCATAGTCGGCCGCGTCAAACTCCTCAAAAAACTTCACATATTCGCTCTCCGGCATCTGCTCGGTGCTGCGCACCCATTCGCCGCGGGCCGGAATGGAATACAGCCCCCAGTGAATAAACATCCCGAAGCGATCGTGCGTATACCACGTCATACGGCGCTGATAGCTTTCTCTGTCAAACTGATACATATACATAAATCCTCCATGCCGAAGCACTTTGATGCGAGGCGGCCCTCACGCAGGGCACACGTTTACGAAGCTCCCGGACGGCTCAGCCCTTGACCGCGCCGATCATGACGCCCTCGACAAAATATTTCTGAACAAAGGGGTAAATCGCAAGCACCGGCACCGATGCGACCACGATGGTGGAATACTTGAGCAGCTGCGCAAGTCCCTGCATCTCCGAGGCCGCTTTGGCGTCCCGCAGCATCGTAAAATCAACCTGATTCTGTATCAGGATCTCACGCATGACAATGGTCAACGGCTGCAGCATCTCATTTTTCAGGAAGATCATCGCATTGTAGTAGTCGTTCCAGTGCGACACGCCGTAATACAGAACCATGACCGCGAGAATCGGCTTGCAGAGGGGCACCACAACCTTTACCAGATACTCCCACGGCGAACCGCCGTCGATCTCGCAGGCCTCATACAGCTCATCCGGTATCGAGTTCACCATGTAGGTGCGGCAGATGATCATGTTGTAGGAGCTCATCGCCGTCGGAATCAGCATGGCCCAGACCGTGTTGACCATGTGCAGGTTCCTGACCAGAATGTAGGTCGGCACCAGACCGCCGGAAAAATACATCGTGAACACAAAGTAGCTGGTGATCCGGTTTCGCGCCGTAAACTCCTTTCGCGACAGGGGATATGCACACAGCACGGTCATCACAAGATTGATGAGCGTTCCGACGATCGTGTAGAGAAAGGAATTCCGGAAGCCCGTCATGATCTTGGGGTTCTGAAATACCGCGCGGTATCCTTTCAGCGTCACATCCACCGGCAGGAGAAGCACCTTTCCGGAGATCACCGCCTGCGGAGAGGAGAACGACGCGCTTACGATATAGATCAGCGGATAGGCGATCACAATGACCAGAAGAATCAGGAGCACATAATCCACGATTGTAAAAATCTTTTCTCCGAGAGACATATGACGGAATTTTTCGTTTTTCATTTCCCACACCTCTTGCTTCGGCTGCGTCGTTTACCAGAGACTTGTTTCCGTCACCTTCTTTGCGATCCAGTTGACGAGGAGGAGCAGAGCAAAGCTGACCAGCGACTGGAACAGCCCCGCCGCTGTGGAGAAGCCGAAGTCCGAATTGACCAGACCGACCTTATACACAAAAGTGGAAATCACCTCGGAGACGCCGGCGTTCATACTGTTCTGCATCAGGAATACCTTGTCGAAGCCGATGCTGACGATGCCTCCGCAGGCAAAAATCAGCATGATGGTGATGGTCGGCAGGATGCTCGGCAGATCGACATGGATGATTCTCTGCAGGCGGCTCGCCCCGTCGACGACCGCCGCTTCCTTGAGCTCCATGCTGACGCCGGACAGCGCCGCGATGTAAATGATCGAGCTGTAGCCTATCGTCTGCCAGAGCCCGCTCCACACATACAGGCTGCGGAAGATGCCCGGATCCCCGAAGAAGTTCACCGCCGTCCCGCCGAGCATGACGATGATGCGGTTGATCACGCCGGTGCGCAGATCCATCATCTGCATCATCATGCCGACCAGCACCACCGTGGAAATGAAATACGGGGCGTAGCTGATGAACTGGACAAATTTCTTGAATTTCTGGTGATACAGCTCGTTGACGAGAACCGCGAGAAGAATCGGCAGCGGAAAGTTGACCACCAGACTGTAAACGCCCAGAATCAGCGTATTCCGGATGACCGTCACGCTGGAGGTGGAGGTCAGAAACTGCCGGAAATATTTGAGTCCCACCCAAGGACTCCCCAGAATTCCCTTGCGGATGCTGTAATCCTTGAACGCCATCAGAATGCCGCCCATCGGAATATACGCAAAAATGAACGCGTAGAGCAGCGGCAGGGCGATAATCGCCCAGAACTGCCAGTCGTACTTGCCGTGCCTTTTCTTTTTCTGTTGTCCCGCCTTAGCCTGTTTTGCCATTATCAGCCTCATGCCGCAGCCGCGCCCCCTCTTTGTTCTTGATGAGATCAGAGCTTCCATCGGTCCCGAACGGCCGGAGTGCCCTGCGCCCCGCGTTCCCGGATCCATCGAAGCCCGGATCCGCATTCCGCATATCCATGCGGTTCCTTTCTGTAAAACTGCGGCGCGAAGCACGTGCAATAAGCCGTGTCATTTTCACGCCGCAGCGTTCTTTCTGACTGACGGCGCCTTACCTTTTCAAAAGGGAGGCGTCATGTTTCATCCGTTCCGCTTATTTATTTGCCCATCGTTCTGTCGTAAACCGTCTGATAGGCCGCGAGCAGATCCTGCAGTCCTGCCGCATCGAGGGACTTAAGATATGCATCCCAGCCGGCATCGAGATCCTGCGTTCCCATGATGAACGCAACCTGCGATTCCTTGATGATCTTGTCAACCTCAACGCCGATGGTAGCAACTGAGGAGGATTCCTCCGCCGTCAGCTTCATCTCCGGAAGCACATCGAGATCCGAGTTCTCCGCCGTCTGTCCGTAAGGCGCATAGTTTTCTTTCGACGCGTCGTACAGAAGCTTCTCCAGTCCGTCGGGGCCGTAGGGGTCAACCGTAGGATCGGTGGCCTGTCCGAGGCGGTACGCCTCCGGCGCCACACGGATGCCGATATCCTGCCAGTCATGATTCTGCGGCTCGCCGGAATATCCGTTGAGAACCTCATACATTGCAGGCTCGCCGTTCAGACCGACCTTGCCCTCCGGAGCCATGACCCAGTCTACGCCCTCGTCCGCGCCGTACTGCGAGCAGAGGTCGCCTTTGGTGGAATAGAAGAAATCAACCCACTTCAGCGCTGCCGCCGGATCCTTGCACTTGTCGGTAATCATGAACGCACCGGAGCCCACTGCGGAATACTTGTAATAGGTAGCAAGACGCACGCCGTCCGGTCCCTCGAGAGGCGGAAGCGTCACATACTGCTTATACAGGTCGGGGTTGGACACCACGTCGATGTAATCGGAGATCGTGCCCTCCGGCATGCAGAGCACAGGGGACTGCTCCGGGTTATTGACAAGAGTCTTGAGCTGCTCCTGCGTCTGAGTGAAGTCACCCTCGTAAATCGCGCCGGCCTCATAGAGCTCATGCGCATAGGCGAGGAAATCGCGGTATCTTTCATCCGTGGCCGCACAGACGATTTTGCCGTCCTTGTTGACCGCCGTATAGTCATAGATGCCGAGCGTATAGGAGCCGCCCGGATACAGGAGGAACGAGTTCATCATCCACTCCTGGAAGAAGGAATGCCAGCCCGAGCCGACCTCGGTGCCGCCGACCGCAATGCCGGTCGGATACTTCTCAAGGAACTTCGCGCAGACATCGGCAAATTCCGCCGTCGTCCCGGGCATATCGACGCCGAGCTCCTCCAGATACGTCGCGTTGATCCACATCTTGCCGGCGTATTTGCAGTGATAGCAGTCGTTGGTCGAAAGCAGGGAATAAATCTTTCCGTCCGCCTCGCGGGACAGGTCGAGCTGATCGCCGAACATCTTCATGTAGTTCGGGCAATTCTCCTCCGTCAAATAGTCATCCAACGGGATGATGATACCCTCCTCACAGCCGTACTTCGCAAGATCCGGGTTCACGCCGAGGATCACATCCGGATAATCTCCAGAGGAAAGAGCCAGATTCAGCTTCTCTCTCCAGTCGTCACGGGAGCCTGTCTGGAACTCGAGATGCACACCGGTCAGCTTCTCAAGATACATGGTGAAATCGTTGGTCGAAAGATCGGTGACATTGGGCATCGACATCGTGAACACACTCAGGTTCACCGGCTCGTCCGCCACCGGATAAAAGTCCGGGTTGTCATAACTCGCGCCCAAAGCAGACGCATCCTCTGCTGCATCGTCTCCGTCCGTCTCTGCCTGCGCCGTCTTTACCGCGCCGTCGTTCCCGGCCGGAGCCGTACCGCCTGTCGCGCCCCCTCCGCCGCAGGCGGCAAGGCCCACTGCCATAGCGCCCGTAAGCGTCACGGCGAGGATACGATTCAGCAACTTCTGATTACTCATTTGTTGTCCTCCCTTACATTATGTTATGAAGTGCCGATTGCTGAAAACTCTATATAATAACCGCGCCCTCACGCGGATATTATCACTGCGTAAACCAGAAAAAGCACTGCGGTGAGAAGCTTGATCCACGCCTCATGCTTCGCAAAAAAGGCAGTGACGCCGTGAAGCCTCCCCGTCGCCGCAATCACGGCCGTGAGCCCCGCGGACGGAAGCAGGATGCCAAGCGCATACAGAGCAAACATCGCCGCGCCCCCTCCCGTAAGTCCGTTCTCCCGCCTCGCAAGGGACAGGATGGATGCCGCATATAGCTGACCGGCGCAGAAAAATTCACCCGCTGAAATAACCAGTCCGAGGAGAAAGGCCGCCGGAAGAAGCAGTCTCTCCGTCCCCGCAAGCCTGCGGATCGCCGCATGCGCCGCGCGGCGGAGGCCCGCCGGAAGCTGCATCCTCACTCTGCCGAAATCCCTGCGGAACGCAAAGTACGCATCCCGGAAATTCATCACCGCCAGAACAGCGAAGACCACAGCCAGCGCAATGCCAAGCGCCCTCCCCGCTCTCCCTACCGTGCCGGAGGTCAGCGCGGCCGCCGCCCGGAACAGCACGACGCCCAGCAGGGCGTAGGCGGCAAACTTGCCCGCAAGATACATCACGGCGCTGGAAACGATCTTCTTTCCCGATGCGAGCAGCACGGAGAACAGCATGAGCAGCATGGAGACAGAGCACGGATTCAGTCCGACCGCCACGCCCTGCGCAAGAAGCGCGTACCACGGGATATCCGCCGCACGCCCCGGAGCAGCGCTCTCCGTCAGGGATTCCGCCGATGCGCTCCGGCTCTGCAGGCGCCGCAGCAGAATGCCGGCCGTCGTTTCCGCCTCGCCGCGCGGCGCGGCTCCGGGATTCGCATCGCCGGAATTTACGTTTCCGGAATTTGCTGCCGCCGTCTGATATTCCCCTTTCCATGCGAGCAGGGCGTCCCGGCAGGCATCGCCGCCCGAAGAGATTTCCTCTCCGAGAAAAAGACACGGCACCTGACGCTCTCCCTCCGGCTGTCCCTCCAGAAGAAGCTGCAGCGCCTCGCCGCAGCCCGGCTCGAGAATGCTGAACACCCGCACGGGAAGCGCCGGATATTTCCGCAGCAGCGCCTCCGCCTTTTGACAGTCCCCGCAGGATGCCGTCACAAAAAGGATCGCCGTTTCGCCGTCCTCCTGCATGCTGTCAAGCTCTATCATGAACTGGCGCAGCTCCGGAGAAGCGTCCGAAGAAGCACCCGAAAGCACCGTGTCTTCCTCCGCCGGAACCGCCGTACTCCATGAGGGATCCTCCATCACGCGACGGAGCTCCTCCCGTATCGCCGTATAGCCGACAAGCCGGATATCGCCGCAGATCAGCACCGGCAGCTCCATGGAGGGGTTCGCAGGCTCTCCGTCAGCCTCCGCCGTCTCACAAAAACGGAGATACAGCTCGTAATTCGCGCGCTCGAACACGTTCACTGCGCGGAGCTCGTAGTGCAGGGCGGCGCGTTCCTCCTCGCTGAATTCCTCTCGGAACAGCTCGTAGATCTTTTCGCTCTCGTCGCAGGAGGCGCAGGGATTATCATAAAAAAAATAGACGATCCGTGTCTCCTGCGCCCGGACGCGAAAGCATTCCCCAAAAACCGCGGCAGGAAGCAGCAGCGCCGCGAGGAAAGCCATCCCCCGTATCAGAATCTGTTTCTGTCTCCTCTGCATATTCTCCGCTTCGGCCGCTCCGCCTGCGGAGCTTCTCCGCGGGCGCCGCACCCCCGTATTGTTCAATCTGTACAGCAGGCCGATCAAAACAGGTGCTTCACTGCTCAAATTGTAACACGGATTTTTCTTGTTGTTAATTGTTTTTTATTATTTTTTATTGATTTCTATTGATTTTTATTGATGTGAACAAAAAAGAGACTGCAAAAGGCGATAAATTGCTTTTTGCAGTCTCCTGTATCCTTATAAAACAGAGGCGCCGTCCGCTCAGCAGATCGGGACGACCCAGCCCTCCGGGCCCTCGATGCGCCCGAGCTGAATGCCGGTCAGCGTATCATACAGCTTCGTCAGCACCGGCCCCATCTCTCCGCGGTTGTTGTCCTCAAAGACGATCTCTTTCCCGTGATCGTTGATGCAGCGGACGGGGCTGATGACCGCTGCGGTCCCGCAGAGCCCCATCTCCCGGAATGCGCCGATCTCGTCCAGATAAACCTCACGCTCCGTGACCTGAATGCCGAGGTAATCCCTCGCCACCACCTCAATCGAGCGGCGGGTGACAGAGGGAAGAATACTGTCGCTCCGCGGAATCACAAGATTTCCGTCCGCATCGACAAAAATCGTATTGGCGCCGCCGGTCTCCTCAATCTTGGTGCGGGTCGCCGGATCGAGATAAATATTCTCCGCAAAGCCCTCTTTATGGGCCTCCACGATGGCGTGCAGGCTCATGGCATAGTTCAGGCCGGCCTTGATGTTTCCTGTTCCACGGGGCGCGGCGCGGTCATAGTCGGACACCTTGATGTCAATCGGCTTTGCGCCGCCCTTAAAGTAGGGGCCCACCGGCGTCGTGAAGATGCGGAATTGGTAATCCTCCGCCGGCTTCACGCCGATCACCGGGCTGATGCCGAACATATACGGGCGAATGTACAGCGACGCGCCGCTCCCGTAGGGCGGAACCCACGCCTCGTTCGCCGCGACGACCTGCTTCACCGCGTCAACAAAGCGGTCCTGCGGGAACGGCGGCATCTCCAGCCGCAGCGCGGAATCATACATCCGCTGCGCGTTGAGATCCGGGCGGAAGCAGACGACGTGACCGTCCTCCGTCGTATACGCTTTGAGGCCCTCGAAGACGGACTGGGAATACTGCAGAACGCCCGCATCCTCGCTCATGACGATCTTGTCGTCGCTGATCAGCGCGCCTCCGTCCCACGCTCCGTCCGTAAAATTCGATACGTAGCGCTTGTCCGTGACGTGATATGCAAAATCCAGATTTCCCCAGTCAATGTCCTTTTTTTTCACCATCTCCGGCCTCCTGTTCTTCGTCAAAACGTCTGGCACCAAAACATTTGATACATAGTATAGTTCCGAAGATGGCATAATTCCAGTATTTTCTTTGAAAATCAGGCCGGCATCCCCCGATGCGGCGCTTCGTTCCGGGCAGCGCGCAAGGCAGGATCACCCCGCCCGCCGGAGCCGCCGGTGCACGTTCCGCGCAAGGCGAGGGCACAGCGTAAACAGCGCAAGATACAAACGGTTTTTCACCGTGAGCACCGGAATGAACAGCGTATCGGCAAAATGCGAGCGCAGATACCGCAGCGTCTCCACATAAAATGCATTGCCGACGTGCATGTCCCCAATCGGCACGTGCAGCATGTAGTCCATCCGCTCATAAAGACCGAAACGCCGGGCCGCCGCGCGGAGCGCCGGATATTTTTTCACGACCTCATCCTCCACATAATCGGCCTGCCGGACGATATCGATATAGGCCCTTGAAAACTGTCCCGCATTCGCCCGCCGGGTTGCCGATCCCGCGCGGTGCACCACGTGATAGCCGGTTTTCGGAATAAGAAGCACGCCCTCCGTATCAGGCAGCATCTCCATATGAAGACGGAAGTCCTCCCCCAGCGTTCCCTCGGGAAAGGGATGCGCAAGGAGCAGCGCCCGCGGCGTCAGCTTTGTGCAGTAGGAGGCATCTCCGGTATAGAGCAGAAGACTCCGCATAAATTCTTCGGGTGATATCCGCCTCTCCTGTGTCTGCGGAGGGAGCACGTCCGGGAGCCTGTGCCCGCTCTCATCCTCCTCCATGCGCCCCGTCTGCACCAGAAACGGCAGACTGCCGCCTGTTCCGCCGCCTTTCACAGCACCGCCGCCCGTCATATTCCCGCCGGGTGCGGCGTCCTCCGGCGCTGCCCCGGCAGAAGCGCCGCCCCCCGCCGCCTGCTGCCGGAGCCACGCCTCCACAAGGCTCTCGATCATGTCCGGCTCAATCCAGTCGTCCGAATCAACAAAGCCGATCAGATCACCGCGCGCCTTTGCCACTCCCAGATTTCTTGCACTGGACGCCCCGCCGTTCTCCTTATGAAATATGCGGATCCTCTCATCCGCCTCCGCCATCGACCGCATCAGCGCATAGGAGCCGTCCGCAGAGCCGTCGTCCACTAAAAGAATCTCGAGCCGCTCATAGCTCTGGCGCTGCACCGAGCCGACGCTGCGGCGCAGGAACGCTTCTGAATTGTAAACCGGTATGACAACCGAAATAAGGGGAGCTTCCATCCTCAGCCTCTCTCTGTTTTCATGATGCGCCTCAGCCAGCACAAAGGCGACGTCCGTAGCGATGCGCACCATGCGGAAGCGCCGGTGCATCACATCGCTCAGCACAACCGCCGCCAGATCGTTCGTCTCGATCCCCGCGTCGGATATGCGTGATGCCGTGCGTCAGAAAGGGAACCTCCGCGGCGCTAAGGCTCCGGAAGAGTCCCTGAATCAGCACGTTAGACGGATCCGCCCCAAATCAGACAGAAGAAAAAGGGTGACGCCGAAATACGCGACGACAAGCCCGGCAAAAAGGAGTGCAATCCGGATCAGCATCTCTTTCGTTCCTCTCACGTTCATGGCAATCACCATTCCTCTTTCGGCCGGACAAAGGGACGAAGCCGCGGTGCAGGGCTCATCGGGCCCTCCCGCGGCGGATCCCAGCCCTTCGGCAGAACCGGTTTCTCCTCCGCGCGGCAGGCGAGAATATACCGCGTGAAACGGAGCAGCTCCCGCGCCGCCGTCTCCGCATTCCAGAGCGTCCGTATCGTCTCCTCGGCCGCCCGGCCGAGACGCCGCACACGCTCCGGATCCTCCGTCAGCCACAGCGCCTTGCGGATAAAGTCCCGCTCGTCCTCCCCGGCAAACAGGAGGCCGTTCTCTCCGTGGCGGATGAGATAGGGCGAAGCGCCGGCCTCCGCCCCGGCGACCACCGCGCAGCCGCTGTTCATCGCCTCGTTCAGGACCGCGCCCCAGCCCTCAAGATGATTGCTGGGAAAGAGAAACACCTGCGCCCGCTCCATGAAAGCGCGCACCTCGTCCGGCGAAAGAAAGCCGCGAAAAACAACCGGGAAATCCTCCGCATCCGGAGGGTCTGCCTGCGCTCCTCCGCGCCGGCGCGCCGCGGCGCCCTCCGCCAGGACTCTCTTTGCCGGAACGTTCGCGGCGGAGCCCCGCGGCGCGCAGAGCCGTCTTTGCTCCGCGTATTCCCGGAGCTCCTCCTCCATCTCGCCGCCGCCGATCATATCAAGACGGAAGCGGACTCCTCTCTCACGGAGACGCTCCGCCAGATGCAAGGCAAATTCCGGATGCTTGTAGCCCGGCACGAAGCGCCCTGCGAAGAGGAGCCGCAGCGTCCCCTCCGCGTCCCGCTTTTTATATTCCTCCAAAGCGCCCTCCGCATAATGCCGGAGCTTTGGAAAGTAGCCCCAGCGGAAGCATTTGCCGGGGTAGCTCCGGATCAGCGCAAAATCCGACGCCGCATAGGCCCCGGCGCACAGCATCCAGCAGTCGCTCCTCCGGTATTTCGTATGCTCCCGGTATTTCGCAAGCAGCCCCCGGGGCGAAGCCGCCTTCCACTGTCCCTCCTTGTAGATGCGCTCGCTCACGCGGAGCAGCGGAAGCCCGGCAGCCAGTCTCTCTGCCGCAAGGTCAAAGCGATCCGTCCAGCCAAACAGCACCATATCACTCTCCATGATCCTTGTCCGGGCCGCCGCCTCGTCCTCATAGAGGCACAGCACGTACGGAAGCGCCGAAGTCTCCGCCGCCCAGCCCATCCGGATCCGCTCCTCCTCCATGGGCATGGTCTGGATAAAGCAGAAATCCACGTCCGGCTCCGCGAGCATCGCCTCGGCGAAAGGGATCTGATGATGATTGATATAGTTGGAGACAAAGGTAAACCGCATAGCTCCCCCGCAGACTCCGGCGCGCCTCAGCCGCGGGCCGGCGTTCCCATGATCGAACGGTAAATCGAAAGCAGCCTCTTGAAATTGGTGTCCGGATTGTGCGTCACCTGCGCCGTCCGGCGCGCATGGGTTCCCAGCGTCCGTGCCAGTTCATCGTCATAGAACAGCGCTTTCACGCCCTCCGCCAGCTCATCGTACTTCCCGCCCGGAAAGAGGATGCCGTCCTCACCGTCGGAAAGAAGATCCGGCACGCCGCCCACCTTGGCCGCCACGCAGGGCACGCCCAGCAGCATCGCCTCACACAGCGAATTGGGTGAGTTCTCCATGATCGAGGCGCAGACGAACACATGCGACCGGAGAAACTGCTCTTTCATCTGCTGTGCGTCAAGCCGCCCCAGCATGATCACATGACCGCCGAGCCGGTTTTTCCGGATCAGCTTCCGGAGATACCTGCCGTAGGCCGTGATCCGAAGCGGCAGAGGAACCCTCTTCTTTTCCCGGAGCCGGCCCCCCACCCCGCCGATGATGGAGTTCCCGGAGACATAGAGCTTTGCGTCCGGAAACGCGCGCAGAATCGACGGCATCGCCTCCAGCATGTAGTGAAAGCCCTTGAGCGGATAATCGCCCTGACTCAGAAAAATGCTGTGCGGCTCGATATGCGCCGGATCCCATTCCCCGGAATAAAAATCATTCCGCAGCGTCTCGTTCATCATGTGGTACACCGCGTCGGGATTGATCTCCCCCGCGGCCGCACGGTCAAAGCCCGTCCGCCCGGTGATGTGCGCAGTATGCGCGAGCGCCTGTTCCTCCATGCGGGCGCGCACACGGAACTTGTGCTGCTGCTCCCGCAGAGAATCCCTGCGCACGCGGTCGCGAAACGTTGCGCCCCGCTGCACCCGGTACGGGAGATCCGCCATATAGCGCTCTGCAATGCTGCCGCACATTCCCTGTATTCCGATCAGCGTGCGCGTCGGATTGCGGAACGCCCGCACCATCGCCAGCGTATGCGGAAACTCCGTGCCGAAAATGTGTACGATATCCGGCCGGAAATCCGCAAGGATCCCCGCAAAGCGCAGCTCCAGCGAGCGGTCGTATACCTCCGGATGCTCCAGATTTTCCTGAAAGCCGTAAAAAACCACGCCCTCCAGTTCTCTGCGGCAGTCTCCGAGCGTCTCCGGAACTGGAAAGCACACTCCCAGATCAATATTCAGAAGCGCATCCTGCTCCCCGTTTTCGCGATAAACTTTCTGTTCCCTGCGCAGCCGTTCAAAGCTCCCGCTGAGCCAGCCCTCGCGACAGCTGTACGGAAGTCCCTCTGCTTTCGCGAATGCTGGCAGCATGATGTTGCAAAGCCAAAGTATTCTCATATATTCCCATCTGATGTCCCGCGCCGGTACAGGCGGTTTTTCAGTCCATGATAGAGCGCCGCCGTGTATTTGCCGCGGGAGAACTTCTCGCGGAGCGGCTGCAGCGTGAAAATCATATACAGTCGGAACAAAATCCGGCTTCTGAGCGGCAGGTACAGCGCGGTGACAAGGCGGTGCTCCTTTGCCGAGAGCCTGCGGTTTTCCCGCGTCTCCGAAAAGCCGCCCCCCTCGTAATCCGCGATCACCATCGGAAGCGCCGTCAGCTCCGCTCCCGCGCGGTACCGGCAGTACAGAAAATGTTCGTAATCCGCCCGTACCCGGAGATCCGTGTCGAAGCCTCTGTCCGCGAAGAGCGCGCGGCTGTAAAAGCAGGCCTGATGGCAGGGGAGATTGCGGTAGCAGGCAAAATCGTCCATCACCGGGCTCGCCGCCGCGATCTGTCCGGTCAGTCTCTCATAAATATCCCCGTAAAACAGCTGCGGCGCCGGGCGTTCTTTCCGCCGGACGATGGCATCATGCACCCGCCGGAGCACCTCCCTGTCATACAGGTGATCGCCGCAGTTGAGAAAGTAAAGGTACTCTCCCTCCGCCCTGCGGACCGCCTCGTTCATCGCGTCATAGATCCCGCAATCCCTGCCGGAAATGACGCGGATTCTGGCATCCTCCGGAATGGACGCAAGCGAGCCGTCCGAGGACTTTCCGTCCTTGACGATCACCTCATAATCGGCGAAGCTCTGCTCCCGGATGCTCTGCAGCGTCGTGCGCAGACGGTCTCCGGGATTGAAGCTCACCACGATAATGCTGAAAAAAGGATTCATCACAAATCTCTCATTGCCGCGGTCACCGGTTCACATCCGACCAGATCGCCGGCATCTCATGAAAAAGGAAGCTCTTATACGGCAGGAGCTTGATCGTCTCGTCCGGCATTTTGCGAAGCAGCATCACAAAATACAGCAGCGCCGCCGCGACGACCAGCGCCGCCGCAGCCTTTTTCCGACGTCGCTCCGCCGCCGTCCCCTCCGGCATGCTGCAAAGGAGCTCCGGGAGAAAGAATATCTGGGTGATGGTCAGGTAATAGCCGATCCGCGAGATAAACGGGATAAAGGAGGCGAATACATAAAGAAAAAGCGCCTCGATCTCACAGTAATAATAAAACCGGTTCCGCCGAAAACGCAGAGCCGCCGAAAACACCGCCGGAGCATTTTCCCGACCGCGCAGGAGCCATGCAAAGCCGATGACCGCCGCGCAGCGGACAACATTGCTCCAGCTGATTCCTCCGCTCGCAAGAAACTCCGTCCCCGCATAGGAGGGATAGAGCTTCACTGCGACGGCAAGCCAGAAGCCCTTTGTCGCGTATACCGCGCCGCCGAGAAGTGCAAGCGCCCACAGCATCCACGTCCGCCACGGCAGGAGAGCCAGCGGGTACAGCACCAGAACGATCAGCACCGATTTGTGAAAGGACGCCGCCGCGAGCACCACCAGCACGAAATAAGCAATTCTGCCGTCCAGCAGAAAGCGCAGCGCCCAGAGCACCACGGCCAGCACAAAATAATAGCGCACGGTGTTGTAGCTCTGAAAATAATAGCCGAACATCATAAAAAGAAAGAACGTGAGCGGAAAATTCTCCGCCTGCTCCCGCATCGCCAGCAGGAAGAAGCCGGCCGTCAGCGCCGCAAACACGGCGAAGACCAGCAGATAGTTCTCAAAGCCAGAGAGAGAATAAATCGCTCTCACCACCGCGTTGAAGCCGAACTCCGTCGCTACATAATCATAGGCCCCGCTGTCGATATTGTGAAAGAAATCGACATATTTGGCGTAATCATTGCCCGTGTTGACGCGCAGCGCCTCCGGGATCACCAACACAGAAAAGAGCAGCGCAAGGCAGAGCCGGGAGAGCGCGTCCTGCCTCGAGATCCCGCCCCGGAGGCGGAGACCGCAGCGGGACGCCGGCGCAGCATATTCCAGCGGCGCGCGCCGCCGCACCTGAGACGCCAGAAGCAGCGCCAGTCCTGTGACGATGAGATAAACAATCATTGCTCCCGAATCCCCTTTTTCATCAGCCGGTAGCAGGAAAGAAGCGGAATCTCACGGCACATCCGCCGGCGCTTGCGCAGCAGGAAAAGCAGCGCGAACGGCCGCGCCATCACGCCATAGAGGAAATGGTACAGCACCCCGCGGTCATAAAAGAATTTCTCATTATATCCCTTGAACCACGTCGATTCCTCGTCCTCGCTCCGCTTCCTCTCATGCCCGATGCTCACCGGCACTGCATAGATCCGAAGCCCCTTTTTCAGACAGTCGTGAATGAACAGCGAATCCTCGCCGTTGCTGTACTTCGCGCCGCCCCCGAAGAGCAGGGAAAAGCTCACGTTCGCCCGGTGCAGCCGATCCACCCGCGCACACATGCTGTACGTGGGATAGCGCCCGTAATTGTACCAGCGGACTCTCTTATGGCGGATGTTCTCGTAGGTGCGCCGGTGCTCGGTCGCCTGTACGTTGAACATCAGCACATCTGCCTGCGGATTCCTCTCAAATTCCCGCAGAATCTTCTCCTCGTAGTCGTCGTCATACACGATGTCCTCGTCGGCAAAGGCACACAGTTCAGTGTCCGCCCGCATCAGCGCATTGTTCCGGTTGAGGCCGACGCCCCGCTCCGCAAAGGAAAAGGCCCGGACTTTCCGGCCCCGGTGCACATACTCCTGATAGGAATACTCACGGCACTGATTGCAGATGATCGCCTCCGTGGACAAATTCATGTGCTCCGAGAGCATAACGACATTTTCCTCAACCGCCGCCACCAGAACCTGTATTCTCATTCCCGACCCGCTCTCCTTTGACCGCTCCGTTTTCCGTATCCGTTCCCGCAGACCGCCGCAGACTGCCGCGGCAGCAACGATAATACCGGTGAATAAATTTCATATCTGCACGATCTAGCGCAATCGCCTGCACCGGACAGCCCTGTTGCCGCAGCACGCTGAAAAGGTGATCCGCCGCCGCACCGCAGCGCACCCCGAAAGGAAGCGCCAGAACCACCGCTCCGGCCTCCCGAAGCGCCGCATACTCATCAGCGCGAAGCTCCGGGAGAGCTGTTCCTGTTTCCTCCGTTCCCGCCGGTCTCCTGCCCGCAGCTTCGCTCCGGCCTCCCGAAGCGCCGCTCCCGGAGGAAAAGGCCGGGAGACGAACCAGAACCGGCGGCCGGCCGTTCTCACCGCACTCTTTCAAGCGGGCGAGGTTCGCCGCAATCTCTCTCTCCCACTCCGCCGTGAGGCTCTGCCCCTCCTTGGCGCAAAGAAGTCCGAGCACCGGCACGCCATAGCGCCGCTCCGCATCCTCCGGGACATAGACCGCGTCGTTCACCGTCTCCCGCAGGAGCAGAACGCCGGCGCCCGTGAGCGCGCCGAGGAACAGTCCGAGCAGAATCGCGTTTTTCGTCCGGTTCGAGTACACGAGCATCGACGGGCCGCGCACCGACATTACCGTGATCCGGTCAAATTCCTTTGCCCCTGCTCCGAAGTGCTCAAGCGCGGAATTCACCGCCGCACCGATCGCCTCGGCCCGCGCAGGGGAATGATCTGTCACCGTAACGGTCATCACGCGGATGTCCGACAGGATCGCCGCCTTGACCTCCTCCCGCACCGTGTCAAGGCTGGCCCCCTCCGGGAGATTTTCCTCGATGGTGTCTGAAATCGCCGGATTCGCCGTCAGAAGATCCGTCCACGTCCAGCCGTTATAATAGTCGTAGGCCGTCTGCGTGTCCTCATTCACCGCATATTCCACATACAGCTTCGACACATATTCGTATTCGCGGACGCCCGAAAAAACCGTCGTCACAAGAAAATAGGCAAGAAAGCACAGAAGCGCCCCGAACCCCGCCCCGGCCGGCACGAGCCAGAGGCCGTGCAGCACCCGGAGATAGCGGACGCGCTGATTCAGTTCTTCGGTTCCGTATCGCAGATTATGTCTCGTCATTTTTCATCGCCGTGGTCTGACCCTCGCCGACGCCCTCCGTACTTTCCGGCTGCACCAGAATCTTGAGCGTAAGGAGCATGAGCTTCAGATCGAGGCCGACTGAATAGTTCTGTATGTATGTGAGATCCAGCTTCAGCTTGTCATAGGGCGTCGTATTGTATTTGCCGTAGATCTGCGCATAGCCGGCAAGTCCCGCCTTGACGCGGGTCCGAAACGCAAACTCGGGCATCTCCTCCATATACTGCCGGATGATCTGCGGGCGCTCCGGCCGGGGCCCGATAAAGCTCATTTCCCCCCGCAGGACATTGAAAAGCTGCGGCAGTTCATCGATCCGGCAGGTGCGGATAAAGCGTCCCACCGGCGTGATCCTGTCGTCATTCTGCGCGGCAAGGCGTGCCACGCCGTCCTTTTCGGCATCCACGCGCATGCTGCGGAATTTGATGATGCGAAATTCTTTCATCCCCTGCGTGCAGCGAGTCTGCCGGTAAAACACCGGCCCGCGGTCATAAAAATAGATCGCGAGCGCCGTGATAAGAAAAACGGGCGAGCTGAGAATCAGCAGGAGCACCGCGCCGACAAGATCGATCGCCCGCTTCCAGAAGCGCTGCTCAAAGCTCAGCGCATATTCCCGGGTCATATACAGAGGCGTGTCCGACAGATGGATCTGGGCCGAGCCGCGCATCAGCACATCCGGTATCTTGGGCATCACATACATGCGGATGGCATGTCCGTAGCAGTACTTCATCAGCCGGTTCCGGTCCATGGTCGGGATATCCCACAGAACGACGGTTCCGAATGCCTCTGCCTTTTTTTCGACCGCCTCGATTCCCTCCGAAATATTCATGCACGCCGTAATCCGGTATTTATCCGGGCGGCCCGCAAATTTCGCCATGATATCCTCGATCGGCCGCTCCCCGTAGACGAGCAGCATGTCCCGGGGCGGAAACACCCGCTTGTACACAAAATCACTGATGTTGACCCAGAGCACGGCCAGCACGCACTGCAGCGCCAACAGCTTCCACATGGGTACCTGCGGCACAACCCAGTTCCGCATCAGGGAAATCTGGAAATAGGAAATCACATCGACCGCCGCGAGTGAAAAAATCTGCGACAAAATCACGTCAAAGGGCTTGAGATAGCCGATCTTATTTCCCTCATAGGTCCGCGTCAGGAAAAGAAGCAGGAAAAAATAGATCAGCAGGATCAGGATATGCCCCTTTACGTAAAATTTCAGTTTCAGCCGCACCAGCGGATAATAGGAATCAAACCAGATCCACGCATACAGCGCCGTCTGCAGCAGGAGCCCTACAAGGTCCATCTGCAGCGCAAGTATTCTCCGGAGCGATTCCCGTTTTGACGGCCTGCCTGTATTCATGTACCGCAATAATCCTCCATGCCGAAGCGTTCCTCAGCGAGGCACGCGCCGTAAAAGCACCCTGCGCCGGCGCGCAGGCTGCCGAGCCGCTTCGCGTCTCGTGCCGTCCCACTACGCAACTGCACTTTTCGCTCACGGATCAAATCAGCGCATCAGCGTGATTTTTCACACTATCTCCCCTCACAGCGTCTCTTTTACAATGTAGATCGGCCGGTGCTTTACCTCGAGATAGGTTTTTTCAAGATACTGGCCGACCGCTCCGAGGCACAGCATCTGCACGCCGCTGACCAGCAGAATAATACACACAAGAGACGGCCAGCCGCTGGTCGGATCGCCGAACACCAGCTTGCGGACAATGGTCAGCAGGATCATCAGCACCGAGGCGGCACAGAACAGCACGCCGGTGACGGAGGCGATCCGTAGGGGCGCCGCGGAAAAGCCCACAATACCGTCGACGGCATATTTGAAAAGGCTCCAGAAATTCCACTTTGTTTGCCCTTTCACCCTCTCAATGTTCTCGTACTCCACCCATTTCGTCCGAAAGCCGACCCAGCTGAAAATCCCCTTGGAAAAGCGGCAGTATTCCGTCATGGAGAGAATCGCATCCACGACCTGACGGCTCATGAGCCGGTAATCGCGGGCGCCGTCGACAATTTCGGTCTGCGACCAGCGGTTGATGAGCCGGTAGAAGCGGCGCGCAAACCACGAGCGGAGCTTCGGCTCGCCCGTTCTTGTGGTGCGCCGCGTCGCCGCCGTATCATAGCCCTCCATGAGATAGCCGTAGAGCTCCGGCAAGAGTGACGGCGGATCCTGCAGATCCGCGTCCATGATCGCCACGTAGTCGCCCTTGGAGCTCTGCATTCCGGCGTACATAGCCGCCTCTTTCCCGAAGTTGCGCGAAAAGGAGATCAGATGGACCGCGCCGTCCTCGGCCGCCAGCTTTTTCACCTCGGCCGCCGTCCCGTCAAGAGAACCGTCGTCCACATAGATCAGCTCGTAGCCAAGCCCATTCTCCTCAAAAAAGGGACGGTTCCGAATGAACTCGTCATAGAAATAACGTACATTCTCCTCTTCATTATAACAGGGCACCACCGCGCTGATCAGCTTCATAGACAACCTCCACCTCCACGGACAGAGCTTACAGTCAGGTAATTATATCACGAAAGCCAAGCCCTGCGGTTTTTGCACCGGAAGAATCCGCGTCATGCCTGCATGTAAGCGGTTCTTTCGCGTGCAAAAAGCATGGGGCGCAGCCCCGGAGCGAGAAAACGCGCCAGCGTTTGCGAGCGCCGCAGGGCGGTAATGCGGCGTGGACGGAGCGCCGCAGGGCGGTGATGCGGCGTGGACGGAGCGCCGCAGGGCGGTAATGCGGCGTGGACGGAGCGCCGCAGGGCGGTAATGCGGCGTGGACGGAGCGCCGCAGGGCGAAGCGCGCCTACTGCACGCGCTTCCCCGTCTTGTACTGCTTCGGCGTGACCCCCTTGAGCCGGCGGAATGTCTTGATCAGATGGCTGCTGTCTGCAAATCCCGTCTCCTGACTGATATAGCTCAGATCACAGTTGGTAAACAGAAGCAGGTCCTCCGCCTTGCTGATCCGGATATGCTCGATATACTCCTTGCACGAGCGGCCGTACAGGCTGTGAAAGCTGCGGGCAAAATAAGAGTAGCTCATGCTGCACAGCCCCGCAAGCTGTTCCACCCGCAGATCCTCTCCGGCATGGTTGTCAATATACGCCGTGATATTGTGAATCGAAATTCCCTCGGTATCCTCGGCGATGGCCACATCCAGATTGATTCCTTTTTCTCTCCAGAGGCGGACGATTTCCGTCATGATCATGGAGATGAGGCTCTGCACCATCAGATCATAGCCGTATTCCTTATTTTCCAGCTCCTCCCGTATTCTCGCCATGGTGTCGCCGATCCGCAGACCCGCGATCTGTTTTTTGGGGAAATACATCGGCGCATGCTGCTCATTGCCCGCCTTGCGCAGGATCACATCCATTTTCGGAACATAGCTGTTTCCGGAATGAAGCCGGCTCACATCAAATTTCAGAATCTCACATACCGCCCTCCGCTCTTCATTCTGAAAAAAGCAGTGCACAACCTCCGGACGCACCATGTAGAAATCACCGGCACGGACAAGCTGCGTCACGCCGTCGCTCTCCACGATCATCCCGCCGCGCAGCATATAAATGATTTCCATATAATAGTGCCAGTGCGGCCGCACCGGCATGGTGATCACGTTAGTGTCAAACAGAAGCGCTTCCTGCGGCTTGTTCAGCACATCCGACAGCTCTATGAGACTTCCGAGATTTGTCTGCCGTCCGACGTCAGAGCGTCTCCGGTCTCCCCCCTGATTCACTGCCATATCCTCCTCCATGCCGAAGCGTCCCCCAGCGAGGCACGCGCTGTAAAATACGCGCAGGCGGTTTTACAGCTGCGATCAGGGGCACTTTGGGCTTCGGCACAAATTGCCGTGCGCAAAAATCATCGCATCAGCGTGATTTTTCACACTACTCCTCCACGTTGAAAGCTCCCCGGAGGGGCTGTCGCCGCGTTCCTTTTCCGCTCTGCCGCCTCACTGCGCCGCCTGCTTTTCCTGCCACCATTCCAGAAGATGGACAACCACCAGAGCGTAGCTGCCCCGTCCTTCTGCTATACCGTTTGCTTTCATCGAAGCGTCCGACAGTGTCTCATTGGCTGACTGCAATGTCTCCGTGTCGATGACGGCGCTCTCCTCGACCGCCGCCCGGACATCCTCCCGCAGAAACTCCTGATCCCTGCGCACCTGCTTCGAGATTGCCGGCTGCTCCGCGTAGCGCGCCCGGTTTCTCCCGATCGACTCGTAGTAGGCGTTGTCCACATAATTCAGGATGCCCAGCCACCCGCTGTACCGGAACGCCGGGTCCCCGCTTTCCAAGCAGGCAAAAAAGCCGATCATATTGCAGTCGTCCTCCCTCATATACCCCTTAAGGTGCGCCAGCTCATGGCATAAGGTAAACGGAACGTGCATGACCGTCATATCGAGGTTGTAATTCGCCTCCATCGAAAACGGAAAATAATAGCCCTGCATTTCGGCCTGACTCATAAGGTGCGAGTACGCCATGCCCTTGGGCCGGGGATAAAATCCCTGAAGCTGCGGTATCTTCCGGTTCTCCGCCAGACGTCGAAGACAGCAGATCGCCTCCGCGGAGGCGTCCTCCCCGAGCAGAACCTCTCCGGCCGCATCGCGCGGCACAATCTCTGCAAGTCGGTTCGACTGCTCCGCAATATAATTCCGGAGCTGTCGGAGCGATTCCGCCGTGTCTGCGCCGTCCTCCGTCTCCGCTTCTGCCGCGGCCGGATCGCCGAGCGAAAACCCGGATGCATGATATACGATGAAGCAGTTCAGCGTCATAATCAGAACGACGACCGACACGAGCCACAATGATATTCTGCAAAAAACGGCGGCGGGCCGCCACAATCCGAGGCGAGACTTCCCGGGCGAAATTTTGCCGGCCGGGAACTTCTCAGCCGACGACACCTCAGCCGATGACCTCCCGACAGGCGACGGACCAGAATGGCCGTCCCGCCCCGTCCGCCGACGGCGGAACAACCCCGACAGGGCGCGGATTCCTCCCGCGGCGGCAAGCGCCGCTCCTGCCGCACACCAGAGCGCTCCCGCCGTGAGCATCACCTCTCCCACAGAAAACGGAGCAAGGCCGGTCAGCCGTCCGAGGCTCCCGACCCAAAGCGGAAAAATCCGGCACTGATACCAGTCGCAGAACGGAACGGAGGACCACGCCGCAAGATTCAGCAGCCCTGACAGCGCAAGGAGAAGCACCGGGAGCCTGCGTATTCCCGCTGTCCTCACGCCGCCGGAGACAGCGCGCGTTCTCCGCCTCCGCAGCGCTTTCGGTCTGCGCTTTTTTCTCCCGCTCGTTCCTGTGGTCATGAATCTATCCGCACTTCCCCGCGCCGCCGTCTTACGCAGCATTCTATAACGATTCTTACAGTTTTAAAAGGCACATCTGCGCCGTTTATAAATAGTATAGAATATATTTGTACAAGTTTCATGGGAAATCTCCGGTCCGGGTCCGCTCTGGGCTCGAACCGCCCCGCGAGGCGTTTCCCGTCACCGCCGAGAGTCCGGACGCAGAAATGGTTCCTCACAGCGCCGCTCCGTCAAGAGGCCGTAGCGATCCGGTCTGCGATAGGCGTTTCCCTGCACCTCCCGCCTGCGGTAGGCACGGAGCTGATCGAGATCGAGCTCCGCCATGAAAATCCCCTCTTTCTCATCGGCCTCTATTATTTTTGTATCGCGCGAATCCGGCTGTCCCGGAAGATAAGCCACGCCGTCAAACACGGTCGAATGGCCGTTGCAGTCGGGCGTCCCCGCCGGATAATTACAGGTCGCGATCGCCAGCATGTTTTCATAGGCCCGCCCCCGGAGCTGGGAGAGCCGGTTGATCTCCATGGGACACGCATTGGGAACCAGAATGAGCTCCGCCCCTTTCAGCATGAGGATCCGCGCACTTTCGGGAAACTCCCGGTCAAAGCATATCATCGCGCCGACCTGCACCCGGCCGACCGCGGTGTCCAGCTCTGCGGCATAAAAATCCTCCCCGGGAGCAAGGCCCGCCTCGGAGGCAAAGACGCAGGTATGAACCTTGGCATAGTCCAGCACCCGTCTCCCGCGGCGGTCAAAAAGCGCGAGCGCATTGCGCGGCGCCGGCTCACGGTGCTCAAGATAGGTGATCGCGACTGCCATATCGAGCCGGGCCGCCAGTTCCCCGAATTCCGTGACAAAGCGCCCGTCCGCCGGAACGCTCCGGCACAGTCTCTCCGACGGCTCCTGCGGAATGACATAGCCGCTGCTCCACATCTCCGGGAAAAGTGCGATATCGGCCCCCAGACGTTTCGCCTCCGCACAGGCGCTCTTTCCCTTTTCCAGCGCCTGGTCCTCGTCCGCCCCGGGCAGGAGCTGAAGCAGTGCAATGCGCAGTTTCATTCTGTCCGTCTCCTCTCTCCGCTCAGAACGTCCCCTCCCGGAAACGGCAGATCATTTCATTGGTAAGGCTCATGTTCTGAAATTCTTCGGTGATAGCCTGCCGCTCCACCCACTCGGCCTGCGCGAGTTCGGCGCTGTCCATCCGGATCGTGCGGTCCCCGTCCAGCTCACAAAAAAAGCCCAGCAGCAGATCCGAGTCAAAGCCCCACGGCTGCGATTTGTAATAGCGGATGTTCCGGACACGGATCCCGGCCTCCTCCATCACCTCCCGGCGCACGGTGTCCTCGGCCGTCTCCCCGATCTCACAGAAGCCCGCGATCAGGGCGTTTCCCTTATATTCCCTGCCGGCGTACCGCGTCATCAGGATGCGGCTGCCGTCGACGACGCCCACGATCACTGCCGGCATGATCTTCGGAAAAACCACATGTCCGCACGCCGGGCAGTTCATGGTGCGGAGCTTTGTTCCGACGCTCATTTTCGAGCCACACCGGCCGCAGTGGCGATTATCCATATACCACCAGAACAACTGATACGCCGTTTCTGCGGCAAAGCAAAGCTCCCGGGGAGACACGCTCCGAAGAACCCGGAGAGGCCGCTCCCTAAAGCCGAGGGCCAAGAGCCGTTCCGCCTCGTCCGGTCCCACCGGGGAGAGGCGTGTATAGACCCCTGCCCCTCCGAGAGAAAAGAGGTACTGAAAGCCGGTTTCTCCGGCAAGACACGACATCGCCTGCACCGCCTCGGGAAAACGCAGACGGCCGTCCTCTGTTTCTCCCGCAAAAAGTCTCCCAGCAGAACTGCCGAACAGAACCGCAATGTCTCCTCCCCCGGCGGCGCGAGACGTATATTCATTATGGAAGATGCCCTCTCCGATATCCTGTATCATCTGTTTTCCCCCGCTCTTCAAAGATTCCCGGCCGCCCAGTCCTTTACAATGCCGAACGTCTCGCGGAGCATGTTGTTTGGCAGATAAAAGCCGACCGAGGGGGCCGCGATGCCGCAGACCCACCCGTAGCCTGCCTTTCTGGCGATCCGGACGCCGCGGAACACATGGAAATTATTGGTGACAATCCCTACGGAGGCCTCCTCCGCGTTAAAATACGCGCTGCTGTTCCGGATATTCTCCACGGTATTCCCCGACTGGTTTTCCTCGATGATCCGCTCCGCGGCAATGCCCCGCTGCACAAGATACTTCTTCATAGCGGCGCCCTCCGGCTCCGGCTCGTTTGCCCCCTGCCCTCCGGAGACAATGCAGAGCGTGTCCGGGTTCTCCGCAAGGTAATCACAGGCTGTGTCCAGACGATAGCGCAGCACCCCGCTCGGACCCGTCGGTCTGACCTGTGCCCCCAGAACAACGAGATAATCAAGCCCCGGCTCGCCCCCGGCAAAGCAGCCCGGCAGGAGACACAGCCACGTGATCAGAACGGTCAGGCCGAAAACACCGGCAGAAATCAGCACCCCCGCCCGGACAGCCGCCGGAAACCTCCCCCACAGGTGAAAGCGCTGTACCAGCGCGCCGCCTGCAAAGAGCAGTCCCAGCGCGATCCAGACAAGATAAAATGAGGTTCCGGAGCCTGTCAGGAGGACGCATACGCCGTAGAACAGACAGAGCAGCGCCAGAACGATATACAGCACATGCAGCATGACTTTTTCCTCCTCCCACTTCTTTCTTAAATAATTATTGTAGCCTCCTGTTCCGCCGAATGCAAAAGAGATATTCCTGCTATAATAGGTTCCACGACAGTCTGAAAGGATCAGATTCCCATGAAGCACGATTACCTCGCCGAAATGAGAGAGGGGCGGCCCCTCACCACCACGCAGGAGATGCAGATGATACTGCGCCTCTCCCTTCCTGCCATTCTCGCCCAGATGACCAGCATCATCATGCAGTATATCGACGCCTCCATGGTCGGCCATCTCGGTGCGGATGCCACAGCCGCCATCGGTCTTCTCGGCCCCTCGACATGGCTTTTCGGCGGCATCGTCGGCGCGGTTTCCACCGGCTTTGCCGTGCAGGTCGCGCAGGCCGTCGGCGCCGGAAAGGACGGCACCGCCCGCGGGCTGGTGCGTCTCGGTCTCCTCTCCTCCTGTCTCATCGGCCTTTTGCTGCTCGCCGTCGGCGCATCGCTCCACCTCGTTCTTCCGAAGTGGCTCGGCGGCGCTCCGCAGATTCTTCATGATGCATCCGCCTATTTTCTCGTCTTCGCATTCACGCTGCCCGTGGCGCAGCTTGCGCATATCGCGGCCTCCATGCTGCAGGCAAGCGGAAACATGCGCTTCCCGAGCTCGGTTCAGATTCTGATGTGCGCGCTCGACGTGCTGTTCAACCGCCTGCTGATCTACGATGCCACCGCCGTGCCTTTCGGCGGCTCTGCTCTCGTGCTTCCCGGAGCGGGTCTCGGCGTTCTCGGCGCCGCGCTCGGGACAACGCTGGCGCAGGCTGCGGGAATGGCCATACTTCTGGGATATCTTCTTTTCTTCTCTCCGAAGCTCCGCCTCCGCCGCGGGGATCCCAAGCTCCCGAAGCGCCCCTATCTCGTCCGGGCCCTCCATTTAGCGCTTCCCGTCGCGGCGGAGCAGAGCGTCCTCTGCACCGCCCAGATCGCCGTCATCCGCATCATCGCCCCTCTCGGGACGGTCGCCGTCGCCGCCAATTCCCTCGGCATCACCACCGAGAGCTTCTGCTACATGCCCGGTTACGGCATATCCTCCGCCGCCGTCACGGTCATCGGACAGTCCGTCGGCGCCGGACGAAAGGACATGACGAGAAAGCTGGGCGTCATGGCGGTCATTCTCGGCATGGGCTTCATGAGCGTCACCGGCGTTCTTCTCTATCTCTTCGCACCCTCTCTCATAGGCATCCTCACGCCGGTTCCGGAGATCGTGGAACTCGGCGCGGCCTGTCTCCGCATCGAGGCGCTCGCAGAGCCTCTGTTTGCCGCCTCGATCGTCGCGGCCGGCGTGTTCCGCGGCGCCGGCAACACACTGTACCCCAGCCTCATCAATCTTCTCTCCATCTGGCTCATCCGCATTCCGGCGGCCGCTCTCCTGTCTCCCCGCATCGGACTTACCGGGGCGTGGATCGGCATGGCGCTCGATGTGAGCGTGCGGGGCCTCCTGTTTCTCCTCGTGCTCGCCGGTACGCAGTGGCTTGCCCGGGCCTATCCGGAGCTTCACCCGAAAAAAATCCGGCATCCGTCCTGATGTTCAGACGGACGCCGGATATCCTGAGATTTTATGACAACAAACCCGGCTGGACGGGCTGGAAATGGCCGCCGCCATCCGGAAGTTTTTGCCTGAGTGCCAGTTTATTTTTCTGAGCGGTTATTCGGATAAAGTCAGGCAAAACCCTCGCCCGAATATCTGCGCCGCCTGTACTGTCAGATTATGTTCTTATTTTTATATGCCGCCGAGAGCCGGGGCGTCCGGCCCATCACCGAGCAGACGGATTCCCTGCTGTACACCGCGGTCCGTCAGGAAACGCTCTCCGGGCTGTGGGACATTCTGCGTCAGACGGCGCAGGATTATGCGAGCTCACCGTGCCAAGGAGCTTCTCGCAGGTACCGGCCGCAAGTTCTATGAAATTGCCAACGCCGTCGGCTACGGAGACGGAAAATATTTTGTCAGGCTGTTCACCCGGGAGGTCGGGCTGTCGCCCAAGGAATACCGGAAGAGGCATTCGTATGAGGAATAAGCTCTTTCGCTGGCTGCAGTGGTCCGGCGTCGACCAGATCCGCCTCTACGTGGAGAATGATTATCCCTACTCCAATACCAGAACCAATGTCATCAAGAACGAGATCCGGCACGCGCAGCTCTATGTCGATATCCAGAACATGCGCTTTGAGGACCGCGTCTGCGCCCATTGGGAGCTCGATCCCTCGGCCTCTCCTGCGTCAGCAGCCCGGGGGCGGGGGAACGACGGTCACGGTTTATATTCCGGCGGTTGAGGAGCCGTAAACCGGCATGCCGGGTACATGTTCCCGCATTTCCCGTCCGGTGCTCTTTTGTTACTGTCTTCGCTGCCGCGCGAGCCAGTCAAATACGTCCGCCTGCCTGCCGTCCAGCATCACAGGACTGCCGTCATAGTCAAAATTGCAATCCCGGTTAAAGAGCGGGATCCATGCAAAATGGCCGATATATTCAAAAGGCGTCCCGTCCGGATTTTTCCACCCTTCATGCCGGTCCACGATGCAGTCGAAAAAACTGAAATGCAGATTCTTCGCGCCAGCTGCTTTCAGTCTCTGATAAGTCGCATCCGCCGTCTCTGCCGGAATGACCACCGGGTCATTCCTGGAATGAATGAACCACATCGGAAGCTTTGCCAGCTCACGGATCTGCGCATCCGAAATTGTATTGTCATAGAGCGCTTCACAGACAGGGAACGCCGCAGCAAAGAATCCGGGATAATCGATGCACATCCGGACGGTCATGAATCCTCCGTTGGAATCGCCGCCGATATAGATCCGGTCCCGGTCGATTCCCGGGTTTTTGCTGATAAACTCATCAATTACCGCTTTCAGCGCCCGGATATACATGCTCCTGCCAGTGCTGCCGTACTTATGGGACCCGTCGTCCAGCCACATGGTCGGACACTGGGGCACCAGCAGGTACGCGCCGTCAAAGAGTTCCTGAATTTCCGGCGTGATCATAGAGGTCACCTTGTTTCCCATATAAGCGATCTTTGTCTCAGATCCACCCTCACCCGCGCCGTGAAGCCAGAGGATGAGAGGCTTCTTTTCCTGCAAGGTCTGGGGAACATAGTAGCCGTAGCGCAGCGGCAGCTCCGGATCCGAAGACACCGACTCGCGGAACTCAGCGTAGTCGCTGCAGCGATTTCCGTACTTCCGGTCGAATACGAGCCCCGCACAAGCTCCTGATTCGGTGCGCACCGGTTTTGTCATAGTGATGCAGTACTCACTGATCACTGACACATTAAAGCCATCCGGAGCGGAAATCTCCGCCGTAATGGAATGAAGCGGTCCATAGGCCAGCTCCAGAGTAATGCAGTCTCCGCCGGGAGTCCTCCTGCCGCCCAGATCCGACGCATAGGCATCGGTCACTTCCGCATATCCAACGCTCGGTTCTTTCTTATCCCTCTCCAGCCAGTTAAGCGGCAGCTGCATGATCTCTCCGCGCCGGTTCCGTCTCTCCACATAGACACTGAATCCGTCTTTTTCCGGCTCTTGCGTCAGCTTGTTCTCCATGGGCAGAACCAGTTTCGTCACATAGGGGCCGAAATCGGTCACGCGCACGTCTGCAAAATATCCTCTTGCCATCGCCCTTTGCCTCCTTACCACAAAACAAAATCTGCTAAAACTTCTGTCGGTCTATTATACCTCATACTTTCAAATATCTGTCCAGGAAAGCCAGCACCTTGGCCGAAATCTCGTTCTGGTAGAAACGTGGATCAGCATGCCCCGCGCCCTCAATCACAGACAGCTGACAGGGGACGCCGCACACCTCCATCTGCTCATAGAACTTTTCACTCAGGACCACGGGGATGAAAGGATCTTTCGTCCCGTGCAGCAGGTAATACGGAGGGGTGTTTTCATCCATAAACGTCACTGCCTCCCGCTCTGCGTCGGTCACCGGCGTACCTTTTGGAACCAGCTGCTCCGCCGCTCCGTCGAGGCCGTCGCCACGGTTAATTCCCGAGGGGCCGTAAAAATCGACGACGGCCTGCACTGCGCTGGATTCCCCGAGATTCTCTCCCACATCAAATCTGGGCTCTCTTCCTGTGGCGCCTGCCATAGCGGCGAGGTATCCGCCGGCGGACTCTCCCATGATCCCCACATAGCGAGGGTCGATGCCATAGACCTCCGCATGAGCTCTCAGATACCGGATGGCCGCCTTGACATCTTCCAGATTCGAGGGATAGCGGGCGCTGTTGGAGAGCCGGTACTCCACGCTCGCCACCACATAGCCGCGCTCCACATAATAAGTCAGATACGGGATATATGCTCCCTTTTCCATCGTTAGGAAACCGCCGCCGCAGACCCACACAAGAAGGGGCCTCTTTTCTGCCGGACCGAAAGGACGGATAATATCCATCTTGAGATCGCGGTAATTACAAAATGGGAACCAATAGGGGACCTGAGCAAAGGTCACGTTTTCAATCATCGCGTACATGGGTTCTTTGACTGCTACTTCTATGATTTCTTTCATAATCAGCCTTTCACGCCTTCCAGCGTAATGCCTTTTACAAAGTTTTTCTGAATAAACGGATATACCACGATCACCGGCAGAATACCCAGGGTCGCCATGGCCATTCGGACAGTAGAGGTGGGGATCTGCGCCAGCCCCTGCTGGGCTCCGGAAATGTTGTTGGCGTTCTGCGCCAGTGCCTGGATATTCTGCATCAGACGGTTCAGAAGATTCTGAATCGTGAACAGCTCCGTATGCTTTACGATATAAATATAGCCGTTGTTCCAGTAGGCAAGGCCCGCAAACATGGCGATGGTGGCCATGATCGGCCTGGAGAGAGGCAAAGCGATCTTCACCATCGTGGTGACCTCACCCGCGCCGTCGATATAGGCCGCCTCCATAATTTCATCCGGAACGCTGGCAGTGAAATAGCTCTTCATAAGAAGCACATTGAAAGCATTCATCATCAGCGACGGTATCAGCAGACCGAAGATCGTGTCCTTGATGTGGAACATATTCGTATAGTTGATGTAGGTAGGGACGAGGCCTCCGTTGAACAGCATTGTAAAGAACACAAGGAAAGTCAAGGCGCCTCGGAAAGGCAGGTCTTTCTTGGATAAGCCATAGGCCAGCGTCGTGGTAAGAAACAATGCGCAGGCCGTCCCGATGCCTGTAATGATAAAGGACATACCGTAGGAGCGCAGAATCGGGATGAGCGCGGTCAGTGTCAGCAGAATCATAATCATATTTCCGATGATTTCAAACCGTATCTGTTCTTTTGTTCTCATGTTGTCTCCTTCATGCGGGAGTCGGACGACGGCACTGTCAAAAAATCTGCCTGCTTATACCAGCGCGCTGTCCGGATCGATCCTGCGGACCAGCAGATTGGCAATCAGAACCAGGACAAAACCAATGATCGACTGATAAAGGCCTGCCGCCGCTGACATGGAAATATTGCCGATTTGAATCAGGGACCGGTACACATAGGTATCGATGGTATTCGTCGTGGAGTACAGCGCGCCCTGATTCATCGGCACCTGATAGAATAAACCGAAATCGGAATAGAAGATTCTGCCGATGGCCATCAGCGTCAGCATGATCACGGTGGGCTTCAGGAGCGGTAGAGTAACGAAACGTATCTGCTGCCACTTGGACGCCCCGTCAATCGCCGCCGACTCATAGATGGACTTGTCGATGCCCATGATAGTAGAGAGATAGATAATGCAGTTGTAGCCGACGCTCTTCCATGCGCTCACAAAGATGAGGACAAAGGGCCAGTATTTCGGATCACTGTACCAGTCGACAGGAGTCCTGCCCAGCAGCGGCAGGATCGTATTGTTCATAAAACCGTTCTCGACGCTGAGAAAACCAAACACAAGATATCCGATGATAACGCTGGAGATCAGGTTAGGCAGCAGAATAGCCGACTGATAAAAGTTTTTGATTTTTCCGGTCAGTTCGCTGATGATGATCGCGACCAGAATTGCCATGAAGGTATTGACTGCGATAAACGCCAGGTTGTAAAGAATGGTGTTCCGTGTGATGACCCAGGCGTCGCTCGTCTTAAAGAGAAACTGGAAGTTCTTCATTCCGACAAAAGGACTGCCGAAGATTCCTTTTTGAATGTTGTACTGCTTGAAGGCCACGACAAGGTCTGGCAGCAGTTTACGAGAGATCGGATCGATGTGATGCTCTGCGACATCGACATGCCCCGGGGCAGCGGTCTTGATCTCCTTACCTGGGTCCGGGAGAACAAGTACACCACCGAGTGCATCTTTCTCACTTGTCACGCCAACTTTGACTACGCAGCCAGTGCGATTCGTCTGGATTCCACCGATTACCTGCTAAAACCCGTTTCTGCGCAACAGCTGGAAACAGCTGTAGGGCGGGCGGTGCAGCGTCTGGGCAGAATTTCTCTTGTAGAAGATCTGCCCTCCGGCGAGAGCGCTTCGGGCACAAGAGCTCTGATCCCCTCCATCCGAAAATACATCGTTGAACATCTCGCTGAGGATTTGGACCGGGACAGCATTGCCGCTGCCGTCCATCTCAGTCCCGACTATCTCTCCCACATCTTCCGGGAAAAAACCGGGGAATCTCTGTCTGCATATATCCTGAATCTGCGCATAGAAAAAGCGATGCGGCTTCTCTCCATGAGCAGTGCCAGCATCGCCGATATCGCATCTGAATGCGGATTCAACAATATTTCCTATTTTTCCAGGCAGTTCAAGGCCTGCACCGGCAAGACCCCCCATGAGTTTCAAAAGAACGGGTAAGCCCGCACCGCACATTGCCGCGCTGCGCGCTCACCGCACAACGTCATCTATAGCGCAAAGACCGCACATGCGCAGGATCTGATCTACTGCACAGTGATCACCGCCCGGGCGTAGGCCGCCATGTACTCCGGATGTTCGCCCCTGGCGCTGTCTCTGCAGGTCACCATCAGATGAATCGTATCTCCTGCCGAAGCATCCTCCGGGACGGTAAAGCGCACAGTCCCGTCTCTTCCGTCCGCGCTCTGAGAGCTCTCCAGTCGGATCTCTTCCTGACCCCTATACCGGTCCGCCGCGGCGTAACGCCAGAAAGTCAGTCGCATCGCGTCGCCATCCGGATCCTCCGCACACACATGAAGCGTAATTTCTTCTCCCGCCCCGGCAGTCCGTTCGAGTCCTCCATCCACCTGCAACAAGGGACAGTGATTGGTCTGCAGCCGGTCCGCCGTCTGCGTCCAGGAAGCTCTTGCCGCGAAGTCATTCATCCAGTCTGCGATCCAACGGGACAGGGCATAAGCCTTTCCATCCACCTGCCCGCAGCTTTCATCCTCTGCACTCAGCCAGTAATCGGTCCTCGGATCAAAATCGTGCTCCGATGTTCTCTCGTAGCGGCCGCCCCAGCCTCCCCAGGAGGGATCCTCGAGAGATCGAAGCCCTCTGTCCAGGAGATACAGGAAAGACGGCGAATCTCCCTCGGAAATCATATCGTATTTTGTGTGCGGAACATGTCCCCACCAGTTGCCGGCAAGAAGATCCGGATTATCTCCAAATTGTGATCCCGGCTCTTCGCCGTCATAATGATGCCCGTCCCCCCAGGTATGGTAGCGGGCCATGAATGCCCCTTTGTCCAGGAGATGTTCTTTCATCCATGGCGCCGAAAAGCACTCCAGAGCCTCCACAGGGTCCCCTTTCGGGCCATACAGAAAAGCAACAGGAAGAATCGTCATGCAATGGATCATCTGCACATCCGGCCACACTGGGGAAATGTAATCTCTGTATGTATCGTCCTGGGTCACAATCATCACAATGACCAGAGTATCCGATACTTTCCGGCGGATCTTTCCCCAGTCCGCAGAGTCCCTGTATTCCTCCTCGATCGAACGAAGCGCCCGGGCCACAGTGCTCGTCCCTCCTCCAATCTGTACATAGAGCTTTCCCGGCTTGTCTTTAAGAATCGCTTCCCGGATCAGCTCAGACCCTTCTGTCACCTCCTCCATCTCCGACACCATGCGGACATTGCCGATCGCCACGATACTGCGGAGATAATCCGGATCCGGGTACGCCGGATCATGAGCCTTAAGATTCGGCCACACCTTTTCATAGTCATTGATATATTCATACATCCATGCCGGATCCGCCCAGCGCATCGGAGGAATCCCTTTCTCCGGGATTCCCTGATAATGGAACTTTGAGCCGGAATAGACGATTCCCTCCAGATCTATGTCGTTGGCATAGAGCAGCAGATGCAGGAACGTGTTCATATCATCGCATTCCCCATCATTGGTGTAGATAGTGCGCACTTTCTGTTGAGCCATCGTTTTCCCCCTTTGCTCCTTTCAATCCGGTTTCGTTAATACCCGTACCGTTTCGACGGGATTACCTTTTTCCCACAAGACATCCCTCAACATATCTGCTTCGTTCGCATATGTAAAAGAAATCTGGACTGGTGTTGATTCCGGCGGAAGCAGGACATCGGCGCCCCGCTCCGCATTTGCCTTGATAATGATCCTTTTTCTTACAGAATATTCTCAACGCTTTTCCCTTACATCTCTCTCGTGAGGTTCCTCACCCAGAGATATTTCCGGAAATGCAGCATCACCCAGGGGATCTTGCCCACCTCATCGAGGCAGGTACAGGCATAGACGACAAGCACGGGAAGATGCAGGACAAACGCGCCGGCAAAGGCCGCCGGGAGCGCGAAGCACCACATCGAAACCGCGAGCGAATACACATCGAACTTCGTGTCTCCGCCGCCGTCAAAGATGCCGTTGATCACCACGGTATTCACGCAGCGTCCGATCATGTAGACAGAGGTGATGACGAGCATTCCTACAAGGTAGCTCCGCGCTTTCTCCGTGAGTATCATGAAATGCGCGATGAGCGGCGTCGCGGCAAGAATCAGCCCCATCGTGAGGAAGCCGATCAGGAAAGAGAGGATGCAGAGCCGCTTGCCGTAGAGCTTCGCCTTTTCGAGCTTTCCCGCGCCCAGCTCATTGCCGAGAATGATCGCGCCGGCGCTGCTGATGCCGTTGCACAGGCAGCACATGAGATCACGGACGACCGCCGCCACAGAGTTGGCCGCCGCGGCGTCCGCCCCCATATGCCCCATGATCGCCGTATAGGAGGTGAAGCCCACGCCCCAGAGGAGCGACGCCCCGAGAATCGGAAAGGATATTTTGCGGAAATCCATATTCAGAAGCCGGTTTCGCCGCAGCAGACCGCGCAAACGGGGATGCAGAAAACCGCTCTGATAAGAGGAAACCACGCACCAGATGAGCTGGATCACCCGGGAAATGAGCGTCGCCAGCGCCGCGCCGTCTGCCCCCATGGACGGCAGCCCGAGCAGCCCGTAGATAAAGATCGCATTGAGCACCACATTGAGCACGACCGCACCGGAGGAAATCCACGCACTGCGGCTTACATGCTCGGAGATGCGCATCATGGTGAGGTAGCACTCCGAGAAACCGGTGAGCAGATACGACCACCCGGCGATCCGCAGATACCCCGCGCCGATGCGTGCAAGCTCCGCATCATTCGTAAAAAACAGCATCAGAAATTCCGGAAAAAACACGCAGGCAACAAAAAAGGCCGTGTCGATCAGCGTGATCATCCGGAGGATTCTGCAGAATATATCGTCCAGCGTCTTAAGATCCTGTTTCCCCCAGTACTGCGCTCCGAGTATCGACGCCGCACCCGTCTCCGCAAAGAGAAACATATTCATGACAAACTGCACCTGCGTCGCCAGAGAGACGGCCGCCATGGAGTTCTGATCGAGACGCCCCAGCATGACCGCGTCCGCAGCCGCCACCGAGGCCAGCATCAGACTCTGCAGAGCAATGGGAAGCGTGAGCGTGATCAGCTTCCGGTTAAAATTGTGATCGGTAAAAATACCCTCCCGCATCTGCATCTGACCCTCCATACCGCAGCGCTTTACGCAAAACACGAGCTCCCAAAGCCATACAAGCGATTTTAGGGCTGTGATCAACGGTGGTTCCGGCTTCAGAACCAATCACTGCACAAAATCCCTGCCTCAGCGTCGGATCACAGCAAGGAGCTTCTGCAGCGTCTCCTCCTGTGAACAACCCTTTTCATCAATCGTAATATCACTGTAACGCTCATACAGCGCCGTGCGCTCCTCATAGAGTCCGCGCTGCGTCTGTCCGGGCAGGAGAACAACGCCTCTCCTCCGGAAAGAGGAGCCCGTTCTTTTCCGCATCTCCTCAAACGAGATCCGGAGATAGATGCAGCGCCCGTTCTCTTTCAGACGGCGCATGGCCCGTTCTCCGTATACTGCGCTCCCGCCGGTCGAGATAACGGTTTTTTCCGCCTGTATGCCGCTCAGAATCTCGTCCTCCACACGGATAAATTCCTCCGGGCCGTCCTCGGCGATGATCTCCGAAAGAAGCTTTCCGGTGGTTCTCTGAATCAGCAGATCCGTGTCAAGAAAGCGGTATCCCAGATATTTTGCCAGCATGACGCCGATGGTGCTCTTGCCGCTGCCGGGCAGACCGATCAGAACATAATTCAATCCGCAATCCTCCGCGCCGTCGTCCGGCGTGCCGTCACAAGCTGCCACGAAAACGCCGCCGCAATAAGAACGAGTCCCGCCGCGTCCGTCACAAAATGCGGATCGATCAGCATGATCCCCCCGGCCGCGCTCATCACACGGACCAGCGGATTCATATACGCCCTGAGATACCCCTCCAGCGCCGCCGCGAGAGCAAAAATGCCGATGAACGACGTCACGCCGATCTGAACCACCTTTCCCGGCGTGGTGTCAATGAGCAGCATCGCCGGGCTGAAGCAGAAGACATACGGGACAATGAACACGGCAATTGCAAGCTTCGAGGCGTTGAGCGCGGTCTTCATAGGGTTGGACTTGGCAATCGCGGAGCCCGCGTAGGCCGCGAGAGCGACCGGCGGCGTAATGTCCGCAACGATGCCGAAGTAAAACACGAAGAAATGCGCGGCAAGCGCCGGAACACCCATGCGGATCAGAATCGGCGCACAGGTCGCCGCCATAATGCAGTAGTTCGCCGTCGTCGGGACACCCATCCCCAGAACAATGCAGCACAGCATCGTCAGAACCAGCGCGATGATGAGGTGGTTGTTCGCTACGGCAATGATGCCGTTAATAAGTTCATTGGCAAGCCCCGTCATCGTGATGCAGCCCGAAATGATGCCCGCGACGCCGCAGGCAGCCGCCACGGTGATCGTGCCCCGTCCGCCCGCTTCAAGCGCGTCGATGAGCTTGGACGGCGTGATGCGGTTCGCCTTGTCAAAGAGGCTCACGCCGATCGCCAGAAGAATGGCAAAGCTCGCCGCGCGCTGCATGGTCATGGCATTGCTGGACACCCACCAGACCAGCATGACGAGCGGCAGAAGAAGATAGATTTTGCGGATCAGCACGCGGAACACCGGAAGCTGCTCCTTCGGAACCCCTGCAAGACCCAGCTTCTTCGCCTCCAGATGCACGGAAATGAAAATGCCCGCAAAGTAAAGCACCGCCGGAAGCATCGCCCGCCCGATAATGCCGGAATAGGGAACGCCGACAAAATCGGCCATGAGAAACGCCGCCGCACCCATAATCGGGGGCATGATCTGCCCGCCTGTGGACGCCGCCGCCTCAACCGCCCCGGCAAACTCCGGACGATAGCCGGTTTTTTTCATCATCGGAATGGTGACGGAACCGGTGGTCACCGTATTGCCGACCGACGAACCGGACACCATGCCGCAGAGTGCCGAGGAAATCACGGCCACCTTGGCCGGACCGCCCGCATAGCGCCCCGCCGCACAGTTCGCCATCTGAATAAAGAAATCGGAAATGCCGGTTCTCTCTAAGAACGCGCCGAAAATAATGAATACGACAATGTATTTGGAGCAGACATTGACCGGCGTCGAGAAAATTCCCTCCTTGGTGTAAAACAGATTCCGCACCAGATAGCGGACACGGCCGAAAAATTCCGGATTCGTCAGTCCGTAGGCGAGTGCATAGATCAGAAAAAAGCCGGCCACGCACAGAATCGGGATGCCCACGCTCCGCCGCGTGACCTCGATCAGCGCCAGTATCCCTATGATGCCGATCACGATCTGATACGCCTCAAAGCGGGTTCCCTGCTGAATGATGCGGTTCGAGTTAAAGGTGAAGTACAAAAACGCGCCGGCTCCGAGCACCATCATCACGACATCGTACCGCGGCATGTGATTCGCCCTCTGCTCCCGCTTGGTCGCAGGGTACAGGAGAAAGCCCATCAGCACGATCATCGCAAGAAAAGAAGTCAGGCGGATCTCCTCCAGAAACGTGGCAAAAAGCGTGACATAGATGCACCAGAGAGAAAACGCCGCAACCAGATAGCGGATAACGGCGCGGGGCGTCCCCGTCCATTCTCTGAGGTTGCTCTCCCTGTCATATTTTTTCATCACCGCGGCAAGCTCCTGCTGCGCCGTGCGGTCTTTGTTTTTATCTGTATTCAAAACAAACCTCCGTCCGTCTGCGATGTCATTCCTCTGTGCGCACCGTAATCCCGTGCTCGGCATAGTAGCGCGCCGCCCCCTCATGGAACGGCGCCGCCATTCCCTCGGTCGCGTTTTCCAGCGAAAGCTCCACGCCCTTGGCATTTTCCGCCGCAATATCCTGCGCATGATCAAAGATTGCCGCCGTCATGCGGTAGACTGTGTCCTCATCGAGCTTCGCCGAGACGATCACCGTCGCCTTGACCGTGATCGTATTCACCGCCTCGGACTGCCCGGGGTAGGTCTCCGCCGGAATCTCCAGCGGTGCATAGTAGGGGCAGTCCGCAAGAATCCGATCCCGCAGCGCCCCGTCGATATTCACGAGATAAACGCCGTTCGTCGTCGCCAGCTCCGTGATCGCCATGGTCGGCGCGCCCGCGACGATAAAGGCCGCGTCGATCTTACCGTCCTTGAGCGATTCCTTGCTGTCCTCAAAGCTCTGATACTGGGGATTGATGTCGTCCAGCGGGATCCCCGCCGCCGTCAGAACGTCGACGGCGTTAAAATACACGCCCGATCCGGCCGCGCCGACCGAGACGCTCTTTCCCCGCAGATCGTCGACCGTGTCGATTTCGGGATTCATGGTGATAAGCTGCACCGTCTCGGCATACAGGCCGCCGAGAACCCGGAAATCATGCGTCGCGCCGTCGCTCTCAAAGGACTTGGTCCCGTCCCACGCATAGGCCATGACGTCCGACTGGGTGAAGCCGAGCTGAAAATCGCCGTCCTGCACGGACTGGATGTTCACCTTGGAGCCCCCTGTCGAGACCGCCGTCACCTTGGTATCCGCATAATTCGTGATATACTGCGCGATAACGCCGCCGTAGGAATAATAGGTTCCCGCCGTGCCGCCCGTGCCGAACATCATCCGCATCCTGCCGGCGCCGCACCCCGAGAGCACCCCTGCAAGCGCAAGGCACAGCACAGGCACTGTCGAACGCATCATGCCGCGTTTGATCTTCAATGGTATTTCCTCCTCACTTTCCCAGAATCGACACGAGAAGCTCCACACATTTCTCCGTGCCGATCGCGCCGGTGTCCAGACAGATGTTGTAATCCCGGTAATCGCCCATATCATGTCCGGTATAAGTCTTATAGTAGGTCGCCCGCGTATCGTCGCGTCTGCTGATGTATTTCCTGACATCGGCGATATTGCACTCTCCGAGCTCCCGCGCTCTGACGATCCGTTTTTCCATCGGCGCATAAAGGAAAATATCGAAGCTCGGCACACCGGCTGCACGGAGAATGATATTGGAGCAGCGCCCGACAAGAATACAGGGCTCTCCGGCTGCAAGATCAAGAATCACCTGCTTCTGCGCGCGGAAAATCCCGTCCGAGGAGCTGGTATAGGACACGGCGCTGTTGAGGATGCTGTTCATGATCCGCCCCGCGTGCGTCATGCTCTCTCCCTCGCGCTCGACATCCTCTGCCGAATATCCGCTTTTTTCGGCCGTTTTTTCGATAAATTCATTGTCATAATACGGAATCCCCAGCGCCTCGGTAAGTCCTCGCGCCACCGTCCGTCCGCCGGCTCCGTACTCTCTGCTGATCGTGATGACCGGTAAGCTGTTCTCTGACATATTTCCCTCTTTCCCGCGAGGCGAATTTCAGATTCGCCGATGCGATCTGCGACTCGGTGCCCCGCACCGATGTCGGAGTTTGAAAGGACTGCATCAGCAGGACTTTCAAACTTCCCCCTTTCAGACAAAAAACGGCGCTTCACAGGCTTTTCCTGCAAACCGCCGTCTTCTTATGCACGGAGGACATGGGATTCGAACCCACGCACCGTTTGACCGGCCTAACGCATTTCGAGTGCGCCCCCTTGAACCGCTTGGGTAATCCTCCATAACAAAAATGAATTTAACATATTTCATTTCAAATTACAAATACATTTGTCTGATTCCTGCCACAATTTCAAAGCAGAAAACGGCGTCAGGAAATCCCGCGCCGTTTTCCAATAGAAGAGAGCCGGTTACAGCTTGCCGATCTCTTTCAGGACGGCGTTGGTCGCTGCCATTTCCTCCTCAGTCGCAGGGGCCAGGGGAAGTCTTGCCGGTCCGAGCCGTATGCCGGATATTTCTTCGATCGCAGGCCTCATGATTGAGTTCGGAAGAATTCTCCCGTTCTGCCCGGTCGTCTTGCAGAAACGATAGATCGGAACAAACAGTTCTTTCGCTCTCTCGTTGTCGCCTTCTGCAAATGCCTTGAATATCTCGCGAATCTCATGGCCAAAGATGTGGGCTCCGCCGGAAACCAACCCCATAGCGCCCTGCACGATCGTCGGCAGAAGCATGATGTCGTCGCCGTTGTAGATGGCAAAATCCGGATCCACATCCTTTGTTGCAAGGAAGAAATCCGTAACCTGTGTCGGATTGATGCCCGCCTCGTCCTTTACGCCGACGATATTCGGGAATTCCGCCAGTCTGCCGACCGTCTCGGCCTCCATGTTGACACCGACGAAGATCGGGATATTGTACAGAACAATATCCGCCGCCGTGTTCTCCGCAAGCTTCTTAAAATGCAGGTAGATCCCCTCTTGAGTAGGCTTGTTATAGAAAGGACAGACAACCAGAACCGTGTCAATGCCGGCCTTTACCGCCTCATTGGTCAGAGCGATCGTTTCCCGCGTGGATGCACAGCCGGTTCCCGCAATGACAGGCTTGCGGCCTGCCGCCGCCTTGACCGCAGTTTGGAACAGCTTTACTCTCTCTTCGAAAGTACACAGACACGCCTCGCCGGTTGTTCCGGTTACAATGAGCGAATCGCACAGGTCATTCTCAATGACATAGTCGATCAGCTTCGCATAATTCTCATAATTGATGCTCTCGTCCTCATGATAGGGCGTGATGAGCGGAAGAAGAATCTGACCATACTTCTCAACAAATTTGTTCACAGCGTAACCCTCCATTTAGTATATTCGCTTTTTATACCATCCGCGGAGCAATCCGGCTCCGCAGGCAGCCGCTCCTTGCTGATGCAGCGCTCCTGCTTATTCTGCAAAGGCCCTGCGGATTTTTTCTTTATCCTCTTCCGGGAGATAGGTAATCGGACTTCTGCACAGTCCTACATGACGCCCTCTGCATTCCAGTGCATATTTCAGACGGATCGGGAACTGATTGCCGCCCAGACACTGCCATTTATCATACAGAGAATTCTGAATGTCCAGTCCTTCTTCATGCTTTCCCTCCCCGGCCAGCTTCCACATCCTGACACATTCCTCCGGAAATACAGAAAGAATGGCCGAGATCGCTCCTGCCGCTCCCAGTTCAAAGCAGCTGAAGATCATGTCATCCGTCGCCGCAAATACGCTTCCCCTGGCGCCGACTTTCATCACCTGTGCATACAGGGCCTGAATACCGTCCACGCTCTGCTTGATGCCGCGCACATATTCGGTCTCATTTACCAGTCTCTCAAACAGCTCCGGCAGGATTTTGTTTTGCGGAATGACGTTGTAGATGATGATCGGAAGCTGTACTTCTTTTGAAATGGTACTGTAAAAATCAAACATGCCCTCTTCGTTGGGAACCAGCACATTGTAAGCCGGAGGCGTCACCATAATGGCATCGGCCCCCGCTTCCCCGGCGGCCAGACCTGCCCGGACCGCGTCCCGGGTACAGGTGCGCATCACACCGCACACAACCGATTTCTCCTTGCCGCAGTGTTTCCCTGCGGTTGTCACCATCTTCTTCAGCTCTTCATCACAGATGGTCGGTCCCTCTCCGGTACTCCCGCTGACGCTGATTCCGTCTGCTCCCGCCCTCAGACACAGCTCCATCTCTGCTTCCAGCAATTCGTAGTTGATCTCTCCGTTCTCGTCAAACGGCGTGACGATCGGCGGGATGATTCCGCGGATTTCCTGTCCGAGTTTCTTTCTCATTATCCTTTTCGCCTCCCTCATACGAGATGCTTCGCTCTTTTTGTGTTATTGTATGATGTCTTACAATATTTGTCAACATCTCTCCCGTATATGACAATTTTATCGTCACTGATCCTTGGCGGCATAGTTCCTCCGTTTCGGGTATTTTTATTACCTGTACGCTTACAGAATCTGCTTCACCGCTTCTTTCAGCTTTGCTTTTCCCCCCTCTGTTATTACATTTCCCGCTTCCGCAATGGAATTCAGGTAGAGCGCAAGGCTCTCCTCCGACGTGTCGTAGCCGATTTCCGCGAGCGTCGTCGGCATATTCATATCCTTCATCAGCCGGCGGGTCACATCAATTTCCTCATCGGAATCTCCATTGAATGCCAGTTGCAGCAGAAGTCCCACTGCTACCAGCTCTCCATGCAGCCATCGGGCCGCTTTTTCCGTGTTCTCCGTCCTCATAAAGTCATAGGTCGCATGCGCCAGCGCAAGCTGTCCGGACCCATCCGCAAAACCGCTGACAATGGATGTGTGTAAAAGATTCGTCAGGATGCACTCTGTAAATCTTGCCGCTTTCTGCCGGTTTGCATAAACATCACGCCCCTCCCCGTACAAAAACTCGCAGAGCGCTTTGGAATTCACCAGCTGAATGTATTCCCGCGTCGTGCAGTCTTTGTAGGACAGGACCTTCTTCTGGTGTCCGCACTCGCCGAGTTTTGCAATGGAATCCAGAATTCCCGACGCAAACAGACGCGGAGGGGCCGTAGCAATCAGATTGTCATCGGCAATGCATACATCCACCTCTTTTTGCATATTGATGGCAGGGCGCCTCTGCCCCTTATCGTTGTACATGATGCACACCATCGAGGTCGGCACACAGGTCGCAATCGAGGTCGGCACCGTGACGACCGGAAGTCCGGACAGAACGGAAACCGCCTTGGCAAGATCAATGCACTTTCCGCCGCCCATTCCAACGATCGTGGTACAGCCGTCCCGAAGCGCCTCTCTGGCATACCGCCCGGCACAGGCTTTCGTGCACTCCCCCGTATGAACGATCAGCTTATGCGAAATTTCCGCAGAAATCAGGCTGCCCTCCGCCGCATTCATCACAATGGCACTGCCCTTGACTCCGCCGATCATCAGCGCTTTGCCGCCCAGCCTCCTGATCGTGGGAGCCAGAAGATCAATCACTCCCTCTCCGCCGAAATACTGGCCGCAGCCAACCTTTAAGGCTGATACATCCTCCAGCTTCATCATTTCCTTTCCTGCCGCAGTCCGTCCGCAGCACCGACACAATTCCTGTCCAGGAGTCATCTGGCTCGTTCTTTCCTTATGCGAATCCCAGAAGCTGCGGGATTGCCATCGTCAGCGCGGGGAACAGCGTCATCAGGAGCAGGGTCACCAGCGCAAGGAGGATAAGCGGCATCGAGGCTTTCACGACATTCTCGAGCTTAGCATGAGCCACATCGGCCACCGCGTACAGAACCACGCCGACCGGTGGCGTAATCAGCCCGATCGTCAGGTTAACAATGACGATAACGGCAAACTGAATCGGAGGAACATTGACGGCATACACAATCGGAGCCAGAACCGGAGCAAACAGCAGCACGGCGGAAGCCGTCTCCATCCACATACCGACGATCAGCAGGATAACGTTGACAATAAGAAGAATGACGTACTTATTGTCTGTGAGGGAGGTCATGAACGCGGCCAGCTTCTGCGGGATCTGCTCGGTTCCCAAGCCCCATCCGAATACATTGGAGAAACCGATGATCATGAACAGATTCCCGGTGGTCTTTGCCGCATTCCAAAGAGCATCCGTAATATCGCCGAAATGCAGCTTTTTGAAAACAAACTTACCGACGATCAGCGAGTACAGAACGGCAACGGCCGCGGCCTCGGTAGGGGTAAACCATCCCGCCGTGATGCCGATCAGAATAATAAGCGGCATGCCCAGCGCAATCAGCCCGTCCCGACGGATCAGGCGCCGCTCTTTTTTCGTATACTGCTTTTCATGCGCCGGAAGATTCAAACGTCTGGCATTCAGCGCAATATAGAGCATCTGCGTACCGGCCAGAATCAGTCCGGGAATGACACCCGCGTACAGGACCGCGCCGACCGACAAAGACATGGTGCCCGCGTACAGAATCGCAATGTTGCTGGGCGGAATCAGAGGGCTTTCAATCGAGGAGGCCGCCGTGATGGCACAGGCGAAATCTCTGGGATAGCCGTCCTCCTCCATCGAATCCAGCTCTACCTTTCCAAGTCCTGCGACGTCTGAGAGGGCCGCGCCGGAGATGCTTCCGAAAATGACGCTGGCAATGACATTGACATAGGCAAGACCGCCCCTGGCTTTTCCGATTCTTCCGATTCGCACAAAGTCAAACAGCTTGGAAGAAATTCCGGTCCGCACCATGATCTCAGCTGCCAGCATAAATAACGGCAAGGCCATTAGAGTAAAGGAATTCACGCCGGCAAACATCCGCAGCGGAATTGCCGTCAGATTTCCGGGATTCATCATCAAAATAAAGGTAATTGCGGTCAGCCCCATCGCATGAGCGATCGGAACGCCGATGATGACGCAGGCAACCAGAATAACGGTTGCAATCAGGATTTGTGTCATACTTCATTCCCTCCTGCGACGTCAATAATGATTCTGCCCGCCAGCTGAAGGCAGCAGAGAATAAAGCCCACGATGATCCCAAGCTGTGCATAGAACATCGGAACTCTGAGCGTTGCGCTGATCTGCCTCATGCCAACTTTCGGATATACTGCAATGGATAGGCAGGTTACCGTCGCCAGACAGACCATGACAGCAATCTTTATCAGAATATCCACTGTCTTATGTGCCTTTCCCGGGATTTTCTTGAGAACAAAATCCACTCCGACATTGTTCCAAAGGCGGATTCCGTGACTGGCCGCCATCATGGACAGCCAGATCATGGTGTATCTTGCAAATTCCTCGGTCCATGCAGGCGGTTTGATCGCCGGAATATACCGGGCAAATACCTGTATCAGTACGACCACCGTCATGACGAGCATCAAAGCCGTACAGATGATACGAACAAAATCGTCTATCATCTCCAGAAATTCATCCAGTGTCTTAACCATATTCCAATTCCTTTCCATAAAATGTAATCGGCGGCTTCTTCGGAGGAAGCCGCCGATTACATCCCCGTTCTGTCAATTACTTCTTTTCTTCGGGCTTCCTGTTCTTTTTCATTGCGAATGCCGCGAGCAGAACCGCGACCGCTGCGATAACCGCAAAAAGAATCGTAAGCGTATTTCCGGACCCGGCAGAAGTCTCAGCCGCCGCTGTTCCCAGCGCGGTGTCCGCTGCGTCGTTTGTTTCGGCGGAGACAGCAGCCGTTTCTGCGGAAGCATACGATACACGGCCCTGCCCGACACCGCCGTTGTTGACCGTATTCAAAAGCTCATCGACCAGTGCGGGATCTATATTCTCTTTCAGCCAGTCCACAACCGGCTGCTGGCTCGCATCGCGGAACGAAGCGATCTCGTCCTCGGTAGGGGTATATACCTGTACACCGTTTGCTTTCAGTGTTTCAACGGCTGCGCCCTCAGCCTGACGGCAGATGCCTCTTGCCGCAATGGAAGCCTCCCGTCCCGCCTGCAGGACTTTCTCCTGTGTCGCGGGGTCCAGCCCGTTATACCAGTCGTTGCTTATAGTCAGGAACGCAAGCCCGAGGAGATGACCGTCCAGTATGCAATACTTCTGAACCTCATCCAGCGATGCTCCCAGAGTCGTAATCGCCGAATTTTCCTGACCGTCTACGACACCGGTCTGCAAAGCAGAGTAGAGCTCCAGAAACGCCACCGGGGTCCCCGTCGATCCCATGGACTCCACCAGCTTCATGTAAACCGGGGAATCCATAACACGAAACTTCATGCTCTGCATGTCTGCCGCGCTCCTGATTTCTTTCTTGTTGTTGGTGAAGTTGCGGTAGCCGCCATTATCATAGGAAGCGATCACCCGAAGTCCGGTCTCATCTGCAATCTTATCAAACAGCTTCTGACCGAATTCTCCATCCAGAACGTCATATGCCTGCAGCGGGCTTGTGAACAAATATGGAATGGTAAATACCTGAATGTCCAATGCAAACGCTGACAGCGCTCCGTCTGCCGGTGTCGCCCCCTGCAGCGTTCCCGACTGTAGCTCTTCCAGATTGGACGCCGCGTCGCCGAGTGTTCCTCCCGGATACAGCTCTACGGAATACTCGTTTCCCGTCGATTTCTCAAAAGAAGACTGGAATGCCAGCATGGCAGCATAGGACGGATGGTTATATTCCTGATCGCCGATCTGAAGCGTCGGGGCATCTGTGAATGCGATCTTGACCGTTTTGCCGGGATCTGCCGCCGCGGCCGTTATGCCCGTTCCCCCAAAAACAACAGCCGCTCCCAAAACGCCGGCCAACAATTTTGCCATAAATCTTCTCATTTCATAACCCTCCTGTGCATTGACAAAAATTTATACATCAGACAATTTCTGTATGATGCCATACAATATGGTTATATGATACTACTTTTCATTATTCTGTCAAAATGTATTATTTCATAGATTCATTTCCATTTTTTTGTGCTCTTTGTATAAAAATAAGCTTCGCCGCCATTCTGAACCGACAGACAGCAAAACGGGGAAGCGGACCATTGTCCCTGCTTCCCCGTTTTGCCGTCCCGTTCTCTGAGCATTTTTATTTATCTTCCCCGTTCCGAAATCGCCATGGCATCCGGCAGTCCTGCACGGCAAATTTTCCTCCGCTGATTTCCACATCCACGCCCGTAATGTATTCCGCACGGTCAGAGGAAAGAAACACCAGCAGCGCCGCGAGTTCTTCGGGACGTCCAAGTCTTCCCACGGAAATGTTCCGGATAAAATCTTCCCGGTAATTGCAGATGCTCTGCTCGCTGATCGGCGTCATAATCATGCCCGGAACATAACCGACTACGCGAATCCCATACGGAGCCAGCGCCGCCGCCGTTGACTTCGTGAGATTGGAAACCGCCGCCTTGGTCGCCGCATAAATCACTCCGTTCGCATGCGGGATCCGTGAAGCGAAGCTGGATGCGTTCAAAATCACTCCGCCTCCCTCTTCTATCATGTACGAAGCCGCGAGGCGGATTCCGTCATAAACCGCCTGCAGATTTGTCGCCATCATTCGGTTCCAGTCTTCGTCTGTAAATTGCATGAGAGGCTTATCAATGGCAATGCCCGCGTTGTTCATCCAGATGTCCAGAGCGCCGAATTGCTTAAAGACATGCCCCGCGAACGCTCCCATTCCCCTGCGATCCGCGACATCACAGGCTTCCCAGTAAAACGGCCAGTCATTTTCCCTGAATTCCTCTGCAAGCTCCTGCAGCGGCCCCGGTCTTCTTCCGACCGCCGCGACAAGAACCCCCTCTTTGGCAAATTCCACCGCAGCCGCGCGTCCGATTCCGGTTCCGCCTCCGGTAATTACCGCTACCTTTCCCCGTAAATGAAGTTCCATCGGCCGCCCTCCTGCATATCCCCTCTCGGTCGGTTTATAATTGCATATTGTATGATGTCATATTATTCTTTCCGTTTTCTCTCGTCAATCCCTGCCTTGTTCTAATAAAGGAGGCTGCCGCAATGCGACAGCCTCCTTTATCCCTGTATGTATTCCCGATGATCCTGCCCGGTGTTACCTGCCTCTTTTGCGCTGCAGATAGTCCATATCGTTCTTGGTAATATTCAGATGATGAAACATCTCCTGCGCTCCCGCTTCGGGGTCTCTTTTATGAAAACATTCCAGGATCCTGCTGTGGGGAACAATGGCGTTGCGGTATACCGTATTATCCAAAAAGGACTCGCTGCGGTACTTCTTATTCCCGCGGCTGAGCTCTCTGTTTATGTTCACCAAAAGCTTATTCCCCGCGATCTTGATGATTTCCGAATGAAACAGCTCATCCAGCATAATCATCTTCGTCAGATCCTTATTGTCACTCGCTTCCACGAAAGATTTTAGAATTTCATCCAGCCCCTCAATCTGTTCATCGGTTGCGCGCTCAATGGCAAGGCGAGTCGCCAACGGTTCAATGGCCATCCTCACCTCAATAAAATCATAAAACTGCGCATCGGTTTCCGCGTACCACGAGCTCTCCTCCTCCATCGGGAGCTTCTTTGCCACAAACGCTCCCCGTCCCGGCAGAATTTCCACCATACGCAATGCCTGCAGAACCCGGAGCGCTTCCCGGACACAGGTCCGGCTGACCCCGAAATTCTCACACAGCTGCACTTCCGTCGGAAGCTTTTCTCCCTGCTTGTACTCTCCTGCCTGGATGCTCTCCCGCAGTTTTTTTACCACAGAATCCGTAATGGAAACTCTCTGTATTTCTTGCGATTTCATACAAATCCCCATGCCGAAGCGCTTTGTGCAAGGCACACGCCCCCAAATCCGCGCATGGATGCGAGCCGCTTCGCGTCTCATGCCCCTGCAAATTGTCCGATATGCATACGACTTCTTATAAGTGATTATATCGCATCGGCCGTTTTTTTGATACGTCCATTCGTCCATGGGACGATTTCCGCAAACAGCGTGATATCCCGCCCTTGCGGGAATAAAGCCCGGCCATCATCCGACGGTTTCCGTTCAATACTTGAATTTTCCGTCATTTTTCTCTTCCATGGCCCTGATCACATGATAAACCATCTCGGTACAAGGCACGGAAACGTCCTCTTCCCGGGCTTTCTCCATCAGGACACCGGCAAACATATCAATTTCGGTATGCCGTCCTGCATCCAGATCCTGAAGCGTTGAAAACCGTGTCGCCGCCGGACAGGTATCCCGCTTGTTTTTCAGCCGCCGGATATGAATTCCTTTCCTGGCTGCCACGGCCCGCACCTCATTTTCCAGCGTTCTGCAAAGATAGCCCATGTGCTCGCTGTCAAAATACGAAAGATACCCTGCTCCAATGATCGCCTGCGGCAGATTATATGCAATATTCAGACAGTATTTTGTCCAGATATCCGACATAATGTCTTCCATAAAGTTCAGGCGCACGCTCGTTCCCTCAAAAAGCCTCTCAATTGCCGCAATCCGTTCGGTTTTCTCCTGACAGTCTCTTTCGCCAAAATACAGTCCGCCAGTGTATTTGTGGTCAAATTCAATGACATTTCCTTTTCTCGCCGAACTGATGCGCATCAGAGAATACACAATATGACCCGTCCCGACCGCTTCTGCAACAATTTCCTCACTGTCAATTCCATTCATCGGGACCATAACGACCGTATGCTCTCCGGTAAGGGCGCGAATCACAGGGAGCGTCCCGCGCAGCGCGTGATATTTGACACATACCAGAACCAGATCTGCTGTGCCGAATTCTTCCGGCTCCAGAATATTGTCCCGATACACACGGCCATTGATCCTGACTCCGTCCCGACGGAGCCGCTCTTTTCTCTCTCCGTCTGCGATAATCGCAAAGCTCCTTCCCGGGCGGTCCGTCAGCCCCTCGATAAAATAGGCGCCAATCGCACCCGCTCCAATCAATGCAACACGCTGCAGTTCCATCGCGAGGAATCCCTCCTGTTATTCTCCTGTCAATCTATCGCTGCAAACCAGTTTTTCCCATTCCCGTCACATGAAGTCTACCATGATTCCCGACTGCTTGCCGAATTAATTCTGCCGCACCGCCGTCTCTATCGCTTTCCTCTAGATTTTTATATCAGCTGTGCAAAAAACGGACACAGCACCGCCGTCAACACCCCCGCTGCTGCAATCGACAAGCCGCTCATCGCTCCTTCTGTTTCTCCCATCTGGAGTGCGCGGCTGGTCCCCACTGCATGCGAAGCCGTTCCGATCCCGACGCCTTTGGCAATCGGATTGGTAATACGGAACCATCTGCAGACAGCTTCCGCCATGAGATTTCCGGCAATTCCCGTCAAAATGACAATCGCCCCGGTAAGTGCGGTAATTCCACCCAGCTCCGTGGAAACATCCATGGCGACAGCCGTTGTCACTGACTTCGGAAGAATCGTAACAAACTGCTCATGGGTCAGACGGAACACCGCCGCCATTACCCAAATACAAAAAAGGCTCACAAATGTTCCCGCGGCAATTCCGGCAAAAATAGCAGCCCTGTTTTTTTGCAGCAGCTCCCACTTCTCATAGAGCGGGATTGCCAGACTGACAGTTGCCGGAAGAAGCAGGTAACTGACAGGAGCAGCGCTTGCCTTATACTCCTCATATGGGATTTTCCCCGCAGAGAGAACCAGAATCACAAAAACACTTCCCAGCAGGAGCGGATTAAAAATGCTCTTACGGGCAATACGATTGATCAGCACTCCGGCCCCGAATGCAGCCAGTGTCAGGAGCACTCCCCACAACGAAGAAAATGATAAAAACTCGCGCAGCAGCTTCATCCGTTTCCCTCCTCAATTCTATTGTCTCATTTTTGACTTCGTTCTCTGTTCCGGCCTTCTTTCTGCCACCACCTGCGTCACCCGTCCTGCCGCGGCCATTACGGCTGCCGTGATCGGAATTACTGCGAGCCCGATCGGAACCGCCAATTCTCTCAGCTGTCCCCACAGGTTCATCACCCCGGCTGCTGCCGGGACAAACAAAATCGGAAAGATTCCCGTGAGAAAATTTCCCACCTCCCGAATCTCATCCAGACAGACGATCCCAAGCTTCAGGGCGGCAATCAGTAAAACCAATCCGTAAATGCTCGCCGGAATAGGGAACGGAAGCAGCCAGTGCATCATCTCTCCCAGAAAGCAAAAGGCCATCATGCGGATAAACTGAAACAAATATCGCATGGCTTCCCCTCCTCACGCAGACCATACTCCGTACAGAAAAGACAGCCCGGTTTCATGCCGAAGCTGCCTTTATTATAGCGTATCTTTTTTATTTTTGTATGATAATATTACAATTCTGTGTGTTGTGCTATTTCATAATTCGTTTTTTGTGCCGATTCACTAAAAATCTTCTCCCAAATATTTCTCTGCCATCTTCTGAAGCGCCTGATACTCCTCCTCTGTCAGCTCCTGCTCCGCCAGCTTTACCGCTCCCTCGACATCACCGCTTATCACCTTGCCGGTGATGTCCGCCACCTCAGATCCGTCCAGGTGGTTCTCCACAATCCCCGTCAGCGTCTCACGGTCCTCCTCCGACATGGACTCCATGCCCTGCCGGATCTGCTGTTTTGCGGACTCTTCCGAAATCAGGCCGCCGGATGACTCGGCAATCTGCCTTGCCGCACTGTCTGCCGCCGATTCCATAATCTGCGTTCCGATCCTCTTTGCCACCTGATGCTTCAGCGGTCCCGCAAACCACAAAAAGGCCGTTCCCGCGATCAGAACAATCAACAGCGTGAAAATAAAATTCCGAACCGGATGTGATCGTTTGTTTTCTCTTTTTTTATATGACATTTTTGACTCTCCTTATCCCGCCGCTCTCCTCCGGACCACCGCCAGATCCCATGGCTTCAGCGCCAGCGCATCGCCGTTCCTGACGGGAGCGCCTCCGAGGAGCTCCGTCCCCTCCTCTCCCTCATAGCGGATCGTTCGGCTTTCCGCGGAGTAATTGAAATAATAGACGATCTCATTTCCCTCCCCGTTCAGGCCTTTCCTTATGATGACAGGAAACGAAAGCGCCTGGTCAAGAAGCGACGGACAGGACAGCCCGGCGCCGGCCGCCGCGCCGCGAATCACATGGCGGAGCGCTGTGCCGTCAAGGCCGCAACCGATATAGGTCGCCGTCCCCGCGCCGAAAGCATGCCGCGTGATCGCCGCAAATCTCTCCCATGACGAGTGGTCGTACGAAGCGAGGATTTCCGTTTCCGCCGTCTCCGCGTTCAAAAGCTCCATGAAATGCCGGACCGCCGCGCCCTGAAGCTCCCCTTCGCGCGAGGCGAGCTTCACCTCTCCCGGGTAAGTGAAGTGGCTGTAAGAGATTCCAAAGACCTTTGCCAGCGTATGCGGGGTTTCATCAGACCATACCTTTATATTTTCATCCGCAAAGGCTGTCTTGAACGTCGCCAGCACATGACCGCCCCCGCGGACATAGTCCGCGATCACATCGAGAAGCTCCTGCGTCTCCGCATACAGGGCCGGGATAACCACAAGAGCATAGTCCGCAATATGCTCCGCCGCGTTCTGCGGAAACAGGAAGTCCGTCTCGAGATTCATCTCGTACAGTTGACGGTAGACCTCCATCAGCACGTCATTGTACTTATAGGGTTGGGGATCAAAGCTGTTTCCCACAATCGGAAACCAGTCAAGGGCCTTGAGCGCCGTGCTGCTGACGAGCACCGCCGCCCGGTTCGCTTTCCTCAGATTCACGAGCTGCGGTCCAATCGCCTGCCACTCCCTCCCCACGGCGCAGCAGGCGCGGTAGGTTTCATTTTCCTTAAAGTCATGCGAGAGCACGCCTTTCCAGTAAGTCTCGAACGCATTGTGAAGCGAATGCCAGTGCCAGTATTCCACCATATTCGCCCCGCTCGCCAGATGCGAGTAGGCCTGCAGACGGAGCTGCCCGTCATAGGGCAGCCATTGCGGGAAGCCCTGCGCCTGTGTCTCCAGCACGAGGTAATTGTCTCTCTTCACGGAGCGCGTCAGATCGCCGCCGAACGCGATCTCCATTCCGGTGAGCCCGTCCTGCGTCGGATGGTAGATATCCGTTCCGACGACGGTCATCGCCCTCGCGTCCTCGTACACATCCACCTCGCCGTTGAGGCCGAAAGAATGGCCAATCCAGTTAAAGTCGGTGTTATGCGTGATAAACTGATCCTCCCGCAGGTAGGGCTCCACGATCCGTCGCTGCCACATCAGGAAATCCGCGGCGAGCTTTCTCTGGAAGCGGTTGAATTCCGCCCCAAGGCTCCCGTTGATCGTCCCTCTCACATCCGGAAAATCCTCCCACGCGTTGATACGATTGCTCCAGTAGGAAAGACCGAACGCATCGTTCATCGCATCCAGATCATCCTGAAACTTTTCGCGCAGATATTTTACAAAGGCCTCCTGCACATTCGGCCCGGCCGTTCCGTACGCCTTCGTCTCGTTGTCGAGCTGCACGCCGATCACGTTGTCGTAACGGGCGCAGCTTTCCATCATTTTCCGGATCACGCGCTCGGCGTAATAAAGATAAACAGGACTGGTGATATCCATATTCTGTCTTGCGCCGTAGAGCCCGGGTCCTCGCCGCGTAACGGCAAGCACCTCCGGATGCGACTTCACCATCCATGTCGGAACCGCATAGGTGGGCGTGCCGAGGATCACGCGGATGTCCGCCCTGCCCATCGCCTCTATGGCCCTCGTCACATGTGAAAAATCAAATACGCCCTCCTGCGGCTCGTGACTGCTCCATGTGCTCTCGCCGATCCGGACCACATTCATCCCCGCTTTTTTCAACAGCCCAATGTCTTTTTCCAGCCGCTCATAGGGCATATATTCCTCATAATAGGCTGCACCGTACAGCAACTGATTCATGCCTCTTTCCTCCGTTTCTCCGGGACGCTCTCTCCGATCGATGTCCGTTTACATGTCCGCCGCCATCCTGCCGGACAGAAGCGGATCTTTGGAATAATATTCAAAATTGCGCCCGCAGAACGGATTGCGATGAATAAGCGAGCCAGAGTGTTATGCCGAATTCCACCAGCTCCTCTCCGACTGCCGCGCCGACACGGCGCAGAAGCCCCAGGTCCCAGCTCTGGGCAAGAGCTGTGCCGACCGGGAAAGCCGTCGTATACTGATAGCGCAATTCTCTGTCCCCTTTTCTGTCCGGTCCGTCACCCGTTCCATCCGAATTTTCTCTCTGCGGATAGCCGTCTTCCAGCGCATGAATCACGCCGACTGTCTCAGCCGAAGCAAACGAGTTCCCGACCATCATAACATATTCTCCCCGCGGCAGTGTCCACCCCGGAAGCGCTTCGTCAAACGCAGCAAGAGCATACAGCGGAAACCGGATTTCCACATCCTCCGTTTCTTCCGGTTCCAGCTCCTTTGTTTTTGCAAAACCGACAAGCCTCCGCAGCTCTCTCCCCTCTCCGGTCTGCGGACAGGAGACATAAAGCTGCGCCACCTCCCTGCCGGACATCACTCCGATATTCGTCACCGTAAGTCTCACTCCCGCGGACGGCATCTCTGTGCCAAGCTCATAGTGAGTAATGCCGGCAAATCGGATGGAAAACTCCGTATATCGAAAAGCCCACGAATCTGTAAGCTTCCCGGACGGAACCGCTGCTCCTGAAAGGATGTCCGCCACGGCATTGCCGGCCTCCATTCCTGGCTGATGTATATATAGAATGGCGTCAATACCCGTGAAGCGATCTGTAAAGGAGAGATCGATCAGCCCCCTCCCCCGCATTGCGGGCAATCACATATAACGCTGTATCCGTCTCTCCCTCACTGTCAGACTCGCGATCCGGAAGCGGACCGGCAGGCACTGAAAACGGTGTCTCAAAATAAGCACTCGCCGCGCCAATCCCCTGGTCCTCCATCACGTCCATCTTGGTCCAGACCTCATCCCGCCACTGTTCCCGCGCCGCGGCATAGGCTCTCTCGTAATCATCCAGCCACCTTGCCGTTGTGATCGGAAATCCGGCATTTTCGAGTCCCTGTCGGATGCTCACAACAGGGCGGGAATTGACATCGCCCAATCCGGTTCCCCCCTTTATGGTCCTTACCGCTCCTGCTCCATATAATGCAAGAGACTTTCCCGCCGTGAGCGGCAGGAGTTTTTTCTCATTTCGAAGCAGCACCATTCCCTCTGCTCCCGCCTGCCGGGCAAGCGCCCGGTGACGGATCTCGTATTCTCTTTCTTCCTCACTGACCGCGCCGGTCAATTTTCTGTCCAACGCTCTCATCATGCTTCTTCCCTCCTGAGAGGCAGTCCTTCTTCTGCCGCTTTCCCGCGGCTCTTATTATAATACCCTGCCTCAACGCCGGATCTGCGCTCTCTCCTCTATTTTCCAATACACAGGAGGGCTGGCGAAAATCGTCAGCCCTCCTGTGCAGATCATTGTTATCATTTCCCCCTTACTTTGACTGCGCTGCAAGATACTCATCCAGCTGTCTCTGGCACTCTGCCTGAACCTTGGTAATCCCTGCTGCCTCCATCGCCGTCCTGTACTCTGTCAGCGAAGCTTCCACGTCCTCCGTATAGCCCAGCTCCAGCGGCCATCCATACTGCTGGAACGCATTGGTACAGGCTGCTACCTCGGTGGTAATATTCGTGGTATCCAGCACAAATCCGGTAAATTTCTCTGTATTCCTGCCGGTCTCTATGCTCTTCTCCCACTCTGCGCGGACCTCATCATAATCTGCGGGGGTCCCGGCTGCATTGCGGTTGAGCTCCATGGTGCGGACCGCCCACATAGCCGACGTTGCATACAGATCATTGTCCAGAATTTTGAACTGTCCGTCGTCGTTCAGCTCATAGGATGTACCCAGCACACCGTAGAAAAACGCATCATAGGCTTCCTGATCCGTTGTGACCCAATTCCAGAGCGCCAGTGCCCTCTCCGGATTCTTCGCCGTATTGGAAATCACCATGCAGTCCTGCGTATAAGGAAGATGCGCCACATCGGAGGTCATCGCGCCGAATTTGAAGTTCCATTCCGGATGAAGCACTGCGTAGTTGGAGTATGTGTCGATGTTGTGGAGGCGAAGCGCCGCCTTGCCGTTCTGCGTCTTAGTGGAATCCGTGTCCGCCAGGGCCGATTTTGTCCAGAACCCTTTATCGGACCACGTTTTCATTTTCTCATAAAATTCCGCTGCTCCTTCCATATCGTAAAAAGGCGTAACGACCGGCTTTGCCTCAGACGGATTAAAATACAGATAACGAAGCCCGCTGTCAATATCTTTCCACCCGATGGAGCGCGTCCAGGTGAGAGAAAACTCAGGTCCCATGGAGTATTCGTCAATCGCTTCCATTTCCGGATGATTCGCCACGATATAATCCGCGAACTTCTCGATTTCATCAAAGGTATCAATCGGATCCGTCATACCCGCCTCCTCCGCTAGATCGCCGCGGTAAATCGCACCATAGGCGGTGTAGGTCGGGAGCAGCGTCGGCACGGCATAAAGATGACCGTCAATGGTCGCCTGCGAAAGCGCCGACTCCGACTGCAGAGCATAGTTGTCCGGCGCATACGCTTTCAGCATGTCATCGAGAGCCATAAACGCTCCCTTTCTTGCAAGATTTGAGAAATTGAGCCAGCCTGCGCAGTAAGCCATATCAAACGATTCACCCGAGGAGAAAAGCATCGGATACTTCTGCTGATACTCCGCCCAGCCGATCCAGTTGATTTTCAGCGTCGCATTCAGCTTCTCCTTGAGAAGTCTGTTGAAATTCTCATCCACGAGATCCTGCCCGGCGGGGCGGTCGCTGACCACATACATGGTAAGCTCCACCTCCTTGGACGTGTCGAGTGTCGAGAGATCCCCTTCCGCCGCAGGGGCTGTCCCGGATGCCGCTGCGGATGAAGCCGCATTTCCGCAGCCCGCAAGGAGCGAGGCTCCCATCGCCGCTGCCGCAATCGCTGCAATAACGTTCTTTTTCATAACTGTCAGTTCCTCCTGTTAAAATGATCAAGTGCCCGAAAGGCACAGACTGCCGCTGTGATCGGCCTCCCGGTCGGAATGCCGCCGGTTCCCGGCCGATATATCTTTTACCCCTTGACCGAACCGATGGTGATACCGGCAATGAAATATTTCTGCACAAACGGGTACACCACAACAATCGGTCCCGTTGCGACGACAGCCATGGCGAGTTTCAACGAATTGGACGGGAGATTCGCCACCTGTATGCCCGCCTGCGAGGCGATTTTTGCCAATGCCTGAGTCTGCTGCTGTATCGCATACAGCATATACTGCAGCGGGTACAGATCCTCTGAATTCAGGTACAGCATCGCATTATACCAGTCGTTCCAGTAGCCCAAAGCAAGAAACAGACCGATGGTGGCAAGTCCCGGCTTCAGGAGCGGCAAAACAATCTGCAGGAACGTCCTCCATTCCCCCGCCCCGTCCAGCTTGGCCGATTCGATCAGCGCGACCGGCACTGTGTTGACAAAGGTCCGCATGATGAGCAGATAAAACACATTGAACATACCCGGAAGAATCAGTGCCAGCAGATTATCCTTAAGGTGCAGATACTGAATATAAAAGATATAGGTGCTGACCATTCCTCCATTGAAGAGAGTCGTGAAATAAAAGAAGAACGAAAGCACATTCCGGTAGCGGAAATCCTTGCGGCTGATGACATAGGCTGTCAGCGTAGTGAGAATCAGACCGGTCCCCGTTCCGACAGCCGTAATGAAGATGGACACACCATAGGCCCGGAGAATCCTCTCCGGCGTCTTGAAAATGATCTGATAGGCCTCCAGTGAAAATTCTCCCGGAAACAGCCCGAAGCCATGGAAGCGGATCCACTGCTCCGCGGTAAAGGAGCCGGAAAGCAGCAGCATAAAGGGCACCAGACATACCGCGGCGATCAGGATAACCGCCAGATAACAGATGACATAAAACAGCTTTGATGAAGCGCTGAGCCGGATTTTTTCCGGCGCCGAGCTTGCAAGATCCTGATAGGAATTTCTGGTCATGATAATCCCCCCGCTTTCTCAGAACAGTGCATAGTCCTCGTCGATGTGCCTGACTGCGGCATTTACGATCATGATGATGACAAAGCAGAGAACCGACTGATAAAACGTCGCAGCCGCCGTCATCCCGATATCCGGATTCGTGACCAGCGAACGAAACACATAGGTATCAATGACATCCGTCGCGTTGAAAAGCTGCCCGTTATTTCCGACGATCTGATAAAACATCTCAAAATCGCCGCGAAGAATCCGTCCGACCTGCAAAAGAATCATCGTCACTAGAGTGGGCCGGATTGACGGAAGCGTGATGTAGCGTATCCTCTGAAAAATCGTCGCGCCGTCAATCGCCGCCGCCTCGTTGACGGCTCCGTCGATTCCCGTGATCGCCGCAATATAGATGACCGAATTGTAGCCTGTCCACTTCCATGAGTTGAATGCGCAGATGATCCACGGCCACACGCCCGGCTTCATATAAAAGTTGACCGGCTCTCCTCCCGCCGCGCGGATCACCGTATTGATCATGCCTGTCTCGTAATTAAAAATGGAAAAGACAAATACGCCGACAACAACCCATGAAATGAAATAGGGGAGGAGAATGACTGTCTGCGAGATTTTCTTGAAATACTTTCTTCGGATCTCCGTGATGAACACCGCCACAAGTACCGCGATGATCTGAGAAGTAAAAAGATTCAGGAGATTGTACAGCACTGTATTGCGGGTAATGAGGAGCCCTGTCCCGGACGCGAACAGATACCGGAAGTTGTCCACGCCGTTCCACGGACTTCCGAACACTCCCATATCATAGCGATAGCCTTTGAACGCCAGAACAAGACCCGACATCGGGAAATACTGCATGACGAGCACCAGAATGATTGCGGGCGCTGCCATGGCAAAAAGCGCCTTATTCTTCCTGAACTCGTGGATAAAGCTTTCTTTCTTCATCTTCGCGCCTTTCCTTTCCACTCATGAACACCGGATGAAAAAAGTATAAAAAAAATCGCCGGAGGAGAGAACCGACGATTTTTTGATTTGGGGTACTATTTTATGTTTTCCGACGCTCACTGTCCCAGAAGAGTCTCCAGCTCCCGCTCATACAGCGCCCGTATCCGTATACTCACGCAGGTTCCGGGCCGTCCGTCCGCTTCCGAAGCTTTCTCTGTCCGCATATATTCTGCACCGTAGCCGTCTCCGTAGCATAATTTGATTCGGAAATTAACATTGCCAATGCCGAATCCCCGGTTCCCCTCTCCCGGCTTTGCCATCACAATATTGCGTGCCGTATCCGCATCAATTCCCGGCCCGTCATCCTCCACTGTAAAAACGATATCCTCTCCCTCCCTGCGGGCCGCAATGCGGATATGACACTCCGCGATATCCGTGTGTTCGCCGATCCCATGGACAATCGAATTTTCGACAAAAGGCTGCAGCGTTATATTGAGGCAGGCATATTCTCGAATTTCCTCCGGAACATCCATCTCACAGTGAATGGCATTTCCGTAATGCGCGTTCTCGATACTGACAAACGAACGGACATGTCGCAGCTCGTCGCCGATGGTGATGACGCTTCTGCCGTGATTTAAGGAAATTCGGTAAAACTGCCCCAGATCGCGGGCCAGTGCCGCCACCTCTCCCGCTCCGTAATCCATAGCCCCCCAATTGATGAGATCCAGTGTATTATAAAGAAAATGCGGATTGATCTGTGCCTGCAGCGCTTTCATCTCCGTCTCGGATACCATCCGGCCCAGACGGTACTGCTCTTTCATGAGCTTCTGCACCTCCTCGATCATGAAATCAAAATTCCGGTACAGCTCATCCATTTCGTCTCCGCTGTCATCCCCGGGAAGCTGAAGCTCCGTCCTTGTATTGATGGCTCCGCTCTGCACCGCTCCCATCCGGCCGTTCAAAAAAGAAATGCGGTTGGAATAATATCTGGCAACAATATACGAGATAACGGCAACGGCCGCCACAAGCAAAGCCACGGTGGTTCCCATCAGCAGAAAAAGCCACAAGAACTGCTTCCTGAAATTCGACAGCGGAATCAGGGAGACGATTTCCCAGTCATTGTACTCCAGTGAACGGTGCAGAGAATAATATTGCTGTCCCTCCACCGTGACCAGCGTCCAGTTTTCCGCCGGGGATACCGGGAACGGAAGCCTCGCAAGCGCCTGCTCGCGCCCCTCATCTGTCGCGGCGAGAATATGCCCGTCCTCATCCGCAAGGTACAAAAGACTCCCCTCTATTGTTCTCCCGTTCCGCAGAATCTGCCGGATCACCGCCAGACGTATTCCTGCCTTTACCGGATAACCCCGCTCCGTCCCGGTTCCGTCCGTGACACGGATCATCGAGAGCAGCGTCAGATACGCCTGCGCAGAGGACGGATCGCCGGTTCTCTTATCCTGCAGAATACGGTAGACATTCTTTCCGTCGCGAATCTCTCTCTCCAGTTCTTCCACACGCTCAATCCGCAGAAAAGATGCCTCCGGATAGAACAGATAATTGTTGGACGAGTAAACCAGCGAATCCGGCACATACATTCCGACCCGGTACTCGTCATTATTGAACTCAATCCTCTGCAGCACCGCGCTGAGGGCAAAAAACTCCGCATAGCTTTCGCGGAGCCCCTGCTTCTTCCCCTTCGGAATCTGTGCCAGCAGCTCGCGCAGCTCATAGCTCGTAAGGATCTGCTGCATAACATAATTCATATTTCCGATTCGGGAGGAAATATAGCTTTCCGCCTGCCTCTGCGCCTGCTCCGCCCCGTTTCTTACATCTCTCTCGGTGCGCTTTTCCAGATAGAGAGCCGCACCGCTCATGACGGCGACGATAAGCAGAATCAGCGGTATGGAGTAGGCGATCAGCATCTTTTTCCACATCGCCAGCTTTTTGATCCGTATACCCACGGAGCCAAAGCCTCTGCACACCTTTCCCATTATCAAAGACTCTCCCGATACTCCGTCGGCGTAAGCCCGACTTTCTTCTTAAACAGCTTTGTGAAATATTTGGGATCCTCGTAGCCCACAAGCCCGGCTACCTGATACAGCTTATACTGCGGATCTGCAAGCAGCTCGCAGGCTCTTCCGATCCGCGCATCCGCAATGAACTGTCCCACTGTGATACCCCGGTTCCTGCGGAACATCGCCGAAAGATAGGTCGGCGTCAGATAGACCACCTCGGCCAGCCGGCCCAGCGATAGCGAACTGTCCCCCAGATGCGCCTCGATATACTCGCAGACCTCCCTGACAAGATAGTTTCCGGTTCCGTTTTCCTCACAGTTCATAATCTCCCGGAGCTGCCGATTCACCCAGTCTCCGAGCTCCCGTATAGTACACAGCTCTTCCAGCCGCTCCTCATCCGCCTCCTCCTCAGGCGGCTCGGCGTTCTCCATTGTCCGCATCGCCGCGCGGCTCAGCGTGTCAAATACATTGCGGACACGGAAATTCATGACGGCATGCATATCCGTCAGAAAACGGCACCAGCTCTCCACATAGGCCTCCGCTTCCTCCTGCCTCCGTTCCCGTACCAGCTGATAAAAGGCGCGGAGCCTGTCCTCCGGGACGGTACCCCGGTATTCCTCGCTGCTGTCCATAGCATCTGCCCGGCAGTTCCAGCCCTTATAGGAAAGATGACGTACCCCGGCCAGCGCCTCGCGCCATGCTTCACGTACGTTCCCGCGCGCATGGTGCTCCCGGCTGGCAGACACAAACCACCGGCTCCCCTCCCCGCGGTAGGACAGTATCGCCTCGCTGGTAAGCTCCACCAGTTCCCGGTCCCACGGTGAATCCAGAGCGATCAGCAGTGCATAGGAATTCGCGGAAACCATATCCGCCAGAGCAAGGCTTTCTCCGCCGAAGCGCTCCAGCATCTCCTGCCGGAGATTATTCAAAACATCCTGCGCGATATCATGAATTCCGGGGATCGCACTGCCGTCCGTGCGGATCATGAACATCACATAATTCCGCCACGCTCCCGATCCGTTATCTCCGTCTGCCGTCAGAAGCTCCTCCTGACCGCTGCCGTTCAGCAGGGAATGAAGTGTCGTCTGCCGTTCCCGGCGTGTCTTCTGCACGGCGGAAACCGCCTTGCAGACGACGTCCGACAGCTCTTCGACAGAGATCGGCTTCTCGACATAGCCCACCGCGCTGAGCGAAATCGCCGCATGCAGATACTCCTTGTCGGAATACCCGCTCACAAAAAGGATCTGACAGTCCGGAAGAAGCCCGCGCAGTGCCCGCGCCATATCTGTCCCCAGCATGCCTGGCATACGGATGTCCGACAGCACAATATCCGGACGCAGCTCCGCCGCCGTCCGAAGCGCATCCTCCGCGTTTTCGGCCGCGCTGACCTCGTCCACCCCGAGCGTCTTCCATGGCACATGCCGCAGCAGTCCGTTCCGGATCGGGGCCTCATCTTCCACAATCAATAAACGGATCATAGCTGTTCCCTCATAAACTGATTGTATCACGACGACGGCTCCGTTGCTCCGTTCATACCGATCAGCCACCCGGATGGCCGTCTCTTATCCGCCCTTTTGAGCGGCCTTTCAGAGATCGGTGATAACCAGTGTGCTGATCGTTCCCGCAGGAACCGCAAAGCGGATGATCTCTCCCTGTACCCGGAATGCGTACAGTCCGTCCTCCTGTGTCCGGTTCAGAAGCACCACGGCAATGGAACCATCCGGATTTTTTGCCGCCACGGCCTCCACTCTGTCGTCGCAGCGCGAGAAACCGATCCGTTTTGCTCCGGGACGGATATGGCGGGAGAAATGTGCGATATATTCATAGGTCATGTTCGTGCGGAATATTCCGTTCTGCACAATCATGCCGGCGGTAAATCCATATGGTACATGACGCGGACCGCCATTCTCGTCAACACAGAGATTCCAGTCAATCCAACGGTTCATGCCTCCGTTCAAATTTCCGATCATGTCATGCGCATATTGCCTGGCATCGTCCTCCTCCGCGCGCATAGGCGTTTTGGTCGGCCCCGTAATGCCTTCCCAAAAGCTGGACTGCCCCGGTGCATGCAGCCCGCAGCACTCGGAAAGCATCAAGATTTTGTCCGGAAACGCATCGTGCGCGAGCTGCACGGCTTCAAAATGATCGCCGGAATACCAGTGGAATGCCAAACCGGCGATCATGGTATCCGTCTCCGCATCAATCATCTGCTCCGCCCATTCCACCATTCGTTCTTTGTTATGATCCCAAATAAACAGATCGATTTTCTCCGCAAGCCCGGTTCTCCGGAACTCCGGATACAGATAGTCTTTCAGAAAACGCTTCTGCTCCTGTGCCGTCCAGACACAGCTGTCCCAGTTTGTCGCGGCGACCGATTCGTTCTGAAGCGTCATCATCGTCACCGGTATTCCCTCCTCGAGATAGCCCAGCACATATTTCGCAAGATACTTTGCCCACGGTCCGTAAAATTCCGGGCGGAGCGAGCCGCCGTTGCACCGTGAGGGTTGCGAGCCGCCTGATCCCTCCTCATGCCCCGAACCGCCGTAAACCGCCGCATCATTCTGCGGGCGCTCCGGTGGCGTCTTCCACTGCCGGGGCGGCGACCACGGAGAAAGAAGAACCGAAAGGGGCTCATGCCCGGCTGCGTCATTCATGCGCATCGCCTCCCGAATCATCGGGATAATGTACTGCCGGTCCCGCCGCAGGGAAAAGGTAGCAAGCTCCGGATCCGAAATAGGATCCTCAACCGCCTGATATTCCTCCAGCGAGAAGTCGCAGCTGTCCATATGCGTGCGGATAAAGCGCAGACGATTGCCGTCCGGACCGAAGAACGCCCCGAGCGCCCTCTGCCGCTCCGTCTCTTCCATCCTCGAGAGCAGATACGCGCTGCTCTCCGTCATGGCCCCGCCAAAGCCCTCTATCGTCTGATATTCCATCTGTGGATAGAGACCGATCACACCGGATTCCAGATGCTTCGGCTCATCCGCCTCATGCGTCACCGGAAGTTCACACTCCCTGCGCACCGGTTCCCCATCTGCCGCCCACGTTGTATATTGTATGCACCTCATCATTTCCTCCCACAGAAAAGTATTCTGTCCGGCATTTTATTATGTCCTGTTTCTTATTCGATTCCTGTTCCGGCACTGCCTTTTTCATCATAAAAAAATCCGTGCGCTCTGAGAACGTACGGATTTACGATTTTGTGGATTATTTTATGAATATGCCCACGGCGCGGGGGCAGAAACGAAGCAGTTGCTCCGCTATGCGATCCATTTCAGAATATGCCCACGGCGCGGGGGCAGAAACCCGCCCCCGCAGGCTTCAGAGCACCCCTCGTTTCGGGCGGTCCGGCTGTTCAAAACAGTCCCTCGATCCGCCCTTCGGCGTCTACATCGATCCGGAGCGCCGCCGGATTTCTCGGAAGCCCGGGCATCTGGATAATTTCGCCGGTGAGGATGACGACAAAGCCTGCCCCCGCCGACACATAGGCGTCCCGCACCGTCACGGAAAAGCCCTCGGGCCGACCAAGACGGCCGGGATCATCCGAGAGGGAATACTGCGTCTTTGCCACGCAGATGGGAAGTCCGCCGAAGCCGAGCTTCTCCAGCGAAGAAATCGCCCTCTCCGCGGTTTTGGTATATTCGACGCCGTCCGCGCCGTAAATTTCCCGCGCCACGGTCTCTATCTTCTCCGTCAGCGGAGCCTGCAGTCCGTACAGCGGGCGGTAAGAGGCCGGCTGCTTCTCCAGCGTGTCAAGAACCTTTTCCGCAAGCTCACGGCCGCCCTCTCCGCCGTCTGCCCAGACCGTCGCTCTGGAAAATTCGCAGTGATGTTCACGGCAGAACGCCTCGACAAAGGCGTTCTCCGCCTCCGTGTCCGTTGCAAAGGAATTGAGTGCAACAACGATCGGAACCCCGAATTTATGCAGGTTCTCGATGTGCTTTTCCAGATTTGCCGCGCCGCGCCGCAGGGCCTCCGGGTTCTCCCTCCGCAGCTCTGTTTTCGGGACGCCGCCGTTGTATTTGAGCGCCTGAATCGTTGCGACCAGAACCACCGCGTCCGGTCTGATGCCCGCCATCCGGCACTTGATGTCCATGAATTTCTCCGCGCCCAGATCCGCTCCGAAGCCGGCCTCCGTGACCGTGTAATCCGCGAGCTTCAGCGCCGCGCGCGTCGCGCGTACCGAATTGCAGCCGTGCGCGATGTTGGCAAAAGGGCCGCCGTGAATGAGCGCCGGCGTATGCTCGAGCGTCTGCATCAGATTCGGCCGGAGTGCGTCCTTTAAGAGAGCGCACATGGCGCCGACCGCGCCGAGCTGCTCCGCCGTGACCGGCTCCCCGCCATAATTGTAGGCGGCGACAATCCGGCCGAGGCGCTTTTTCAGATCCTCCATGTCCTCCGCCAGACAGAAGACGGCCATGATCTCCGAGGCCGCTGTGATCACAAAATGATCCTCGCGCACCGGGCCGTTTGTTTTGCCCCCAAGACCGATCGTGATATTGCGGAGCGCGCGGTCATTCATGTCCATGCAGCGCTTCCACACGACGCGGGTAGGGTCAATGCGGAGCGGATTGCCGAAGTGAAGCGAGTCGTCGAGCATCGCGGCCAGCAGATTGTTCGCCGCGGTGACGGCGTGAAAATCGCCGGTGAAATGAAGATTCAGATCTTCCATCGGCACGACCTGCGCATAGCCTCCGCCGGCCGCTCCTCCCTTTACGCCGAAGCACGGCCCGAGCGACGGCTCCCGCAGCGCAAGAATCGAGCGGCGTCCGAGCTTTCTCAGCGCATCGGCAAGACCGATGCTGATCGTCGTCTTTCCCTCCCCTGCCGGCGTCGGATTGATCGCAGTGACAAGAATCAGCTTCCCGTCCTTTCGCTCTTTCAGCACGTTCATGCAGGAATCCGAGAGCTTCGCCTTGTATCTTCCGTACAGCTCAAGATCATCCGCCGCAATGCCGAGCTCCGCCGCCGCATCCATGATCGGCAGGAGCTGTGCCTCCTGTGCAATTTCGATATCCGTCTTCATCTCTGATCCTCATCGTGGAAACATATGGAAAGAACGCAGACAAAAAACGTGCTTCCGGCAACACCGTCAGTATAGTCTCTGCCCGGGTGGTTAGGCAACGGCAATTCCAGCGGCTCCGGGAGCAGGCCGCACTCCTCCCCCCTGTCGCTCCCCCGCGCGTTCAGAGACGCCGCACCGCCGCTCCCTCTCCCCCGCGCGTTCAGAGGCGCCGTACCGCTGCCGCTCTCTCTCCCTGCCCGGCATGACGGCGCTCCGCAAGCTCCCGGGGATATGCGGCCGCCGCAAGGCCGTGCCATGGGTCATTGAACAGAAGCTCTCCCCGCTCCTCATCATAGCCGACAAGCAGCATGCAGTGCTCGCGGGAGATCCATGTGAACAGCTCTCCGCCGTCCAGACGCCATGAGGGTCCGGGAATCGGCTCCGCAAGGTCGAGCGTCGCCCAGTATGCCACCGGCACCCCTTGGTCGATATACTCCCGGAGCAGCCGCTCCGTCTGCACGCCGGTGACGTCCTTCGCCGCAAATGCAGGGCGTCCACACCCGTCCGCCGGCGCATATTCCGCAAAAACCCGGTTCAGCGCCCGCACCAGCACGCCGGGATAGCAGCCGAACGCCGCGGGATCATAGGGGCTGCCGGCAAAATACTCATCCGGATCCGGCCCTGTTCCGATGATGTTCTCCGACGCGGGCGTCAGATCCGTTCTGCCGTCCGCCCCCATAAAAAGTGTCAGCTCCCGCATCGGAAGATAGTGCCGGATGAACTCGTCCACAGAGAGAGGAATGCCGAGATACCGAAGCAGCATGACCGCCGTCACACTCTCGCAGCCGGTCGGCCATCTCTCTCTCTGGTCGATGCAGGGTATGAGGATCCGTTTTGACGCCATCACCTGTCACCTCTGCTCCTGCCCTCTCCGCTCCGTGCGGCGCCGGATCAGCAAAAGGATCGCCGTCATCAGCGCCGCGCTGATAAGGAGCGAGATCTGCCAGCTTCTCGTGAGCGCCGCGGCCAGATACCCGACGATGCAGCAAGCCACCGTCACCGCCGCATACTGCATCTGCGTCTGCACATGATTGATGTGATTGCTCTGCGCCCCCGCGGACGCCATGATCGTCGTATCGGAAATCGGCGAGACATGATCTCCGCAGACCGAGCCCGCAAGAACCGCAGAAACCGCGATGACCATCATCTGGCTGTCCGTCCTCTGGAACAGCGACACGACAATCGGCACCAGAATGGAAAAGGTGCCCCACGAGGTTCCTGTGGAAAAGGAAATGAAAATCGCGATGCAGAACACGGCCACCGGTATGAACCAGATGAGGCGGCCGCTCAGATCGAGATTGCCGCTCACAAAATCACCGATTCCGAGCCGATCGGTCATCCCCTTGAGCGTCCACGCGAGCGTAAGAATCAGAATCGCCGGAATCATCATTTTTCCGCCCTCCGGCAGCGAGTCCATAAAGTCCCGGAATGTGATGACCCTGCGGGGGAGATAGAGAAAGCCCATGAAAATGACGGTGACCACGGTCGCGAAGATCAGAGAAATCTCGGCGTCACAGTTGGCGAACGCCGCGACCACGCCCGACGCGCCGCCTAGGTAGCCGGTATAAATCATCGCCCCGACCGCTGAGCCGATCATGACCAGCATCGGCGCAATCAGATCCGCGACATGCCCCTTTCCCTCGCGCATCCGTCTCTCGTCCTCCTCGGCCAGCGCGCGGAATTCCTCACCTCCCGAGGTAAAGAGATCACCGTTCGCCGCATTTTTTTCATGCTTTGCCATCAGGCCGAAGTCAATAGACTTCGCCGTGATAAAGAAAACCATATAGAGCGTCAGAATGGCGTACAGGTTATAGGGAATCGTCGCTATGAAAAGCTGAAAGCCGTTCATTGGCCCGCCCTCCGGCACATAGGAATTGACCGCGGCCGCCCAGCTCGAAATCGGCGCGATGATGCAGATTGGCGCCGCCGTCGCGTCGATGATATAGGCGAGCTTTGCGCGGGAAATGCCGTACTTGTCCGTGACGGGGCGCATGACGGAGCCGACGGTCAGACAGTTGAAATAATCGTCGACAAAGATCAGAACACCGAGCAGCGCGGTCGCCGCCAGCGCCTGCTTCCGACTGCGCAGATGCTTTGTCGCCCAGCGCCCGTACGCCGCCGTCCCGCCGCAGCGGGACATCAGCACGATGATCATGCCGAGCAGAACGTCAAAAATAACGATATTCAGATCCATACTGTCACGCATGACCGTGAACAGCGTCTCAAAGGTATTCCACGGCTGAAAGCCGGCCGCCATTCCCGCGCCGAGCAGCACCCCGCAGAACAGAGACAGATAGACCTCTTTTGTGAGCAGTGCCAGAAGAATTGCCGCCACCGGAGGCACCAGCGACCATCCCGTTCTATAAAACATATTCATTTCCACCCTCTCCTGTTTATCTTCCGAACAGCGCCAGAATGCTTCGCGCGGCGCTGTTCAGCCTTGCATCGCACTGCCCGGCATCCGCGCTTTCCTCCCGCGGCGTCAGCACCATATAGCCGCGGCCCATCAGAATGTGTCCCGTCGTCGGCGGCATAAGCCGCTCGCCTTTCCGGATATGGCAGACATAGGCCGCAAGTGCGCAGCCCTCCGCCTCTGCGGCTGCCCGCGCCTCCCCCTCCTCCGGCACGCGGCGCACGATGCCGCTCAGATCAAAATAGCGTATCATCATCATTCTTGTTTTTTTCGGAGCAAAGCAGTACTCCATGCCGCTCTGAAAGCGTATCATCTGCTCCGCCATATCGACGCCCGACGCCATCGGCGTGAAGAGGTTATGCAAATTGTGTCCCGAGGGCCGCGCCGACAATTCGATCACAAAGGGAGAACGGTCCTCCCCGAGAATCAGATCGCAGTGCAGAAGACTGTTGTCAATCCCGAGCGCACGGACGACATTCTCGAGAAATGCGGAGACGTTCTCCGTCAGCGCTCCGGGCAGCACACTCGTGTAGGCGACGGCCTGTCTCGCGGGAAGCGGCGTATTCTGCTTGCGGCGCAGGAGAATCAGCTGAAAGCGTCCCTCTGTGACAGCGGCATCCGCGCCGTACTCCCCGCCGGATACCAGCTCCTCGAGCACATAATCCTCCTCCGCGTGGATCGCGAGCCTCCCCAGCTCCTTTTCGAGCTCCTCCCATGAGCTTACGACGGCGAGGTCGCGGCTTCCGGAGCCAAAGCGCGGCTTTACGATCGCCGGATAGGCAAGTCCCTGCCGTATGGCGGCAAGCCGCTCGCTCATCCTCTCCGCCTGTCCCGGAGCCGGAAGCCAGAGCTCCCCCGGAAGAAGAAAGCAGGCGCAGTCCCGCAGTCCTTTTTTCCGCAGACATTCATGAAACTCCCATTTGTCCGTACACAGCAGCGCCGCCCTCTCGCTCACCCCGCGGAGACCGAGCGCATCGTTTGCCGCGCCGGTCGCCGTGAGATACCGTCCGATGGGCGCCGTCAGCAAAAAGGAAGGCCGTATGTCCCGAAGCCTCCGAAGTACCTCCTCAGTATTCCGGATATCCGTGACATACGGCTCATCGGCCGCCCGAAGCCCTGCCGCCTCCGCATTGCCGTCAAGTGCCGCGACCCTGATTCCCAGCCGCTGCGCCGCCTCTATTGTATGGAGCGCCTCCGCGCTCGCCCCGATCATTGCCGCTTTCACTGTCTTTGCCCCTCCCTGCTGCCGCCTCCGGCAACGCCCGCACCGCTTGCTCCGGCATTTCCTCACCGAGAGCCGGACCGGCGCAGCCGCCGCGCTCTTGCGTCCCGGTACAGCCACAACGCCCGGTACTGAACATAAAACCGCAGGGGATGCCGCTGCTGCAGGGCGATGTACTTCTGCTCCTCCCGTCCGATGCGTTCCTTATAATAGCGGTTCTGCCGGAAATCCGGAAACGCATCCCGCATCTCCTTTGCCAGCGCCGTCACAAAGCCGAGGCATCCGCTCCGCAGCCCGCGCATCGCGGAAAACAGCGTGTTCACATAAAACAGCACCGCAAAGGAAAACTCGATCTCCTCGCGGTATTTTTCAAAATACCCGTACCGCTTTGCCTCAAGGAGCATGCGCCGCCCCGCCTCCATGCGGTCGAGAAGACGCTGCTTTGTCACGGTATGCACGGTGGAGCTCTCATGCTGATAATAGTAATAGAGAGGAGGAAGCGGCTCCCCTCCCTCCGGAGCCCCGCCGTCCGGGCGGTAATCCGGACAGCTCCCGCGCAGCTCCCCGGGGTACGGCAGATATTCAAAGTGCTTCGCCCTCAGCATCCATGTGTTTGCGAGCGCATTATCCTCGTAAAACATGTCCTCCGGGAAGCGGCTGTCACAGCCCAGAATGATGTCTCTGCGATAGATCTTCACCACCAGAGAACCACTGTCCAAAATCAGAGAGCGGTATTTCACCTCATTCAGCACCCCCGTCTGCTCCGGACGGTTATTGTGAACGATCTTCCCCACCCGAAAAGAAAACTCCTCCGTCAGGCAGTAATCGCAGCCGACCATATCGGCTCCGGTTTCCTCTGCCCGCGAAAGGAGCTTGTCATAGTAGTCCGGCGAAACCCAGTCGTCCGCGTCGAGAAAGCCGATCCATTCTCCCTCCGCCAGCGAAAGGCCCAGATTCTTTGCGCCGCCCTGCTTCCGGTTGCGGTCACAGCGCAGCGCTCTGATAAAGGAATACCTTGCGGCATATTCCCGCAGAATGTCATAGGACCCGTCCGACGAGCAGTCGTCCACCGCGAGGATCTCCATTTCCCCGCCGCGCCGCAGAAAGCTCTGACCCGTCAGCGAATCCAGACAGCGATTCAGTTTTCCTCCGTCCGCCATGTTGTAGACGGGAACAATCACAGACAGTTTCATTCCGCTCTCCGACAGGCCGTTCCGCACCGCCTATACCGCGTAATATTTGCAGAGCTTCTGCACCGCCCGGATCACATCGTCCGCGTCCTCATCCGTCATCGCGTAGTAAAACGGAATCGTGATCATATGTTCATACAAACGCTCCGCCCGGGGGCAAAGACCGCGCGCATAGCCGAGCTTCTCGTAATACGGAAACCAGTAGGTCGGGATATAGTGGACGTTGCAGACGATATTTTCCTCCCCCATGGCCTCAAAGAAGCGCGCTCTGTCTATGGAAAGCTTCTCCGGATTCAGACGGAGAATATAGAGATGCCGCACCGAGTCCGAGCCCTCCGTCTCACGCTGTACGATGAGCTGCGGAATCTCCGAGAACGCCTCGTCGTATTTCTTCCGGAGCATTTTCTTGCGCGCCGCGAAGCGGTCCAGCTTGTCAAGCTGACTGGCGATCAGGGCCGCCTGCATATCCGTGATGCGGTAATTCGGCGCAAGCGCGACCTGCTCGTAATACCACGGCCCGTCCGGCACATGCTCCATCCGGGACGGATCCCTCGTGATGCCATGCGAGCGGTACAGCAGGAGCCGTTGATAAAACGCCTCATTGTCCGTCAGCACCGCGCCGCCCTCGCCGCCGCAGATCGTCTTCACCGGGTGAAAGCTCAGCGTCGTCATGTCCGCGATGCTGCCGCTTTTCCTCCCCTTATAGGAGCTGCCGATCACATGCGCGCCGTCCTCGATGTACACAAAGCCGTATTTTTCCCGGAGCGCGAGGAAACGGTCATGATCCACCGACTGGCCCCCGAAATCCACGGCGACGACCGCTTTCGTCCTCTCCGTTATTTTTTCCTCGACGCAGGCAGGGTCAAGCTGCCACGTCTTTTCATCAATATCGGCAAAGACCGGGCGTCCGCCGCAGTAGAGCGCACAGTTGGCAGAGGCCGCAAAGGTAATCGGCGTCGTGATGACCTCGTCTCCCTCGCCCACGCCCGCCGCCATGCAGGCCATGTGAAGCGCCGAGGTCCCGCTCGAGCAGAGCACGGCATAACGCGCCCCCGTTACTTCACAGAGTCTCCGCTCCGTCTCCTCGATCTGCGGCCCGCAGGTCAGATAATCTCCCCGCAGCACGCGGACGACCGCCTCGACATCCGCGTCGTCTATGTACTGATGGGAATAATAAATTTTATTGCTGCGGACAGGCTCGCCGCCCTCGATTGCCGGTTTATTCATATCACCCTAGTCTTCGGTCTCTTTCAGTCTCTCCCGGATCTCCTCCACGGTCATCCACTCCGTGTTCGTACCGGAAGAATAGACAAAGCCGTCCTCTACGGCTCTGCCGGACATATCGCGCACCTGCCGCTCATTGAACATGATCTGCGGGTAGACGATAAAGTTCTTATCATATTCCATAGTATTCGCAGAATCCTCTGCCGTGACCATGACCTCATGGAGCTTTTCTCCCGGCCGTATGCCGACCTCTGTGGTGCGGCACCCGGGCAGCATGGCCTCCGCCAGATCCTTTACATAAAAGGACGGGATCTTGCTGATAAAGGTTTCGCCGCCCTTTCCCTCCGCAAGCGCCTTAAGCACCAGCTCCACACCCTGCTTCAGGCTGATCCAGAAGCGGGTCATGCGGTAATCCGTGATCGGCAGGGTCGTCTCGCCTTTTTCGATGAGACCCCGGAAAAACGGAATCACGCTCCCCCGGCTCCCCGCCACATTTCCGTAACGCACAATGCTAAACGAAATATCCTGATCGCCCGCATAGGCATTCGCCGCGATAAACAGCTTGTCCGATACCAGCTTGGTTCCGCCGTAGAGATTGACGGGATTGACCGCCTTGTCCGTCGAGAGGGCGACCACCTTTGTCACACCGGTATTGAGGCAGGCGTCGATGACGTTCATCGCGCCGTTGATGTTGGTCTTGATCGCCTCCGCCGGATTGTACTCGCAGGCCGGAACCTGCTTGAGCGCCGCCGCATGGATCACATAGTCCACGCCGTGCAGAGCCCGCTCGAGGCGCTCCCTGTCGCGGACATCCCCGATGAAATAGCGCATCTTCGCCTCATGACGCCGGAACACGGGATCCGAGCTCATCACGAACTGCTTATACTCATCGCGGGAATAGACGATGAACTTCTTCGGCTCATAGTGCTCCAGCACATACTTCGCAAAGCACTTTCCGAAAGAACCGGTCCCGCCGGTGATCAGTATGGTCTTGCCGTCAATGATATTGGACATGCTGTTCTCCATTTTCCCTCACTTCATGTTGTTCTCGTAATAGCGGTTGATCTTATTGTAGGTGTCGTCGCTGATGTTGTGCTCAATCCGGCAGGCCTCATCAGTCGCCGTCTTTTCATCGACGCCGAGCGCAATCAGGATCTTGCGCAGCAGCTTGTGCTTTGCATAGGTATGACCCGCGATTTCCATTCCCGACGGATTGAGCGTGATGTAGCCCCCTCCGTCCACGTCGATATATCCGTTCTCGCGCAGCTTTTTCATCGCGACGCTGACGCTGGGCTTGGAGTACCCCAGCTCCACCGCAATATCGATGGAACGCACCTGTCCCAGTCTTTCATTCAGAATCAGGATGGTTTCGAGATAATCCTCTGCCGATTCATGTATATTCATGATTACCCTCCATACCGAATCACCGCGCAGCCGCGGAACGCAGAGCCGCGGACCTGCACGGAACAGGCCCGCGGCCGCGAAAGCACAATCCTCTCAGAAACGGGGCCGCCGTCAGAATGCAAAGATCAGCGCTCCGTAAGCCGGCAGGTCAAATTCAAGATACTGCTCCCGGTAATCGCACTCTCCCGGAATCGCACGAATCGACGCCGGAAGCGGCGAATCCTCCGCCGCGCCGTATTCCTCCTGCGCACTGTTAAGAAGCAGCCGGTAAAATCCCTTTTTCGGAACGCCGACGCGGTATTCCTCACGCTTCACCGGCGTCATGTTGAGCACAAAGAGAAGAGATTTCGCATGGCTGTCGCAACGCCGCACAAAGCTGTAAATGCTGCGGTCCTTGTCATCTGCATTGATCCACTCAAAGCCCGCCCAGTCATTGTCGATCTCGTACATGCAGGGGTAGCTGTTGTATATCCGCAGCAGCTCGCCGACATATTTCTTCATTCCGGCATTCAACGGATTCTGGAGAAGATACCAGTCGAGCTCCCGCGCTTCGCTCCACTCTCTCTCCTGTCCGAACTCCTGCCCCATGAAAAGAAGCTTCTTCCCGGCATGTCCGAACATGAATGTATAGCCCGCACGGAGATTGGCATACTTATCGACCTGATAGCCGGGCATTTTCTCCACCATCGAGCATTTGAGATGAACCACCTCGTCGTGAGACAGCGGCAGAACATAATTCTCGGAATTATTATAGCTCATGGCGAACGTCAGCGAATAATGGGAGCCGCGGCGCATGATCGGATCCAGCTTCATATATTCACAGAAATCGTGCATCCAGCCCATATTCCACTTGAACGTGAAGCCGAGGCTGTCCGTCCCGATGTCCCCGGTGACGCCGGGCCATGCCGTCGATTCCTCCGCCACGGTGATGAAGCCGGGGTAGGAGCCGCGGACCACGGAGTTGAGATGCTGGAAAAACATGACGGCATCCAGATTCTTGTTTCCGCCGTACTGATTCGGCAGCCACTGCCCGTCTTTCTTGCCGTAGTCAAGATACAGCATGGAGGCCACCGCGTCAACACGGATCCCGTCGATGTGAAACTCACGGAGCCAGTACAGGACATTGGCGATCAGAAAGTTCCGGACCTCGGGCTTTGCAAGGTTGAAAATTCTTGTCCCCCAGTCCGGATGCTCGCCGCGGCGCGGGTCCGGATCCTCAAAGATACATCTGCCGTCGAAACAGGCAAGGCCGTGGGCATCCGGACAGAAGTGCGCCGGAACCCAGTCGAGGATCACGCCGATGCCGGCCGCATGCAGACGGTCGACCAGATACATGAAGTCTTTCGGTTCCCCGTAGCGGGAGGTGGGCGCATAGTAGCCCGTCACCTGATAGCCCCACGAGCCGTCAAAGGGGTGCTCCAAAATTCCCATGAGCTCCACATGAGTGAAGCGCATCTCTCCGAGATAAGAAACAAGACGGTCGGCAAACTCCCGGTAATTGTAAAAGCCGTCCCCGCCGTCCGGATGTTTCATCCATGAACCGATATGGCATTCATACACTGCCATCGGGAGCTTTGTGGGGTCGCTCTTTTCCCGGCGCGCGCGCCATCTGCCGTCTTTCCACGCAAAGCCGCCGATGTCCGCCGTCCGGGAGGCCGTCCCGGGGCGTCTCTCCGCGGAGGCTGCAAAGGGATCCGCCTTGTAGAGCTTCTGTCCGTCCGGTCCCCAGATCAGATATTTATACAGTTCGCCCTCGCCGAGCCCCGGCACAAACAGCGTCCAGATCCCCGCGCCGTTTGTATCCCGGTTCATGGGGTGCTGATCCTCCGACCAGCCGTTGAACGTCCCCGTCACATAGACCGCGCGCGCATTCGGAGCCCACACCGCAAAGAAAAAGCCTTTCTCTCCGTTTTCTTCCGAGGGGTGCGCACCGAGCTTTTTATAAATATCATAATGCGTTCCCTGCCCGAAGAGATAGCAGTCCATATCGGAAACAAAAACGCGATTCTCCTCCGCCGCTGCCGGCGCTCCACTCTTTGTCCCCGTCCTGACCGCACCCGCTTTTTTCTTTTTCAGAGCACGTTCGTTCTTTGCTTCCTCCATATCGGCCCCCCATGGCACTTATTCATGCCGGAGCGCATCGCGGCATGTCCTGCTTCCCGCACGGAATTTTCATCTGCGGAAACGAATGCGGAAAGCGAAATTTCCTGTCTGCTCTACGAAAATCCTTATCTACGAAAGCCCTTATCTGCGGAAATCCTTATCGCGAAGAATGATGCGATCCTCGCTGTCATAGCGTTTCCGCAGAACCGAGTCCATAAAATGTCCCGCCGTTTTTCTCTCCGCGGAAGTCACAGCGCTGTCAATCAGCTCCCGCAGCTCTTCCACCGTGACCCGGTGCGTCTCCGTCTGCAGGCCGGCGATTTGATCCTCCAGCGCGCCGCGGCCGCTCTCATCCATCACACAGTCCTGCCGCTCGGCGTAGCGCTCGGCATAACGCATCAGTTCCTCAATCGACAGCGGACGGATGTCCACCCGGGTTGTAAAGATGTTTTTCAGCTCCTCCTCGTACTCGCCCCAGAAACGGTCCATATTTTTACGCGTATCCGTCAACAGGACGATCGCGCCGTGATCCTCCTTTTCGAGCGCCGCATTCAGCGCCTCCACGGTCTCTCTCGTCATCGTTGACGCATGATCGACAATAAGTCCGCCGTTCTCAAGCCGCGCAAGATACGCCGTCGGACCCTTGCGATTGAGGCTCGAGCCCGTGGTTACGGCCACCTTGCCGGAAAAATTGATGTCCGTCATATGCACGTTGCGCAGCAGCGCCTTGGCAAGGTCGGTCGCTCCGTTCTCTTCATCGCCGGTGATCACGACATTCCCGGTATAGGAAGCAAGACTGATGGAATCAATGGTCTCAAGAAGTTGCTCCCTGGTATTCTTCTCATGAAGAAACGGCGTGAACAGCTTTCTCTGCTCCGGCGTCATATTCCTGATACGCTCCGACGCCGAACCGGCCCGCCTCGCCTGCTGCCGGCGGTCCTCACGGCTCTCCGGCTGCTCCCTGCGGCGCAGCTCTTCTGTGCGGGGAGCTCCCTCCTGATAATGAGCCTTCTGATAATGAGACTTCTCCTGTCTCACCGGCGGCTCCTCTTCCTGACCGTGCGGCGTCTCTCCGGACGCATCCTGAACCGTCTCCTGTGCAGCCTCCCGCCCTTCCTCCGCCAGCACGGCGGGTCCGCGGTCCTCCTCCATGATGATCTTCTGGAGTTCGGCCGTCTCCATGTTTTCTCTGGCCGCATTCGCGGCCCGCACTGCCGAAGCCTCCGCCAGCCCCGCGTCGAGTTCGGCATCGCGTCTGGCGCGCTCCGCCCTCATGCGCTCTGCCCGTTTCTGTGCCTCGGCCTCCTCCTCGCGCCGGCGGTTCTCCTCTGCCTCCCGCTCTTTCTCTTCGACGAGCCGTCTCGCCTCCGCTTCGACCTCTGCCCGGTGAGCCGCCTCTTCCTCTGTCCGGCGCGCCGCCTCCGCTGCGGCCTGCTGTCTGGCAAGCTGCTCGTTATTCTCAAATTCAAGCCGGACCAGCTCGGCGATTTCCTGCGTCTCCGAAAGCTTTTCCTCTGTATGCTTCTGCGCCGCTTCCGCGCCGCTCTCATTCTCATCCACGTCCGGCTCTTCGATGTTCTCCTCCGGCTCACCGGCGCCGCTGTCGTCGCCCGGTTCTTTGCCGTCTGCATATTCCTCTGCGAAAAGCGCCTCCTCTTCCTCCTGTCCCGCGTCTCGCAGGGGCTGGCGGGACGGGGCGGCAAGAGCCCTCTCCACACTGGATCCGATCCATGTTCTCGTCGAGGCATCAGCGCTTTCATCCAGAACCAGCGTATCCTGCAGACTGGACTCCGGGAGGCCGCCGTCCTGCTGCCCCGCCGGCTCATTCGCCTGCTTTGCCAGCGCGACGGCGAGCTTCTCCTGCCCTGTCATGCCGTCAGAGAGGCGTCCCTTGGGCGCGGACTCGCGGAGTCTCTCCTGTCTCGCCTCTTCATAGGCGCGGAGCGCCTCCTCATCCTCTGCCTCCGCCGGTTCCGTCTCCGGAAGCTGCCTCTCTTCTGCGGACGGCTCTGGAACCTCCGGCACGTCCGGACGGGATATTACATTTCTTCCGTCGATCCCGAGACGCATGGAATACTGACCATCCGTCTCCTGCGCCAGATCCGCCTCGTAAGCGGCGCCGCGCCCTGCCCCGGCACGCACAGCCCGGCGCTCCCGGACCTCCTGCCGTGCACGCTCAAACTCCTCGCGCGCTTCCGGCGCATTCTCCTCCTCTTCCGGAAGATCAAAGCCGCCGCGCCGATCCTGCCCGGCCCGTCTCTGCGGTTCTCCGCCGTTCACGGCCTCTTCGATCCCGTCGCTGTCCAGCTCGTCCGTCTCACGGGTCATGATATCCCTCAGCCCGTCCGCCACCTCGCGCTGGAGATCCACCGTATTTACAAGCTGCTCATCCATCCCCCTGATCCGGATCTCATCCGATCCGCCGGGATTCATCGTGATCGGCTCGGTATCGGCGATCCCGGTCATCCGCGCCGCGCGGTCGACCAGTGCGTCCATATCCGTCTCCGGATTCCGCCTGCCCGCCGTGCGTCTTCCACTGCGGGAATCCTTTTCCGAAAGCCCTCTCTCCGAAAACGGTGCCTCGGAAGCCGCCTCCGCGAGAGGCTGCGTATTCTGGCGCGCGATGCTCGTCGTAAGCTGACGGTAAATTTCTTTCTGTTCCGCCGTGAGGCTGGCATATTTCTGCTTTAACTGAATCGCCTTTTTCTGGTAGGCCGGCTTGCCTCTTTCAATGAGCTTGTCGCACTGCGCCGCGCAGTCCTGATAACGCCCCTGCTCCTCATAGAGCTTCGCCAGCTCGAGTACCCACTTGTCGCGAAACGAATGACGCTCCAGATCCTTGAGCACCGCAATCCGCTCGTCCAGACTGACATTCTGAAGCTGGTAGAGCTGATACTGCAACACAAAACGGCTGGGATCCATGGGAGCCAGTCTCGTAAATTCGTTATAAAGCTGCAGCGCGGAAAGCATCTGCTTCTGACGGATCAGGAGATCGCAGAGCGCATAGACGATCTTCGGATTATCCGGCTGGCGGTTGTACGCCTGCACCAGAACCGCGTAGCTCTGCTCGATTCTGCCGTTGATCTTATACAGATCACTGATCATGCAGAGCGTTTTTACACTTTTGACATGATTCCAATCTATGGTATCGGCGATTTCCACGGCCTGCACAAAATCGCGCCTGCCGATCAGCGCCTGAATGTCCTCCAGACAGATCCTGTATTCGTATTTATCCACTGCGTTTCTCCCCGGCTACGCATTTCCTGCGCGGTTGAACGGTATTTGCCTGTCAATTCGCCTCGCGGAGCACCTCCGGCAAGGCCGGCGCAGACTCCCGATATTTATATCAGTCTATCATATCCATAATCTATGTGTCAAAATTCCGGAAGCCCTTTTTGCCTCGAAAAACCGCGCAAAATCGCGCTTTTACGTCATTTTCCAAAGAGTCCTCGAAAGGACGGCAAACTGCTCGAGCGAAAGTTTTTCCCCTCGGATATCTGCCGGAAGACCGACCTCTGCGAGAGCGGAAGCAACCTGCTCTCTCGTGACCGTTTTCCCGCAGATTGCTGCGAGCCCTCCCGCCACGCCGTTTGCCAGCGTCTTCCGGCGCTGATTAAAGGAGGCGCGGATCACCGCGAACAAAAACTTCTCATCCGCCTGCACCGGGGGCTCCGTTCTCGCCCGGAGGCACATCACGCTGCTGTCCACTCCGGGCCGCGGAATAAAGCAGGAGGGCGGCACCGCCGCGACGATCTCCGGCTCGCTGTAATAACGCACCGCCAGCGTGATCGCGCCGTAATCCCGGGAGCCCGGCGCTGCGCAGATACGCTCCGCCACTTCTTTCTGCACCATGACGGTGATACTCTCAAAGCATCCGCGGTTTTCAAGGAGCTTCATCAGAATCGGCGTCGTGACATAGTAGGGGAGATTTGCCACCACCTTCATCGGCCGTCCCCCGTTATATTTTCCCGCTGCGGCGCGCAGATCGACGCGAAGAACATCGCCCCATATGATATCCACATTGCCGCGGCCCTGCAGCACCTCCGCGAGCACGGGGCGCAGCGTCTCATCGATCTCGACGCACACCACCTGCTTTGCCGCGTCGGCAAGCATGCCGGTCATGGAGCCGATGCCCGGCCCGATCTCCAGAACACAATCCTTTTCCGTAATCTGCGAGGCGTCAATGATCTTCTGCACGATATTGACATCAATAAGAAAATTCTGCCCGAATTTTTTCTTAGCGCGCAGATTGAACTGATTGAGGATCCGGAGCGTCTCTCCGGGTGTGCAGACATTAGTCAAGGCCATATAATCTCTCCGCGTTCTTCTCCGTCACCCGGATCACCTCTTCCAGCGAAATCTCTTTCAACTCCGCGATTTTCGCTGTCACAAGCGGCAGCAGCAGGGAGCTGTTCCTCTCCCCCCGGTGCGGCTCCGGCGCCATATAGGGACAGTCCGTCTCCAGCACAAGGCTCCCGAGAGGAATGTCCTGCACCACCTCCCGGAGCTTTCTGGCATTCTTAAAGGTGACAACGCCTCCGATTCCGATAAAATATCCCATCCGGACGTATTCCCGCGCCTGCTCCGGACTGTATGAATAGCAGTGGACAACACCCTGCGGGCGACTGCCGTCATCCGTGCTTTCCCGGGGCACTCCCCCGCCGCGGCGGTGCTCACGCAGAATCTCCATGGTATCCTGCGCCGCGTCCCTCGAATGGATGACAACGGGGAGATCCAGACGCGCCGCCAGCGCAAGCTGCGCCCGGAACCATTTTTTCTGCGTCTCCCGGTCCGGCTCGTCCCAATGATAATCAAGGCCGATCTCGCCGACCGCCACCGCTTTCGGCTGTGAAAGAAGCTCTTCCATGTGCGCCAGCGTCTCTTCGGTCATTTCCGCGCACTCCGAGGGGTGCACGCCGACCGTGGCATAAAGCTGCGGATGAGTCTGCGCCAACCGAAGCGTCCCGTCAAGACCGGAGACCGACGCCGAAACCTCGACGGCCCGACCGACGCCTGCCTTACAGAAACCTGCCAGCAGCGCTTCACGATCCTCATCAAAGACCGGATCACTGTAATGCGTATGCGTATCAAATATCACAACTATCCTCCATGCCGAAGCGTTCCCAAGCAAGCCGCGCGCGGGCGGTATAATAAGCGGTACGACAGCTCATTTTACCAGAAATGACGGCCTCATGCGCATTTTACGGCAATTTTGCCGGATTTCGCCATCTGTGATTTTTTTGCAAATTTTATGCTTGCCAAACAGAGGCGGGTTCGCTATAATACACCTTGCGTCCGGCGTTTGGAGCCGTGATTTGAATATGCGCCTTTAGCTCAGCTGGTAGAGCACCTGACTCTTAATCAGGGTGTCCAGGGTTCGAGTCCCTGAAGGCGCACGAGGGGGCATCGTTTTTGCAGACTGCTGCGGGGACGGTGTTCTTTTTATGTCTGATAAACCAAGAGTGCGAAAATACCTGCTCAAAAGCCGCACACACGCTCTGAAATGATTTCGCGCGGGAACCGGACGCAAAATCCGGTTCCCGCGCGAAGTCAAATCCCCCGTAGCAAGCCACAAGGCATCATCCAGCTTGTTTCTGATTGCAACTTTCAAATCATACTCATCTCAGATCTTCTCAAAATCAACACCTGATTGTTCCCTGATCTTTGCGTTCAATTCCCTCCATTCATTCCCTCTGTAATCAGATCGCACATCAGGTCTCATATCATGACTCGATTTCAAAGCCGGAACAGCGTGCTCAGAATCCCGCGCCCGAGGCTCGCGCCGAGATTTCCTCCGAGCGTCTTGCCGAACGAGCCGAATTTCTTTCCCATCTGCTTGCCGACTTCACGTCCCACCGTGCCCGTAACCGAGCTTGCGATGTTCTTGGCCGCCCGCTTTTTCGCGGTCTGTCCTTTCTTTTCCTCCCGTTCCTCGTCCCGCTTTTTCTTTTCCTCTTTCTTGGCCGCTGCTGCGGCCTCCTGCTTTCTCTGCTTCTCCGCCGCCTGTTCGGCTGCCGCGCGCTCGGCCTCCGCCGCCTCCAGCGCGCCCTTTCTCTGCAGCAGCTCGTAGGCGGACTCCGGATCGACGGGGCTTGCATACTTGCTGTACAGAATGCTTCCCCGGATCACACCCTCTCTCGCCTGCTCATCGACCGGCCCGATCTGAGACTGGGGCGGGAAGACTGCAATCTTCTCGGAAATTCCCGGCATCCCCTGTTCGTCGAGGAACGAAACGACCGCTTCGCCCGTGCCGAGCGTCAGAATCGTCTCATAGCTGTCAAACGACGGGTTCTCACGGAAAGATTCCGCCGCGGCCCTGACCGTTTTTTTCTCCGCCGGCGTATAGGCTCTCAGCCCGTGCTCGATCCGGTTGCCGAGCTGCGCCAGAACATCATCCGGAATGTCGCGCGGGTTCTGCGTCGCAAAATAAATTCCCACACCCTTGGAGCGGATCAGCTTCACCACCTGAATGATCTTCTGGAGAAGCTCCTTTGACGCGTCATGAAACAGAAGATGCGCCTCATCAAAGAAAAATACCATTTTGGGCTTATCGAGATCCCCCACCTCCGGGAGCGTCTCAAACAGCTCCGAAAGCATCCAGAGCAGGAACGTGGCATATAATGCCGGCGAGCTGATCAGGCTCTCGGAATCCAGCACATGGATCATTCCCCGTCCGTCTGCTCCCAGCGCGAACCAGTCGGTGATGCTCAGCGCCGGCTCCCCGAAAAACCGGTCGCCGCCATCCATCTCCAGTCTTGTGACCGCACGCATGATCGCCGCCACGGAGGCGCCGGAAATGTTTCCGTAATCCGCCCGGTAATCCTGCGCATTCTCGCTGATGTAATTCAGCATCGCTTTCAGATCTTTCGTATCAATCAACAGAAGATTCCCGTCGTCCGCAATTCTGAACGCAATCGCGAGAATCTGGGACTGAATGTCATTCAGACCGAGAATACGCGCCAGCAGAAGCGGCCCCATTTCCGAGATCGTCGTGCGCAGCGGCATCCCCATCTTCCCGTAGATATCCCAGAACGCCACCGGGTAGGCGCGGCGGACAAACTCCGTCTCCGAAAGGCCGAAGCGCTCCATGCGCGCCCGAAGATCCCCGGTGTCCGCTCCGGGTCTGATCATTCCCGCAAGATCCCCTTTCACGTCCGCAAGGAACACCGGAACCCCCAGATCGCTGAAAGACTCCGCCAGAACCTTTACCGTAACGGTTTTCCCGGTTCCGGTCGCTCCCGCGATCAGGCCGTGCCGGTTCGCCATGCGTGGAAGAATCCCGATTTCTCTGCCATCCTCTGTTTTTCCTGCCAGAATCATACCGTTCTTTAACATAAAATTCCTCCATGCCGAAGCGCTTCCCAGCGAGGCGCGTGCCGCCTGCACTCTGCTCCGGCTTACCCATTGCTGTGATTATAACATCAGACAGGGGACATTTCCCTCTTTTTGTGTGTTTTGCCCCCCGGCTTTTATCGCTAGAATCAGAGATATACAATAGACAGGTACCGCAGAGCAGCAGATGCAGAACGGAGCGCCATCGTGAATACCTATTCCATAACCAAAGCAATGATCGAATCCGCCGTGGATCACGGCATCCGGAGCATGGAGGAGGATCCCGGCCGCAGCATCCGCCGCCTGTGCGATCTGGGCAAGCAGTTCTCAAAAAACCGATTCCAGAATGATGTGTTTGACGTCATGCAGGAGGTTCTGTCCAACGAGAACAGCAGCTACTATGACCTCGTTGACAACACGCTGCGGAATGTCGATCACAGCGCCATCCGCATATTCGGAATGGGCTTCGGTTATTCCTCATGGGTTTACGGCGGACGCATCATCCGCCGGCTGGAGCAGGCCGAAGGCATCGCCCTCCCTCTCACGCCCATCCTGCGCTATCAGCCGGGTCTCTCCGACGGAACTTCCCCCGAGGATATCGCACGCCTCATTCACGACGGCATGGAGCTGGGGATTTATTCGTGGTTCATCCGCGAAGTCGGACCGGCCGCAGAGAGCTATGAGCTGATCGACATTTTCCGTTCCTATCCCGACTGCAGCTTTGTCTATCTGCGCCCCACCGGCCGCCTCACCGCGGCGCAGGTCCAGATGCTGCGGCAGTGCCGGAACCTGATGGTCGCACTTCCCTCCACAGACCTCGAGACCGCGCTGACCGCGCTTCTCCTGCGCGATCAGAAAATTCTGTTCTCCATATCCAGTCCCTACGGCAAAAATACAGGCCGCCTCGATTTCGAAACTTCGATGAGGCATGTGATCGGAACAGAAGCGCCGATCTTTCTGCCCGTGGCGGAGGACGGCACGCCGCAGGAGGATATTGATGCCTCCGAAAAGCTCTGCTATCAGTCCCGCCTCGATCAGAAATATCCCACCTGCATCATTGATTTCTACGGCGACACCGCAGGACTCACAAATCGCATCGCGGGGCACCGGGAGCTTCTTGAGATCAGCGAGGACAGACGTGTTCTCCGTCCTTTTGCCGCCGCAGGGCGGCGCTTTCCGCTCGAGCTTCCGCTCCTTGAGGCGCTGCGGCAGGTAATGCCGGCGCTGGATGCCTCCCTCCTGACAGAGGCTTGAAGCGCGCCCCTCTATTCTTCCCTGCCGTCGATATTTTCCCCGCCGATAACGAGCCCGCTCACCCTCGCCCTGATCGAGAGCTCCGTCCGGTTCCGCAGCCCTGTTTTCTGCAGCATATGAGAAATATGGCTCTTCACGGTCGAGATATCGACGCACAGCTTCTCAGCGATCTCGCCGTTCGAGGCCCCGGTCGTCATTTCCCGGAGAACCTCAATTTCCCTCTCCGTCAGCTCACTGCTCCTCGCACAGCCCAGCATCAACTCCGGAGGGCAATCCGGATAAACCGATTCTCCTGCCATCGTCCGGTCCATCACCTCCAGCAGCGGCTCCGCGCTGACCTCCTTGTACCAGAAGCTGTCCACGCCGGCCTCTCTCGCCCGCCGGATATAAGACACCTCGGGCATGGAGGTCACGATGATGATCTTCGTCTCCGGACTCACTTTTTTGATGCGCTTCGCTTCGTCAATTCCGTTCGAGCCGTCGCCCATCACCACATCCATCAGAATCAGATCAACCTTATATTTTGTACAGTAAATATTGGTCACACCCGCCGTATCCAGCGAAAACAGCAGACGATAGCGCTCTGACGAGCCGATGATCAGTTCAAACAGACGTCTTGGAATTTTCTGATCATCCACCACAATTACCTGATAAGCCATACTAATCCCTCATGCCGAAGCGTTTCCAGCGAGACACGAGCCGTAAAAACGCTCTGCGCCGGCAGTTTTACGGCTGCGATAGAGGCAATTTGAGCTTCAGCGCAAATTGCCGTGTAAAAATCAGCGCACCAGCGTGATTTTTACACTATTCTCACCCATCCCGGGGCAGAAAAAGCCTCAGCACAAATCTCGGCTGACTCTCCACCTGCATCGCTCCTCCGGCCGCCTCTACTGCGGCGCGGAGATTGCCCAGTCCTCCTCCCTCCCGGATCTCCTGCTCCGGCGGCGCGCCGCCATTCATAAACGTCACAAGATATCGTTTTTCCTCACGGCGGACATGGATGTTCAGCCGGTCGCCGGCCGCATGGCGGAACGTATTGGTGATGCACTCGCCCATCGCCACCCGCATAATGCGCATCCATACGGGTTCTTCCGGCAGCTCTCCGACACAGCGGATGCTGACCCCGATATCCTCCGCCGCACGGAAGATGGAACGGTAGCCGCTCTCCTGTTCTCCTCCGTCGTCCGACCGCAGCAGACGGAACTCGCTGACCCACAGCTTCCGGATCAGCTCTGCGTCCTCCCCGTATTCAGCCTCCTGCAACAGATACCGGCGGGTTGCGAGCAGAATATTGCCCAGATTGTCATGAATCTCTATTTTTGCGCGGAGCGTCTCTTTCTCAATTGTCAGCCGGCCGATATCCTCACTGAAACGCCGGAGCCGCTTCCGTATCTTTTCCAGCTCCTCATTCTGCTCTCTCCGCTTCTGCTGCAGCTCCTGCTCTCTTGTGACGTCAGACGCGATGAGCTCATAGATGCGCCGTCCCTCCAGCGCCCGTTCCGCGCGGGCAAAAAGAAACACCCTGCCATCCGGCAGCGGAAGAAGCAGGCGTCCGCCATCCCGGACGCTGCGGCTTCTCACCACATCCCAGAACAGCTCGCCGTCGGCAAGCGTCTTTCCCGTAAGGCTCCGGCAGATTTCCTCCATCCGCCCGTTGACCATCTTGGTGCGTCCCCCCGCCCAGTAATAGCAAAGGCCCGTGGGCAGAATATCCACGGCCTCCTTGACCGAAGCCGGGTCAATATGCCTCTGCTGCCACCGCACAGTCTCCCAGAGAGAAACCGCCTGATACAGCGAGAGAAAAAGAAACGCCGCAAGCGCTCCGGAAACCGGAAGCGTCCCGATGGCCGCCGCGAGAGGCCGATACTGCGGCACCCCTTGCCGCGCGCGGGAGAGCAGAATCAGAAGCTCCCCCAGAAAGCAGGACAGCAAAAGAGGAAGCACGGCGGCCGCCACACGCAGAGCCCGGCGCTTCTGCTGAATGCAGCAGAGGATCATATAGAATCCGGAAAAGCCAAGGAGCACCGCCCAGAGCATGAGAAAGCCGTCTCCCAGCGGGCGAAGATTTACGAGACGCATATCCCGCCTCCCTCCTGCACCGCCCGGTGCGGAAGACGAAGCCGGACATACAGCGTGTCCTCCTCCCGGCCCGCCAGCACAATTCCTCCAGGAACGCCGCAGCAAAGCAGCTCCTCGGGCGGCTCTCCCCTTTCATACTCCCGCAGGCCGAGCTCCAGCCGCAGGCTGAGCCCATCGTCCCCGCCGAGCACCGCAAACGCGGCCGAGAGGCAGAACATATACCTCTCGATCACCTGCTCGAAAAATTCATAGCAAAGCAGAATGTCTCCGGCCGACTCCATCTGCTCTCCGTCCGCCCGCACATCGCAGACCGCTCCGGTCAGCGCGAGGCTCTCCATGGACTCCCGCAGCGCGTAATACAGCTCCTGTGTGCTGAGCCTGCCATCGTCTCTGGGAAGGAGCTGCAGATTGGCCCGCCGCTTGACATAGGTTCCCAGAATCATTGCCGCTTTGAGCTGCCCGCGAAAGGCCTCTCCGCTTTCCGCCGGAGCAGAGAACAGAGTCTCAATCCTGTCTCTTCTGCTCTGCGTCACCCGCTCGATCTCCCCCAGTATCCGCGCCTGCGTCTCATTGCGGAGGCGCTGCTCTTTCAGACGGTTCTCCGCCTCTGCCAGCACATTTTCCTCCGCAAGACGCTGCCCTGATTCCATGAGCTGTTCATTAATCCTCGCGATATTCGAGATATCGTCAATCCAGCTCACCGTGCCGCCGCGTATCCTGCGCCTCTGCAGCCGTTCCCCCGCGCCGGCCCCCTCTTTTTCCTCATCGTCGTGCAGAGCGGCCGCCTGCGAGCGGAGCACCGCACGGCCGTCTTTCCCGCGGATCACCGCACGGATCCCGGCAATATCAAACAGCTCGCCGTAGCCCGAGTTTGACGGTACCAGTCCGATCTGTATACAGCTCTCCCACATCACGGCGAACGTGAAGCAGAACAGCTCCTGCATATGAAACAGTTTCCGGCCGCCGACGCGAAGAAATCCCCCGGCCAGAGGGCTCCGCATGGCCAGCACAAAAATCATCCCGACCGGAAGCATCGGGATCCACGAAAATTTCCGGCACTGCACAAGGCGGCAGCGCTCAAGGATGACAAGGAGGGAAAATACCTCCGTCAGTATGATCCAGAGCATGACCGGGCCGTACAGAACCCCTCCGCGGTACTCATTGTACCAGTTCCGGAAGCCGTTATAAAAAACAAACATTTTCTGGTGTGCATCATTGAGGAGAATAACGACGATCAGAAAAAGATCAAGAAAGGCAGAAAAAACACAGAAACAGCGCAGAAAGCGGTCAAAGCGGGCATCTCCCCTGCCTCCGATCCGGTATGCCGCAAAGGCGGACAGCAGCGGGATCAGCAGATACGGAATATAGTCCGCATACCAGAGATACCGGGGGAGCACCCTCAGGTTCACAAAAAAGATATCACGGGACATCCGGAGAAGAAACAGAAGAAACATGAGCCCCGAGACCGCAAGCAGGCAACGGCGCACGCCGGTCATGATGATGCGCCTCTGCAGTGTAAGAGCCCATGCAATGACAAGACAGCCGAAAACGGCATCGGAAACCCGTGGAAAAAGCAGAGCGTTCCGAAGCCGCGAGGCCGCAGCCCCGAGACAAAATACCAGCAGAAAGCTCCCGATGACCCGTCTGCTCCTCCGGCTGATATAACCCATCCATCCCCCTCCTGCCGCCGAAACGGTTACGGGTGTATATCCATGCCCCCTCCATGCACCGCCATCCGGAATACGATGTCTTTCAGCTTCTCCATGTATTCTCCCGCGTCCAGCTCCCTGTCATAGCCGCCGGAGAGCCAGCGGATAAGAGACCGCAGCAGCGCATCAATGATAAAGGTCAGATAAAAATTTTCCTCATTCCCCTCGGGCAGAAGATCCTTCATGAAAAATTCCGCGATCGGCCACGTCGTCTCGACGAGATAATCCTGAAAGGAATTCTGCCCCTCAATCTGCAGGGCGCAGCGGTAAAACACCCGCTCCCGGTAAAAATATTCACAGATATCCGTCAGCCAGTCCCAGCCGTTCCGGTAAGAGGACAGATCCATCTCCCCGATGAAGCCGACATAGAATATCCAGTTCACCAGATCGTACTTGTCCCGGAAGTGATAGTAAAAGCTCTTGCGGTTGATCCCGCAGTCGTTGCAGATATCCGACACACTGATCTTCTCAAAAGGCCGCTCGCTCATCAGCTTCTTCATCGATTCGGCCAATGCATTTTTCGTGATATTAGAATCTGACATTCCGCCTCACCCTGCCCTGCCGGAACGGTTCTCCTCTCATCAGGCCTTGCAGCAGCCGCTGGAACAGCCGGGCTTGCAGATCGCGGCCGCATTCGACGAACAGACGCCGCACCCCGTCTCAGGGGACTCCGCAGCCGCTCCCTCCTCCGCATTCAGCTTCCCGATCATCTCGGACATCGTGCGCCATCCCAGAACCGCGCACTTGACGCGGGCCGGCATATGGGCAATGTTCTGAAGCGCCGCCGACTCGTCCAGCGTCTCGATCTGCTCTCCGGTCGCGTTCCCCTTGATCATTCCCATGAAATTTCCAGCGAGCTCCAACGCTTTTTCCTTGCTTTCGCCGATGATCAGATCGCACATCATGTCGGCAGAGGCCTGCGAAATCGCGCAGCCGCTCCCACCAAACGCCGCATCCTCGATGATGCCGTCCTTTACGATAAGCTGAAGATGAATATCATCGCCGCAGCTCGGATTCACACCCTCGAGCACGATCGTCGGGGACGCCAGCTCCTTTTTGTGCGAGGGATGGAGATTATGCTCGTTGACAATTTCCCGATACAGTTGCTTCAGTTCCATAAAATCAACCCCGCGGCCCGAAAAGCCGCTCTCCCGTATAACAATGACCTGATGCTTAATAGCCCATCCAGCGGCGCACGCAGGAAACCGCCTGCACAAAGCGGTCGACCTCTTCCTCCGTGTTGTAAAAATACAGACTGGCCCGGGCCGTGGAGGACACGCCCAGATGAATGAGCAGGGGCTGCGCGCAGTGATGTCCGGCCCGGATGCAGATATGCTCTGTGTCAAGAACCGACGCCACATCATGCGGATGACACCCCTCCACCTCAAAGGTGACGATGCCGCAGTGCCGCGACGCGTCTTTCTGTCCGAAGATTTTCACCTCCGGAAGCGCCGAGAGCCCGTCCATCAGACGCTGTGTGAGCTGTCTCTCCCGTTCCATGATATCCTCAAAGCCGATATCCTGCAAATACCGGATGGCCGCCGCGAGTCCCACCGCACCGAGCGCATTGACCGTCCCCGCTTCAAATTTTTCCGGCACCGGCGCGTAGGTGAGACTGTCGCGGGTGACGCTTTCAATCATCTCGCCGCCGGTAAGAAAGGGCGGCATCGCATTAAGAAGCGAGATCCGGCCGTACAGAACGCCGATTCCCATGGGCCCCATCAGCTTGTGTCCCGAAAAAACAAAGAAATCCGCGCCCAGCTCCCGGACATCGACCGGCATATGCGGCGTGCTCTGCGCACCGTCCACCACCATTACCGCGCCCTTGCCGTGCGCGTAATCCGCGATTTCACGAATCGGGTTTGTGCTGCCCAGCACATTGGAAACCTGCGTCAGCGCCACAATTCTGGTCCGCTCCGTGATCTTGCTCTGATACTCCTCCCGCGTAATGGTTCCGTCCGGCTCGCACTCGATCCAGACGATTTTCGCCCCGGTGCGCTCCGCCGCCATGCGCCACGGGAGCTGATTGGAGTGATGCTCCATAATGGAAACCGCAATCTCGTCCCCCTCGTGAAGCGTGGAGAGACCGTAGCTGTAAGCGATCAGATTGATGGACTCGGTCGTGTTTCTGGTAAACACGATCTCGCAGTCCCGCGCCGCGCCGATCAGCTCCGCCACCGTGTGGCGCGCCTGTTCGTAGCGCTCCGTCGCCCGGACGCTCCAGTCATAAAGCCCGCGCAGAGGATTCGCATTGCACTCGTCGTTGAAGCGTTTCATAGCGTCGAACACCGCCGCCGGGCGCTGGGTCGTCGCCGCATTGTCAAAATAAATTACATCGTTTCCCTGAAAGATCGGAAAATCACTGCGATATGAATTCATGCTCGTCCTTTCCGCGTCATAAGCGGCTTCGGATATAATCGTTGATCTGCCTCTGCAGCTCCTCGCCGTGAATCTCGCGGGCCACCGTTCCCAGACGGGCATAAACCATCATCTCCTGCGCGGCGCGGGCATCGATCCCTCTGGTTCCGAGATAGAACAGAAGTCCCTCATCCAGACGTCCGATGGTCGCCCCGTGACGGCCCTCCACATCTTCCTCCTCACAGAGAATCATCGGAATGGACTTGTTCTCAATATCATTCGAGAGCAGCAGAACATTCTCCTGCTCGTCGCCGACGGAGCCCGCAGAACCTCCGCGGAAATCAATGGTTCCGCGGAGCGTTTTTTTTGCCCGGCCGCCCAGCACGCCGTCAAAGCTCATACGGCAGTCCGTTTTCCGCCCTCTCTGGACCGCATTGTAGTTCATATCGGCTTCTTCCCCGCCGAGTGTGAGATAGCAGGCCCTGACACAGAACGCCGATTCGTTTCCGATCATTTCCGCCTGCGCGCCGACAAAGCTCTTCTGCCCGCCCAGCTCCATCTGGTTCAGCGTAAGCGCCGAGCGCTCCGCAAGGCTGACGCCCAGATCGTCCGCATGGACAAAGCCGCCGCCCAGCATCTGCACTCTGCTCAGATTGAGCTTCGCCTCTTTCTCAAGAATAATCTTGGTGGAGACTCCGGCAAAGCCCGATGCAGCTGGCCCGGAGCGGAAGTCCATAATCAGCGTGAGCGAAGCCCCTGCTCCCACATGGATCATCTGCTCCGTGACCGCGTGCTTCCCATCCGGAAATCCCATGCTCCAGAATACCGGCTCCTCAATCGAGACGCCTGCCCCGACCTCCATGAGACGGACCCGGCTGCAGACAGACGCGAGCCTTTCGTCATATTCCTGACCGAGGCCCGTCGCAAAGGTTTGCGGATGGTAGGCCGGCACCTTTCCGGCGACCACCCGCTCCGCCTCCTGCTTCGGAGCCGCGGCGAGAAGCCTTGCCGCCGCCTCCCGCGACACGCTGCGGCATGACACGCCCTGCGGGAGATCACTGAGCGTCTCCTCCGGCTCCGCAGCGGCCGCAAAGAGCGCGTCCGCCCCCGTCAGCTTTCCGCTGTTCATCTTCAGCTTGTTCCATGTAAGAACCGGAAGATGATTAAGTTCCAATGTGTTCTGCATAATCGTCACCTGTATTGTTCGGAATGCCCCCTCTCACGTCCAGCGGACGCTCGCGGAAGGCCGTTCGGCCTATAACTCCCGGTACACTGTTCGGAATGCCCCCTCTCGCGTCCAGCGGACGCTCGCGGAAGGCCGTTCGGCCTATACTCCGTCGCTTTCTCGGATGCCTCAGTATGCAAGCATACCGGCATCCGAGAAAGCTCCGTCGTGCATTCCTCACTCAGCCGCCTTCCATTTCCAGCTTGATAAGGTTATTCATTTCTGCGGCATACTCGAGCGGGAGCTCCTTGCTGACCGGATTGGCGAAGCCGCTGACAATCATCGCGCGCGCATCCGCCTCTGTGATACCGCGGCTCATCAGATAAAACACCGCCTCATCGCTGATCCGTCCGATCTTGGCCTCGTGTCCCACATCGGCGTCGCTGGTATTTACAATAATCGCGGGAACCGTATCCGAACGGGACTGCGAATCAAGCATCAGCGATGCGCATGACACCGACGCTTTCGCCCCCTCCGCGCTGCGGCCGATCACCACGCTGCTGCGGTACGTGCTGATGCCGCCGCTTTTGCAGATCGACTTGCTGTCGATATATGACGAGGTGCGTTTCCCGGTATGGATCATTTTCGCGCCGGTGTCGAGATTCTGCCCGCTCCCGGCGAACGTAATGCCCGTAAACTCCGCGTGGGAGCCGTCCCCCTTGAGTATCGTCGTCGGATACAGGTACGAGACGTGGGAGCCGAACGACCCGGAAACCCACTCCATGATCCCCCCCTCCTCCACCAGCGCCCGCTTGGTGTTAAGATTGTACATGTTCTTCGACCAGTTCTCGATCGTGGAGTAGCGCAGACGCGCGCCCTTTTTTACATACAGCTCCACACAGCCCGCATGAAGATTCGCCACATTGTACTTCGGCGCGGAGCATCCCTCAATAAAGTGAAGATCCGCCCCCTCGTCCACAATGATCAGCGTGTGCTCAAACTGCCCCGCGCCCTTGGCGTTCAGCCGGAAATACGACTGAAGAGGAATATCGACCTTCACTCCTTTCGGGACATAGACAAACGAGCCGCCGGACCACACGGCGCCGTGAAGCGCCGCAAATTTATGATCGGTCACCGGAACCAGCTTCATGAAGTACTCTTTTACCATGTCCCGGTAGTCCCCGGTCAGCGCGCTTTCCAGATCCGTATACACGACGCCCTGCGCCGCGACCTCCTCCCGGACATTATGATACACGAGCTCGGAATCATACTGCGCTCCGACGCCGGCGAGCGATTCTCTCTCTGCCTGCGGGATGCCCAGCTTCTCAAAGGTGTTCTTGATGTCCTCCGGGACCTCTTCCCAGCTCCCTTTCATATCCGTATTGGGACGGACATAGGTCGCGATGCTGTTCATATCCAGCCCGTCAATGGACGGTCCCCAGTCGGGCACGCTGAGCTCATGATATGTTTTCAGGGCCCGCAGACGGAACTCGCACATCCATTCCGGATCATGCTTCTCTTCGGAAATCTGACGGACAATTTCCTTCGTCAGCCCATCCTCTATCCTGTAAAAGCCCGACTCGTCGTCCTTGAAGTCATAGAGACTGCGGTCCAGCTCATCGATCTGCTGCTTTGCCATAGATCACCTCATCCGGAGACGGACCTCCGGCTGCGCCGCGCGCAGCCCGTTCTCCGCCCTCCGGTATCTCCCGCTGCCGCCTCCGGCAGCACCCGCACCGCCTACTCCGGCATAAACCGCTCAAAGCCGTTCCGGTTGATTTCCTCGACCAGCGACGCATCGCCGGTGTGAACGATCTTTCCCTTTACCAGTATATGCGTGTAATCCACATGGAGCGCTTCCAGAATCTTGGTGCTGTGCGTGATGATAAGAAGCGCGCCGTCCCTCTTCTTCTGATAGGCCTCAATACCCGCCGAAACCGTGCGGACCGCATCGACGTCCAGACCCGAATCCGTCTCGTCGAGAATCGCCAGCCGGGGATTCAGCATCAGAAGCTGCAGAATCTCCGCTTTCTTTTTCTCTCCGCCGGAAAAGCCCACATTCAGATCGCGGTCGGCATAGGACGGATCCATGTTGAGAAGAGCCATTGTCTCCTCCAGCTCTTTCTTGAACGCGAACAGCTTGATCGGCTTGCCGGTTTTCTGCCGCAGAGCGCTGCGGAGAAAGGCCTCCATCGAAAGCCCCGGCACCTCCAGCGGATTCTGAAAGGAAAGGAACATGCCCCTCTGCGCCCTCTTGTCCGCAGAGAGCTCCGTGATATCCTCGCCGTCAAAAACAATGGAGCCGCCGGTCAGCCGATACACGGGATTCCCCATCAGCGTGTGCCCCAGAGTGGACTTCCCCGCCCCGTTCGGTCCCATGAGCACATGCGTCTCCCCGGGCCGGATCGTGAGGTCGATTCCGTGGAGAAGCTCCCCCTCCTCAATCGCAGCAGTCAGCCCGCTGACCTGCAGTAATGTGTCTGACATAATTTCCTCCATAAGCAATGCTTCATAAGTGTGAGCCCTGCCTGCACCCCTTGCACAGACAGGAAGCTGATGACAATGCTGACGTCATATACAGTAATCGCCGCCGCTCTGTTTTTCCATCTGATCCAGAATATCCTGCAGAGTAAAGCGATCCACATACTCGCGGATCACCTGATCCAGTCCCTGCCAGAACGGCAGCGTCGCGCACATCGCGCTGCGCGGGCAGATATTATCCGGATCATCAAGACAGGCCACCGGCGAAAGGGGCCCCTCCATGACGCGCAGAATCTCGCCGACCGTGTACTCTTTCGGCTCGCGCGCAAGGCGGTACCCGCCGTTATTCCCCCGCTGCGAGCGAAGAAAGCCCGATCTGGTGAGCGTCGTCACGATCTGCTCCAGATATTTGACCGTAATGCCCTGCCTGCGCGAAATATCCTTGAGAGAGATGAATTCTCCGGTATTATGTACTCCGAGATCAACCATCATACGGAATGCATAGCGTCCCTTTGTAGAAACTTTCATCCAGAACCTCCATCACAGGGAACGCAAATTCCGTGCGGCTTTGCCGTTGTCGTTCCCACATGATAAACTATTGCTGTCCGTTATTTCAACCGCCATCGTGATTTCTTATATCCTATCGGAACAGGGGTATTTGAATATAGTATACAAAAACTGTATGAATAATCAAGTGACCAATTCTAAAGAATTCCTAAAGCAGAGCGTCTCATGGACGGCCGACGGCTCCCACCCTCTCATGCGCCCGCGCGCGGGACACGCGGAAGCGGAAGCAAAAGACCGGGCGGATGCGGATTCCGGGCGGGACGCAGCATATATGCGGCTTGCGCTGCAGCAGGCCCGGAAAGCCCTCCGTCTCGGCGAAGTGCCCATCGGCTGCGTCATCGTCCTTGGTGATCAGGTAATCGGCCGGGGCTACAACCGGCGCAACACCGATCACTCCGTCCTCGCCCACGCCGAGATTACGGCGATCCGGAAAGCCTGCCGCCGCACCGGCGACTGGCGCCTCGAGGGCTGCACTCTGTACGTCACGCTGGAGCCCTGCCAGATGTGCGCCGGCGCCATCGTGCAGTCCCGCATCGACCGCGTCGTATTCGGCGCATCCAGCCCGAAAGCCGGCTGCAGCGGCACACTCCTCAATATCCTGCAGAACGAGAGCTTCAACCATCAGAGCGAGCTGCGCTCCGGCGTTCTCGCGGAGCAGTCCGCCGCACTGCTGCAGCAGTTTTTCCGGACGCTGCGGGAGCGGAACCGGGCGGAAAAAGCCCTGCGGGCCGATCTGCAGGCATCATCTCCGCCGGCAGAAGCATCGTCCGCGCAGCCGCCGGAAGCATCCTCCGCGCGGCCGCCAGAAGATTGACTTTTCACCGTCCGTTGTTTATACTCGCAGTTGTGTGACGCCGCATATTTCTATATGTGGCCGGACTCTGATCGCTGCCTGCCGGCGGTGGTGCTGAAGTCTGGGTCTCACGCAATGGACATCCGCGAACCGTGTCAGATCGGGAACGAAGCAGCACTAAGCGGAAGCGTTCATGTGCCGTGAGGGAGCCTGGCGGAGCCATCGCCCCAGTACCGGGTCAGGGCCCTGCCATGTACAGAACGTGCGGCGTTTCTTATTTTCCGATGAAGCCTATGAACCATTCCGATATTTTTGATCTTTCCAACTGCACGCTCTGCCCGCGGAACTGCCACGCCGACCGGCTCGCAGGCAATACCGGCTTCTGCCGGGAAACCGCAGAAATCCGCGGCGCAAGAGCCGCTCTCCTTGCATGGGAGGAGCCCTGCCTCACCGGGACGAAAGGCTCCGGCGCCGTGTTTTTTTCCGGCTGTAATCTGGGCTGCGTCTTCTGTCAGAACTACTGCCTCGCATCGTCGCAGGCGGGCCGCCCCCTCTCTCCGGAGCGTCTGGCGGATATTTTTCTCTCTCTGGAGTCCGAGGGCGCCGCAAACATCAACCTTGTCACCCCCGCTCATTTCTCCCCTCTCCTTGTCCCGGTTCTGGAGGAGGCAAAAAAGCGCGGCCTCCGCATCCCTGTCGTCTACAATACCGGCTCCTATGAAAAGGCCGAGGCCATCCGCCGCCTCGACGGCCTCATTGACATTTATCTTCCGGACCTGAAATATGTCTCTGACGAGCTCGCGGTCCGTTATTCCCGTGCGCCCCGTTATTTTGCCTTTGCCTCCGCCGCCATCCGGGAAATGGTGCGCCAGTGCCCGGAGCCCTGCTTCTCCGACGGCTCGCACGCTCTTGATGCGCCGGAGGGCGAGGAGACGCCCCTTATGCTGCGCGGCGTCATCGTCCGTCATCTGGCCCTGCCGGGACAGCAGAACGATTCGCGCGCTGTGCTCCGCTATCTCCACGAAACCTACGGAGACAAAATCTTCATCAGCATCATGAGCCAGTACACGCCCATGTCGCAGGTGCAGGGCGATCCTCTCCTCTCCCGCAGGCTCACCGAGGAGGAGTACGACGCTCTCACCGATTACGCCGTCGAGCTGGGAATTGATAACGGCTTTTTACAGGAGGGCGAGACCGCCTCAGAGAGCTTTATCCCCGCTTTCGACGGCACCGGGCTCTGAACGGTGCACAGAAACAGGCCGCAGAAACAGGCCGCAGCGGTGAAAATCCATCGCTGCGGCCTGTTTTTCCGGATGATGATTTTTCTGTCAGACGGTCAATATTCCAGCGTGTCCAGATGCTTCAGATAGCTGCTTACCATCAGGGATATATTGAACGTGAGCGCGTCCTCGAAATTGCGGATATCCAGTCCCGTGCTCTTCTCCAGCTTCTCAATGCGGTATACCAGCGTGTTCCGGTGCACGAACAGCTGCCGCGAGGTCTCCGAGACGTTCAGATTGTTTTCAAAGAACGTATTGATCGTCGTCAGCGTCTCCTCGTCCAGCTCTCCCAGATTTACTTCTCCGAAAATCTCATTCAGGAAAATGCGGCAGAGATTCACCGGAAGCTGATAAATAAGGCGCCCGATCCCCAGCGCGTTGTAGGAGGTCACCAGCTTTCCGGCATAGAAGATCTTGCCGACCTCCATCGCCATCATCGCCTCCTTGTAGGATTTGGACAGATCCTTGAGCTCACGCGCAATGGTTCCGTAGGAGGCGCGGACCTTCAGCATCGCCTCGGTATTCAGCATATCCACCGCGACGTTCGCCGCTTCCTCCACCTCGTCATAGGCCTCCATGCCGCTGACCGCCTTGATCAGCACCACGCTGTTTTCATCCACTGCCGTCAGGTAGTCGCCGCTCTGCACGGTGTACAGCCCGGACAGCATCTCCTGCGCGGTCTGCTCCTCGTCCTCGGCGCTCTTCTGTTCCACCTCGATCAGGACGATCGCACGCGGAATCAGATTATCTATGTGCAGCTTTTTCGCACGGTTATACACATCGACCAGCAGCAGATTATCCAGAAGAAGCTGCTGGAAAAAATTGTTGCGGTCGTATTTTTCCTTATAGGCGACCAGCAGATTCTGCAGCTCGCTCACCGCGATGCGCGTCACCATCAGGGTGAATTCGCTCTCTCCGGTCGCCGCCAGAACATAAGCCGGCTCCTCATCCTCCTCCACTTTCATCAGATAGCAGTTGCCGATGATCTGACTGTCCGCCGGCGAAGCGGCAAATCCCGCGATCAGAGAGCTGTCCGTGGCGGTCGCTCCCTGCGTCATGGCAGCCACGGTCCCGTTCAGATCGGTGACACAAAAATCAACCTTTGTAATGTTCTTCAGTTCCTCGAGACAGCCTTTCATCACCGTTGAGGGAATCATATCGCACGACCTCCGTCCATTTCGTATTGCGTCTGCATTGCTCCCGCTCTGCGCCGCAGAACGGAATTCCGCTACCATATTGTACTCTTTCCTGCCGGAAAAGAAAAGGGAGCACCTCCGCTGGAGATGCTCCCGAAATCACTCTGAGAGAGCTCAGTTCGCGATGACCTGCTCGGTCTCCTTGTCAAAGACATGGAGCTTGCTGGTATCAAACGCAAACTTGATGGTATCGCCGGGGCGAGCCACGGTCTTGGGATCAACGCGGGCTGTGATCGGAGTCTCAGCCAGATCAAAGTACAGGAACACTTCTGCGCCGAGCAGCTCGTAAACATTGACCTTTGTCTCGAACGCGACATCCGCTTTCGCCACGAAATCAGGATCGTCATTGACGTTCTCGGGACGGATGCCCATGACAACCGTCTTGCCGTTGTAGCCGCCGTCGACGAGCGCTTTCGCCTTGTCTGCCGGAACCGGGATATCCTTGCCCTGCACCGTCAGGAACGCTTTCTGTCCGTCAACCTTGCAGACCGCATCGATGAAGTTCATCTGCGGAGAGCCCATGAAGCCTGCGACGAAGAGATTGCACGGCTTGTCATACAGATTCTGAGGGGTATCGACCTGCTGCACCACGCCGTCTTTCATAACGACGATTCTGGTGCCCAGTGTCATGGCCTCTGTCTGATCGTGGGTAACATAGATGATGGTGGTGCCCAGTCTGTGATGGAGCTTCGCAATCTCGGTTCTCATCTGAACACGGAGCTTCGCGTCCAGGTTGGACAGCGGCTCGTCCATCAGGAAGACCTTGGGATTACGGACAATGGCACGGCCCATCGCGACACGCTGTCTCTGTCCGCCGGACAGAGCCTTCGGCTTGCGGTCGAGGAGCTTCTCCAGATCAAGAATCTTCGCCGCCTCGCGGACCATCTTGTCGATCTGATCCTTCGGCACCTTGCGGAGCTTAAGGCCGAACGCCATGTTGTCATACACGGTCATATGAGGGTACAGAGCGTAGTTCTGGAAAACCATCGCGATATCGCGGTCCTTGGGTTCCACATCGTTCATGACCTTTCCGTCGATCTTGAGAACGCCGTCGGAGATGTCCTCCAGACCCGCGATCATACGAAGCGTCGTGGACTTTCCGCATCCGGAAGGGCCGACGAAGATGATGAACTCCTTATCGGCAATATCCAGATTGAAATCCTTAACAGCCTTGAAGCCATTGGGATAGGTCTTGCATACATGCTCGAGATTCAAGCTTGCCATTACGAATATCCTCCCTGTCTTTTCATGAATATGCAGCTCATTCGCGCCGGGTCTGCTGCCCTTTATGACGCTGGAATGAGTATATCGGAGTTTTCCGGCGATTTCCATGACCGAATTTCACAAAGTTTCCCGCCCGCTTTATGCCATAATGCCCACGAATGGAAACCCCTCCTCAGTCTTTGGACATTTTGCCGAAAGTGCATCTCTCTGTTTATGCACATTATACAAATCAGGTGTTTTAATCCCCATGCCGCCGCGCTCTATGCAAGACACATGCCGTGTGCAAAAATCAGCGCATCAGCATGATTTTTCACACTACCGCTCCGCCGGCGTGTCGGAGCCGTCCTGCGGTTCATCCCGCACGGGCTCGTCCCGAAGCGCCGCAGGCATAGCGTCCGGATCGCCCTCGTCCTCCGGCTCCGGCTCAAAACGCTTAAACGCGGGACTGTACAGATAACAGCAGCCGTAGGCCGGTCCCGCAATTCCGAACATGATGAGCAGGGGCATGACCGCCCACTGTCCCACATAAAGCACAAGAAGCGGCACCAGAGACAGAGCGATCATCCCCAGCGTCCGGGGGAAATAGCCGACGGTCATGATGACAGCGTTTTTGAGCGTCCCCCGGTTCGTATTCACAAAATGCGACAGCAGGGGGAACGTCCAGAGAAACACCGCCGTAATGATGATGAGCGCGACCACCAGCGCGATTTTCAGCGGCTGCGGGAAGCGTTCCGCATGCGTCGCCATATAAAGATCAATGCCCAGAATGATGAAAAAAATCAGAAAGCCGGCCCAGAGCCCGGTTGCCTGCAAAAAATTGTCCCTGCAGGAGCGGAAGAACGAGCGCGCGATATAACCCTCCTCGCCGCGTATCAGCTTCAGAAGCACGTAGTGCATGGCCGTGAACGCCGCGCCGACGGGGAGCGCCGCAAGAAAGAGCAGAGCGCCGATCAGCAGCATGTTATTCAGAAACGCCGTCACGTAAAACACCGCAAACAGCGGAATAAAGAAAAGACAAGTCAGCAGATTGACGATAAGAACGTCCGCGACACGGTTCAGTGCCCGCATAAAGGGACTGTCCAGATTAAAAAGTCTTCCCATATAGCTTGATCAAACCTCCTCTTTTATACAGGCACAGCAATCGCCATGCCGTATGCTGCATTTTAATCCCCATGCCGAAGCACTTTCGTGCGGGGCACGCGCTGTAAAATCCGCGCAGGCGGTTTTACAGCTGCGATCAGGGGCTATTTGGGCTTCGGCACAAATAGCCGTGTGTAAAAATCAGCGCATCAGCGTGATTTTTCACACTATCCTCACTCCTGCTGCGCCTCATCCTGATGCAGCGCCCTGTCCACAAGATTCTCCAGAAATTCCCGGACGCTCTCCGCCGCTTTCTGCGCTGCGCTGCGCGCCGCCTCTCCGGCCGCTTCCCTCACGGAATCCGCCGTCTCCTGCGCCGCACCCTGCACCTGCTCGTTCACGAGATCCCCGGCATCCTCCGCGGCCTCTCCCAGTCCTGCCGTCACCGTTTCCTGCACGGCGTTCCTTGCTGCCGCGGTTTCTCCGGATCCCGGAAGCCGGAAAGGAAGCAGCTCTCCTATGCGTGCCAGCATCACATCCGGGGTAAGGCCGGCGTCTCGGAGCCGCTCGATCGCCTCAAGAAGATAGCCCCGATGGAGCCGAAGCGTTTCCATCAGCCCGCTTTCCTGCGCACTGCCGCTTCCATCTGAGGCGGCGCTGCTGCTGATGTTGTCATCTACACTGCTCTCCACCGCACCGCTGCCGCCCGCAGCGCCATCCATGCCGCGGATATAACGTGCAGGGAGCGGCGACAGAAACAGAAGCAGAACCGCAAGTGCAAACGCCGCCGGCAACAGTCCCTTTCGCCTCTGATGTTTTCTGTCTCTTCCCCTCCGCATATCTCAGCTTCTTTCCGGCAGATCCGCTTTTGACCGGATCCAGTCCCACAGATACGCAAATGTTTCTTCCGCCCCCGTCTCATTCAAAATCTCATGGCGGGCATTCTTCACAAGCTGCAGCGTCACATCCTGCATCCCGTATTCTCCGCGGAAGCTCTCAAAAACCTGCTTTACCGCCGCGCCGTACTCTCCGACCGGATCCTCCGTTCCCGAAATCAGCAGAACGGGAAGCTCCCCGGGCATCTGTCCGAGCAGCGTCCGGTCATGCAGACGGCCGATCAGCTCAAATAACGTCTGAAAGCCGTTCACCGTAAACGTGAAGCCGCAGAGCGGATCCTCCATATACCGACTCACATTGTCCCGGTTCACGGACAGCCAGTCAAACGGCGTCCGCGCATTCGCAATCCGCTTGCAGTATCCGCCGAACGCCATCCGGTTCATCTGCTTTGCCGCATGGCGTTCCCCGCAGATCCGGCTCTGCACCGCCGCAAGCAGCTTTGACGCGGCGAGGAGTCCCCGCGGCGTCATGCCGGTTCCCATAAGGATCGCTCCCTGAATTCCGGTTCCGTAGCGGCAGATGTAATTGCGGACGATAAAGGATCCCATGCTGTGTCCGAGGAGGAAAAAAGGAACTCCCGGATGCTGCGCCTGCACCGTCTTTTTCAGGCGGTGGACATCGCGCACCACCACGGTCGCCGGATCCTCCCCGCAGAAATACCCGAGCTCTTCGCTGCCGCGCGCCGTCTTTCCATGTCCCAGATGATCATTGCCGACGACGCAGACGTCCCGGCTGCACAGCCATTCCGCAAAGCGCTCATAGCGCTCTATGTACTCCGCCATGCCGTGCACGATCTGCAGAATGCAGACCGGCTCTCCCTGCGGTTCCCATTTCACGCAGTGAACCGGCGTGTGCCGTTCATCTCTTGATTCAATGAAAAACTCTTCTTTCCTCATAGCAATCCCCATGCCGAAGCGTTCCTCAGCGAGGCACGCGCCGGAAAAGCACCCTGCGCAGGCGGTTTTGCGGCTGCGATCAAAGGAGATTTGAGCTTCAGCAGATCTCGGAACCCGCCGCGATACCCGCGTTCTGGGGCGTCATGACGCAGACGTTCCCCTCCGCGTCCTCCGCGGACAGGATCATGCCCTCGGAAGTAAGGCCCGCCAGCGTTGCGGGCTGCAGGTTCACAACGACCATGATCTTCCGTCCGATCAGTTCCTCCGGCTCATACCATTTATGAATGCCGGAGACAATCTGGCGGATATCATGATCGCCGACCTTTACCTTAAATACCAGCAGCTTCTTTGATTTCGGCACTGCCGCACACTCAAGCACCTCGCCGACCTTGAACTGGAGCTTCTGAAACTCTTCGATCGACACCGCGGGCCGGATCAGCGTCTCCGGCGATGTACTTCCTGCTGCCGCTTTGTCCGCTCCGGAGGAAACGGCCGCTTTTCCCTCCGCCGCCCCGCCTGCCACGGGCGTGCGTCCCGTCCGGGAGCGTCCGGCGGCCGCGAGGTTCTCCTCCGCCTTTTTCTGATGCGCCTCGAATTCCGCTCTCTGCCTCTCCTGAATTGCCTCTGCCTGCTTCAAAACAGCGTCCCTGTCAAGACGGGCGAACAGCATTTCGGGATCGGCATCCACTTTGGTTCCGGACGCATACTGCCCGAAGCTCCCGAGCGTGCTGAAATCATACAGCGGCGCAGAGAGCTGCGCGGCGATCTTCTCGCCGGTCGCCGGCATGAACGGCGCAAGGAGAGAACTGGCCATCATGATGCCCTCAGTCAGATTATACATCACAGTGGCGAGGCGCGCCGCCTTTGCCTCATCCCGCGCCAGCACCCACGGCTCTGTCTCGTCGATGTATTTATTCAATCTCTTGTAAACCGCAAAAATCTCGGTCAGCGCATCGGCGGCGCGCAGCTCATCCATGTCCTCCTCGACTTTCGCATAGGCCGCGGTGCACACCGCCTTGAGGTCCTTGTCCACGGGTTCCGCCGCGCCTCTGTCCTCGACCACGCCGCCGAAATACTTGTTACTCATGGAGATGGTGCGCTTCACGAGGTTCCCGAGCGTATTAGCAAGATCGGAATTAATCCGCTCCACCAGCAGATCCCACGTGATCACGCCGTCATTCTCGTATGGCATCTCATGCACGCAGAAATAGCGGACGGCATCCACACCGAACAGATCCGCCAAATCGTCCGCATAGATGACATTGCCCTTGGACTTGCTCATCTTCTCGCCGCCCTGCAGGAGCCACGGATGCCCGAACACCTGCTTCGGCAGAGGCTCGCCCAGCGCCATCAGGAAAATCGGCCAGTAGATCGTATGGAAGCGGATGATGTCCTTTCCGATCAGATGCAGGTCCGCCGGCCACTCTTTCCGGTAGAGCTCCGTGCTGGCTCCGTCCGCATCGTAGCCGATGCCCGTGATGTAATTGCAGAGCGCATCGAGCCAGACGTAGACCACATGACCGGGATCGAAGTCCACCGGGATCCCCCACTGAAAGGACGTCCGGGAGACGCACAGGTCCTGAAGCCCCGGCAGCAGGAAATTGTTCATCATCTCGTTCCTGCGGGAAACCGGCTGAATAAAGTCCGGATGCTCATTGATATACTCGATCAGGCGCGGCGCATATTTGCTCATCCGGAAGAAGTAAGCCTCCTCCTTGGCCGGATGCACCTCCTCGCCGCAGACCGGACAGCGCCCGTCCACGAGCTGAGACGGCGTGTAAAAAGCCTCGCATTCCGTGCAGTAGAGGCCGTCATACGCCCCCTTGTAGATATCGCCCTGCTTATACAGTCTTTTGAATATCTTCTGAATCTGAACCGTATGATCCTCATCCGTGGTGCGGATGAAGCGGTTGTAGGAAACGTTCATCCGGTCCCAGATCCGCCGGATGTCGCCCGCCGTCATATCGACAAATTCCTGCGGGCTCATTCCCTCCTCGATCGCACGGGTCTCGATCTTCTGGCCGTGCTCGTCAGAACCGGTCAGAAAATGCACGTCATAGCCGTCCGCCCGCTTGTAGCGCGCGATGCAGTCCGCCAGAATCGCCTCATAGGTATTGCCGATATGCGGCCTGCCGGACGTGTAGGCAATGGCCGTTGTGATGTAGTATTTTCCTTTATTCTGCATGATAATCACCATTCCCCCTGCTGCAGGGTCTTTTCTCTTCTAATATGTCAGAACCTCTCTGCCGTTTTCGGTGACGAGCACCTGTACCTCCCACTGCGCAGAGGGCTTGCCGTCCGCCGTGTAGATGGACCAGCCGTTCCCGCTGTCCTGATAGATCTCATCCGTTCCCATGTTGACCATGGGCTCGATCGTGAACACCATGCCGGGCACCATCAGCATCTCCGTCCCCGGCTTCGACACATAGCTGACATACGGATCCTCATGAAACTCCAGCCCGCAGCCGTGCCCTCCGATCTCCTTCACCACAGTGTAGCCGTTCTCCAGCGCGTGCTGATGCACCTTGCTGCCCATGTCTCCGAGGAACGTCCACGGAATCACATTGGCGACGCCGATCTCCACACATTCTTTCGTGACCTGCACGAGCCTGCGTTTTTCCTCCGAAACCTCTCCGATGCAGAACATGCGGGAGGAATCCGAAAAGAAGCCGTTCAATATCGTCGAGCAGTCCACGTTGATGATATCGCCGTCCTGCAGAATCACATCGGGCGCCGGGATTCCGTGACAGACCTGATCGTTCACCGAGGTGCAGACGCTCTTCGGAAAGCCCTCGTAATGGAGGTCCGCAGGAATCCCTCCCATTCGGACGGTCGTGCGGTAGACGATGTCGTCGATCTCCTGCGTCGTCATGCCCGCGCGAATCTTTTCCCCGATCTCATCGAGCACCGCAATATTGATCTTTGCGCTCTCCCGGATCCCCTGAATCTGCTCCGGCGTCTTGATCAGGCTTCGGTCCGGGACGGAATGTCCCTGCAGCTCAATCTTGCGTATTCTGTCGTCAAATTCCTCGTGGCAGTTCTTATATTTTTTCCCGCTTCCGCACCAGCAGGGCGCGTTCCGGTCAGGCCTTTTCTCTGCAAAGCGTATCATGAGCAATCCTCCATGCGTGATGAACAGGCTGCGAAATGATCCGCAAAGAACCGCACATTCTCCCGAATATCGCCGCTAAACACTGCTGAACCGGCGACAATTACGTTGGCGCCGGCATCAAGCACCGTATCAATATTATCCCGTGTGATCCCCCCGTCTACCTGAATGTCCGTATGCAGTCCCCGTTCCCGGATCAGACGGCTCGCCTCCCCGATCCGCCGCGTGGAGGCCTCGATGTATTTCTGTCCCCCGAAGCCCGGCTCCACCGTCATGACAAGCAGCAGGTCGATGCGGTCAAGGAACGGAGCCGCCGCCGCGACAGGCGTGGAGGGCTTGATCGCAAGCCCTGCTTTTTTCCCCGCTTCTCCGCGGATCTTGGCAATCACTGCACCCGGATCCTTTGCCGCCTCCAGATGAAAGGTGATAAGGTCCGCGCCGCAGTCCGCAAAGACCCCCACGTAGCGCTCAGGCTCACGGATCATCAGATGCACGTCAAAAAACTGATCCGTCCCCCTGCGGATGCTGCGGATCACCGGCATCCCGAAAGAGATGGAGGGGACAAAATTTCCGTCCATGACGTCAATGTGCACCCACTCCGCACCGCCCGCTTTCGTCTGTGCAATCTGATCGCCCAGACAGTTGAAATCCGCCGTCAGAATCGACGGTGAAAGAATATACATAATCAATCCTCCATGCCTTGCACTCAGCTGCGAGGCACGCGCCGCAAACACTTTGGAAAATTTTACGGAGCAAAAAACGGACATGGCCCGCGGACAGAACACGCTCCGCAGGCCATGTAAGCATATCACAATATTCTCTCTTTTTCGAGAGCGGCGCGCGGAAAACACCGCGGCGGTTCCTCACCCGGTTCCTCACGAATTTCTCAGCCCCTGCGCCGTCTTACCCTCTGACGAAAGCGCCGACCCTGCCGCAGATTCCCTCCGCATCCAGACCGTACTTGTGGATCAGCTCCGCCGCAGGCCCCGATTCGCCGAAGCGGTCATAGACGCCGATCCGGGTCATTCTCGTCGGGAGCTTTTCCCCGAGAAGCTCCGCCACGGCTCCTCCGAGTCCGCCCGACACAAAGGCTTCCTCTGCGGTGACGACTTTCCCGGTCTTTTTCGCCGAAGCGAGAATCAGCTCCTCATCGAGCGGCTTGATCGTGCAGATATTGATGACTTCCGCGTCGATCCCCTCCGCCGCAAGTCTCTCTGCCGCTTCGAGCGAGGTGGCGACGCAGATGCCGGTCGCCACGATCGTGACGTCCTTTCCCTCTCTCAGCAGCGTTCCCCTGCCGATTTCAAAATGATAATCCGGATCCGTATTGATCACGGGGCAGGCTGCGCGCCCGAAGCGCAGATACACCGGGCCGACATAGTCGAGCGCGGCGCGCACCGCCGCTTTCGCTTCCACATCATCCGCCGGATTCATAACCACCATGCCGGGGAGCATGCGCATCAGGGCGAGATCCTCAAGGCACTGATGCGAGGCCCCGTCCTCGCCGACGCTGATGCCCGCGTGCGTCGCGCCGATCTTGACATTCAGATGGGGATAGCAGATGGAATTGCGCACCTGCTCAAACGCGCGCCCGGAGGCAAACATGGCAAAGGTACTGGCAAACGGAATCTTTCCCACCGTGGAAAGCCCCGCCGCAATGCCCATCATATTGCTCTCCGCGATTCCGCAGTCCATGAAGCGGTCGGGATATTTCTTCTTGAATACGCCGGTCTTAGTCGCCCCTGCAAGGTCGGCGTCCAGAACGACAAGATTCGGATATTCCTCCGCGAGCTCCGCCAGCGCATTGCCGTAGCTCTCACGGGTCGCTATTTTCCTGATCTGTTCACTCATAATTCGTCATGCCTCCCTGCTCAGTTCTTCGGAAATCTTTTCGAGATCCGCCAGCGCCACCGCAAATTCCTCGTCGTTCGGCGCCTTGCCGTGCCAGCCGACGGAATTTTCCATGAACGATACGCCCTTGCCCTTGAGCGTTTTGGCAATAATAGCCACAGGGCTCCCCTTTACCGTCTTCGCCTCTTCAAACGCTGCGCGGAGCTGCGCCATGTCGTTGCCGTCCGCCACGCTGATGACGTGAAAATTGAACGCCTCAAACTTCTTATCGAGGGGATAGGGGTTGTTGACCTCGGTGATCGGGCCATCGATCTGCAGATTATTGTTGTCCACGATCACAACCAGATTGTCCAGCTTCTTGGCTCCGGCAAACATCGCCGCCTCCCAGACCTGTCCCTCCTCGCACTCGCCGTCTCCCAGCAGCGTGAACACACGGAACGGCCTGCCGTCAAGCTTTCCTCCCATCGCCATGCCGACCGCCGCGGAAACTCCCTGTCCCAGAGAGCCGCTGCTCATGTCGAGGCCCGGCAGATACTGCATGGACGGATGCCCCTGCAGACGCGCGCCGGTCTTGCGGAGCGTGGTGAGCTCCTCCACCGGAAAATAGCCGCGCTGCGCCATCACGGAATAGAGTCCCGGCGCCGTGTGCCCTTTGGAGAGCACGAAGCGGTCGCGGTTCTCCATCCCCGGATTCTCCGGATCGATGTTCATCTCCTCAAAATAGAGGTAGGTGTAGATGTCCGCCGCCGAGAGCGACCCGCCCGGATGTCCCGATTTCGCAGCATGCACTGCCGTAACGATTCCCTTGCGGACTTCATTGGCAAGCTTCCTGAGTTCCCGATCTGTCATATCTCCTCCATGCCGAAGCGTTCCCGGCCGCGCACGCTTCTCTCGCTTTCTTCCGGCCGGCCCGTTCCGGGATATCCTGTCCGGAAAGGCCCTGCCGCCGTTCGCCGGGTCATCCCCTTTATCCTACCACAACCTCACGCGCAGGAACAGCCAAAAAACGCGAATGTTCTCGAGCACGCCGCACGGCATGCACTCGCTCTGCGAAAGTCGGAATCGTCCCCGGTCTCCTGCGGCGGGCGCTGAAAAATCAGCGCATCCGCGTAGTTTTTACACTATTTTCCACTCTGTCCGTAATAGGCGTTTGCGCCGTGCTTGCGAAAATAGTGCTTATCCTGCAGCTCCTGCGGCGCAGGGGAGACGCGCGGCTCGATCAGCTCGGTGCGGTATGCCATCTTTGCGACCTCCTCGAGCACCACCGCGCTGTGAACCGCAGCCTCCGCGTCTTTTCCCCATGCAAAGGGGCCGTGGTTCTTGCACAGAACTGCGGGGACCGCCTCCGGGTCCTTGCCGAGACGGGCAAATTCGTTCACGATAAGGTGTCCGGTATTCTCCTCGTACGCCTCCTCGATCTCCTCTTTTGTAAGACAGCGCAGGCACGGCACCTCCCCATAAAAATAATCCGCATGCGTCGTCCCGTAGCAGGGAATGCTGCGCCCGGCCTGCGCCCAGCTCGTCGCATAGGCGGAATGAGTGTGGACAATCCCTCCGATATTCGGAAACGCGCGGTAAAGCTCAATATGCGTCGCCGTGTCGGACGAGGGATTCAGCTTCCCCTCGACCCTCTCTCCGGCGAGATTCACGACCACCATATCCTCCGCCCGCAGCTCCTCGTAGGGAACGCCGCTCGGCTTGATGACCACAAGGCCGCGCTCCCGGTCAATGCTGCTGACATTCCCCCATGTAAAGGTGACAAGACCATACCTCGGAAGAAGCATATTCGCTTCAAAAACCTGCTTTTTCAGTTCCTCCAACATCGCTTTCCTCTCCCCCGGAATCCCTCCGGCAAGCCGCATCAACGTGATTTTTCACACTAATCTCTCAGCGCCGCGATCGCCGCCTGCTCCGCTGCGAGCCCGCTGCGGTATCTCCCGGCAAAGACGTCGAAGCCCGCCGCATCCGCCGGATCGGGCATGACGGTATTGCCCTGCGCCCCGCTGAACACCGCCTCATCCAGCCACTTCTCGAGAGTTTCATCCCCGCGCCGGGTGACAAGATACGAGGCAAGCAGCGCAATTCCCCACGCGCCGCCCTCGCCCGCGGTTTCCATCACCGTGACCGGGGCCTGCATCGCCGCCGCGAGAATATTCTGCGCCACGCCCTTTGTCTTGAAAATGCCGCCGTGCCCCATGAGGCGGTCGACCTGCACCTGCTCTTTCTTCATCAGAATATCATTGCCCAGCTTCAGCGTGCCGAATGCGGAATAGAGATGCGCGCGCATCAGATTCGCCAGCGTGAAGCAGCTCTCCGCTGTCCTTACGAGCATCGGGGCTCCGGCCTGATCCATGATCCCTGCGACCGGCTCCCCGGAGACGAAATTGTAGGACAGCACGCCGCCGCAGTCCGCATCGCCCGTCATGGCGTGGCGGTACAGCGCGCCGTACAGCCGGCCCCTGTCGGTCTTCATCCCCATCAGGGAGCAGAACTCCTCAAAGATTCCCACCCACGCGTTCAGATCGGAGGTGCAGTTGTTACAGTGAACCATGGCGACCTCGTCTCCGGAGGGCGTCGTGACGAGATCCAGTTCCGGATACACCGCACGGAGCGGCTTCTCAAGCACCACCATCGAAAAGATCGAAGTCCCCGCCGAGACATTTCCGGTGCGGCGCGCCACGCTGTTCGTCGCCGCCATGCCGGTTCCCGCATCGCCCTCGGGAGGGCAGAGAGGGCAGCCGGCCTCCAGAGTGCCCGTGGGGTCAAGACGCCGCGCGCCCGCCTCTGTCAGCACGCCGGCAGGCTCTCCGGAGCGCAGCGACTTCGGAAGAATGTCCCCGAGACGCCACGCATAGCCCCCTGCCGCCGCAAGCGCGTCGAACTGCTCTACCATGCGCTGATGATAATCCGCCGTCGCCGAATCGATCGGGAACATGCCCGAGGCATCGCCCACGCCGAGAACTTTCTCTCCAGTGAGCTGCCAGTGCACATACCCTGCCAGCGTCGTGAGAAACGCCACGTCCTTTACATGCTCCTCACCGCCGAGCATCGCCTGATACAAATGCGCGATGCTCCAGCGCTGCGGGATATGATAGCGGAAAAGCTCCGTCAGGCGGTCTGCCGCCTCTCCGGTGATCGTGTTTCTCCATGTGCGGAACGGCACGAGAAGACGGTCCTGCGCGTCAAAGACGAGATACCCGTGCATCATGGCGCTGATGCCCACCGCGCCGAGCTTCGTGAGCCGGCTTCCGTACTGCGCCTCCACATTTGCCGCAAGATCCCGGTAGCAGTCCGCAAGCCCCGTCCACACATCGTCCAGCGTGTACGTCCAGATACCGTGATCGAGGCGGTTCTCCCATTCATGGGAGCCCTGTGCGATCGGCGCGTTGTCCTCCCCGATCAGAACGGCCTTGATCCGGGTCGAGCCGAGCTCGATGCCGAGAACCGCTCTCCCCCCGTCAATCCACTGCTTCGCTGCCTGTCTGTCCATTGTCCGCTTCCCTCCTGCATCCCGCTTGATAATATGATGTACTCTGCCGCTCCAGCTCCTCCATGTGATCTCTGTCCCACAGAAGAATCCGGAGCTTTCCTGCCGCCGTCTCCGCGCCGCGGGTATAGTAGCTGTTCGTCATAACCGCCCCCACCATGCGCTCGTAGAAGTCCCGCCCCGCCGCCGCCTCCTGCACCGCCGAAACACCGCACGGGCCGGAATAGCACTTGCACTGCACCGCATACGTCACGCCGTCCTTTTCCGCCAGAATATCCGCGCCGAAATCGCCGCTCCCCCGCGTGACCGTCACCCTCGAAAAACCGTCCGCGCGCAGGAGCTCCGCGCAGTAGAACTCAAATTCATGCCCCTCCAGCTCATCCATCGGGACAAAGCGCTCTCTCCTCCTGCGCCGGATGAATCCCGCAGACAGAAATACCAGCGCGGCGCTGACCGCGAGGATCAGCGCTGCCGTGATGATGCCCTGCTCCATAGGCTACGCCTCCCGTTTCCTGTCTGTCGTTTCCGCGCGGATCGGAAAATGCACCTCCGGAAGACGCAGCTCCGGGACATGAATTTCCGGAAGACGCAGATTCCCCGGGCGGAAATCCGGGAGCTGCACCCGGCAGGCCCTTGCCTCCGGGAGCCTCACCTCCGGAACCCGCAGTTCCGGGAGCCGGACATCGGGAATTTTCGCCTCCGGGAGCTTCACCTCCGGTATGACCTGCTGATAGCGATGACGCACCGGATGGACATAACACTCCCAGCCGTCGTCCAGCCGCAGGCAAGCGAGCTGCGCCCGGAGCGCGCCGCGGCGCAGCACCGGATTCGGATCGTCCTCGCAGTTCAGGCACTTGGCCCCGCAGTCGATATCAATAAAGCGCTCCGCGTGAAAAATCCGGTTGTAGACATGCTCCTCCGGCTTGCGGTACGGCCATCCCTTTTCATAGCGCAGCTTATAAAAATAGTACTCCGTGATCGTGTGCCCGCAGATGAACATATCGTAATGCTTCGATCCCTCATAATAGCCGAAAGGATCCTCCCGGATCATCAGCCTGCGCCACAGCGCGTCGCTCCGGCGCCGCTGGCGCTCCGCGGGGCTATATTTCATATTCTCAAAATACGGAAACGCATGCGACATCAGATATCTGCGGCCGTTCACAAGCGTCTCCGCGCTGTACGGAAGCTGTTCCAGCCATGCGGCGATCCTCGCCCTCTCCTCCTCCGGCAGGACGCAGTAGGCTTTCCACGTATCCAGCCCCCGGTTGGGAAAAAACCAGTTCTGCTCGTTCTCGTCAAAGCCCTGTCCGCCGCCCGCCGCCGAAAGGACGACTCCGAGAAACATCGCTTCATGATTCCCGATGAGACAGTGCACAAAGGAATGCCGCTGATCCAGCTCCATGACAAAACGGAGCGCTTCCAGCGGCTCCTTTCCCCAATCGCAGTAATCTCCGAGAAGAAAGAGCTCATCGCTCCCGTCGTAATGAAATTCTATTTTTTTCAGCATCGTACGGAACTCCGCGAGAGCTCCGTGGATATCGCTGATCACGTATGTCGACATCGCTTTTCCCCTGTCCGCGGACGGTTTTATTGTAACACAAAAACGCCTTTCCGCCGGAGCGGAAAGACGTTTTTATTCACACGAAAGTGATAAGCCGAGGTCATACGAGCATGACCTTTGCGGCCGCCCGCAGATCAGAGCTGAGGGCCTGCCGCGACGAGAGCCATGCCGGCCTCGTTTCCGGTGTACTTCGCAAAGTTCTTCTGGAATCTTGCCGCCAGATCCTTCGCCTTGACATCCCACTCGTCCGCAGACGCATAGGTATCGCGGGGATCGAGGATCGCCGGATCCACGCCCGGAAGCTCGGTGGGAATCTCAAAATCAAAATACGGCAGCTTCTTGGTGGGAGCCTTTGCCACATCGCCGTTCTGGATCGCCGTGATGATGCCGCGGGTATCCTTGATGGAGATGCGCTTGCCGGTTCCGTTCCAGCCGGTATTCACAAGATACGCCTTTGCGCCGGACTTCTCCATCTTCTTGACGAGCTCGTCGGCATACTTTGTCGGATGAAGCTCTAAGAAAGCCTGTCCGAAGCAGGCAGAGAACGTAGGCGTAGGCTCGGTGATGCCGCGCTCCGTGCCGGCAAGCTTCGCCGTGAAACCGGACAGGAAGTAGTACTTTGTCTGCTCCGGGGTCAGGATGGAGACCGGAGGAAGCACGCCGAACGCGTCCGCGGAAAGGAAGATCACGTTCTCCGCATCCGGCCCGGAGGACTTGCCGTTCACCGTCTTGACGATCTTCTCAATATGATCGATCGGATAGGAAACGCGGGTGTTCTCGGTAACGCTCTTGTCATTAAAGTCGAGCTTGCCGTTCTCATCGATGGTCACGTTCTCAAGAAGCGCATCTCTCCTGATCGCGCCGTAGATATCCGGCTCCGCCTCGGCGTCGAGGTTGATGACCTTTGCATAGCAGCCGCCCTCGTAATTGAAGACGCCGTTGTCGTCCCAGCCGTGCTCGTCGTCGCCGATCAGAAGACGCTTGGGATCGGTGGAAAGGGTGGTCTTTCCGGTTCCGGACAGACCGAAGAAGATGGAGGTGTGCCTGCCGTCGAAGTCCGTGTTTGCGGAGCAGTGCATGGACGCGATGCCGCGCAGAGGCATGTAGTAGTTCATCATGGAGAAGATGCCCTTCTTCATCTCGCCGCCGTACCACGTATTGAGAATGACCTGCTCACGGCTGGAGATGTTGAACACGACCGCCGTCTCGGAATTCAGTCCCAGCTCCTTGTAGTTCTCCACCTTCGCCTTGGAAGCGTTGAAAACAACGAAATCGGGCTCGAATTTTGCGAGCTCCTCGTCGGTGGGAACAATGAACATATTCTTTACGAAATGCGCCTGCCACGCCACCTCCATAATGAAGCGGACAGACATGCGGGTATCCTCGTTCGCGCCGCAGAACGCGTCGACCACGAACAGGCGCTTGCCGCTGAGCTCTTTCTGCGCGATCTCCTTGACCGCAGCCCAAGTCTCCTCAGACGCCGGATGATTGTCGTTCTTATACTCGTCAGAGGTCCACCATACCGTATCCTTGGAGTTCTCGTCCATGACGATGTATTTGTCCTTGGGAGAACGTCCGGTGTAGATGCCGGTAAACACATCCACTGCGCCGAGCTCGCTCACGCGGCCGACCTCATAGCCCTCAAGCTCCGCTTTCGTCTCCTCTGCGAACAGCTCTTCAAAGGAGGGATTGTAGACAACCTCGGGGGTTCCGGTGATGCCATACTTTGTCAGATCAATCTTTGCCATCTCGCGTTAACCTCTCTTCTTGATTATATATCGTTCCAAATGACCGTGCCGCCGCGCGGGAAGCCCCATGCGGGGAGCCGCCGTCCGGCAGCGTGCCGCGGCAGTCATTCGAGTACCGCGTTTTATTATACATGATTCGGCCGCTTTGTCACGATCAAATCCTGATATTTTATTTATTTTTCAGAAGCTCCTGATAGACCTCCCGCTTCGTGATTCCCCGGTCCGCGGCGGCTTTCTTCATCGCCGTCTTCCGGTCCATTCCCGTTTCCTCATAGCGGGCGACATGCTCCGGAATGCTTAATGCTTCCCACGCCGACTGCCGGCGCCGGTCCGCCTCCTCCGGGTCAAGTCCTCCGATGACGAGAACATATTCCCCCCGCGGCTCATTCTCCTCATAAAACGCCTGCGCTTCTCCCAGCGTCTCCGGAATCGCCTCCTCAAAGCGCTTCGTGAGCTCGCGGCAGAGCGTGACGCGGCGCTCCTCCCCCAGAACGCCTCCCAGCTCTTTCAACGTTTCCCGCAGATGATGGGGCGACTCGTACAGGATCATCGTCCGCTCCTCCCCCGCAAGCTGCTCCAGCACGCGGGCGCGCCGCTTCCTGTCCGCCGGAAGAAAGCCCTCAAAGCAGAAGCGGCGCGCCGGCAGGCCGGAGAGCGTCAGCGCGGTGATCAGCGCGCAGGCCCCGGGGAGGGACGTCACCCGTATGCCCTCCTCGATGCAGCGGGCGCAAAGCACCTCGCCGGGGTCCGAGATCGCGGGCGTCCCCGCGTCCGTGACGCAGGCGATGCTTTTCCCCTCCCGCAGCAGCGCGATCAGCTCCTCCGCCTTTTCAAAGCGGTTATGCTCATGATAGCTGGTGACCGGCGTATGAATTCCGAAATGCGTCAGGAGCTTCCGCGTGTTCCGGGTGTCCTCCGCCGCAATCAGGTCCGCCCCGCGCAGCGTATCGAGGACGCGCTGTGTGATATCGCCCAGATTCCCGATGGGGGTGGCGCACAGATACAAGTTCCCGCTCATGCTCTTATTCCCGCCGATCCTCTCTGCCGGAGCCGCTCCGCGGCGTCAGTATCCATAGACCTCACGAAGCTCCGACGTGTAAATCCCCGGCCTCTCATAGACGACGAGAGGCCTTTCCACGGCGAGGCGGTGCCTGCCGCCCCGCACGCAGTCCATCAGAAACATATTCGGCTCACGGTCCGCATACGGATGCACCATGCGCAGCCGCTTGGGCGTGAGCCCGACGCCGTCCAGCGTCACCATGATCTCCGCCAGACGGAACGGACGGTGCACCAGATAAAAATGCCCGCCCGGGCGCAGACGCCCCGCCGCGGCGCGGGCCACATCCGCAAAGGTGCAGCAGAGCTCGTGGCGCGCAATCGCTTTCGCCGCCGCCATGCTGCTGCGCCCGTGCGCCGCAATCATATAGGGAGGGTTTGACGTGACCACATCAAAGGAAGTGGATGCAAACAGCCGGTCGGCCCTGCAGATGTCTCCCTGTACGATGGTGATGCGCTCCTCCAGCCCGTTCAGGCAGACGCTCCGGCGCGCCATATCCGCGCTCTCCTCCTGCAGCTCGAGTCCGACGAGCCGCGCCGCCTGCGTTCTGGCCGACATGAGGAGCGGGATAATCCCGGTGCCGGTGCCGAGGTCAAGGACCTGATCTCCCGGCGCCGCCGCGGCAAAGCCGGACAGAAGCACCGCGTCCATGCCGAAGCAGAAGAGCTCCGGCGTCTGAATGATTTTCAGGCCGTTTCTCTGCAGATCATCGATGCGCTCCCCGCTCCGGAGGAGCTCCCGAAGCCGCTCCTCTCCGCCGGCTTCAGCCATGATTCTCTCCGCCGCTCTTTGCATTTCCGCCGGCTTCCGGATTCTTGAGCGGCCGGTTCCCGTGATGCGGGCGGCGTCCCCGGTGCCGCGTTCCGCCGTGCTCGTGCTCCGGGGCCGTCCCCGGCCGGTCAGGAGTCCCTGTCTCTGCGGCGGCAGGCCGGTCGGAGGTTTCTGCCCTCGTGCCTGCAGGCCGTCCGTGCTCGCGCTTTCCTCCCTCGCGGCGCGCCGGCGCCGCATGCTCCTTTTCCTTTGCCTCCTCCGCGGGCCTTCTGCCCCGGCTTCCCTGCGCGCTGCGGCTGCTGCCGCGCCGCCGGCGGCGCAGGATCGTAAACTCTCCGACGCCGTACTCATGGAGCTCTTTCTCATCGTTGATCTCGACGAGAATCCGGATTCTCTGCCGGAGCACATCGACGCCCGAGACCTCGCCGACAAGACCGTCATTCCCTTCGACCTCGTCGCCGACGCCGGGCAGATTCCTGTTCAGCTCCTCGTAGACGTCCTCCTCATTCTTGAGGCAGCACATAAGTCTCCCGCAGACACCGGAAATCTTTGCCGGATTGAGGGAAAGGCTCTGCTCCTTTGCCATCTTGATCGACACCGGCACAAAATCGGACAGATAGGACGCGCAGCAGAGCGGCCTCCCACAGACGCCGTAGCCGCCGAGCATCTTCGTCTCGTCGCGCACGCCAATCTGCCGGAGCTCGATCCGCGTGCGGAAGCCGCCCGCAAGGTCCTTGACCAAATCGCGGAAGTCGATTCGTCCGTCCGCCGTGAAATAAAACATGATCTTGCTGCCGTCAAAGGTATACTCTGCAGCGATCAGCTTCATCTCCAGCGCGTGCTGACGGATTTTTTCCTGACAGGCCAGATAGGCCGTCCTCTCTTTTTCCCGGTTCTCGCGGTTCCTTGCGTCGTCCTCCGGCGTAGCGATCCGGAGTATCCTGCGGACCGGCTGCCGGAAGCGGCACAGCCGGAGCGCCGCGGGCACCCCCGTCACGGCGCCGTACTCCATGCCCCTTGCCGTCTCGGCAATCACATGCATGCCGCTGCGGACAGAAAGTTCCCCGGCGTCAAAATAGCTGGCCTTGCCTCCCTGCCGGAAGCGGACCGCAATGAGGTTCTCCGGCTCCCGCCGGTCCCCCTGCATTCCTCTTTTTTCCCTCGGCTCCTGCCGCTTCTGCTCGCTGCGGGCAAGCTCGAACGCGGGGCGCTCATACGCCACGGGCACGGCCGGCATTTTCCCGTCCGCCACCGCTCCCTTTTCACTCTCTTCATGCACCGTCTCGGTAAATGAGATTTTGATCTCTTCGTCTGCCATTCCTGTTTTTCCTCCGCACCTGCATTCCGAAGCAGGGTTATTTTTTCATCTGCCCTCTGACCGCAAGGAGAAGCAGCTCCAGAGCAAGCGCCTCGCTGACGTTCGCTTTCCGCCTCTTCTCATAAAGCGCCTGCGCCTCGCTGATCCGGCCGAGTCCCTCGTAGGAGAGCCGGTCCGCCGCGGAATACAGCGCCGCGAGCCGGTCGCGGAAGAGGAGACGCCCCTCTTCCCCGGTCGCTTTCAGGACAAGAACGTCCCGGAACCACAGACGCAGAAACTCCGTCAGGGGAAACTGCGCCGCACCTTTCTCCGCGTCTCCTTTGCCCGCGCCGCTCCGCTTCTGCGCGGCGGCGTCCTCCGCATACTCCTGCGCCGCCGCTGCGAGCTCGGCCGCGTTCATACCGCCGATCCGCTCTAAAAGGCCGGCGGCCTTTTTTCTTTCCTCTGCAAAGCCGGGGCTCCGAAGAAGTGCAAACGCCCTGCCGGGATTCCCTCCCGCAAAGCCTGCGCAGAAAGCAAGCTCCTCCTCACCGGCTTCGGCCGGCTCCTCCGGATGCCCGCGGTTCCATGCCGCCGCCTGCATGCGAAGCGCCTCTGCAATTTTCTGCTCCGCGACAGGCTTCATCCTGAGAACCACACAGCGGCTCAGCACCGTGGGAAGAAAGCCGGTTACCCCATCCGCGAGGAGCAGCAGCACGGCGTATCCGGGCGGTTCCTCCAGCGTCTTGAGCAGCGCATTCTGCGCCGCCGCCGTCATCCGCTCGGCATCGCGGATGATGTATACCTTACGGTTCCCGGAATAGGGCCTGATCACGATATCGTCCCGAATCGCCCGGACATCGTCCACGCCGACGGACCTTTTGTTCTCTGTCGCCGCATGAATGATATCCGCATGCGCCCCCGCCGCGGCCTGAATGCAGGAAATGCACTCCCCGCAGGGCTCGATTCCCCCGCCCTGCGCATCCGCTGCCGGGGACAGACACTGCAGCGCCGCCGCAAACACCTCCGCCAGCTCATTTTTATCCGAATCCGCCGGACCGTCGATGATATAGGCGTGCGAGATCCGCCCGTCCCGCAGCGCCCGCTGCAGATATTCCCGTATCTGTTCCTGTCCGATGATATCGGTAAACTTTTTCATTCTCCGCCGTCCTGCTCCTGCACGCCGGTCTGTGCGAGAATCGCCGCCGCGAGCCTCTGCGCACAACGTTCCAGCTCCCCGTCGGGATTCTCGTAGGTATTCTCCGCGCCGATCCCGGCCGCGGCGAGCTTCTCCGGCGAAAAATCCTCTGTATCCGAAAGAAACCGGCGGCACATCTCGGCATATTTCGGAGACGCCTGCGCCCGCTCCCGCTTAAGCGCCCGCGCAAGACGCTCGCCGTCGTCCACATGAATATAGAGCGGCACAACGGCCTCCCCGCCGAAATACGCCCGGAAAGAACGCAGCGCCTCCGGCGTCGCGATGATCAGACTGCTGGAAACAGACAGATCGATCTGCCCGTCGTCCACCGTGTAATACCGCCAGATTCCGTGCACGGTATCATAGGCGCGCTCCTCGATGATCCGCCCGCTGCGGCAAAATTCACCGTACTGCTCCTCCGTCGTAAAGCGGTACTGCCGCCCCTCCTCCTCGCCCGAGCGCTTCGGACGGGTCGTGTAAAGCACCACCCTGCGCAGGGAGAGGGCGCTGTTCTGCAGCAGGGTCCTGTACAGCTTGTCCTTGCCCGAGGAGCTCGGTCCCAGCAGGCAGAAAATGCGATTGCTCATCTCAAACCACGTCCTCTACGCGGACCATGTTGGTCTTGCCGGAGGAGCCGAGCGGAACGCCGGCCGTCAGAACCACCGTATCGCCGGGCTTCACATAGCCCGCAAGGCGCGCCTGCCGGATCGCGGACTGGAACAGCTCCTCCATATTATCCTCCTCCTGAATGATGAGAGGATAGGTGTCAAACAGAATATTCAGCCGGCAGGCCACGCTGCTCTTCGTCGTACAGGCAAGAATCGGGCAGGTCGGCTTGTAGCGGGACAATCTTGTGGCCGTGAAGCCGGACATGGTGACGGTGATCACCGCGTCCGCGTGAATATCCGCCGCGATGGTGCAGGCGGAGTGCGAAATGGCGGTGGTGACGTCGACCTTTTTCCCGTCGACCATGCGGCGGGACATACGGCGCAGATAGTCGATGTCGACCTCCGTGCGCTCGGCGATGCTCGCCATCGTCTCCACGGCCTGCACCGGGTACTCCCCGTTCGCCGTCTCCCCGGAGAGCATGATCGCCGTGGTCCCGTCATAAATCGCGTTTGCCACATCCGTCACCTCCGCCCGCGTTGGACGGGGATTGTGAATCATGGAATCCAGCATCTGCGTCGCGGTGATGACCTGCTTGCCCTCGCGCTCCGCGAGCTTGATCATCTGCTTCTGCAGGGAGGGCACATTCTGAAGAGGCACCTCCACGCCCAGATCGCCGCGAGCCACCATGATGCCGTCGGCTTCCTGAAGAATTTCCTCGAGATTCTCGACCCCCTGCACGCTCTCGATCTTGGCGATGATCATCATATGACCGCCGCGCGATGCGAGGAGGCGCTTGACCTCCCGGATATCCTCCGCCGTGCGGGTAAAGGAGCAGGCGATGATGTCAAAGCCCAGCTCGCAGCCAAAGAGAATATCCGCGCGGTCGCGCTCGCTGATAAAAGGCATGGACAGCTTCGCTCCGGGCACGTTGACGCCCTTGTGATCCGACACCGGTCCCCCATTTAATACGGTGCAGAAAATTTCCTTTCCCCGGACCTCGTCCACCGTCATCTCGATCAGACCGTCGTCGATGAGAATCGCTCCTCCGACGCGGACATCCGCCGGCAGATCCCGGTGCGTGACAGAGGCACGCGTCTTGTCGCCGGTGACCTCCTCCGTCGTGAGAACAAACTTCTGCCCTTTTTCCAGAACCGCCTTTCCGCCGCCAAACTTTCCCAGCCGGATCTCCGGCCCGCGGGTATCAAGGAGTGTCGCCACCGGCAGATTCATCTCCCGGCGCAGACTGACAAGACGGTCATATTTCGCCTTATGCTCGGCATGATCTCCGTGGGAAAAATTGAACCGCGCCACATTCATCCCCGCATGGATCAGACGCCGCAGCATGTCGCTGCTCTCGCTGGCCGGGCCGATGGTGCACACGATTTTTGTTTTTCGCATCTGCTGCATAAAATTCCTTTCGCGCCGCAGCGCTGCTGTTTGTAATGAAGAAACCATGCGCCGCTTTCTGCGCATACGGTTTGATTATACACTATCGCAAAACATTCCCACAATGTACCGCGAGCCGCAAGCCTTGAATCCCATCCCCGAATCTGTATAATGAAAGTGGCCGGAAGCATTCGCAGGGGCTTCGGTGCATGCCCCCGTGCGGTGCGCATTCCGGCTTCATATCGCTCGCCGCAGGCCGCGGCGGTATCTGAAAGGAGCCTTGCACATGCAGAACATTCACAAAATAACCGGGGATCTTCTGGCAATCGGCGCCAGCGATCACCGGCTGTCCCGCTTTGAGAACATCTTCCCCCTGCCGAACGGCGTTTCCTATAACAATTACGTGCTGATCGACGATAAAACGGTTCTGATGGACACGTCGGATTCCTCCGTTGCCGATCAGTTTCTTGAAAATCTCGCCGGCGCTCTGGGCGGCCGTTCCCTCGATTATATCGTCATTCATCACATGGAGCCCGACCACGCCTCGATGATCGGCGCCATTCTCCGGCTCTATCCGGGCATCACGGTGGTTTCCGGCAGACAAGCCTTTGCCATGCTCTGCCAGTTCTATCCCGAGCACGCCTCCGTCAGCCATCTCGAGGTCGCGGAGGGCTCCACCCTCTGCACCGGCCGCCACACGCTGCATTTTGTCGCGGCGCCGATGGTGCACTGGCCCGAGGTCATGGTCTCCTATGACGATTATGACAAGGTTCTGTTCTCCGCGGACGCGTTCGGAACGTTCGGCGCCGTCGAGGGCTCCGTCTTTGCGGACGAACACGATTTTCGGGCGGAATATCTCGACGAGGCACGCCGCTACTACGCCAATATCGTCGGCAAATTCGGCGCGCAGGTGCAGACGCTCCTGAAAAAGGCGGCTCCACTCGACATTCGGATCATCTGCCCCCTGCACGGGCCGGTTCACCGGGACGGCATCCCTTTTCTCCTCGACCTCTATCAGAAATGGTCCTCCTACACCCCCGAGACCGATGACATTCTCGTCGTGTACAGCAGCCTCTACGGACATACAGAGAGCGCTGCGCAGGCTGCCGCCGCACAGATTCATGAGAAGTCGGGGCGTCCCGTCCGCGTGTACGACGCCTCTGAGACGGACTGCTCCTACCTCATTGCCGAGGTGTGGCGCTGCGCCAAAATCGTTCTGTTCTGCCCCACCTACAACATGGGAATCTACCCGAAAATGCTCACGTTTCTCCATGACATAAAGGCTCTCGCCGTGCAGAACCGCATTTTCGCCCTCGCGGAGAACGGAACGTGGTCGCCCGTCGCGGCAAAGCTCATGGCTGCAGAGCTTTGCACCATGAAAAACGTCACCATTCTGGACACGACGCTCACAATTCGCAGCGTTCTTCTGGCTGCGGACGCCGCGAAGCTTGACGCATTCACCAGCGCTGTCGCCGAGGCATAAATCGAAACGGGAACGCTGCGCGGCATGAAGCCCCGCCGGGAAAATACCCGGGCAAAAGACATGAATCAGGAGAGGCCTCCGGCAAATGATACTCTGCCGGCGGCCTCTCCGCTTTCTCTGCCGCTCATTCTCCTGCGGCGCTTTCCTCTGATGCTTCTCTCTGATACTTTCCCCTGATGCTTCCCTTACTGCCGCAACTCAGTCCTCCGGATACGTCACGCCCCATACTCTCCGCATCCCGTCCAGCATGGCCATGATGCGCGCCGTCTCCTCCATCGGATGCAGCGGGCTCTCCGTTCTGCCCCCGCGGAGGCAGGACATCACCTCCATCGCCTCGTACTCGAAGCCGTTTTCGATAAACGGACAGTCCACCCTCTCCGTCACAAAGTCTTCCTCTGTAAGAAGCGGCTTTGCATTCGGCGTCCCGTCCGGCAGAAGCGCGTAGATTCTCTCCGCCGCGTCGGGGATTTCCGGCTTCGGATGCTTCCAGAAAAAATGATCGGGCGCCCAGTGCACCGGAAAGCGGAGCTCTCCGTATTCGCCGCTGATGCAGCCCTCCGTCCCGATATCGCAGCGCGTCGAGGAGGAGATCTGGCACAGCACATCCCGGCCGCCGTCCTCGTGATACAGAAATTCGATATCGTTCGTCTCATCCACACCGGTGGCGCCGACAGAGGCGTATGCCCGGATCTCATCCGGGAAGCGCCCCATGAAATTCAATGCGAAATTGATCGGATAGACGCCGACATCCAGCAGCGCGCCGCCTCCCTGCTTCGGATCGAAGAGGCGCTGCGCGGCGTTCACCGACGGATTGTGCCAGCCGAAGCTCGCCCGGATGTGGCTGATTTTTCCGATTCCGCCGCTCTCCGCGATCTCCTTTGCCCTGCGGATCGCGGGGAGATAACGACTCCACATCGCCTCCATGAGAAAAAGACCCTTTTTCTCCGCAAGCTCTGTCAGCTCCCTCGTCTGCCGCTCGTTCAGGGCAAAGGGCTTCTCGCACAGCACATGCTTTCCATGCTCCAGCGCAAGGCGGCAGAGCGGCGCATGCGCATCGTTCGGCGCGCCGATATAGACCACGTCGACCGCAGGATCGCTGACGAGGGCCTCCGCCGTATCAAAAAGCCGGACCTCGTCCGCCCCGCGGGAGCGGAGCTCCTCGGCAAAGCGCTCCGCCGGCTCTCTGCGTCTCCCGGCCACGCCGTAAATGCACACATCCTCCAGCGCGGACAGCCCTTTCGTGAAGCGGCGCACAATCGCGCCCGCTCCGATGATTCCCCAGCGGTACCGTTTCCTCTCAGCCATTTGCTCCCCTCGCGGTCTGCGCCGCGCTCTTTGCGATGCGGAGTGTGCGGAGATATCGCTTCCGTTCCCCATCAACGCGAAAGCTCTCGATGCACTTCTGTATCGTTTTGTTGTGCGTCCACGGATCCAGCAGCCGGCTCTCCAGATACGGCAGCGCGGCCGCCTCCTGCTTCGCCATGGCCGTCGCGAAATACCACGCCGTCATCATCCGCAGATAATAGTCATCCGAGCGCTCCTGCGGCGGCTCCTCGCAGCGGATGCTTCTGTCCCGGTAAAACTTGTTCAGCGAAAACAGAACCTGCTCCGGCATCTCCGCCCGGAAATGCTCCCCGAGATAGCAGCTCATGAGAACATTCATCCCGAAGCGCTTGGAGTAGACGTTCTCGGACTGCAGCCAGTCCTGTATCCGGCCGCTCTCATAGAGCTCCTCCCGGTGCTTCCGGAACAGCTTCGGCACAAGACTGTCGCTCTCCGCCCAGCAGCGCAGAAACGGCAGATAGCGGTCCAGCGCCTCCAGTGTCTCCTCGTAGTCGCGAAGCCTGTCGATCAGAAAGCCATGAAGCATATTTTCTTCAAAAAAATGATGCGGAAGCTCTCCGAGAAAGGCCTCCGCGGCAACGCGGTCCTCGCTCCAGAGCTCTGCCGCGAAGCGGCGCAGCACCGGCGTGCGGATCCCCAGCAGCTCCTTCCTCGCAAGGGTCGGGAGGAGCTTTGCCATGAAATCGCCGTAGGCCGGCTCCGCGAGCGCCGTCAGCCGCTCCCGCACGCAAGCCGCCCCCGGCGCTTCACCGCCGCCGTCTGTCCGCATCTCCCTCGTCTCAGTTCCCGAGTCTTGCAAGCAGCGCCTCCGTCTGATCCTCATAGCCGGGCTTTCCGAGCAGGGCAAACATATTGCGCTTGTAGCTCTCAACGCCCGGCTGATTGAACGGATTCACCGCGAGCAGATAGCCCGATACGCCGCAGGCAAACTCAAACAGATAGAAGAGCTGCCCGAGATACCGCTCCGTCTGCTCCGGAATGCTGATGACAAGATTCGGCACATCCCCGTCGGTATGCGCCAGTATCGTCCCGTTCATCGCCGCCTTATTCGCAAAATCAACCGTTTTGCCGGTCAGGAAATTGAGGCCGTCCAGATTCTCGGGATCCTCTCCGATGACGAGCGTCTCACGGCTCTTTTCCACATTCAGCACCGTCTCGAACATGATGCGCGCGCCGTCCTGAATGAACTGTCCCATGGAGTGCAGATCCGTGGTCAGATCCACGGACGCCGGAAACAGGCCGCGCTGATCCTTGCCCTCGGACTCGCCGTACAGCTGCTTCCACCACTCGGAAATATAATGGAGGCTGGGCTCATAATTCGCCAGAATCTCAACCGTCTTGCCCTTGCGGAGGAAAATATTGCGGAGAGCCGCATATTTGAGCGCATCGTTGCCCTCATACTCGCTGCTAAGCGCAAGCTCGCGCCCCTCTGCCGCGCCCTGCATCAGCGCGTCAATATCCGCGCCGGAGACCGCGATGGGGAGAAGACCGACCGCCGTAAGCACGGAAAAGCGTCCGCCGATATCGTCCGGAACGACGAAGCTCTCATAGCCCTCGGCATCCGCCAGCGTCTTGAGCGCGCCGCGCGCCTTGTCCGTGGTGGCATAGATTCTTGCCGCCGCACCCTCCTTGCCGTATTTCTTCTCCGCAAGCTCGCGGAAAATACGGAACGCAATGGAGGTCTCCGTGGTGGTCCCGGATTTGGAAATCACATTGACGGAGAAGTCCCGGTCGCCGATGACCTCCGTCAGATTCGCCAGATAGGTGCTGCTGATGGAGTTGCCCGCAAAATAGATTTCCGGCGTTTTGCGGATCTCCTTTGACACCGTGTTGTAAAAATTATGGCGGAGGAAGTTGATCGCCGCCCGCGCCCCGAGATAGGAGCCGCCGATGCCGAGCACGACGAGGACCTCGGAGTCGGACTGAATCTTCGCCGCCGCCTTTTTGATTCTCGCAAACTCTTCCTTATCATAGTTCACCGGAAGATCGATCCAGCCGAGAAAGTCGCTGCCGGCTCCCCCGCGTGAAACCAGAAGCTCTTTCGCATCCAGCGCCTGCCGCTTGATGTTCGCCACTTCCTCTTCGCTGACAAACTGTGCCGCTCTGGAATAATCCAAGGTAATTTTTGCCATGTCTGCCTCCTTTGTCTGTCTCTTGTTTTCACGGGTAAGTTTATCAGCACGATATTAAAAATACAACTGCGCTCACTTGATAAACCCGGCTCTTTCAACTAATATTGATAGGAAATTCACGAACCGCACGGAGGATCGCAATGATTTACAAAACACACGGCACCTGCTCCTCACAGATCGAGCTGGAGCTTGACGGCGGCCACATCATTCACGGCGTAAAATTCACGAACGGCTGCAACGGCAATCTGAAAGGCATCAGCCGACTGGTCGAGGGACGGCGCGCCGAGGAGGTGATCGAACTGCTCGAGGGAACCCGCTGCGGCTTAAAGGATACCAGCTGTCCGGATCAGCTCGCAAAAGCGCTGAAAGCGGCCCTGTCATGAGAAGCGGCGAAGCGGAGCTTATGACGGAAGCGGCAGACCGCGCAAAAACGACCCGAAAAAAAATCATACTGACCGGCGGAGGAACCGCGGGCCACGTCACGCCCAATCTGGCTCTTCTTCCGGCGCTGCAGGAGGCCGGCTACGAGATCCGGTATATCGGCTCCTTAAACGGCATCGAGAAGCGCCTCATCGCCGATTACGGCATCCCTTATGACGGCATCGAAACCGGCAAGCTCCGGCGCTATTTTGATCCCAAAAACTTCACTGATCCGTTCCGCGTCATCCGGGGATACCGGCAGGCAAAGACGCTTCTGAAAGAATACCGCCCCGACGTTCTGTTTTCCAAGGGCGGCTTTGTCAGCGTTCCGGTCGTGCGGGCCGCCGCGGCGCTCCGCATCCCCTGCATCATTCACGAATCGGATATGACGCCGGGGCTTGCCAACCGGCTGTGCGCTCCGGCCGCCAGAAAAATCTGCTGTAATTTCCCGGAAACCATGGACTCTCTTCCGCCCGACAAGGCCGTTCTCACCGGAACGCCGATCCGCAGCGAGCTTCTTGACGGCGACCCGGAAAAGGGCTACGAGCTCTGCGGCTTTGCTCCCGGAAAGCCCGTGCTCATGGTTATCGGGGGGAGCCTCGGCTCCGCGTCGGTGAACCGGGCCGTGCGCGAGAACCTGACGGAGCTTCTCCGCGATTTTCAGATCGTCCATATCTGCGGAAAGGACAAGGTGGACAACCTCCGCCTGACCATTCCCGGCTACCGGCAGTTTGAATTTGTAAAGGCGGATCTCCGCCACCTCTTTGCGATGGCAGAGCTTGTCATCTCAAGGGCCGGCGCCAATGCGATCTGCGAGCTTCTCGCTCTCAAAAAGCCTGCGATCCTCGTTCCTCTCCCCTCCTCCAGCAGCCGCGGAGACCAGCTTCTGAACGCCGCCTCCTTTGAGCGGCAGGGGTACAGCATGGTGATTTCCGACGACGAGCTGCCCGACCGCATTCTGGACGCAGTCCATACGCTCAGCGACAGCCGGCGCAAGTATATCAAGGCCATGGAGGAGAGCGGCCAGACGAACGCCGTGCCCATCATCATGGATCTGATCGAAAGAGGCGCCGCGGGGGAACTGTAAGCTCCAGCTCCCAGCCCTCCCGGCAGGATTCCGACCCTTTTCAGTACAACAAAATCCCGCAGCAGCGGACGGCAGAAGCTTCACTGCCGCCCGTCACTGCGGGATTTATTATTTTATTGAAATTTAATTCAGAATCTGACTCAGATCTTATTGTCGGAGCCGAGAACCGCCGTGATCTTGTGTGCGACGATGTCCTTGACGTTCTTGCGGCCGTCGGTGAGATACTGACGGGGATCAAAGTGATCCGGGTGCTCCGCAAAGTGCTGACGGACGCCCGCCGTCAGGCCGAGACGGAGGTCGGAATCGATATTGATCTTGCAGACCGCTCCCTTTGCCGCCTCGCGGAGCTGATCCTCCGGAATGCCGATCGCATCCTTGAGAGCGCCACCGTTCTCGTTGATGATGCGGACATACTCCTGCGGAACAGAGGAAGATCCGTGAAGAACGATCGGGAAGCCGGGAAGTCTTCTCGAGACCTCGGCGAGAATATCAAGGCGCAGCTTCGGATCCGTGCCTGGCTTGAACTTGTATGCGCCGTGACTGGTTCCGATCGCGATCGCAAGGGAATCGACGCCGGTCCGGTTCACAAACTCCTCGACCTGATCCGGGTCGGTGAACATCGCCTTGTCCGCATCGACAGAAACCGCATCCTCGATGCCCGCCAGCGTGCCGAGCTCCGCCTCAACGACAGCCCCGCGCTCGTGCGCGTACTCCGCAACCTTTCTGGACTCCTCGACGTTCGCCTCGAAATCGTGGCTGGAATAGTCGATCATGACGGAGGTGAAGCCGTTGTCAACGCAGTCCTTGCAGGTTGCAAAGTCCGCGCCGTGATCCAGATGAAGCACGATGGGAAGCTCCGGATGAAGCTCCGCCGCCGCCTCGACGAGCTTTACGAGATAGACGCTGTTCGCGTACTTTCTCGCGCCCTGAGAGGCCTGCAGGATAACCGGGCTCTTCAGCTCCGCCGCCGCCTCGGTGATGGCCTGAACGATCTCCATGTTGTTAATGTTGAAAGCGCCGATGGCATAACCGCCGTCGTATGCCTTTTTGAAAAGCTCAGTGCTTGTAACGATAGGCATAATATTTACCACCTTTCCTATAAGGAATATTTTATGCTACGCCAAAATTATAGCTCACCGCCCCCCTCAGCGCAAGCAAACGGGCGGAAGAGACCGCCCCCGAAATATGCTATAATGACAGCATGATGGCCTCCAATTATACAAATAAGTGGTATAAGCTTGATAACGCCGCGATTATTGTCCCCTGCTCCGCGCATGGCTCCGACACGCGGGTATTCCGCATCGCCTGCGAGCTGAAAGAGCCGGTGGATCCGGAGCTCCTCCAGCAGTGCCTCGACGATACGATGGAGGAGTTTCCCTATCTCAACAGCTATCTGCGCAAGGGGCTCTTCTGGTATTACCTTGACGGCCTGCGCCGGACTGCGCGGGTTGAGGAGGATGCGCACGCTGCCCTGCGTCCGATCTATTTTCCCGGACGCAGGAACCTCCTTTACCGCGTGACCTACTACCACTGCCGCATCAATCTCGAAATGTTTCATGTTCTCGCCGACGGAACCGGAGCCTTTGTCTTTTTCCGCCGGCTGCTGACGAACTACCTCGCAAGGGCCCATCATCTTTCGCTCGAGGACGCCGGCGTGACCGATACCTCCTCTCTGCAGGAAAAAGCAGGCGACGCCTTTTCCCACTATTACCGGCACGTCAAAGGCTCGGATCAGCTGAAGCAGATGACCTCCGTCAAGGCGTTCCAGATCCGCACGGACCGCGATCCCAACCTGCAGAATCATCTGATCGAGGGCGTCGTCTCCGCAAAGCGCTTTGTGGACGCCGCCCATGAGCACCGGACGACCGTCGGCATTCTGGCCGTCTCGCTCTATATTGCCGCCATTCTCGACGGCATGTCCGTCCATGACAGAAAGCGTCCCGTCGTCATCAGCGTGCCGGTGAATCTCCGGCAGTTCTTTCCCTCCGAGACGGCCCGGAACTTTTTCGGCGTCATCAACATTCCGTTCTCGGCCGACAAATACGACGGCACGCTGGAGAGCATCATCGATGTCGTCCGCGCCTCCTTTTCCGCACAGCTTACGCCCGACCGCATCAGCAGCACCATGAATTCCTACTCGGCGCTGGTCAACAATTACGTGGTCAAGGTCGTGCCCCTCTTTCTCAAGGAGCCCGTGATGACCTATTATCTGGCCCACGCGCACAGCGGCATCACCGCCACCATCTCCAATATGGAGCGCATACACATGCCCCGCGAGGTCGAGGGCTATATCGACCACTTCGCCGCTTTCATGACGGCGCCGTCCATGCAGATCACCATGGCGACCTACGGCGACAAGCTGGTCTTCGGCTCCGCCGGCTCCTACGCCGATCATCAGGTCATGCTCCATTTCTACCGCCGTCTGACCGCGATGGGCATGGAGGCCGAGATCGCCACCAACGACTGCGATGCGCCGGACAGCGCAGAGTCTGCCGCAGAAAAAAAGACGGCCGCGCGGCGCGCCCGGAGCCGGCGCAGAGAAAAGCGGCGCGCGGCAAAGCAGCAGAAAAAAGCCGCAAAGGAGGCCCGCTGATGCAGTATTGTCCGAAATGCCGGATCTCGATCCGGGGAAACAAGGCCTGCTGCCCCTTATGTCAGGGGCCGCTCACCGGCGAGCCCGGGCAGGGCGCGTTCCCGGTCACGCAGCAGAACATCGAAAGCAAGCTCTCCCTGTTTTTCAAGATCATCACATTCCTGCTGATCCTGATTGAGATTTCTCTGGCCGCCGTTAATTATCTGACGGGCCGTTCGCTTCCCGGCGTGTCGCTGGCCATGCTGATCGCGCCCGTTGTGTGGGCTGATCTCCGGGTCGCCACCTATTTCCGGAACAACGTCATCAAGATGCTCACCATGGAATTCTATATCGTCATGCTCATCTGCCTCATCGCTGATCTGCGCACCGGCTTTCACGGCTGGTCCGTCGCATGGGTAATCCCCTCGGTGTTCGTCTTCATGGCGATTCTCACGGTGACTCTCGGCATGATCGTCAAGCTGACGCTGGAAACCTATATCATCTATCTCTTTTTCATCGTGCTGCTCTCTCTCTTCCAGATGATCCCGCTGGCGCTCGGCGTCAATCCGTTCCCAATCCCGGCGGTTCTGTGCATGGCGGCGCTGGTCGTCTTCGGTTCCGGCGGCGTGATCTTCCGTTCGCGCGAGCTCCTGTCCGCTTCAAGGAAATGGTTCAGCCTTTGACCGCAGCCGCAGAACCGCCGGTGCAGGCTGTCCCCGACGCATGCCCGCACAGGGTGCTTCCGCATGGTGACTCCCATGAAAGATCAGACTTCATCCTCTGAAAATAAAAACCGCCGGGAACGGCGCCGGAAACAGGCAAAGGTGTTCGCCGCCAACGCGGGGAGCTTTGTCGAGCACTCGATCGGAAGCTTCATCGAGCAGCGCGAGGAGGCCCCTGTGCTGAGCGGCGAGCCCATGCTGCACGTCTGGTACCGCATCCCCGTTCCCGAGGGGCTCTCCGGCGACGGCACCGCCTACCATATCTATCTCCGCAGGGGAAACACGAAGCGGCTCTGCCTCTTTCTGTCCGGCGGCGGCGCGGCATGGAACGAATATACGGCGGCAAGGCCCGTCACCGGAGCCGCCGTCGCGGCCGGCGAGCCCAATTATTACTGGAATAATCTGCGCCCGTTCACGCAGATCATGAACATCAACATCGGCATCACCGAAAACAGCCCCGCACACAACCCGTTCTGGGACTGGAACATGGTCGTCGTTCCGTATACGACCGGCGATTTTCACGTGGGCCGAAACGATTTCCCGTACACCGCCCTCGACGGCTCCCGGCAGATCCTCCATTTTCATGGCCGACGCAATTTTGAGGAGGCCATGAAGCTCTGCCTTTCTTTCTTTGATACGCCCACAAAGCTCCTCGTCGCAGGGGACTCCGCCGGCGCGTTCGCCGTCCCCGCCCTTGCGGGAACCATTGCCGACGACTGGTATCCGGACTGCGGCGACATCACCCTCTTCTCCGACAGCGCCCTGCTCATCAACGATCAGTGGCAGAGCATCGCCCGGGATGTGTGGCACGCGGACGCCTCCGTATGGGAGCCGCTCCGCTCCGATAACATCGTTCTCGACTGGTACCGCGCGCTCCTTGCCTCGCACCCGGGGCGTTTCCGCTGCCTGTATGCCAGCTCCACCCACGACTATCTGCTGAGCGCCTTTTACAATGACATGACGAACCGCGTCTACCGCACCGACAGCGCCGTGCAGAAGTGCTTCCGCTGCCAGCTCCGGCAGCTCGTGCCGCAGCTTCGCGCTCTCGATCCGGATTTTTCTTTCTTCTTCAACAACTGGAAAAATCCCATCTACACCAAGGGGCAGCCCGGAACGATCCATACAGCCGTCCGGCTCCGCTATTTCTACACGCGCAACAAAAAAGGCGCCACGATGGCCGGATGGCTTCGTGACGCCGTAGAGGGCAGGCGCTATGATATCGGGACGGAGCTGCTTTAAGCGGGCAGATGCCCCGACGGAAGAAAAAGCCGCCGGCTTATCCGGGACAGCCGCCCGCCGGTACCGTCATTCGCTGTCATTTTTCCAGCGCAGGATGATCGCCGCCGTTCCGGGCAGCGTGAACTCTAAAATCCCATCCTGCACAGCACATCCCTCTCCCGCGCAGGAAAAGCCTCCGGCCTCCGTGAGCAGCAGGCGCTCCAGCCGGGCATCCGCGGGAATATCCGCATACAGCGCTTCGATCCGGAGTGTCCGCTCCGTCTCGTTGTTATTCACCAAAATCAGCAGCGTTTCCGACCGGTCAAAGCGGGCGTAGCCGATGACCCCCTGCTCCGCCGCCATCTGCCGCAGAGCCCCTGTGCGCAGGCACGGGTTTTCTCTCCGTATCCGGATCAGCTCCCGATGAAAGGCAATGAGCGCCTTGTCCTCTCTTCCCCACGGGTAGCTGCGGCGGTTGTCGGGATCCGTAAAGCCGCAGAGCCCCGCCTCGTCGCCGTAGTAAATCGTCGGCGCGCCCGGCCACGTCATCTGCAGCACGACCGCCTCGCGGAACACTGCCTTGTTCACATTCCGCTCCGCCGCCTCCGAGCCGAGCTCCGCAACGCGTCCCACCGCGTGATTCGTCCGGGTGAGAAAACGCGAATGATCGTGGTTCGACAGCTCGTTCATGCTGATATAGATCGGAGGAGCGCACATTTCCCCGTCGTTGAAGTAAGTCATGCGCTTCCAGAAGCTGTCCGTATCTCCCATGAGCTCCGGCCACCAGCTGTCGCTGTGCTTCTCCATGCCTGTCAGAAACCATGTCACCGGCTCCATGAACGCGTCATAATTCATGATCGTGTCCCACTCGCCGCCCTGCAGCCACGGTGAGGAATCCCCGTAATGTTCCGCCAGCACGACCGCCTCCGGATTCGCCTCCCGTACGGCCTCCCGGAAGCGCCTCCAGAAGCTGTGGTTATACTCCAGGGAGTGTCCGAGATCCGCCGCGACATCGAGGCGCCAGCCGTCGGCACCGTAGGGCGCAGACACCCACTTCCTCCCGATGGAGAAGATATATTCCTCCAGCTCCGGCGCGTTCTCATAATTGAGCTTCGGCAGCGTATCGTAGCCCCACCAGCTTTCGCAGCGCGTCTGCCCCGCCTTGTCCTTTCGGAAAGCAAACCAGCTCCGAAACGGAGATTTTTCGTCGGTATACGCGCCCCGCGGTCCGGGGAGCCGCTCATAGATGCCCTCGCGGTCAAAGCAGCGGTGGAACGAGCCGCAGTGATTGAACACACCGTCGATGATGACCCGGATTCCGCGCCGGTGCGCCTCCTCCACGAGCTGCGCGAACAGCGCGTCACTGGCCTCCAGATTGGCGGGATCGGTGGTCCTCAGAATATAGCGGGTCGCAAGCCGGTTGTCCGTCTCTCCCTCTGCGAGAAGCTCTCCGCCGTCCCGCACGATTCTGCCGTAGTGAGGATCGATGTGCTCATAATCCTGACTGTCATACTTGTGATTCGAGGGGGAAACAAACAGGGGATTTAGGTAGATCGCCTCAATGCCGAGCTCCGCGAGATAATCCAGACGATCCATGACGCCCTGCAGATCGCCGCCGTAAAAATCCCGGATATCGTCCGCCTGCGGAAGACGGTTCCAGTCCTCCACTCGCCTCGCCTGCGCCCCGACATACTGATACTCCCCGCTCAGCACATCGTTGGACCGGTCCCCGTTGCAGAAGCGGTCCACATAGATCTGATACATGACGGCTCCGACGGCCCATTCGGGTGTCCGAAAGCCGGGGATCAGGTTCCACCACGAGGCATCGCAGAGCTTCCTCTCCTCGCCGCGGCGCGTAAAGAAGATGCTCTCCGCCTCATCCTCCACGCGGAAATGCCACGAGAGTCTTTCCTCTCCTGTCATGACCGCCGCCTCATACCACGCAAAGCTTCCGTTCTCGCGCCCGCGCACCATGGGATATTCCCCGCGGCCGCGGATCACGAGAAAGCAGCGGCAATCCGCCGCCCTCCATGTGCGCAGCCGGATCGTCACCCGCGTGCCCGGCATCGGCTGCCACGGCTCCACATAATCCGACGTATAATCACAGAACAGCGCTTTCCGTTCCGTCTCGTTCATTCTGCTCCTCAGGCTGCAAATACGATGCTGAACAGGTGCTTTTTGCAATAAAAAAGACAGTGCTTGGGGGGACTGTCTCTTTTACAGAAGGTATTCTTCTAATGGGGTATAACAAAAAACTTATAATGTATTGGGGGGGGGTTACAATTAGTATAGTAGCATCCGCCCCCCGATCCGGTAAATATCAAGAAGTGACAAAGTTAACAATTATCATTGCCGGTTTTTGTTGATTTTTCACGATGCATTTACGATTCAAAGAGAGCCTCAAACTCGCTGCCCGTAATCTTCTCTTTCTCAAGGAGGAGCTGCGCCGATTTCTCGAGCACATCCCGGCGGTTCATGATGATCTCCTTGGCTTTCCGGTAGCAGTCGTCCACAATCGCCCGGACCTCCTTGTCGATCTCTCCCGCCATCAGCTCGGAATGCCGGCTGGCGTGCCCCAGATCATAGCCGAGGAACACGTCCTCTTCCTCCTGCTCGTAATTGACCGTTCCCAGATTCCGGGACATTCCGTAGCGCGTCACCATCTTGCGCGCCGCGGCCGTCGCCCGCTTGATGTCCGAGGAGGCTCCGGTCGTGATATCGTCGAGCACGAGCTCCTCCGCGATGCGTCCGCCAAGGCTGACCATGATATCCTGCAGCATCTGCCCTCTTGTCATGAACATCTCATTTTTCTCCGGCAGCGGCATCGTGTAGCCGGCCGCCCCCATGCCGGTCGGAATGATCGAGACGGTGTAGACCGGCCCCACATCCGGCAGATCGTGAAACAGAATCGCATGGCCGGACTCATGATAGGCGGTGATGCGCTTTTCCTTGTCGGAGATAATGCGGCTGTGCTTTTCCGCGCCGATTCCGATCTTGATGAAAGCCGCCTGAATATCGCTCTGCTGAATATAACCGCGGTCATCGGCCGCCGCCCGGATCGCCGCCTCATTCATCAGGTTCTCGAGATCGGCTCCGGAAAAGCCCGCCGTCGTCTGCGCAATCTCCGCGAGCTTCACATCCTCGCCCAGCTTTTTGTTCCGCACATGGACACGGAGAATTTCCTCTCTCCCCCGGATATCGGGGAGCGCCACGCTGATCTTGCGGTCAAAGCGCCCCGGACGGAGAATCGCGGGATCCAGAATATCCACGCGGTTCGTAGCCGCCATGACAATGATGCCCTCATTGACGCCGAAGCCGTCCATTTCCACAAGGAGCTGGTTGAGCGTCTGCTCTCTCTCGTCATGTCCGCCGCCCAGACCGGTGCCCCTGCGCCTTGCCACCGCGTCGATCTCATCGATAAACACGATGCAGGGGGCGTTCTTTTTCGCCTCCTCGAACAGATCGCGCACGCGGGAGGCGCCGACACCGACGAACATCTCGACAAAATCCGAACCGGAAATGCTGAAAAACGGCACGCCGGCCTCTCCGGCGACGGCCTTGGCAAGGAGGGTCTTTCCGGTGCCCGGGGCTCCCTCCAGCAGCACTCCCTTGGGAATGCGGGCCCCGATCTCCACGTATTTCTGCGGATTCTTCAGGAAGTCGATGATCTCCCCGAGCTCTTCCTTTTCCTCATGAAGCCCCGCCACGTCATCGAGCCGGACCGGATGCGAGCCGTCGGACATTTTGGCGCGGCTCCGCCCGAAATTCATCATCTTCTGATTCGCCCCGCCGCCCATCTGCTGCGCGTTCATCATGAAGAAAAAGAGCAGACAGACCCCGGCCACCATGAGCACCGGAACCACGCTGGTCATAAACCAGCTCTGCTGCGGCACATCCCGCACGATCGCGTCGATCCCGGCCTCCCGGGCCAGCGCCTCCACCTCGGTGATGTCCGTCGCGTAAAGAGTCTGCGTGCCGCCCTCGCGGAGCAGAACGCGGGCCGCCCCGGTCGGTGTGTCGCGGTTCGGAATGATCACGACCTGACTGACCCGGCCTGCACTGAGATCTTCCTCGTAGCTGCCCAGTGTATACGCCGTCGCATCCGGACTGAAATTCTCACGGAACAGCGGCGTCAGAAAGATCATCGCAAACAGGACGATCAGGCCGACCCAGAAATATGCATTGAAATTCTTCTGATTTTTCGTTTCCAAAAATACTCCCTCTCTGCCGCCTCAGTCGAGCGTCACAACGCCGATATACGGCAGATTGCGGTAGCGCTGGCCATAGTCCATCCCGTAGCCGACCACAAAGGTGTCCGGGATCGTGAAGCCACTGTAATCCGGCTTGAAATCCACGACGCGCCGCTCCGGCTTGTCGAGAAGCGTCGCCACGCGGATCGACGACGCGCCGCGTCCTGCGAGCATCTCCGTGAGATAGCTCAGCGTCCGGCCGGAATCGATGATATCCTCCACAATGATCACGTCGCGTCCTTCAATGGAATCGTCCAGATCCTTGTTGATGCGGACGACACCGCTCGACTTCGTCGCGTTTCCGTAGCTCGATACCGACATGAAATCGACATACACCGGAACCGAGATCCGCTTTGCCAGCTCGCACATGAAAAAGCTCGCGCCCTTGAGGATTCCCACCAGCGTGATGCTTTTCCCCATGTAGTCTCTGGAAATCCGTTCTCCCAGCTCACGGATCTTCTGATCGATCTGTTCCTCTGAAATCAGCACATTGATTGTCTCTGACATACTCTCCTCCGCCGCGGCGTTTTCTGCACCGTTATTTTCTGCCGTTTCCGGTCTCTGTATTTTTCAGCGTGATCTCCAGCAGCCGCTCCGTCCGGTCCGCCACCCCGAACCGTCCGCTCACGCGGAAGCCGGGCACCCACAGAATTTCATTGCCCGCCGCCGGGAGCACCAGCCTGTCACGGGCAGCCGCCGGTATCTTTTCATCGATCATAAAGCGGCGGAGCGTCTTCTTCTCTCCGCCCGCCCCGATGGTGATCACATCCCCGGGGCACCTCGTCCGGAAACACAAATCCGTGGCTATTCTATCATAATCAAAGTATTTCGTATACCGATCCGCCCGCTCGTCCGCAGTGCTCCGGCGCTGCTCCGGCGGGCACTCCCGGACGGCATAGGCCTCCGGAGCGCGCGGAAAAGGACGGGAGATTCCATTTCCGTCAATATAGAGTCCGGGAAGATTCTGCTGCGGAGCGTCCTCCCGGAAGAGGAGCAGGCTGCCGTAGCGCCGCTCCGCGCGGAGTCCTCCGGGGAACCGCATCTGCGCGCTCCCCTCCTGACTGCGGCACAGCGAGAGGAGCTGCTCCACATGCCTGCGCCCGATATTCTTCTTGCGTCCGGCCGCTCCGCAGAGCGCCCGGTACAGTATCCGACGCTGCAGGAGCAGCGGATATTCCTCCAGCCGACCGATGCAGAGGCCTCCCTCTGTCCGGCAGAGGGCCTCGGCCCGCCCGGTTTCCCGCTCCAGATAATCCTCCAGCTCCGCCGCCGCGAGCGCAAGCTCCGCGATATGCTCCGCTGCGCCGCCGTGCACCGACTCCTCAAGCGCCGGCAGGATATGGTGACGGATGCGGTTGCGCGTATACGCATCGCTGTCGTTCGTCTCGTCAAGGCACCAGTCTCTGCCCTTTTCCGCAAGATAGGCCTCAATCTCCTCCCGGGAGGCCCGGATGAGGGGACGGATGCGGTTCTCCGAGAGCGGCCGGATCCCCGAAAGGCCCGGAAGAGAACAGCCCCGGCTCAGATGAAAGAGCACCGTCTCCGCACAGTCCTCCCTGTGGTGCGCAAGTGCGATGCGGCAGGGGCGGCGCACCGCGGCGCATTCTGCATCCCAGTCCTCCGCCGCGCGGCGGAAAGCCTGCTGCCGCAGCTCCCGGCCCGCCTCCTCCAAAGAGAGGCGGTGCTCCCGCGCGTAGACGTCCGCCTGCATATACTCGACGCGCAGCGCGATCCCCTCCTCCCTGCAGAAAGCCCGGACAAAATCCGCATCCCGTTCCGCCGTCTCCCGGAGACCGTGCTGGACATGAACGGCGCGGAGGAGAAAGCCCATATCCTCCGAGAGCTCTTTCAGCACAAGCGCAAGGCACAGGGAGTCCGCACCGCCGGAAAGTCCTATAATCACGCGGTCGCCCGGCTGCGTCATATGAAATTCCACCATGGTCCGCCCCGTCCGGCGCGCCAGATCAGATGCTCTCACGATATCCTCCATGCCGAAGCGTTTTTTCAGCGAGGCACGCGCCGTAAAAAACACCCTGCGCCGGCGCATGACAGCAAAGAACGAAGACAGCTCACTCGCCGTCCTCGTTCCTGAAAACCGTCTCGCCCTCATAGACAAGACCCAGCTTGTCCCTCGCGACCTCTTCGATATATTTCTTGGTCTTCGTATACTTCTCGTATTCGTCGAGCTCGGCCTGCCGCTGCTCCTCTGCCGCAAGCTGCTCCTGCGTCGCCAGCTCCAGCTTCTGATCCGCCGCCAGCGTATTCTGCAGCGCGTAGCACCGGAAGCCGATGACGCCGACCACGATCCCCACTGCGAGCGCAGCGAGAAGAAGTCCTTTATGCCGCTGTCGCTTTCGTCTCCTCTTTCCGCTCACCCGACGCTCCCCCTCAAAGGTACCGGAACAGATCTCCGGCCGCTTCCTTGCGGACGGTTTCCTCCACCGCAAGAATCTCCGCTTTCGTCACGCGGTTTCCGAAGCTGATCTCGAGAATATCCCCGGGCTTCACTTCGGCAGACGCGCGCGCGGCTTTTCCGTTCAGCAGAACGCGGCCGTTGTCGCAGGCCTCGTTCGCCACCGTCCGCCGCTTGATCAGGCGGGAAATTTTCAGATATTTATCCAGTCGCATCGCCGTTCTTCATTTCCGGGAAAGAAATGGCCCGGAGATTTCTCTCCAGGCCATCACACATCAATGACACAACAATAATCAGTTGATGGCATCCTTAAGAGCCTTGCCGGCCTTGAACTTGGGAGCCTTGGAAGCCTTGATCTTCATGACCTTGCCGGTCTGAGGATTTCTTCCCTCGCGGGCCGCTCTCTCCGCAACCTCAAAGGTTCCGAAGCCGACGAGCTGAACCTTGCCGTCCTTCGTCCGGAGCTCCTCCGCCACAGTCTCGGTAAATGCCTTGAGTGCAGCCTCGGCATCTTTCTTGGAAAGTCCGGACTTCTCAGCCATCGCTGCGATCAGTTCTGTCTTGTTCATTTGTAACGATCCTCCTAAAGGTCTCTTTAATTGCCCGTTTTCACAGGTGACATACCATATTTATAGTCGCTCCGTAAGCGTTTGTCAACAAAAATCCCCATTTTGCGCCGTTTGCCGGATATTTTACAGCTGCCGCGGCCGGTGATCGTTCCTTCGTGGAAAATTTACTCCGCCTGAGAGAAAGAATCTCTCCCTACTCCGCAGATCGGGCACACAAAATCGTCGTCCAGATCGTCGAATTTGGTCCCTGCCGCGATTCCCTGATCCGGAGCTCCCTCCGCCTCATCATAGACCCATCCGCAGATATCACACACATACTTCATTTCCTTATCCTCCTCCATGCAGGTTGCCGTCCGCGCCCCCGCGCAGACAGATTTATGGCGCTCCGCGCCGTGAATCAATGAGTATCAGCCGCGCCCGAACGGAGCCACAGGGCTCCGGCAGCGCCGAAACGCGCCGGCCGCGCTGAAAGGTCATTGCACCTTTCTTAATCATATCGCGATCATGTCCCGGATGCTAGCCGAGATATTGCTTCAAAAGATATTCTCTCGTATTGTGATTCGGGTACTGGAGAACATCCTCGAGCATCCGCCGCAGAAGCACGCCCATTTCCCTGCCGGGCTGCACCCCCGCCGCGATCAGATCCTCCCCGCTCACCGCGAGATCCCGGAGAGTCAGGCAGTCCTTTTCCTCCAGAATCCGCCGGTATATGTTCTTCCATGCGTCGATTTTCTTCCGCTTTTCCTCCAGACGGTACTCGCTCTGCGCCGCGCCGTCCGCGAGCTTCACCTCAAAGAGCAGCGGGAAGAGCTCCTCCCCGATGACCGCCATGCTTTTGCGGATGGAATAGGGCGTCTCTCCCATATTGATGTCATGGTAGCGGACGAGCGTCTCGACCCGGTGCAGCGTGTCGTTGTCGAACTTAAGGCGTCTCATGATGTCCACGGCCATCTTCGCGCCGGCCGGCGCATGTCCGTGAAAATGGTCGATCCCCTGCGCGTCCGTAAAGTGGCAGGCAGGTTTCCCGATATCATGAAACAGCATCGTATACCGGAGCACCCGGTCCGCCCGGACCGCCTCCACCGAATGGAGGATATGCTCCCCTACATTATAGCGGTGGTGCGGATTGTTCTGGGAGGTTTCCATGCAGGCGTCAAATTCCGGCAGGATCACCCGTGTGATTCCCGTCTCATACAGCGTCCGAAGTTCCCCCGGATGATCCGACAGGAGGAGCTTTGTCAGCTCCGTACAGATGCGCTCGGCGCTGATCCTTTCGAGTGTGGGCGAGAGCTTCGCGACAGCTCGGCGTGTGTTCTCCTCAATTGTATAGCCGAGCTGGGCGGAAAAGCGGACGGCCCGCATGATGCGGAGCGCGTCCTCGCGGAAGCGCTGCCCGGGATCCCCTACGGCGCGGATGCTCCGGCGCCCGATATCCCCCAGCCCGTCGAAATAATCGATGAGCCCCTCCTCCGAATTATACGCCATCGCATTGATGGTAAAGTCCCGGCGGAGAAGATCCTCCCGGAGGCTCGCCGTAAAGGTCACCTCGCGGGGATGCCTGCTGTCCTCATAGACGCCGTCGATGCGGTAGGTCGTGACCTCGTAGCCGTCGTCCCCCATAAGAACCGTGACCGTGCCATGCTTTATTCCGGTGTCCGCGGTGCGGCGGAACAGCGCCTTGACCTCGCAGGGCGTCGCCGAGGTCGTGATATCCCAGTCGTCCGGCTCTCTGCCCAGTATGCTGTCGCGCACGCAGCCGCCAACCGCATAGGCCTCGTGGCCGTGCTCCCTGAGAGTTCTCAATATGGTATTGACTTTATCAGGAAGCGCTATCACAAAAGAGCTCAAGACTTTTTCTCATCCCCGGCCTGCACGATCGCCAGCGTCTGGCGCGCGATCGCAAGCTCCTCATTGGTCGGAACCACCATTGTCGCCACCGCATCCTCCGGCGCGGACAGAATGACCTCCTCCCCCCGGGTTCTGTTCCTCTCCGGGTCCACGGAGGTTCCGAGGAACTTCGTATATTCGGAGATCCGGGCGCGCATCGGCCCGTCGTTCTCGCCGACGCCCGCGGTAAAGACGATCGCATCCGCGCCGCCCATCTCCGCCGCATAGGCCCCGATGTACTTGCCGACGCGCAGCGCATACGCCTCAAGCGCCGTCTCCGCATCCTCATTTCCGTTTTCCGCCGCTGCCGTGAGATCGCGGAAGTCGTTCGACACGCCACCGGACAGGCCGAGCACGCCCGACTTCTTATTAAGAATCGAAAGCACCTCTTCGGCGCTGCCATTCAGCTTATCCATAAGGAACGTGATGATCGCCGGATCGAGGTCGCCGCTCCGCGTCCCCATCATCAGGCCCTCAAGAGGCGTAAGCCCCATGGAGGTGTCCACCGATCTGCCGTGGTCTACGGCTGAAACCGACGCGCCGTTCCCGAGATGGCAGACGATGATGCGCAGCTCCTCCCGCTTTTTCCCCAGAAGCTCGGCGGCGCGGCGGCTGACGTAGTCATGGCTCGTGCCGTGGAAGCCGTAGCGGCGGATCCGGTAATCTCTGTAATATTCCAGCGGTATACCGTAAAGATACGCCTTTCGGGGCATGGTCTGATGGAACGCCGTATCGAATACGCCGACCATCGGCACCTCCGGCATCAGCGCCCGGCAGGCCCGAACGCCGATCAGGTTGGCCGGGTTGTGAAGCGGCGCCAGATCCGACACCTCCTCGATGGCGGCAATCACTTCCTCGTCAATCAGGACGGCGGAGGCAAATTTCTCACCGCCGTGCACAAGCCGGTGTCCTACCGCCGCGATTTCTTTCAGCGAGCGGATTACGCCGACCTCTTTGTCCGTCAGCCTCTCGATGACCGCCGCGACCGCCGCATGGTGATCCGGCATGGGAAGCTCCGTCTTTTTTTTCTCTCCGCCCGCAGGCGCATGTGTTATGCAGGCTCCACCGCTTCCGATCCTCTCACAGATTCCCTTAGCGAGAACATTCTCCGAAACGCTGTCGATGAGCTGATACTTCAATGAAGAGCTGCCGCAGTTAATAACCAGTATATTCATTTTTGTCTCCATAGATATGCAAATCGATATGCAAATCCTGCCCGATCAGTACGCACGGCCCCAGTAAACCATCTTCTTCGCTGGCCGCCCGCAGCAGACGCAGGTATCCGAAAGCATCTCCTGCTCAAAGGGGATGCAGCGGCTCGTCACGCCGTAGTTTTCCTTGATTTTATCCTCGCAGGCGGGATCGCCGCACCACATGGCCCTGACAAAGCCCTTTGTCTCGCGGAAGTTCTCCTCGAACTCTTCTTTATTATGAGCCGCAAAGGTATGCGCCGCAAGATGCCTCCGGGCGCGCTCCAGCATCTCGAACTGCATGCGCTCCAGCGTCTCGCTGACCACGCGGGGAAGCTCCCCGATCCCGCAGCTTATCTTCTCGCGGGTATCTCTCCGGCAGATCACGGCGCTCCCCGCCTCAATGTCTTTCGGCCCGATCTCTATGCGCAGCGGAATGCCGTTCACCTCCTGCTCCGCAAATTTGAAGCCGGGACTCCGGTCCGTATCGTCGACCTTTACGCGGTAATCGGACAACGTCGCCGCGATGCTCTGCGCCGCCGCGAGAACTCCCTCTTTCCTCTGCTGGATCGGAATGACCACGACCTGCGTCGGAGCGATGCGGGGCGGAAGAACAATGCCGGAATCGTCGCCGTGCACCATGATAAGGGCGCCGATCACACGGGTCGTCATGCCCCACGAGGTCTGATACACGTAGTTCATCTTGTTGTCCCGGGCGGTGAAACGGATGTCATAGGCCTCGGCAAACTTTTTGCCGAAATCATGGCTGGTGCCGGACTGCAGCGCGCGGCCGTCATGCATCAGTGCCTCGACGGTGTAGGTCGCTTCGGCCCCCGCGAACTTTTCCTTATCGGTCTTGCGGCCCTTCACCACTGGAATTGCGAGCTCTTCGGCGAGGAAATCCGCATAGACGTTCAGCATCTGCTGCGTCCTCTGCTCCGCCTCCTCCGCCGTCTCGTGAATGGTGTGCCCCTCCTGCCACAGAAATTCCCGGGAGCGCAGGAACGGGCGCGTCTCTTTCTCCCAGCGGACCACCGAACACCACTGGTTGTAGAGACGCGGGAGATCACGGTAGGAATGGATATCCTGCGCATAGAAATCGCTGAACAGCGTCTCGGAGGTCGGACGTACGCAGAGACGCTCGGTCAGCGTCTCCTGCCCTCCGCTCGTCACCCATGCGACCTCCGGCGCAAAGCCGTTTACCAGCTCGCCCTCCTTTTTCATGAGGTTCTCCGGAATGAGCATCGGCATATAGACGTTCTGCACGCCGGTCGCCTTGAAACGTTCGTCGAGATTCCTCTGAATGTTTTCCCAGATTGCGTAGCCCGCGGGCTTGATCACCATAAAGCCCTTGATGTTACTGTACGCGATCAGATTCGCCTTAAGGACGACGTCCGTGTACCACTGGGCAAAATCCTCGTCGCGGGGCGTGATGGATTCCACAAATTTCTTCTGCTGTTCTGCCATGACAATCTCCAATAGTAATGATTTTGAAATTTACATTGCCGATTATCTCACACCCGCGAAATCTCTTCAACTCCGTCAGACGCCGATTCCGTTCTGCGAAGCCCCTTCATGCAGGCGGTTCATCGCCGAGAAAATCCCCCGGACGGATGCCCGCGTAATATTCGAGCTGACGCCGACGCCCCATGTGACCCGGCCACTGTCCGCATCCATGAGATGAATGTAAGCCGCCGCCTGCGAGTCCGAGCCGGCCGTCAGCGCATGCTCCGTATAGTCGAGAATGCGGTACTCCCGCCCGAGGCTCTCCCGGACGCCGCGTCCCACCGCATCGAGCGGCCCGTTGCCCACCGCCTCGAAGCTCTTCTCGCGCCCATACTCCGTGTAGACGACCGAAACTTTCGTATCGAAGCTGCTCTCCGTCTCGTTCGAGAGATCCGTCACCTGTATTCTGCGGAAATGCAGGGGCTCCTTGCAGTCCAGATAGCTCTCGCGGAACGCCGCCATGATCTCCTCCGGCGCAACCTCTCCCTCTCTCTCGGAGATCTTCTGTATCACATCGGCAAACTCGCGGTGCATTCCCTTGGGGAGCTTGAAGCCGAAATAGCTGTCCATCACAAAGGCCACGCCGCCCTTTCCGGACTGCGAATTGATGCGCACAATCGGCTCGTACCGGCGTCCGATATCCGCCGGGTCGATGGTCAGATACGGGACGGCCCAGTACTTTGAATTTCTCTCTCTCAGCGCCTGCATCCCCTTGTTGATGGCGTCCTGATGCGAGCCGGAGAATGACGTGAACACCAGCTTCCCGCCGTAGGGGTGACGCGGGTCGATGGGCATCTTATTGCAGCGCTCGCAGACCGCGATGATCTCGCCGATATTTTCAATGTTGAGCTTCGGATCGATCCCCTGTGAGAACATATTGTAGGCCACGTTCAGGATATCGAGATTGCCGGTGCGCTCGCCGTTTCCGAACAGCGTCCCCTCCAGTCGGTCCGCGCCCGCAAGGAGGGCCAGCTCCGCCGTCGCCGTCCCCGTCCCCCGGTCATTGTGCGGGTGGATGGAAAGAATCACGCTGTCACGCCGGTCGAGACGGCGGCTCATCCACTCCACGCCGTCTGCAAAGACATTGGGCGTCGTCATCTCCACGGTGGAGGGCAGATTGATGATCATCGGCTGCTCCGGCGTCGGCTTCCACTCGCCGATCACGGCGTTGCAGACCTCCAGCGCATAGTCCGGCTCCGTGCCCGTGTAGCTCTCCGGAGAATACTCGAGCATGAGATTCCCTCCGAAGTCCCGCATCCCCTCGCGAACCCAGCGGACGCCCTGCAGCGCCAGCTCTCTGACCTCATCCCGGCTCATGCCGAACACGACGTCCCGCTGCAGCGTAGAGGTCGAATTATAAATATGAAAAATTACATTCCTGCACCCGCGGATGCACTCAAATGTGCGGTCGATCTGCTCTTTCCGGCACTGGGAGAGCACCTGCAGACGAACGCCGTCCGGGATCCGGTCCTCCTCGATGAGACGGCGGATGAAATCAAACTCGATCTGACTTGCCGCCGGGAAGCCGACCTCGATCTCCCGGAAGCCCAGGCGCAGAAGCAGCTCGTACATCTCCAGCTTCTCATCCACCACCATGGGATCAATCAGCGCCTGATTGCCGTCCCGCAGATCCACACTGCACCAGACCGGCGCTTTCACGATCTCCCGATTCGGCCACTCTCTCTCCGGATACTGCATGACCGGCACTCTCTGATATCTCTGATAATTCAGCATAATGATCCTCCCCGCCGAAGCATTGCTGCACCTGCATGTGAATAAAAAAAGATCGATCCCGTGCGCCGGAACCGATCTCTGCATCAACTGACCGAAAAAAGGAAAGAGACAATTACTCTCCGAGACCCTCTTCGATTTCCCTCACCAGAAAATCCAGAGCCTCCCTCTCGTCCTCTCCGCTGCAGAAAAGTTCAATTTCATCACCGGATTTTACACACGCACCAAGAACACTCAGAACTCTCTTGGCATTCGCCGTCGTTTCCTTGAACTGAAACGTGATCTGAGACTTAAATAGCATGGCGTCCTTGCATAGGACCCCTGCGGGACCCAGATGAAGACCGGTTGGATTTTTGATCGTAACTTTCTGACTGACCATATTTTCTGAAAACTCCTGCATTCCCACATCATAATCCCTACAAAAGAGAACATCCGCCGCGGGAATTATATGAATTATATCACGAAACACAGGCAATGCAAACAGATTTACGCCATGACGCGCTCGATGAGATCCGCCAGCTCCTGCGCTTTTGCCGCGATCAGCTCCTGATCCCGGCCCTCGATCATAACCCGAACCAGCGGCTCCGTGCCGGACGGCCGGATGAGGACGCGCCCAGCGCCCGCAAATTCCTTTTCCAGTTTCGCACAGGCCTCCGCTACTTCCGGGAAGTCCATGTAATGCTCTTTCTTGTCATTGGCCACGGAGGCATTGATCAGCGCCTGCGGCATCATCTCGCAGATCGAGGCGAGGCGGGACAGCGGACGGTTCGTCTCGCGCATGACCTGAAGCAGGTGCAGCGCGCTTAAAAGGCCGTCGCCGGTCGTGTTTTCCCCGAGAAAGATGACATGACCGGACTGCTCTCCGCCGAGATTGTAGCCGTCCTCTTTCATTTTTTCCAGAACATAGCGGTCGCCCACCTTTGTCTTTTCCGTGCGGACACCCTCCCGGTCGCAGCAGAGGTAAAAGCCGAGATTGCTCATGACCGTCACCACGACGGTGTCCTGCGCGAGCGTCCCCTGACGCTTCATGAATTTCCCGACAATCGCCATGATCTGGTCGCCGTTGACAATATTTCCATGCTCGTCCACCGCAAGAAAGCGGTCCGCATCGCCGTCAAAGGCGAGGCCGCAGTCGGCCCTCTCGGCCACGACGCGCTCCGCCAGCTCCTCCATATGCGTGGAGCCGCAGTTCCGGTTGATATTGGTTCCGTCCGGATTCACATGGAGCGTGATCAGATCCGCGCCCAGCGCCCGGACCGCCTCGACATTCGTCCGGAATGAGGCGCCCTCCGCACAGTCCATTACGATCCGGAAGCCTCCCAGATCGACCGGCACAAGATCAATGGCATGCTGCACATATTCTCTCCACATCCCGAAATCGTAGGTGATGTGGCCGACGCCCTCTCCGGCCGGAAGCTCTTCATTCGGAATGCCGCTTCGGACCAGCGCCTCGATCTCGTCCTCCGTGGCATCCGGAAGCTTGAAGCCCTCTCCGTCAAAGAACTTGATCCCGTTAAACTCCATCGGATTGTGGGACGCCGATATCACGACGCCGCAGTCCGCATGATGTCTGCGGGCCAGATAGGCCACTGCCGGCGTCGGAAGAACGCCCAGATAGACGACGTCGGCCCCCACCGCACAGGCCCCCGCCATCAGCGCATTTGCGAGCATATCGCCGGACAGGCGGGTATCGCATCCGACGAGCATCACCGGCCTGCGGCCTCCGTCGTTCTTTGCGAGGACATAAGCGCCCGCCCGCCCCAGCTCCATGGCGAGCTGCGGTGTAAGCTCCCGGTTTGCAACTCCCCGAACCCCATCTGTCCCGAACATTCTGCCCATACTGTTCTCCATTCCTGCCGTCATTCCTTTATTCTTCATTCTTCCGGATCCGCACAACGGCCGTGACCGGATTGACTGCCGACGTGTACTCCGGCAGCGTAAAGCGCAGTCCTCCGATATAGCTTCCGGCCGGCCCCGTCCCGTCACCCGATAGATCAAGCTGCGACACGTCAAAGACCGGATCAAGCTCCGTCTCCGACAGCGCCGCAAGATCCGCCGAAAGGCCGCTGACCGTGAGCTGCAGCGGCGAATCAAGAAGCGGAGAGGCCGTATGCCCGAGATTGTCGTCAAGGCTTACGATTTCAAGACGGTATCCCTCCGGCACATTGACCGCCCTCACCTCGTTCAGCGCAAATTCAAGCGTCCTGTGCGACAGGGGCTCGACGCCCGCCGTTACCGTGACCTTGCCGTCGAAGCCGGCTTCCGCAAAGCTCGTGTTTTCCGGCAGATACTTACTCAGGTCGACAGTCCGCGACACCGTATCCGAGGCGCCGCTGATATCGAGCTCCTCTGCAGGAATCGCAATGGAGGAAATGCCGGACAGCACCGATCCTTTGCCGGCGATCACAACAGAGGCCGGCTCCACCGTAATCTCCCGGGTCGCGGCATAGCCCGAAGCCGGTGTCCCCGAAACCGAGGCCGCAACCGGCACCTCCCGGGTCGGCAGAATGGTGACCGTCACCCTGACTGAGCTGATGTTCATGGTCAGATTGGAGGGATCGACCGCCGTCCCCTCCGCATCCCGCAGCACCACGTCCGCGGCTGTCGTGATCGTCCCCGATGCGCCGGACACATCGACGATGGCTGCCGCCGAGACGATCGAGGATACCACGGACTCCGGCCCGGATACGCGGATCTGGTTCTGATCGGCCGCAGACTCGCGGACCACATAGCCCGCGCCCGGCTCACCGCTCGTCGAAACACGCAGCGTCAGTATCGTATCTTTCCTGTCCTCGATATTGAGCCGGACCGCCTCGAGACTACCCCGAATCGATTCCAGCTTGCCGTTGTACTTGTTCGAGGACAGGACGATATCCACGGTTTCCAGCTCGGAAAGGTTCTTCACGTCCGCCGTCGCCACAATATTGTCCTTGTCAATGGAATCCACGATGGATCTTGCCCCCGTCACCTTGACGACGGGAACCACATCCGTATTGTCGAGCACCGTGTAGACCTTGCCGGCCTCCGTGATGATATTCGTATTAAGGAGCTTTACCGGAATATTGTCAAACTGCGAGGTCACCACCGGATCATTGATCGTCGTGACGAGAAGCCACATGATGGCCGCGGTCACCAGCGCAAAAATTTTCAGCCCGATATTATTGAGAATCGCCGGTTTTTTCCTGTCCTTCACCATTCGCCTCCCGCACTGCTTCCGCCGTTTCCCCCGCGCGGACGGCTCTGCGCTCCGCAGGCGTCCTGCCGGCGATCTGCTCGAGCCGCTCCCTGAGCTGCTCCTGCGTCACTCCGCGCGTCAGCCGCCCCTTGTAGGCAAGGCTGATCCCTCCGGTCTCCTCGGAAACAATGATCGTCAGGGAATCCGTCACCTCGGAAATGCCGACGCCCGCCCGGTGCCGCGTCCCGAGGTCCTTGTCCATCCGGTTTTCCGACAGCGGCAGATAGCAGGTCGCCGACACCACGCGGCCGCCGCGCACAATCACCGCACCGTCGTGCAGCGGCGTGTTTTTCTCAAAAATATTGATCAGAAGCTGGCTGGTGAGCACCGCGTCGATATCGATCCCCGTCCGCTCATACTGCCGCAGCGGCGTAGTCTGCTCGATCACGATGAGCGCCCCCGTGCGGGCCTTTCCCATCTCGACGCTCGCGCGCACAAGCTCGCTGATCGTCCGTTCGGAATACCGGTCCGCCGTGCGCCGCGCCGGATCAAAGGGGACGAGAGATGTCATGAAATTTTTCTGCCCCAGCTCCTCCAGCGCCCCCCGCAGCTCCGGCTGCAATAATATGATCATCGCCGTCACCGCGATTCCCGTGACATTCTTCACAATCCAGAGAATTGTCGTCATATTCGCGATGGCCGCGACCAGAATGAACATCAGGATGATGACCATGCCGCGCATCAGCGACCACGCGCGCGTATTCTTGAACCAGAGCAGAATGTGGTACAGCAAAAAGGCGATGATCAGTATCTCTATGATATCCAGCCATCGAAATTTTGGCATATGCAGGTTGTACAGATAGTTCTGAAAAATGTCCGTTGTAAAATCCATGCCGGTCCCCATGCTGCCGGATTTGCAGGCGTCCGGACAGACGAAGCGTCACCTGTCCGCAGAGCGGCGGACAGCCCCCGCGGCGTCAGCCGCCCTGTTACCCGTGATTTTCTTCCTCGTCATAGACGGTATAATCCTCCGCGCAGCCCCCGTCTCCGCGATAGGCGTCGGCGTCATCGCCGTAGTCCTCGTACTCGTCGTAGCCGTCCCGGTCATCATCGCTTTGCATCTGCGCTCCGCGCCCGCCGCGCGAGGCCGGCGCATCATGCCGCCGCATGGTCCGGCTGATCGTCTTGACGGTCCGCTCCCGCGTCCTGAGCGACACCTTGGGAACCGCCTTTACATAATAGTAGTAGTCGTCATCTTCAAACTGCACCTGCTCGATGCGGGAATAATCCAGATTGAAGAAGAAAAAGGCCAGCCCGGAACAGATTGCCACCGAGACGATCATCCCCAGAAAAACCAGCGCGATCGAAAAGTTCGTATCGTAGATGACGTCGCCGATCAGAAGAAGAATGAGCTGCGCCACGGCTCCCGCGGCGATCGCGGCCGACCATGCGTAGGCGACGCGCATGCGTCGGACATAATAGACAAGAAGCACGCAGACGGAAAATGCGGCGATCATGACCAGCATCGTAGGATTGGCAAAAATCCCTCCGATGATGGTCTGCGAGGATTCCACCAGCGTGTCGCTGTCCACGCTGCTCAGCACCGTCTCATTCTGGCTGATGAAGGAGATGGCGAAATGCACGACCAGTCCGAACGCGATGGAAAGAGCCGCCGACGGAGAAAGAAGAAGCCCCGCCGCCATCGGAACGACATAGGGAATTCCCAGACGCAGGCAGACGGGCGTGAGGACAATCAGAACGCCGTCCCGGGGAGAAAAGCGGAAATACAGCAGAAAGATCAGAAGAAAAATCACCGCCGCCAGAGCGAGCGCCAGAACAGACAGGACGTAGAGCTGTACAAGAATCACCGCACCGATAACCGCGCACATGCCCCCGGAGGGAATCACCGCACAAAAAAGCGCCAGAATCAGGGTCGGCAGCGCGCCCGTCACCGCTCGCGAATAACCGGTGGCCTCCCCCACCATGGAGATTGCCGCCGCCGCGAGCAGGAACTTTGCAGCCGCAAGAATGTACTGAGAATACCGGCTGTAAATGCGCTTGATATTCTCACGTATTTCCAATAACGTCGTCATTTTCTGTCAGAATCCTTTCCCCCGTAGCCGTCGGACAGACGCCTCAGATCCTTGCAGTAGCGGCGGAGTCTTTCCTCTCCCCTCTCATAGCGCAGGGAACAGACGATCCATGTGACCGCCTCAAAGCACAGCATAAAAAGGACATATCTCAGGCCGACCCCGCGGGCAAGCGCGAGGATATCCATGCTGTACAGTGTGAGCATCAGCGTCTCGATATGATAAAATGCGTAGACCCCCGCAAGGACCGCAAACGCGGCCGTCCCCACAAGGAAAGAAAGAAGCAGCTCCTTGGAGAGATAGTCCCCCTTGAACCACGCGTCCCTGCGGACGTCCGCCTTTCCCGCATTTGCCTCATACATGGCCATCCGGGTCATAATCCGGATCTTCTCTTCGTTAAGCATTCTGTCCCGCCTGCGCTCCGATCGCCAGTGCCATGAAATAGACAGAACCGGCTCCGCCCCGATACAATGCCTCCGCACAGGCGTCCATCGTCGATCCTGTCGTATAAATATCATCGATAAGTATAATCGTCTTTGATTTTACATCATCCGAACAGCTATGAAAAGCGCTTTTGAGACAGCTCCGGCGTTCCGGGGCGCTCATGGTCTTAAGGGGCGCTGTATTTTCCGTCCGGATGAGGACGTCGCCGCGGCAGGGAATTCCGAGCCGCCTCTCCGTTCCCCGGGCAAGAAGCTCCGCCTGATTGTAGCCCCTTGCAAGGAGACGCTCCCGGTGAAGAGGAACCGGAACCAGCATATCCGCCGGCACGCGGAAGTCCTTCCGCAGCGCCCTGTCCAGCGCCGCAGCCAGCTCTTCGGAAAAATAGTCCGCGTATTCCGGCCGGTTCCCGTACTTGAAGCGAAGCAGCGGGCCTGAAATACTGCGGTAGTCAAATACCGCCGCTCCGCGCCGGTACGCATGGCGTCTCCCCGCACAGACCGGACAGAACAGCGCCTCCGGTTCGCGGAGCCGTCCCCCGCAGCAATGGCAGAGCGGCCCGTTCATTCTCACGGGAACCAGCGCGCAGGCGGGGCAGATCAGCGTGCCGAACGGCGCCGCCCGGTCACAGACAGGGCAGCGTCTCGGATAGAGCAGATCCAGCACTCTGTTTTTCCACAGACAATATCTCATGAATCCGATCCCCCAGACCGGTCCAGCGCATGTTCTGACTCGTCCCTGCGATCATCTGCGCCACAGCCGCCCGGCTCCCGATGATGACCACGCAGCTCCTTGCCCGCGTCACCGCCGTATACAGCAAGTTCCGGTTCATCAGCGCCGACGGGCCGGACAGGAGCGGCAGAATCACAACCGGATATTCCGACCCCTGCGACTTGTGCACCGTGACCGCATAAGATAATTCCAGCTCATCGAGATTCCCCAGCGGGTAATCCACGACACGGTTCTCGTCAAAGCAGACTGTCATGGTTTCCGCCGCTGCATCGATCCTCCGGATGATGCCGAAATCCCCGTTGAACACCCCCGTTCCGCTGTCGACCGGGATGTCATATCTCCCCGGAATACGCCATTCAAGCTGGTAATTGTTGCGCGTCTGCATCACCTTGTCTCCGACGCGGAACAGCGTATCCCCATGCCGGTGCTCCTGCTTTCCAGCTCCCGGAGGGTTCAGCGTGCTCTGCAGAATCTCATTGAGCTTCTCCACCCCGAGCAGTCCCTTTCGCATCGGGGTCAGCACCTGAATCTCCCCCGGCTCACAGTGAACATAGCCCGGGAGCTTATCCCGCAGGAGCTGCACGGTGTGCTTGTAAATCACCGGGACGCTCTCCCGCTCCAGAAAGAAGAAATCCCTGCTTCTCGTATCAAGCCGGATCGCCCTGCCCTCATGGATGCGGTGCGCGTTGACGACGATATCGCTCTCCGCCGCCTGACGGAAAATCTTTTCCAGTACAATGCTCCGGAACGCACCGGATTCGAGCAGATCCTGCAGCACCTTACCCGGTCCGACACTGGGGAGCTGATTCATATCGCCCACCATGATGAGTCTTGTCCCGGGGACAATCGCTTTGAGAAGCGCGAGAAACAGGTGCATGTCCACCATCGACATCTCATCCACGATGACCGCATCCGCCTCCAGAGGATCCTCCTGCCCCTTGGTAAACACGGCGCGGGAAAAGCCGCCGTCCGCGCCTCCCCCGCCGTCGCCGCGGCTCTCGGGGCCGCTCCCCGGCGCGCCGTCCACGCCGCGCACTCCCAGCAGCCGGTGAATGGTCCGGGCCTCGTACCCTGTCGCCTCCGACATGCGCTTGGCAGCGCGGCCGGTGGGCGCGCACAGCAGCACCTCGAGCTCCTCGGACAGCAGATAGCGGATAATCGTGTTGATGGTCGTCGTCTTGCCGGTTCCGGGACCGCCCGTGATGAGAAGCACCGAGTGGCCCGCGGCCTGCTGCACCGCGTTGCGCTGCAGCTCGTCCAGCTCGATCCCCTCCTCCGCCTCCAGTGCGCGGATCCTTTCCCGCACCTGCTCCTCTGTGCCCGCGTGATGCGGCGTCTCCCCGGCAAGCTCAAGCAGAAGCCTTGCGGTCTGCTGCTCCTCGTAATACGCGCGCGCCCCGTAAATCTGCACCTCGCCGCGTTTCCTCTGGATGTGAAGCTTCCCCTCTATCGCAAGATTCCCTAGCTGAACGGATATCGTCTCCTCCGGGAGATCAAGCAGCGCCCGGCTCCTGCGGAGGAGCTCCGGCTCCGGCAGATAGACGCTGCCCTCGCCCATCGCCTCCGAGAGAAGAAACAGAATGGCGCTGCGAACACGGTAATCCGAGTCCGCCCGTATGCCCGCCCGCTCTGCAATCTCATCCGCCCGGGCAAAGCCGATGCCCTGAATATCCTCCGCCAGCCGGTACGGATTTTCCCTCATGATCCCGTAGGTCTGCATCCCGTACTTCTGCCAGATCCGCACGGCAAAGCGGTTGCTGATCCCGTACTGCTGGAGAAAGAGCATGACGTCCCGGAGATCCCGCTTTTCACTCATCTGCGCCGCGATCTCCCGCGCCTTTTTCTCACTGATTCCCCTGATCTCCGCAAGACGCTCGGGCTCCTCCTCCATGATGCGGAGCGTCTCATCCCCGAATTTTTTGACAATGCGGGCCGCCAGAGCCTCGCCGATTCCCTTTACCGCGCCGGAGCCGAGATACCGCTGCATGGCCTGTGCGTCCTCCGGCGGACATTCCCGGAAGCTCTCCATCACAAACTGAGGCCCGTAGCTGGGATGCTCCCGGAAGCTCCCGGAAACCGCCAGATTGTCTCCCACGCTGATCGACGCCGGATAGCCCGTCACCGTCTCCTCGCCGTCCGCCGTTTCGAGCGCGAAAACCGTATACAGATTTGTCTCGTTGCGGTAGATGATGCCGGTCACATAGCCCCTAAGCTCCGTGAGCGCTCCTGATTCCTCCATGGCTGTCCCCCGCGCCGTTTTCTGCAGAAACGGCTGTCAAAACGCAAAACAACTATTCAGTCAGCCGCTGCGAATGGCCCTCCGAATAGTTGTTTTCTAACGATTTCTTAGAAAAGGCCGGCACAGCAGGGGCAAATCCGCCCCCGCATCCCCGCCGGCGGGAATATTCTTTTTCTTTCCTGCCGCTCAGTAATCGATATTGCTGCTGCTCGAAAGGAATTCAACGTACTTTCCGGTGCCGATCGCAACGGCTGTCATGGGGTCCTCCGCGGTCACCGTGTTGATTCCGGTCTTTGAGGAGATCAGCTCCTCGAGTCCGTGCAGAAGACTTCCGCCCCCGGTGAGAACAATGCCGCGGTCGGAGATGTCGGCCGCCAGCTCCGGCGGCGTCTTTTCGAGCACGCTGTGAATTGCCTCGACGATCTGATTCGTAGGCTCTTTCAGCGCCTCCTCCGTCTCCTCCGAGGAAACCTGAATCGTGCGGGGAAGTCCCGTCACGAGATTCCGCCCCCTGACCTCCATGAACTCGGGATCCGGCAGCGGATAGCAGCAGCCGATCTGAATCTTGATGTCCTCGGCCGTGCGCTCGCCGACGAGCAGATTGTATTTCCGCCGCATATAGCGGACAATGGCGTCGTCGAAATCGTCGCCCGCCACCTTGATGGAAGTGCTGACGACCGTCCCGCCGAGAGAAATGACCGCAATGTCCGTCGTGCCGCCCCCGATGTCGACGATCATATTGCCGCAGGGCTTGGAGATATCTATGCCCGCACCGATGGCCGCCGCGATCGGCTCCTCAATGATATAGACCTCCCGGGCGCCCGCCTGAAAGGTCGCGTCCTCGACCGCTTTCTTCTCGACCTCCGTAACCTGACTGGGCACGCAGACCGCGATACGGGGCTTGCGGAACGTTCTCTTGCCGATGGATTTGACAATGAAATACTTCATCATCTTCTCTGTGACGGTATAGTCCGAAATCACGCCCTGCCGGAGCGGCCGGACCGCCACGATGTTCCCCGGCGTTCTTCCCAGCATAAGGCGGGCATCCTCGCCGATCGCCTTGATCTTGTTGGAGTCGCGGTCAAACGCGACCACCGAGGGTTCTTTCAGAACAACGCCTTTCCCTCTGATATACACGAGGACGCTCGCGGTCCCCAGATCGATCCCGATATCTGTAAACGACATTTCTTACCTCATCGCACGGCTCTGCACACAGTGTTTTCTTTCACAGGGCTCCCGCCCGTGCCAATGATTATAAACTACGCGCCGCCCGGATTCAACCGCAGCGCCCCGGGATTCCTTCCCTCTCCAGCATCTTTCTCACATAATACCCCGTATAGGAGTCGTGATGCTCCGCGAGCTCCTCGGGCGTTCCTTTCGCGATAACCGTGCCGCCGCCGTCTCCGCCCTCCGGGCCGATGTCAATGATATAATCCGCACACTTGATGACGTCGAGATTGTGTTCGATAACGACGACGGAATTTCCTCCCTCGACGAGGCGCTGAAGAATCTTCACCAGTTTATCCACATCCGCAAAATGCAGCCCGGTTGTCGGCTCATCCAGAATGTAGATCGTCTGCCCGGTGCTGCGCCGCGACAGCTCCGCCGCGAGCTTGATGCGCTGCGCCTCGCCGCCCGAGAGCTCCGTGGAGGGCTGGCCGAGCTTCACATAGCCGAGCCCCACATCGTAGAGCGTCTGAATCTTATTCCGTATCGACGGGACGTTCTCAAAAAAGCCGAGCGCCTCCTCGATCGTCATATCAAGCACATCGTAAATGCTCTTTCCCTTGTACTTCACCTCCAGCGTCTCACGGTTGTAGCGTTTTCCGTGGCAGACCTCGCAGGGGACGTAGACATCCGGGAGGAAGTGCATCTCGATCTTGATGATGCCGTCGCCGCTGCATGCCTCACACCGGCCGCCTTTCACATTGAAGCTGAAGCGTCCCTTATTATAGCCTCTCGCCCGCGCGTCGCTCGTCCCCGCAAAGAGGTCGCGGATCATATCGAACACGCCGGTATAGGTCGCCGGGTTGGAGCGGGGTGTGCGCCCGATCGGAGACTGATCGATGTCGATGACCTTGTCGAGCTGCTCTGTCCCCGTGATGCCCTCGCTCTTTCCCGGGATCAGGCGGGCCCGGTTCAGATCGCGTGCAAGCGTCTTGTACAGAACTTCATTCACAAGAGAGCTTTTGCCCGAGCCGGAAACTCCCGTCACCGCCGTCATGACACCCAGCGGAAAATCGACGTCGATATGCTTCAGATTGTTGACCTCCGCGCCGTGCACAGTAATCCAGCCCGACGGGCTGCGGCGCTCTGCCGGAACGGGAATCGCCCGCGCCCCCGACAGATATTGTCCCGTGACGGAGGCCGGGTTCGCCATGATCTCCTCCGCAGTGCCGGTCGCGATCACCTCGCCCCCATGCGAGCCGGCCCCGGGTCCGATATCCACGATATAGTCCGCCGCCCGCATCGTATCCTCGTCGTGCTCCACGACGACGACCGTGTTCCACAGATTCCGCAGGCGCTTCAGCGTATTCAGCAGTTTGTTGTTGTCTCTCTGGTGCAGCCCGATGCTCGGTTCATCCAGAATGTAGCAGACCCCGACAAGGCCGGAGCCGATCTGCGTGGCAAGGCGGATGCGCTGTGCCTCGCCTCCGGAGAGGGAGGCGGTCCCCCGCGCCAGCGTCAGATAATCCAGACCCACATCGTTCAGGAAACCCACGCGGTTCATGATCTCCTTGAGAATCTGCCGGCCGATGAGCTCCTGCGTCTTTCCGAGCTTCATCTGCGAGAGAAAGGTCCGCAGCTCGCCGATGGACATACAGGTGATCTCATAGATATTACGGTCCGCGACCGTAACCGAGAGCGACTCTTTCCGGAGCCGCTGCCCGTGGCAGGCCGAACATGGCGTCACCTGCATGAATTCCTCATACTGCGACTTGGCGGACTCGGAGAACGCCTCCCGGTAGCGCCGCTCCGTGTTCCGCAGAAGTCCCTCGAACGCCGTCGGATAGACTCCCGTGCCGCGCTGGCCGGTGTAGTGCACGTCGACGCTGATCTCCGTCCCGTACATCAGCATCTGACGAATATCCTCCGGAAGCTCCCTCCACGGCGTATCGAGCGAAAAGCCGAATTTCTCCGTCAGAGCCGTCAGCAGCGCATTGGTGAAACTTGCGCTCTGCATGCAGCTCTGCCAGCCAATCACCGCGATGGCCCCGTCGTTGATGGAGCGGTTTTCATCCGGAACGATCAGCTTCGGATCAAACTCCATCTTGTAGCCGAGTCCCGCGCACTCCGGGCAGGCCCCGAACGGATTGTTGAACGAAAAGCTCCGCGGCTCGATCTCCGGAATACTGATGCCGCAGTCCGGGCAGGCGAAGCTCTGGGAGAACTCCATGGGCTTCCCCCCGATCACATCCACCAGAAGCAGTCCCTCCGCGAGCTGCAGTGCGTTTTCGATCGAATCCGTGAGGCGCCGCTCGATCCCCGGCCGCACAACAAGGCGGTCGATGACGATCTCGATGCTGTGCTTGATATTCTTGTCCAGCGCGATCTCCTCCGAGAGGTCGTACTGGTTCCCGTCGACGCGGACACGGACATAGCCCGCCCGTCTCGCGCGGTCAAAGATCTTTTCATGCCTGCCCTTTCGGCCGCGGACGACCGGCGCAAGGAGCTGAAGCTTCGTCCCCTCCGGCAGAGCCATGATCTGATCCACCATCTGATCCACGGTCTGCTTCTCGATGACGCGGCCGCAGTTCGGACAGTGCGGCGTGCCGATCCGGGCATACAGGAGGCGGAAGTGATCGTAGATCTCCGTGACCGTCCCGACCGTCGACCGGGGATTGCGGTTCGTGGACTTCTGATCGATGGAAATGGCCGGGGAAAGCCCGGAGATATCGTCCACATCCGGTTTCTCCATCTGCCCGAGGAACTGCCGCGCATAGGAGGACAGTGACTCCATATAGCGCCTTTGTCCCTCGGCATAAATCGTATCAAAGGCAAGGGAGCTCTTGCCCGAACCCGACAGTCCGGTCAGCACGACCAGTTCGTTCCGGGGGATATCCAGATCGATATGCTTCAGATTATGCTCGCTAGCCCCCCGGATCCGGATGCAGTCATCCTTGCTGATGATCTTCCGACGCGCCTCATCGGCGCGCGATTCCTTCAGAAATCTGTCTTCCTCTGCTTTTAACGCCGGCCAGTAGTCCGGCCTCATTTTCACTGCCATCATTTACCTTTCGTCACTTCCAGATAGTGCTTTTTCAGCTCGATGAGCTGATCCCGGAGCTCCGCCGCCGCCTCGAAATTGAGATCGGCCGCCGCCCGCTTCATCTGTTTCTCCGTTTTTTCGATGAGCTTTTTCAGCTCGGCCCCGCTCATGGATTCCGGATCCTTTTCAAAGCGGAGCTGTTCCTTTGATATCTCCTGCGAAATCGTGATGAGATCGCGCACCGCCTTGCGGATCGTCTGCGGCGTAATGCCGTGCTCTTCATTGTATTTCTGCTGAATTTCGCGGCGCCTTGCCGTCTCCTCAATCGCCCGCCGCATAGAATCCGTGACGGTGTCGGCGTACATGATCACATGGCCGTCCGCGTTGCGGGCCGCCCGGCCGATCGTCTGCACAAGCGAGGTCTCCGAGCGGAGAAACCCCTCCTTGTCCGCATCGAGTATGGCCACCAGCGCAATCTCCGGAATATCGAGGCCCTCCCGCAGCAAATTGATGCCGACCAGAACGTCGAATACGTCGAGCCGCATGTCCCGGATGATCTGCGCCCGCTCCAGCGTGTCGATGTCCGAATGAAGATACTTGACGCGGATCCCCGCCTCGGCGAGAAACTCCGTGAGATCCTCCGCCATTTTCTTTGTCAGCGTGGTAATCAGCACCTTGTTCTTCCGGTCGACCTCCCGGTGAATCTCGCCGATGAGATCATCGATCTGGCCGTCGATGGGACGAACGGAAATCTCCGGATCGAGAAGCCCCGTGGGCCGGATCACCTGCTCCGCCCGCATCAGCTCATGCTCCGCCTCATAGGGACCCGGCGTTGCGGAGACAAACAGCATTTGATCAATGCGCTGCTCAAATTCCTCAAAACTGAGCGGCCGGTTGTCCAGCGCCGACGGCAGACGAAAGCCATACTCGACCAGCGTCCGCTTGCGGCTCTGATCTCCGTGATACATCGCCCCGATCTGAGGAATCGTAATGTGGGACTCGTCCACCATGATCAGAAAATCATCCCGGAAGAAATCCATGAGGCACAACGGCGCGGAGCCCGGCGCGCGGCCGGAGAGCGGCCTCGAATAATTTTCGATTCCGCTGCAGAAGCCGGTCTCGCGCAGCATTTCAATGTCAAAATTGGTGCGCTCGGCGATCCTCTGCGCCTCCAGCAGCTTATCCTCGCTCTTGAAATAGCGGACGCGCTCCCGGAGCTCCGCCTCGATCTCATCGCAGGCGCGGTTCACCTTTTCCTGCGGAACCACGTAGTGCGAGGCGGGGAAAATCACGACGTGCTTCAGCTCCGCGCAGGCGCGTCCCGTCAGAGGCTCCACCTCCGTGATGCGGTCGATCTCGTCGCCGAAATATTCGATGCGAATGAGATGCTCCGAGCCCTCCGCCGGATTGATTTCCAGCACGTCTCCCCTCACGCGGAAGCAGCTTCGCTGGAGATCCGCATCGTTCCTTGTATAGTGAATCGAGATCAGCCGGTCGATGACCTCCTCCCGGCTCTTTTCCATCCCCGGACGCAGGGAAATCGACATTTTCTCATAGTCGTCCGGCGATCCCAGACCGTAAATGCAGGACACGCTGGCCACCACGATCACATCCCGGCGCTCCGTGAGAGATGCCGTGGCCGACAGCCGCAGCTTGTCGATTTCCTCATTGATCGCGGAATCCTTGGCGATATAGGTATCGCTCTGGGGCACATAGGCCTCCGGCTGATAATAATCATAGTAGGAAACGAAATACTCCACGGCATTTTCAGGGAAAAACTCTCTGAACTCGCCGTAGAGCTGGGCCGCCAGCGTCTTGTTGTGCGAGATGATGAGCGTCGGCTTGTTCACCGCCGCAATGATGTTCGCCATCGTAAAGGTCTTGCCGGAGCCCGTGACGCCGAGCAGCGTCCCGAACTGATTGCCCGAAAGGAACCCCTCCGTAAGCGTCCGGATCGCCTCCGGCTGATCGCCCGTGGGCTGATAGGGCGCCGCAAGTTTGAAATGATCCATGCCAATCACCACATTTTTTATTTTACTGAAAGGTTCAGCGCATCCGTGTGATTTTTTACACTGCGTTTCGTCAGAAAAAGCCGCAGTACAGACCGTGCACACAGTGCAGGCACGGGTATTGTAACACGGCTTGTCCGTTTATTCAAACATATGTTCGATGTTTTCCGTGAACGCTCCGTTATTTCCCGAGCTCCTTAAGGAGCAGCTCTTTCGCTTTATCCATCTGATTATCCGTCCCGTCCTCCCGGTATGCCTCCGCGTCGAGAGGAAGAACGACGTCCGGCGTGATGCCCACATGATTGATATCGCGCCCGTTTCTCGTGAAATAAGCAGCCGTCGTCAACTTGACCGCAGTTCCGTCCTGTAAATCATAGACCGTCTGTACCACGCCCTTGCCATAGGTTTGCGTCCCGACAAGCGTTCCGATCCCGGCGTCCTGTATCGCTCCGGAGAGAATTTCCGACGCGCTCGCCGAATAGTCGTTCACAAGCACGACCAGCGGCAGAGAAAATGCGTGCTTTCCGCTCGCGCTGTACTCCGTGCGCTCGCCGTCCCGATCCTCATAGTAGAAGATCAGCCCCTCCGGAAGAAGCTGCTCGGCAATCTCCGTCACCGTCGTCACATTGCCCCCGGGGTTCCCTCGCAGATCGAGAATCATGCCTTTCATCCCCTGCTCCCGGAGCGAGGCGAGCGCTTCCTCGAACTGCCCCGAGGTGACGTCGTCAAACTCGGCGATCGCAATATACCCGATCTGATTCTCGAGCATTTCGGACAGAACGGTCTCGGAGCTCACCTTGCCGCGGATGATCTGCACCTCAAGGTAATCGGGGTTTCCCTCCCGATAGAGCGTCAGATGGACAGGCGTTCCCTCCGGCCCGCGGATCATGCTCACCACCGTCTCCAGATCCGAGCCCATCGTCTCCTCGCCCTCGACCTTATAGATGATGTCTCCCGCCTCAAGTCCGGCCGCCTCCGCAGGGGACTGCCGTATCGTCCCGGTGATGACCGGCGCGTCCGAATCCGTGTTCCAGCTCACATAGGCGCCGATGCCGTAATAAACTCCCTCCGTCTCGGCGTCCAGCTCCGCAAGCTCGTCCTCATTGTAGTAGACCGAGTAGGGATCCTCCAGCGATTCCATCAGTCCGCGGTAGAGCCCGCTTTCTTTCTGCTCCCGGCTCGTGTCATCCGCATAATAATAGACCGAATCGATCAGCTCCTCGATCTGGCGGAGCTTGCGGATCGACTCAGAGCGGACCGCGCTCCCCGGAGTACGGGTTTCGGACGGCTCCGAGGGGAGCGCCGCCATCCCGCCGGTCCCTTCCCACGAGAGCTTCCCGCTGTGCAGAAGCGCCCCGGCTGCATATGCTCCCCCGAGAAGACAGATCAAAACGCCGGTGAGAATACCGGCAATAAAAAAGCGGGCCCCCATCCCCGGGCGCTTCCGCCCCTCTCCCGGAACGCTGTTCTGTCCCCGGCCATCATTCTGTCCCGGACGCTGATCCGGCATCCGATATTCTGTCATAGTATTCCTCCATGCCGAAGCGTTCCTCAGCGAGGCACGCGCTGAAAAATCCGCGCAGGCGGTTTTACGGCGTCCGCGTCACAGATAATTCATCGGATTCTGATATTCCCCGTTCAGACGAACGGAGAAATGCAGGTGCGGCCCGGTCGAATTTCCCGTGCTTCCGACCGCAGCAATCTGCTGCCCCGCCGAGACCGAGGTTCCCTCCGAGACATACAGCGCCGACGCATGCATATAGATTGTATACAGTCCATCCCCGTGATCGATCATCACGTAGTTTCCCATGGATGGACTGTACGACGCCGCCACGACCCGCCCGTCGTACGCGGAAAGAATCGGCGATCCGGACGGAGCCGCCATATCCACACCGTTGTGAAAGCGCTGGTTGCCGTAAAGCGGGTGCGTCCTCCAGCCAAAGGGCGATGAAATATAGGTATACCCCGGCGCCGGCCACACGAACGGCCCCCCGCCGTAGTGAATCTGATTCTCGGCAGCGAGCTTTGCCTTTTCTGCCGCCACGGCGCTCTCCAGCGCCGCAATCTCGGCCTCCTGCTGGGCCACCTCTGCAGCGTACTGCTCGATCGTCTGATTGGCACCCTCCAGTTCGCTCGCGACGCCGCCGATCTCGGCATTCTTGGCGGCGATCAGGCTTTCCACATTCGCTTCCTCGGCCTCCTGCTGGGCTCTGGCCTCCTCAAGTGTCTCCCGTTCCGCCTCCAGCGCCTCTTTCGTCACCTTCACCAGCCTTGTCTGTTCCTTGAATTCATTCAGTTTGTTCTGGTCATAGGCGGACAGCTGGGAAATGTAGAACGCCTTGTTCAGCATCTCGCCGAAGCTCCCTGCGGACAAAAGAAATTCCAGAAAATAATCCTGTCCCCGCTCATACATGAACTGGATGCGCTTCTTCATGGACTCGTACTGCGCCTGCTGCACCGCCACCGCCTCGTCCAGCTCCTGCTCCGTCCGGTCGATCTCCGCTTCCTTATCTTCGATATTCTGCTTCAGCGCGTCAATTTTAAGCTGAATATCTGTGAGGCTCGCATCGAGCTGCGTGACGTAGCTCTCCAGATTGCTCTTGCTCGCCTCGAGCTGCTCTTTCACCGCCTGCATATCGCTCAGCGTGCTCTTCATCTGCTCCCGCTCGCTTTTAGCCGCGCTGATCTGCGCCTCCTTTTCGCGGATGGAGTCGTTTGTCAGCTCCGCTGCGCGCACAAAATAAGAGGCGGAAAGCGCATTGCCGCCCACAGCGCTGCACAATATACAGATAGAAAACAATATGCCCCAGAGGGCATATTGCATAGCATGCTTTTTCTTCAATTTATCCGCTGTGCCTCATACTCCCATATGTCGCCGGACAGTAAATACGCTTCCGACAAAGCCGATTCCCACGCCCAGAGCAATCGAAATCGGAACGAGCGTCTGCATGATGACGGACGCCGGAAGAAAACGGATCAGACTTGTCAGCATGGAAAAACGCTGGGTAATATACTCCACAACCTTTTCGTAGACGAAATAGATCGCGGCCAGCGGAATCACCGAGCCCACAAAGCCGATGATGACGCCCTCGATCACAAAGGGCGCGCGGACAAACAGGTCCGTCGCTCCGACGTATTTCATAATGCTGATTTCATCCTTGCGGACAGAAATTCCTATCGTCACGGTATTGCTGATGAGGAAAATCGATACCAGAAGCAGAATCAGCACGATGCCGATATAAATATAGGTAACCAGACTGTTGAAGCCGCTCAGGGTCGTCGCCGTGATTTCCGAGCGGTTAACCTCCCGCACGATGTCGACCGATTCCAGATAGGATACCAGATCTGCCTGACGCGAGACGTCATTGAGATAGATTTCGAGATTGGCGGAATTTTCCAGCGGATTCTCCGTGAAGCCCTCCGCATACTCCCCGAGGTACTCGCCCTTAAAGGAATCCCACGCCTCCTGCGCGGAGACGTAGACGGCCTCCTTGACCTCCTCGCGCTCCTCGACTCCTATTTTCAACTGGCTGATCTGCTCCTCGGTGGTTCCCTCGTCAAAAAAAACTGTGACCGAAACCCCCTCCTCCGCCGTATGCACCACATTCTGAAAATCCACAATCATGGAGTAGAACAGGCCGAACAGAAAAAGGCACGCGGCAATCGTCGCAATGGATGCCAGCGTAAACCATTTGTTGCGCACAAGATTGCGCAGCCCCTGTCCGATGGTATAGAAAAAAGAACTCATCAATATCCTCCGCCTCTCCGGTCGTCGAGATCATAGAACTCAGATGTGACACCGGCAAAATCCGTTCCGTCGTCCTCTGCGTGATCCGGCTCCGGCGGAAGACTGCCCGTGTTTTCATGATAGTTCAGCTCATACCGGAAATCCTGATCAAACTCATCCGGATATTCATCGGGATACTCGCCGTGCGGCTCGTCGAAGTCCTGCTCTCCGCCGGACTCCCCGTACTCCTCCGCTCCGCTGCCCGGCAGCTCATCCATAAAGCCGTCGGTAGGAAGATCCTCCATCGGGGAAATATCGCCCGCCTCAGCGCTGTACGCGCGGTTTTCGGACTCGGTATACCCGCCGTTCTTTTCATCGCTGACGATCACGCCCTTCTTCATGGTGATCACCCGTTTGTGCATGGCGTTGACGATCTCGCGGTTGTGGGTCACGACGACAACGGTCGTTCCCTCGTCCATATTGACCTGCTCCAGACGCTTCATGATATCCCATGAATTGCGGGGATCGAGATTTCCGGTAGGCTCGTCGCACAGAAGAACATAGGGATGATTCACAATCGCGCGGGCGAGCGCCACGCGCTGCTGCTCGCCGCCGGAGAGCTCCGTGGGCATTCTGTCCCACTTCTTTTCCAGCCCCACGGCCCCGAGCGTCTTCGGAACATTGACGCGCATCTGCCTGACCGGCGTCTGGATGATGCGCTGCGCAAAGGCGACGTTTTCATAGACGGAGCGATCCCTGAGCAGGCGAAAATCCTGAAAGACGATACCCAGATTGCGGCGGAACTTCGCCACCTTGCGGTGAGGAAGCGTCGCCATATCGTAGCCGAGCACGTTGATGTTCCCCTCTGTCGCCGTCAGTTCATGGAGCAGAAGCTTGATCAGAGTCGATTTGCCCGAGCCGGAATCACCGACAATAAACACAAACTCGCCCGCCTTGATATCCAGCGAAACGCCGTTGAGCGCAGCGGTATTCTTGGAGTAGGTCTTGTATACGTTCCTCATGGTGATCACATTTCCTTCAGGAACGCCGTACGATAATCGTTTTGCCATTCAGGGCCCTTTCAATACTCAAACGTATCCATATTTTCCATATATTTCATATACTTTACTACCATCAGCGCGATTTTGAAAGTGATCGCGTCGTCGAACACACGCAGATCGAGCCCCGTGCTCTTCATGAGCTTGTCCAGACGGTACACCAGCGTATTGCGGTGAATGAAGAGCTGGCGCGAAGTCTCCGAGACGTTCAGATTGTTCTCAAAAAAGCGGTTGATGGTAGTCAGCGTCTCCTCGTCGAACTCGTCCGGATTGTGCGCGTCGAAAATCTCGCGGATAAACATCTTGCACAAAGGGAGCGGAAGCTGATAGATCAGGCGCCCGATGCCCAGCTCGTTGTAGGCGATGATATTCCGGTCCCCGAAGAAGATCCGGCCCACGTCGAGCGCCATCTTCGCCTCCTTATAGGAGCGGCTGACCTCCTTGAGCTCGCCGACCACCGTTCCGTAGGACACATGGATATCCTTCACGCCCGCCCCGCTTAAGTAGCTGCGGATCGCCTCCGCGGAGGCAGCAATCTCCTCCATATTTTCACACTCCGCCAGGTCCTTTACAATCACGACGCCGTTCTCATCCACCGCCGTGACAAAATCGGGACTCCCGGCCGCAATATACTCCTGCATGATTTCAAGGACATTGAATTCCCTGTCCGGCGCCGTTTCCACAATCATCGCCACGCGGCGGCCCGTCGCCTCAATATGCAGCTTCTTGGCTCTTCCGTAGATGTCCACCAGCAGAAGATTGTCCAGCAGAAGATTTTTGATAAAGCTGTCTCTGTCGTAACGCTCCTTGAACGCGCCGATGAGACCGTGAAGCTGAAGCGCCGTCATGCGGCCGATGATCTGCGCATGATCTCCCGCGCCGCACAGAACCAGAACAAACTCCAGGACCTGCTCGTCAAACACCTTGAAAAATTCGTACTCTCCCCAGCTCTGAGAATCGGCCGGGGACTCCGCAAAGCGCGGCACGACCGCCGCTGCCTCCGCAAATACCGGCGCCGTGACCGCCTGCTCTCTGCCCTCCACATCGAAAACTCCCAGCTCGCAATGTGAAATGTCACGGATTCCCTCAATCGTGTTCTGTAAGATCTGATTTGAAATCATACGCCCCCACACTTTCCCCACAGCAACCGATGGCTGAATTTATCTTAAAGCATCCTGCCGGAAAAATCCATAAAAACGCCGCCATTTTTTGTACACTTTTTTACATTTCTTCAGCACCCCGGAAGAATTCCAGAAATCGCGGATGAAATGCCTGCATTTCAGACCGATTTCGGGATTTCTTCCGAGGCGGACAAGCGGCGCAGCCGCTCTGACCGCCTGTATGAGCAAGCCGCAAGGCGGCTGCGAATACGGGGGCTGAAGCATTGCCCGATCTGTAGAGCAAGCCGCAAGGCGGCTGCGAATACGGGGCTGAAGCATTGCCCGATCTGTAGAGCAAGCCGCAAGGCGGCTGCGAATACGGGGCTGAAGCATTGCCCGATCTGTAGAGCAAGCCGCAAGGCGGCTGCGAATACGGGGGCTGAAGCATTGCCCGATCTGTAGAGCAAGCCGCAAGGCGGCTGCGAATGCCGGTTATCAGAGCTTTGCCAGCGTGTCCACTACGATATATATGACCGGAATCACCATTCCCGCAATGAGGGGCACGGAGATCAGAGATGGCCCCCGCCGCCGTTCTCTCCGTTTCTCCGTCATATCGTTTCCCTGACTCTCCGCCGAAAAGCGCCGGTTTTCCCGCATTTCACGGGCAGAAAACGGCTCCGGCTCTTCTCTTTCCACGCGGAAAACAGCCCGCAGAATCAGCACCGCAAGCGCGACGGACGCCGTGCAGATCCCCCCGACTGCAAGGCTCCCCGCAAGAAGCTTAGACGCTCCTGCCTGTGCAAGAACGTCCGCTGCCTGTCCATGCATGGAAAGCTCCTCAGCCGAAAAGCCGGACAGCGCTTCCTCCGCCCCGTACATCATCAGCACCTCCGCCGAGTTGAAGCTCACGTGCATCAGCACCGACGGCCAGATGCTCTGCGCCGCCTCATCCGCCGCCGCGAAGAAAATTCCCAGGACCAGCGCGTAGCAGGCTTGATTAAGATTCATGTGCATCAGACCGAAGAGAACGGCGGAAAGAAAAACCGCCCCGCGAACCCGGCCGCTGCGGCGAAGTCCCCGATAAATATAACCGCGGAAAACGAGCTCCTCACAGACCGGTCCCAGAACACCGATCAGCAGAAGCGTCTCCCACAGCGGCTCCGCGAGAATGGCGTCGCTCATAAGCTCCACCGCATTCTCCGTAAAAAGCATCGTCGCCGCGTTGACAAGAATCACCAGCGGATAAAGTACGATAATAAGGAGAAGGGACAGGCCCGCCGTAGCAGGACGGATTCTCCGGAAGCCGAACTGCTCTCCGACCGGCGTCAGCGTACAGAGTGCAAAAATGAGCGCCGGCACAAACAGAATTCCCTCGCTGAGAAGGCTGTTCCAGAAAAAGCCGGAGCTCTCCGGAAAATACGGCATCAGCACTGCCGCCGCAAGGCCCGTCAGAATATACAGGATGATAATGCTGAAAAACAGCGCCCCGGCTTTTTTCGGCGTCACGATAATCACCATACCGAAGCACTTTGGTGCGAGGTACGCGCCGCAAAATCCGCGCAGGCGGTTTTGCGGCTGCGATGGGAGCTATTTGGGCTTCGGCACAAACAGCCTTGTGAAAAATCAGCGCATCAGAGTGATGCTTCACACTACCTCCCGTCTTTCCGTTGCCGGGTCGGCGCAGCGCACAGACGGCCGCGCCGGCAGCCGCCTCCGGACCGTCACTGATTAATCATAAAATCAATAAGCCGCTTGGTATCCTCCGGCTCATAGGCGACCACCTCGAGCTCCGGAATCTCCCCGTTGGAAAAAATATTCACCAGTGAAACATACTGGGACAGCTTGGACTTGAGATTCAGGCGGTCTCCCTCCCCCGTCACGAGCTCCACCCGTCCGGTGCAGCTGTCGATCACCGAGAAAAATTTATTGATATCTTTAATGTTTTCTACTTTCATGCTATTCCTCCTTGCCGAAGCGTTTTTTGCGAGGCACGCGCCGCAAAATCCGCGCAAACGGCTTTGAGGCACGCGCCCCATGCACCCTGCGCCGGAAGCGCGCCCTCACTCCTGCGTAAGATAAATTCCGTCCTCCCGGATCCGGCAGAGGCCCGCTTTCATGAGGTGCCCCACCGCCCGCTTGAACTGGTTCTTGCTCATCTGCATCTCTTCCCGGATCCGTTCCGGATCCGCCTTGTCCGTGAACGGGAGAGAGCCGCCCCGTTCCCGCAGCCGTCGGAGCACCAGCTCGCTGTCCGCTTCAAGCTGAAGCACCGCTTTCTCGCGCAGCGCCAGATTCAGCTTCCCGTCCGGGCGGACGAGAGTGACCCGGGCGGAAACCGTCTCGCCGACGCGCAGCTCCCTCACCAGCTCCTGCTTCGGAATCAGCGCCGAGTAGCGGTCATCCACCGCCACAAAGGTTCCGAAATTCCGGCTCGTCTCGTAGACCGTTCCGGTTACGCGGTCCCCCGCGCGGTACGGCGAGTCCGAGCGAAGATACGGATAGACGTTCATCGTGGCGCAGAGGCGCCCGCTCTTGTCAATATAGACGGCCACGAGACAGCTCTGTCCCTCTTTCACTCTCTGATTCCGCGGCTGCTCATGAAACGGCAGCAGAAGATCCTTGTCGAGACCCCAGTCGAGAAAGGCTCCGACCCGGCCTGCCTGCACCACGGTGAGAAAGCCCACCTCATGGAGCTGCAGCTTCGGTTCCCGCCGCGTCGCGATCAGGCGGTCTTCGGAATCCCTGTAAATAAATACCTCGAGCTCATCCCCGGGCGCCGCTCCCTCGGGGAGCTGTGACTTCGGGAGGAGGATATGCTCCGGCGCGTCCTGCCCCTGACGGGGCTCCTCCGGGGCGCCGTCCCCTGAGACCCGGTTCTCCGAAACACTGTTATCCAAAACGCCGCTATCCGAAGTGCCGTTCCCTGAAATGCTGTTATCCGAAGCGGCGTTATCCGAAATACCACCCGCCGCCTCTTTCAGATAAGCGCCGTGCTCGGCAAGCTTCTCAATGACGAGCCTCTGTTTCCTGCCCAGATCGAACATCGGTCTGCCATCCTTTCTTTTCTCCGCGAAGCCCCCGGCTGCTAGAGCCACGCGTCCTGCTCCCTTTCGGTCCGCCTGCGGACACGGAGCTCTGCCGCCGCATAGAGCGCACCATCCGGCGTCCCCATGGTGATCGTGCGGATTCCCGGATCGCCGCTGCGCTCCGGCTCCCGCACATACTGCACAAACTGCATGGTATCTCCGATAAAGGCCTGCCTGCGGTACTCCACACGAAGCCCCGTCACCAGCTCCTCCGGCGGAATTCTCTCCACGGCAAAGCGGACATACTGTCCGTTATTGACGTGGCGATTCGAGTCGATATGACCGCGGTCAACGACGATGCTGTCCAGAAGCTCGCCGCCCTGCTTCGGAACCGCAATTTTCCGGGGCAGATACTCCATGTCCAGTTTATCATGAAGTTCAAATACTTCCACCATTTTCTGCGTCGCACGAACCGGAACCAGCCGGTTCAGATCCAGCAGCGACCACACGGAATTCGCAATCGCCAGACGCTCCCCCTCCGGCGTGTCCATCACAAAATTGCGGAGTCCGAGAAAGCCCCTGAGCTCATAGGGGCTGGTTCCGACCACCACGCGCTCGCCAAGCGCCGGGTAACGCCGGATATCGATCTGCCAGTAATTGACGATCCATGCGGCGCCCTGCCCCAGCATATACCGTATCCCGACGCCGCCGTCCTCCGACTGGAACGTGGAGCAGTCCTGAAAATAATTGATCAGCATGTCCGGCCGCAGAAGCCCGCCGCCGTCCACCTCACTGTAACGGACCCTTCCGTCAAAGCCGTACATCCGAAAATTCCTTTCCGAGCACCTCGCGGATTCTCTCCGGCTCCGCGGCCCATGTTCCCTGAATCATCTCCGCCGATCCGCCGCCTCTGCCCGAAAGATTTGCATTCAGCGCTTTCGCGTGCGCCCGCACATCCACGCGGCGGCTCCCGAGACAATAATACCACCCGCCCTCCTGCCGCGACAGCACCAGAGCCACGGCTCCGAGGCCTCTCTCCAGAAGATAATCGCAGAAGCGCCTCGTCTCCACCGGGGACAGCCCCTCTTCAAAAAGAATCTGCAGCGGCCTGTCCGCCGGCAGCGCTTCTGACGCCGCGGCGAAATACCACGTCATGACCTCCGCAAGCCTTCGGTCCTTGTCCGCGCTCTCCCCGCGAAGCCTCTGTACCGCCTCTGCGATGTGTCCCGGCTCCGCCGCCAACATCCGCGACAGCTCGATGCTCTGATCCACGCGGCGCGTGAGCTCCGACAGCGCGCGTCGCCCGCTTGCCATCTCAATCCGGACACCGCCCTTATAATTCATGAGGGAAAAACACTTGATCAGGCCGATCTCACCGGTCCGCGCGACATGGAGGCCGCAGCAGGCACAGGCATCCGTCTCCGGCACCGTGACGATGCGGACCTTTCCGGAGAGCTCCTTTTTGCTCCGGTATGAGAGCTCCCGCAGTTCCGCCTCATCGGGGTACGACTGCGCAATCGGAAGATTCCGGTATACCATACCGTTCGCCTGCCGCTCCAGCGACATCAGTGTTTCCCAGTCCATCGGCCCCGAAAAGTCGATGGTGATCATCTCCCCCATATGGAAGCCCACATTCTCGTAACCAAGCGCCGCATGCACCAGCCCGGACAGGATATGCTCCCCCGAATGATTCTGCATGAGATCGAAGCGCCGGTCCCAGTCGATCCGGCCGGTCACTCTCGTGCCTGCGGACACAGGAGCATCGCAGAAATGGACGATCGTCCCGTCCTTTCTCCGCCTCACATCCGTCACTCTCAGCTCTCCGTTCCCGTCGTCCGGGCGCAGAGTCCCATGATCCGCAGGCTGTCCGCCGCCCTCCGGATAGAATATCGTATCGTCCAGAACAACGGCAAAGCCGTTTCCCGCCGGTTCGCAGGAGAGAACCTTCGACACAAGCTCTCTCGCGTAGGGATCCCGATAAAATTTCTCTGTAAACTCTTCTATCATACAAAGCCTCATGCGAAAGGACGGAGCGGCGGCGAAAAATCTCCCGCCGCCGCTCCGCCCCTGCTTCTATATCTGCGAATCAATAGGTGATGGTGATCGCATGGAGAAAGCCGTCCGTACCGACGCCGACCTGCACCGTAATCGTGCTGCCGATGTACAGCGCTCCGACGCTGTTCATGTTTGTCGAGCTGTCCAGCTTGATCGTCATGTTCCCTCCGCTCGTGGACAGATACAGGGTGTCCGCCGTGGTTCCGGACATGATCTGGCCCTTTACCGTCGCCGACAGCGCGGGAGAAGCCGCATTCTGCGCGTTCTCCGTGCTGGCCACCTTTGCCGCATGCACATAGGCATCGCTCCCGAGATAAATATATGCCGTCACCGTGCGGTTCGGCACAAGAAGCTTGCAGCCGGTCAGGTCCGTGGAGCCATCAATCCGAATCTCCATTGTTCCGGCAGAGGTCTTCAGCACCATGGTGCCGTTTTTCGTATTGCTTTGGATCGTGCCGGGAACCTGTGTGGTGTTGACGCCGTTCACCGGGACGTTCGCGACGATCCTCTGCGTATCCGCTCCGTCTGTCACCTTCAACACGTGCAGATAGGCATCCGATCCCCGGCCGAGCGTCACGTTGACATTCTTGCCAATCACCAGAACCGTGACGCCGCTCAGATCGGAATCGTCGTCGAGCTTTGCCTGTATCACGCCGCCGTTCGTCTTGATATACAGCATCTCCACGGTCGTGCCGCTGGCAAGCGTTCCGGTGACGCCCATGGTATTCTTTTTATCCACCGTGATCAGACTGCTGGCAGAACTGCCGATGATGCTCTCCGCATGGAGATAGCCGTCCGTCCCGGTGTTGACTCCCACCGTAACCGCCCTGCCCGGAAGCAGAATCTTGCACTGCGAGGTATTCGTCTCCGCATCGATCTTGATCTGCATCTGTCCCTGCGCCGTCTTAAGGTACAGCAGCTCCGGGGTCGTGCTGCTCTCCACCGTCCCCTGCACCGTCGCCCACGCGGCAAGAACCGTCTGCGAAGCCGCAGGCAGATACCACGCCGCCGCAAGAACGGCCGCCGTCAGACAGATCCTCATCCACAGTTTTCTCATTCGCTTCTGCCCTCCCATCTTTTTCAATCCATCGCATCATTTCTCACACTAGTCGATCCGGCCCGCCGCAGAAAATGGGAACCAGACAAACGCCGCTTTTCCGATGATTTTATCCTCTGCGACAAATTTATTAGCCCAATAGCGCGAATCCAGCGAGTGATTCCGATTGTCCCCGAGCACAAAGTAGCAGCCCTCCGGCACCACATACGGGCCGAATGTCCCATCCATCGGCTCGGCGATGAAATCGTCCCGCAGCGGCTCCGCGGAATCGTCAATATAGACCCTGCCGTCAACGATCGTGACCGTCTCTCCCGGCAGGCCGATGACTCTTTTCACAAACAGCTCCGTCTCGTTGTCGGGATAATGAAAGATTACCACATCGTAGCGCTGCGGCGCCTCCTCCCGATAGGACAGACGGGTTCCCACAACGCGCGCGCCAGACGGAATCGTATTTTCCATGGAGCCGGACGGGATCTTTGCGTTGATGAGAAGAAACGTGTCCACAAGCCACACCAGAAGAAAAGCCCCCGCGACAATCGCGGCATCCACCGCAAGCTCCCGCTTCCAATTCACCCGTTCCTCTCCGACCTCCCGGCCGCCGCGCCGCCGCTCTTTATCCGTCAAAGTCCGTCTCCTGTCTGTCTGTACTCAGCGTAGGCGAGAATTCCGGCCACCGTCTTGGCATCACAGATCTCTCCCGTGCGGATTCTGTCTAGCAGCTCTCCCAACTCGTAAAAGGCAAAGGAAATGTCCTCGGTTGCATCCAGCCGCTGTTCTCCCTCGCGGCTCACATTCTCCGCCAGATACACATCCACCGTTTCGCTGCAGTAGGCTACCGCTGTTTTAAGCTGCGCGAGACGCACAAAACGCTCCGCCGCATAGCCGGTCTCCTCCAGAAGCTCCCGCCGCGCCGTCTCCTCCGAGGGCTCCTCCTCCGAGTCCCGGGTCCCCGCCGGAAGCTCCAGTGTCTCCGCGTCAATCGCCTGCCGGTACTGCCGGATCAGAATGATGCGCCCGTCCGGAAGAACCGGAACCGCCGCCGCGCCGCCGCCTCTCTTATGGCGGACATAATCCCATTCCTCCGTGTGTCCGTCCGGAAGAACCACCGTATCCCGGTAAAAATCCACAATCGTACCGCGGCATGCAAGCGTTCTGTCCCGCCGCTGAATCATATTTCCACTCCTCCGTGCTGCGCGCTGCTCCCGGCCCGTCCGGTTCCGCGGCAGATCATCCGCTGTTTTTACATCATACCATTTTGACGGCGCATTTTGTATAATCAATATCGCAGCGCTTCATTTCCGAGCTTTATTATCATATCACGCAGGAGGTTCCATGAACGCATCCCAAAACGCACGCGCGGAAGAGCTCATCCGCCATTACCACCTCGAACGGCACCCGGAGGGAGGTTGGTTTGCCGAGGTTTACAGCTCCTCTCTTTCTCTGCGGGAAAACGGCCGACCGATCGCCGGCAGCATCTATTTTCTTCTGCAGGGCGGTGACATTTCACATTTCCATCAGATCGACTGCGACGAGCCATGGTACTACCACGAGGGCTGCGGCGTCAGGATCACGGTGCTGGCGGAGGACGGGAGCCTGCGCGAGGAGCTCCTCGGCCCCGACTTCACGCAGGGGCAGCAGATGATGGTTTCCATTCCGAAAGGCGCCGTCTTCGCCGCCGAAAACCTCGATCCGAAAGGATATACCTTTATGAGCTGCATGACCGCCCCGAAATTTCAGTATGAGGGATTCCGGCTTGTGAGCGCCGACGAGCTCGCCGCCCTTCTCCCCGGGCGTGCCGAGACTCTGCGCCGTCTTTGTCTCTGATAAAGCAGCAGGCGGCCACTTTTGTCAAGTACGCACGCAAAAAGGCGGCGGTCGCTTTTCCGGCCTGCCGCCCGCCATTCATATTCTCTGTAAATAGGCGGCCGTCACTTCTCCTGCCGCTCCTCCGCGCTCATTTCATCCTCCTCCGGGCGCTCCAGCGTTTTCTTTCTTTTCTCATACAGAAACGCCAGCACAAAGAGCAGGGGCAGGGTCAGCACAAAGACCGATGCCGCAGCTATCACCGCTGAAGCAAGCCCTCCCACAGGGTACTCCGGATACCTGCGGCGGTTCGTGACAAACACAACCAGCCCGGTGAGTACCGCGGCGGCCCCCGAAAACAGGAGATTGGTCAGCGGATCCGCCTTGAAGCGGCGGTCCCATATTCCCTTTCTGATGCAGGCCGCAAGCATGTAGACCGTGAGGGCCATAAGCACCAAAAGCTCTCCCAGTGTCTCCCGGAAGCCCGCGCCGAGCGCAGTCTGCACCAGAATCGCCGCCAGCAGCCCCCAGAGAACAAGATAACAGCCGTTGTGCTCGATTTTCAGCAGACTCTGCTCCTGATATTCATCCAGATTATTTTTCCATTTCTTCATGTTCATCCTCCTCCCAGAATATATCGTTCAGCGTTACACCCAGCGCGCGGCAGATCGACGTACAGAGCTTGATGGACGGATTGAATTCCCCCGCCTCGATGAGTCCTATGGTCTGTCTCGTCACACCGGCTTTCGCCGCCAGCTCGGACTGAGACATATCCAGCTCGATTCTTCGGAATTTCATTTTCAGGTTCCGCATGCTCATCTCCTTTCTGATACAAATTATATTTTGCATTTCTCGCATTGTCAAGTATACATTACATATGGAATTTATATTCCTTACCATTCCCTGAAAAAGAACAGCAAAAAAGCAGCAGACGACGGATTTCGCCGAAACTGAAACATCTTGCGGAGACGGATCGCTCCTTCAATGAAGATATTCCTTCTTCTGCGTGAGGAAATTATTGACACTGCCGGTCTGAATCGCCCCATAAAAAGCCCGTGTCTCTGCGCAAATATTGGCAGAAACACGGGCATCTTCCAGAGGTTGGTTATTTCAGGATTATTGTGTATCGCCTTCCATGGAATTTCCTCTCGTCATCATGAGAGGAACCGGTGAAAATCCCTCGGGACGATCATAGAGCTGGCAATCACAGTCATCCAGATGTTTTACCTTGAATCCGTTTGCCTTATACTCTTTATAATCAAAAGCGTTCAGCTCATCGATTGCGATTTGATGGAAGTGGTCAAAATCGGGCCACCATTCCCAGCCGCTCCCGAAATCATTGTATAAATACGCATCCGCAATTTGTTTGCCCAATTCCGGAGTCACATAAAAGGCACCCATCGCGAGGACATTGACGCCATTCCCTGTAATTGCGCGGAAAGCGGCCGGAACCGACTCGACCACGCCTGCATGCACCCCAGGACATTTGCTCGCCGCAATGTGAATCCCCATGCCGGTTCCGCAGAAGATCATGGCCCTCTCATATTCCTTTTCCGTGATCATGGAACCGACTCTCAGCCCGATGCGGTGGAACATCAGCTCCGTATCGTTTGGATCCGAGTCCGGAAGGACCCCGATATCCTTGATCCTCCAGCCCTTATTTTCCAGATATTTTTTTACCTCCTCTTTCAAAGGATATCCGGCAAAATCAGCGCCCATCAACAGTTCCTTGTCTTTTACTGACCTCATGTTCGTTCCTCCTTATTAAGATAGAATCGTGCCTGTGTCCTGGCGCAAAACGCACTCGTGCCGCGAATCTGTCCCCGCCCCTTCCAGTGGATGTGACCAATGATAAGTGCCAGCCTCTGCCAGACTTGTATCCCCCCAAGGCAGGAAAACCCGCGCTTTGGTTCCGGTGGGAACAGTCAGAAACAGGTGCATATTTCTATATTCCTTTCTCCAAAGAACATGGATATCGCCGTACTTAGTGGCGACGGACGCCTCCGCATACAACAGCTCGGAGGGAATGTAAGGCTGAACAATGAAATCACGCCATCCTTCTGCCCCATGCTGCAGTCCTGCCAGATATTTGTAAAACCACAGTCGGACCGATCCATACATCGGATGATTATGCGAATTCATCGTAGGATTTTTCTTCAGCTCGAACCGCTCCCAGATGGTCGTCGCCATGTTTTGCAGCATATAACCAAAGGAAGGATAGTCTTCACTGGTAATTAATTTCCACGCATCATCAACATACCCGTACCGAGTCAGCTCCTCAAACAGGTATCGCGTGCAGAGGTTTCCTGTCGTGATCCGATAATTTTCTCTCACAAGGGTATCGCGCAGGTTCCGGGCCGCCCGCTCCCGATGCGCGGGGGGCAGAATATCCAGCCAGAGCGCAAATGCGTAGCACGCCTGGGAGCCGGTCCCGACTACGTCAGTTTCTTCATCAAACCATTTCTGCAGGAAGGCAGCCTGAATTTTTTCTGCCAGAACCCTGTAATATTGTGAATCCGACTCATATCCCAGGACATCCGCCATTTTTGTCAGAAGCCGTGCGTTATAATAATAGTAGCCTGTCGAAATGAGCACCCCCGGCGTGACCGCGGACACGGCATTTTCCTGATCGACACAGGCATAATCCGGAGCGGCCCAATCTCCATAATACGAGTAGTTCACGATATCGTGATCACTGTGTTCTCCCAGCAGCTGATTCCACCTGCAGAAGCCCGGGTAGCCTTCTCGAAGCACTTCAGGATCCTCTGTCTTGAAGTAATGTTCCATACCGGCAATCAGAAAGGATGAACACACAGGATCCGCCGGTCTGCTTCCAAATGCAAAGGGAGCGGTACAGGTAATACTGCCATCCTCGGCCTGCGTGTCCAGACAGTCCCTCACCAGTTTTTTATAAATGGCAGCCGTGTCAAAGTCGTAGGAAAGGGCCTCCAGCCGTGCGGTATAGTCGTTCAGCCATCCCATTCTCTCATCCCGCTGCGGGCAATCGGTCATCAGCCCCTGAATATTGGACAATTCCGTCTGAATAGCGCAGTCATAGATTTCGTTGACCAGTGCATTGCCGCATTTGAAGAAAGAACTTGTGCGGATATCGGAATAGAGTCGGATCGCTTCCATATCGTCCTTCCCTACTGCAGTCGGATAACCACTGACTTCCACATACCGAAATCCATGGTATGTAAAATATGGCTGCCAAAATGCGGTTCCATCCTCGTTCCCTGAGGCAATATACGTATCCGTACACTGTGCGTTCCGTAAAGGCGCAGTAAACAATCTGCCACTTTCATCAATTTCTTCCGCATGGCGGATCTGGATCCTGTCTCCCGCCTGCATCAGACCGGGAATTCTGATTTTGCAGACCCCTGCAAGATTTTGTCCAAAATCAATTTGATAAACTCCTCGCTCAACCTCGGTTACTACCTTGGGAACATAGTGCTCCTGTTCGCTGACATAGGGAACCAGCTGCGGCGTCATGAGACTGCAGGGTTCCTCCGTTTCAATGCAGAGTTCTCCATTGGATTCTGAACGCGGCGGATTCACCATGGATGCATCAAAGATTTCCCCATCGAAAATATCGGAAGCAACAATCGGCCCGCGGAACACGTTCCAGGAGCTGTCCGTCCCAATGATCTCTCTGACGCCATCGTCCATTCGGATCTGCAGCTGTGCGCGGAGTTCTGTCTCACCTGTGAACTCCGGAATTCGTTTGGTCAGTTCATAGCAGACATTCTGGCTGGATCTCCACCCCGTAGAGACCGCGATGCAAATCCTGTTTCTTCCGGGCTTCAGGATATCCGCGATCCCCGGAACCACATTATAATAAACGCGCTTGTCATACTCACTGCTGATCGGATTCAAGGGATACGCAAAAACCTTTTCACCATTGATTTCCGCATAATGAAAGCCGATACCACACAGGAATAAACACGCTGATTTTGCAGTTCCTGAAAGGGTAAAATCCTTATAAAAATAAAGTACATCATTGGGTTCGTGCACAGCCTTCGTAATCCAGGCAGCATTCCAATCCGTCAGAACCCCATAGCAAAATCGGTGTTTTGTCGTGCACTCGCCCCCTTTGGCCTGTACGTACACCACCCTCGCGAGATAGGCTTCTCCTGCCGTGAATGCAGGCCCGGAATATCTCACCGACAGCGAAGCCACATCCGAAAATACACTTTGCCAAAGGAGGTGTTCTTCATGCCAGACTTCGACCCTCCCCTGGATCGTCTCTGCATGTCCGCTCACGGCCCAGGAAATTTCAGGTGTTACTGTATCAATAATCGTTGCAGAATTCTCTGTTCCAGTTGAATTTTCAATTCGAAGATTGTATGGTTTCATTTTACCCTCAAAAAGTCCCTAAACGGTTCACATGGTCTTCGCGCCTTATCCCTTTACAGCGCCGACCATCATGCCCTGAATATAATATTTTAAGGTGCTGGCCATGGATACCACCAGAGGAATCGTTCCAATGATAAATGCTGCCGCAATCAATCCCAGATCATTGCTCCCCTTCCCGGCGGCATTGTTGAAGACAATCTGACAGAAGGTCTTGATTTCATCTCCGCTCGTCAATACGACGGTCGGCCAGATGAAATCATTGTACATTGCCACAACCGCCGTAATTCCTACGGTAATCAGAATCGGCTTTGACAGGGGAAGTGCAATAATGAAAAATTTTCCCCACTCGTTTGCCCCGTCAATTTCAGCCGCCTCAAACAGATCCTTGGGCAGCCCCTGGAAGTAGGAAGCCGCAATGATGATTCCAAAAATCTGCTGCCCCGAAATATAAGGAATGATCAGGGACCAGTAGGTGTTCAAAAGATTCATCTTCGTCACGATTTCATAAGTAGGAACGATCATGAGCGTGTACGGTATCATCATCACCGCCAGCACCAGGTTGTAAAGGATGGTTTTTCCTTTGAATTTCAGACAACCGAAGGCGTAGCCGGCCAGCGAAACGTTGATGATAATCCCCACCAGTGATATCGCGCAGACGATCAAGGAATTGAGGACGGGCTTGAACGAAAAGGAGAATGCCTTCACAAAATTCGCCCAGTACGGTTCTGTCGGCAGCCCCCAGAAATCCGTTTTAATAAGTACATTGGGTTTTAAAGACATATTGAACATGACAAACAGCGGGACGAAGGTCAGGATGAGAAGAATCAGAATAAAGATTCTGCTCACAATACCGCCTGCAGAAATTCTCGTTTTCATGATTAATCCTCTTCACCAAAGAGCTTGCGGCTCAAGATAGTAACTATGACAATCACCGCCATCAAGAGGATGCCCAGAGCGGAGGAGTATCCAAAATTTCCGTCTCCAAACGCAATCTGGTACATCTGCAGTGCCGGAATCATGGTTGAATAGCCAGGACCTCCGCCTGTAGTGGCAAAAACATTTCCGAACCCTGACAGACTGCTGATTAATGACAGTGTGAACACGGTTTTGATGTAGGGCTTAACATTCGGAAGGTGAATTTTCGTCACAATCTGCAGGCTGGCAGCGCCATCGATCCTGGCTGCTTCATTGATGTCTGCACTCAGGGTATTCAGCCCGGTGTGAAAAATCAGAAAGTACATTCCTGAAACAAAGGGGAAGCCGATCAGCACGATAGAAATTAACGCCGTCTGTTCCTCGTTTAACCAGTTGCGTGTCCAATCGGACAAACCGATACGATTCAAAATACTGTTGAATCCGAAATGGGGATTGTATAGATATTTCCATAATAAAATAATGACAATGGACGGTACCATCATCGGAACGACAAAGCCAAAGCGGAGAAAATCATGGAACCTGCCCTTTTTGACGAAAAAAAGCAGTTCGGCAGCCAGCAGAGGCCAGAAAATACTGTTGAATACAGCAAATCCTGAAATAACAGCCTGATTGATAAAGGAAACCTTAAAGACGGGATCCGAAAAAGCGCGTTGATAATTTTCCAGCCCGACAAATTCTCCAATCACGCCAAACCGCACATTCATAAATGAATTCACAAGCGCTTTCCCGATGGCGTAATAAGAAAAAACAGCCATCATCACAAAGGCGGGCAAAAGAAACAGATAGGGGATTACTTGCCTGTACAGCGATTTTTTCTTCATGCACTGCTCCTGAAAAAAGGGCTGTAAGGTACACTTACAGCCCTGATTAAGAAGGAACTGAGGATACAGACTGCTATCAATTTGCCTGATCCGGTGTGGCAGGATCGAGGTCGAAGCCTGCATTCTTAATCTGTTCCTGATTGTAATGATCGTAGACGGTCTGCATCTGTGTCAGAAATTCATCAACTCCGATCTCGCCTGATGCGAAACCATTCATAAGATCATGATAAACCGGCGCATCCGCTGCGGTGTTCCACTGCATTCCGGTCGCAAACGCCCATTCTTTGGACGGACTGGACTCAAATCCCTTGAGCAGCTGCTCCAGCTCATCGCTCAGCTTCACGTTGTTGATGACGCAGGGGCCCTGAACGAAGTTTCCATTGTTTAAGGTTTCCTCGTAGCAGAGCTTTGCATTGTCTGCAGAATACCAGAACTTGTAGAAGTCCTTGACTCTTGCCATGTGATCCTCATCGTCCTTGGGAACAATGCTCATAATGTTTCCAAAGTCCCAATAACCTCTCAGATCACTTCCAAAGCCTTCCGGCGGATTGTCAAATTTTGCAATCTGGGTGGTTCCCCAATTAAACTTCGCGCTCTCCGGGAGCTGGTTGATATCACTCAGAATCAAACCCGCGTTGAAACTCGCCTGATAGAGCATCGGGGATGTCTGAGACTCAAAATCCGTGATAGCCTCTGTACTGTCACCCGAAATCCAGTTTGCCGGGAAATACTGGGCCGCCGTGTAGAAAGTCTCGTAGATCTTCTTGTTCAAATCTGTGCCAATTCCGTTTTCAGTGGCGTATTTCATCTGGCGTTCCACAGAAAAAACGGTGAACTGGTCGCTATACAGATTCGTGTCATCAAACTTGAAATCCTTGTTTGCCGCCATCGTTTCTTCATTCCAGAGGGCATCCTCCGGCTGAACCAGGAACTGCTCTTCCTGGTTTCTGTAAGCCGCATCCGCGATGGTATTCGCCAGGCGGAAGCTCTCCATTCCAGCAGCAACCGGGATGTCATATCCCTTGTCTTTGAACTTCTGGCAGGCATCAATAAATGTCTCAAAGGAATTCGGGACAGCAATTCCCTCTTTTTCAAACAGATCCTGATTGTAGAACAGAGCAAAACCGATTTTGTCAAACGGGAGCCATGTGATATATTTCCCGCCCGCTTCACTCAGAGCCAGGGCGAGATCTTCTTCGTTGAACGCATCCCGCACTTTTCCACCATTGTATGGATTCTCCTCATCGAGCATAGCGGTCATATCATAGAGGTAGCCCTTTTCAACTGCCAGGCCGGTATTGTTATTCCCAAGAGCCATCCCAACGAAATTGCCATGCACAATATCCGGAGCCGCTTTTCTGTCGCCGCTTAACGAGGTGACCATCTTCGTCTTGTAGGCATCATTGTCCGATACGACGTCAATGACGACCTTTGTCTCGGGATGAAGCCCGGTGTATTCCTCTGCGAGCTTCTTCTCCCCTGCCGTGTAAAAATTATTGATGACAGAGACGGTGACAACGTCGTCTTTGCTTGTGTCCCAGCCGGCTTCTGCAGAGCTTGCCGCCACCCCGCCCGTCCCGGCAGCTTCCGACGATGCCGCGGCAATTCCCTCAGTGGCATTGCCGGAGTTCGTGCCGACCGCCTGCCCACAGCCGGAGACGAGTGCTGCGGTCAAAATAACAGACATTCCTGTCTGCGCTGCTTTAATGCGCCATTTCTTCTTGTTCACTCTTGTTCCTCCCTGATTTCTTAAAAGTTTTCCTGCCTTTAACCACCAAACGACTTATTCACACCATAAAAATCTGCTTCAGCGCTAAAACAGATTTTTTACGAGCAGTTACATTTCGAGGCCGAATCCCTCTCGATTAATTTCAGAGGGTTGCATGAATAGCCAACCACGTTGTTCGTCATGCTTGCATGCAGCATTTCAAATGCCTGTTTCCCGAATTCGAACTGATCAAAGCCCATCGATGTAAGGGACGGGAGAGTGTATTTGCCTAGTTCAATTCCATCAAACCCCATCACCGATACATCGTCAGGCACGTGCATCCCCTTCTCTTCAAGAGCCCGGATCGCGCCGATCGCCATCAGATCATTGGTGCAGATGACAGCCGTAAACCGGGCGCCGGAACCGAGCAGAGACTCTACCCCCCTGTAGCCTTCGTTCATGCCCGTTCTGTAGGGCGTTTTCCCGTCCACATAAAGCCGCGGATCGAATTCCATCCCATATTTCTTCAGGGCCTTGATATAACCGGCATAGCGAAGATCATAAGCAAAGGTGCTGGACAGCCCACTGACATAGGCGATCGATCTGTGCCCCAGGCTATGCAGGTAGGAAATCGCCTGGTCCATGGCATCGATATAATCATTCTCAATGGCGGCGACCCGTTTGTGATCCACATTAATGTTTCCGCTGGCAATGACCCTGACGCCATTTTCTACCAACGAATAGAGGCGGTCCGTTTCAAACTTATAAGGCAGCGCCGTCACGAAAATTCCATCCAGTTGCCTCTCTAAAAAGCTTTCAAAATAATCATGTACTCTGCCGGAGGTTGTGCACACATTCACAAAGTACCCTTTATCATTTGCCGCATTTTCAAAGCCGGTAACCAGCCCTGCAGAAAATGGATTGGAAATATCTTCCAGAACAATTCCCAGTTGCATAGTCTGATTGGTCGCCATGCTCTTCGCAACAAAATTAGGGTGATACTCCAGCTCGCGAATAGCCTGCATGACGCGATCGTAGGTTTCCTTTTTGACCTTCTCCGGTTTATTGATCACGAAAGAAACTGTGGCAGAGGAAACGCCTGCTGCCTTCGCCACATCATTTCTCGTAACTTTTTTCCCTGTTTTTCTACTCGCGTAAGTATTATTTTTGTCCATATCGCTTAATATTCTATATTTATATTCCAAAGTTTATAATGTATTTGATATCTTTATTATAGCTTTCCACAGATATTTTCCAATACTCAAGATATACAAATTTACGCGTGTAGATTTGTGAGTATTTCATAGTTCCGTTTCCCTGCTGCCAGAGTCAGATGAATGCAAAATGTTCCGGCTCTGAAAAGGATCTTTGCATAAAGAAGCCCGGAAAGCTCAAAACAACAAGCTTTCCGGGCTTCCAAACAGCGTGGAGCATACGGGATTCGAACCCGTGACCTCTTCCATGCCATGGAAACGCGCTCCCAGCTGCGCTAATGCCCCGTGCTCACTGCTACACAATAAACCATATACTCCGCCGGTGTCAACAAAAGATTTCCCTTTATCACATTTTCCCGTATTTTCACCGCATTTTCCGCGCATCCGGGCGTTTCCTTCAGGACTCGCGTTCCCGCCCCGCGCTCCCGCCTATCGCGCAGACCCTTGCGGTTTCGATCCCGGAGAGCAGGATCCGGTCGTACGCCATGCGGGGGTACACCCCCACCGACGCACAGGTGAGGCCGTGCTCCGCCGCGAGCTCCATCAGGCAGCGGTCGAGCACGATCTCCATTCCGAGCGCGCCGCGTTCCTTTCTGGGAATCCGTATCACGCCGGTCCGCTCCGAGGCAAAGCGGTCCGAAAAATCGCTCCTGCCCGCTCCGGTCCGGTCGATGACCAGCTCCTCCTCGTCCGCGGAGAGCTTCAGCGCTTCTCCGTAGCCGTTGGCAAAGCTGATGCTCCCGCCCGCGCACAGCTCCACGGATACTCCGACCGCCTGCCCCACGGGGAGCCCTGCCGAGGCATCCTCCCGCCCGGACAGCTCCGTTCCGCTGCAAAGCGTTTCCCGCAGGCCGCAGAATTCACTTTTCAGGCGATAGCCCTCCGACGTTTCGACGAGAGAGAGCTTCCTTCCCAAAGTCATCTTCCCCTGAAAGCCCTCCTCCCCGGCCGGCGATTCGTTCGCATAATCCCAGTTGTCCGCCCAACTGATCATAATCCTCTCCGGCGCGTCATTGAACGTGACGGACGCATAGCTGTCGGTCCCGTAATCCAGCAGCAGGGGCTCCGGAGAACCCTGCGTATCGAGAAAACGATCCCCGTCAAATGTTCCGACATAATACTGCGTGACGTGAGACATTCTGTTGCCGGGCATCACCGGCTCTCCCGCCCCGGGCTCCGGCACGATCATGCTGACGATCAGCACCCAGAGGACACCCTCCGGCGTCTCCATCGGAAAGCAGTCCGGACATTCGCAGATTCCGCAAAGTCCATGCTCCCCGCAGTAAAACTCACCGGTCTTTTCCCATGTCCTGAGATCCTGCGAGGCATAAAAGCTGACGCAGTCCTCCGTCGCAAGCGCCATGCTGAAGCCTCCGCGCACGGGATTGCGGAACACCTTGGGATCGCGGCTGTTGCCTCCCGGTATTCCCTTAATGACGGGGTTCCCCTCATATTTCGTGAAGTGAATATAATCGGTACTGTACGCGATGCTCTGTTCTTCTTTTTTGCTGGTCAGATTATGATTCGTATATACCAGCACCATCGGCGGCCTTGTTCCGTCGCCGAAGCCGGTCACATTGTCCGTATCCATAATGGCAGAGCCGGAAAAAATCGCACCCAGATCATCCGGGACCAGCGCCATCGGGAGATGCTCCCAGTGAATCAGATCCCGCGATACGGCATGTCCCCAGTGCATCGGCCCCCAATGGGTCGCGTTCGGATAATGCTGGTAAAAAAGATGATAATTCCCGTTTTCGTAAACCAGCCCGTTCGGATCATTGATCCATCCCTTTTCCGCGCTGAAATGAATGATCGGTCTGTATATCTCTGTTTTTTTCATAATGATCTCTCCGCCGATGGACTGGTAGAAAAAACGGACGGCCGCCCTGTCCTGTCCGGCGGCCGTCCTGCAGCGTTCCCAGGCGTTCTTTCAGGAAGCCGGTATCACCGGCTGATTATTCTTTGCCTTTGCTGCGGTCGACTGCCGTCTGATAGATATCCACAACATCCTGCACGCCCGCCGCATCCAGCTCGGAGAGGTACATGTTCCAGTTGTCGTCCGTGACGCCGGTCGTAATCCATGTATTGATATAGCGGTCGACGATATCCGACACCGTGGGCTGAATCTGAGCAAGCCGCATCAGCTCTTCCGTGGTCATCATGACACGCGGGATCGCGGTATACTCCGCCATGATCTCCTCTTTTCCGTTCGTCTTCTGGTTCTCAAGGAGCTGCACCGCATCGTAGGCATAGCCGCAGACCGTCTCATAATATTCGTCAAGAACGATCATCGAGCCGCGGCAGGGCGTGGAGTTGACGCGCGCCTCGCCGAAATTCGTGTACTCCGGCTGCTGCGCGACATACCGTCCGTCCTCATCAAGAGGTGTGCGGATGATGCCGTTTTCGTCTTCCTTGTAGTTGTAGCCGATGGCTCCCCAGTTGGACTGCACCGAGATCGACGGATCGCCGACCATGTAATCCACGAATCTTGCGAGGACATGAGGGAAGCGGCAGGTAGTTGTGATCGCGGTGTTGGAGGAATCCTGAAGCTGCGAATAGTTATTCAGGAAGCCCGACTTCCCGGCCTCGCCGGTCAGCTGCGGAATCGCCACATACTCATCGTGCACGTCAAGGTTGGTGATCTCCTGATCGGTCCATGTGCAGAAGCATCCGATGCGCGCGACATCCTCCTTGATCAGAGAGGACTTGAACGACGCGCTCTCATCCGCCTCAAAGGAGCCATCCCAGATCAGACCGTCCGCATACAGCTGATTGAAGAACTCCGCCGTCTTGCGGAACGCCTCGTCCTTTGCCGTGAAAACGACCTTGTCATCAATGAGGCGCAGATGGTCCGCATAGGCATTGCCTCCGCAGTAGGAATCCGCCTGTCCGAAGCACCCCGTGAAGCGGTAGAACATATTGTAGGAGCCAAAGGTATCCGTCGCGCCGAACCATGACGCCATGGGGATCTCATCGCTCACGCCGTTTCCGTTGAGATCGCCCCCGTCGCGGAACGCCTCCAGGCATTTCACCCACTCGTCCACCGTGGTCGGAACCTCGAGTCCCAGCTCATCCAGCCACGTCTTGTTGATCAGCATCGGCCCGCCGGTGAGCACCAGACCGTACATCTCCTCAATATAAGGGAAGCCATAGGTGTGCCCGTTCGGCGCGGTGATTTCCATGCGGTACGTCGGGCGCTCATCGAGAATCTTTTTCAGATTCGGCATATACTCATTGATCAGGCCCTCGGTCGGAAGAAAAATATCCTGATCCGCATACTGAACGACGATATTGCCAGATTTTCCGTCCCCAAAGTTCCAGAACGCGTCCGGAAGATCATCGCCGGAGGCCAGCATCAGGTTGATCTTCTCCTGCGCGCCCTCACCGGGGATGGGCTGCCAGTCAAACTCCACGCCGGTGTCCTCAAACCACTTCTGACACATTGCGAGCTCCGCGGGAGCCACAACGCGGTCCGCCGAGTTCACAAGCAGCATGGAAATCTTTCCGTACTTCTCCTCGAACGCCGCCGGATCCTTGATGATCGGCAGCGTGCCGTCGAGCCGGATCAGACCGGCGTCGACCGCCTCCTGCTCCTCCGGGGTCAGACCGGTATCCGATGCCGACGTCGCGCTGTCGACCGCTTCCTGTATATCGGTCGCGCTCTCACCGGACGACTCGCTCGCTCCTGTTCCCGTTCCGGCTGCGCCGCCGCAGCCCGAAAGCAGTCCCGCCGCCATCACGGCGCCAAGAACCGTTGCCAGCACTCTCTTGTTCATAATGCTTTTCCTCCCTGGACTTTTTGTCCGTGAATGTATCAACCCCGATCAGCCCTTGACAGCGCCGATCGTAACACCCTTTGCAAAATATTTCTGAATGAACGGATACACGGCAAGGAGCGGCGCCGCGGAGACAACGACAATGCAGTATTTTAGCTGCTCCGCGAGCTTCTGCTTGGTCACCATCGCATCTCCGGACGAGCCCATCTGGTTCGCCTGATTCATCAGCACGAGGTTCCTCAGCACGACCTGCAGCGGCATTTTGTTGTCGTCCTGCAGGAACATCAGCGCGTTGAAGAACTGGTTCCACAGCGCCGTCGCGTAAAACAGCGCCATGACGGCAATGATCGTGGACGAAATCGGGATCGCGATCTGCAGAAAAAACTTGAAGTCCGAGCAGCCGTCGATCCGCGAGGCCTCCAGCAGCTCCTCGGGCACGCTCGACTCAAAGAACGAGCGGCAGACGATCAGATTGTAGGCCGACACGGCGGTCGGCAGAACCATCGCCCATATCGTGTTGTAAATGTTCAGTGCCTTGACCGTGAGATAGAGCGGAATGATGCCGCCGGAGAAGAACATCGTGAACGTGAAGATGAAGATCAGTCCTCTTCTCCCCGGAAGATCCTTTCTCGACAGCGCATAGCCTGCGGGAATGGTCGCTGCCAGTGCGATCAGCGTCCCGACGGCGGTATACAGTATCGTGTTTTTGTATGAGGTCCAGAGCGGCTTGTACCGGAACGTCGTGAGATACCCCTTGAAGTACGGCGCCTCAAGATAGAAAAGCGGCTTGCCGGAATTGACGGTCACAGGGTCCGTCATCGACGCCAGAATCACATAATAAATAGGGTAGATGATAATTACGCACAAGAGGAGCATCAGGACGATGATCAGTCCCATAAAGGCACGGTCTCCTCCGGACATCTTCATTTTGTGCCTCGGTGCCGGCTCTGTCTTCCATTTACTCATTTCCATCCTCCTCGAAAAAATCAGAAAATGCTGATGTCGCTCACTTTCTTGGCGATCATATTCGCAGCGACCAGAATGATGAAGTTGACAACAGAGTTGAAGAGCCCCACCGCCGTAGCGAAGCTATACTGCGCCGTCTGAAGACCGACCTTGTACACGTAGGTTGAAATCAGTTCACTCACAATGGTATTGGAGCCGTTCTGCATCAGGTACGCTTTCTCATAGCCGATGTTCATGATGTTGCCAATCTGGAGAATCAGCATCAATATGACGGTCGGCATAATCATCGGGATATCGATGTAGCGTATTCTCTGCCACTTGGACGCCCCGTCGATCATGGCCGCCTCGTAGTAATCCGGGCTCACGCTCGTCAGCGCTGCAATGTAGATCACCGCGTTGAAGCCCATCGTCTGCCAGATATTCGAGCCGATATACAGTGTCCGGAACCACTGCGGAAGCGAGGTAAACAGAATCGGCGCGTCGCTCCCGACCATGTGATTCACCACGCCGGTTGCCGAAAAGAATACCGAAATGATGCTGACGACAACGACATTCGACATGAAATACGGGGCGTAGCTGATCGTCTGGATGGTCTTTCTCACCCGGTCACCCTGAATCTGGTTCAGCAGGAGCGCAAAGATGATCGGAATCCAGAATGCGATCGCAATGCTCTCGAGAGAAATGACAATTGTATTCTTAATGGAATTGAGCGCGATGCTCGTGCTGAAAAACTGTCCGAAATACTTTCCGATCGGATCCGCCCAGGGACTCCCCAGGATCCCCTGCCGGATCTTGTAATCCTTGAACGCGATGATCAGCCCGTACATCGGATAGTACGCGAATACCGCCGCCCAGAGGAGCGCCGGCAGGAGCAGAACATACAGCTGCCACGCGCGCAGAACGCCTTTTGCGCCGGACTTCTTTCTCACGCTCACCGCCGGCGCCGCCGTCATGTGTATCTTCATATTCCCTCCCTCTGCAAATACCGGATCACTTTCATTATCATGAAAGCGCCCTTGAAGAATCGGTAAAGTTACCGGTTACTTTACGGCTCAATTTTATTCTTTCTTTAATGAATAGTCAACAGCTTTTTGCGTAACCGGTTCCTGTACCGTATTTCCGATTCTTCTGTTAAAATGAAAGGAACATTTGCAGAGGAGCTTCGATCTTCCTCGATCCTTAATCGCCGTATTTCATGCTGTCCCCCGCGAGGCCCGCCGTATGCGTCTGAAAAACAAAGTCACCTTTGATGACATCGCAAGCTACACCGGATTTTCAAAAACCACTGTATCACGCTATTTCAATAATCCCGATTCCCTGACCGCCGAGAATCAGGCTACGATTGCGCGTGCGCTGAAAAAGCTGAATTATCATGAAAACAAGGTGGGCCGCATACTCGCCAGCGGCCACACGGAATTCATCGGACTGATCGTTCCGAATCTGTATATGCATTTCTTCGCCGAGACATTGCAGGCCTTCCTTGCGACCTACAATCGCTACGGCTACAAGTTCCTGGTCTTTGAGGGGAACCGGACCGAGGACGAGGAACGTCGCTATATTTCAGAACTTCTCGCCTACAACGTGGAAGGAATGATCGTTATGAGCCACACCATCCCCTCCGAGGAGCTCGCCGGCTACGGCATTCCGCTCGTCACCATCGAAAGAGAGGATCGCTGCGTCTCCTCCGTCAACACGGACAACCTGATGGGCGGGATCCAGGCCACCAGCCTCCTGTATAAAAACAACTGCGACATTCTGTTCTACATCGACGGGATCAACGACCACATCGTTCCGGCGCAGGGCAGACAGATCGGCTTCGAGCAGATCTGCCAGCAGCAGAAGATCGCGCACGAGGTGATCCTGCGGGAAATCGGGCACAGCTACGAGGAAAGCTATCGGGTCATCTCCGGGAGCATCGACGACATCGCCATCCGCCATTCCGGAAAAAGAAAGGGCATCTTCTGCGCCAACGACACCTATGCCAGCATGGTAGTGACGCATCTCGTCCGAAGCTACGGAAGCTTTCCGGATGATTTCCGTCTGATCGGCTTTGACGGTTCTCCTATTTCCGCACAGACCGTGGTTCCTTTCAGCACGATCGGGCAGCAGATCGACAAAATCGTAGAGGCCACCATGGAGCTTCTGATCGAGCAGATTCAAAACCGGACAAAGAGAATCCCCGTTGAGACCCCCGTCCGGCACAAGGTAATCACCCCCGTCCTGATCTGCCGGGACACCTCGCGGCCGGATGCCTTTCTGGAGCGCGAGCGCCATCGTTACGAGTGACGCCAAAGCGCCCTTCCGGCCGACTCAGTCGCATGGATGTTACGCACAGAATGCCGCGCGTTCCGCTTAGAAAAAATCTGTTCAGAAAAAGGCCTGACCCCTGCAAACAGGAAATCAGGCCTTTGCTGCTTAAGCGGTTCTTTCTATCCGGCTTTCCGGATGCAAGGCATGCGAACCGTCAGAATTACCGGCTGAAATTGAACGCCTGTGTTCCCGGGTAATCCGCGCAGACGCCCAGCTCCTCTTCGATTCGGATGAGCTGATTGTACTTCGCGACGCGCTCGGATCTCGACGGCGCGCCGGTCTTGATCTGGCAGGTGTTCAGCGCCACCGCCAGATCGGCGATCGTGGTATCCTCCGTCTCGCCGGATCTGTGCGAAGAGATCGCGGTGTAGCCGGCCTTATGCGCCAGCTTGATGGCCTCCAGCGTCTCGGATACCGAGCCGATCTGATTCAGCTTGATAAGAATGGAATTGCCGCAGCCCAGCTCAATGCCCTTTTTCAGTCTCTCGGTGTTGGTCACGAAGAGGTCGTCGCCGACAAGCTGCACCTTATCGCCCAGCTCTGCGGTCATCTTCTTCCAGCCCTCCCAGTCTTCCTCATCCAGACCGTCCTCGATGGAATAGATGGGATATTTTTCAACAAGGCTCTTCCAGTGCGCGATCAGCTCGTCAGAGGTGAAATCTCTGCCGGATTTCGGCTGATGATAGAACCCCTTGCCTTTCTCGCTCTTCCACTCGGAGGATGCCGCGTCCATGGCAAGCACGAAATCCCGGCCTGGCTCATAGCCCGCATTGCGGATCGCCGTCAGAATGTGCTCGATGGTATCCTCATCGTCCTTAAGATCCGGCGCGAAGCCGCCCTCGTCGCCGACCGCCGTCGTATTGCCCTCGGCCTTAAGAAGCTTCTGCAGCGCGTGGAACACCTCGGTGCACCAGCGAAGTCCCTCGGAGAAAGAGGGCGCGCCCGCCGGCATGATCATAAATTCCTGCGTATCCACGGAGTTGGTCGCATGCGCGCCGCCGTTCAGAATATTCATCATCGGAACCGGAAGCTTCGTCGCCTGCGCCCCGCCGAGAAAGCGGTACAGCGGAATGTCAAGAGAGGCCGCCGCCGCTCTTGCCGCTGCAATGGAAACCGCGAGAATCGCGTTTGCGCCGAGCTTCGACTTGTCCTTTGTCCCGTCCGCCGCAATCATCACCGCATCCACCGCATAAGTATCGGACGCATCCATGCCGAGCAGGGCCGGCGCAATGACGCGGTTGATGTTTTCGACCGCTTTCAGGACGCCCTTTCCGCCGAAGCGGGAGGCATCCCCGTCCCGGAGCTCGAGCGCCTCGAACTCGCCGGTGGACGCGCCGCTCGGGGCCGCGCCCCTCCCCACCGTGCCGTCAGCCAGCGTGACCTCAGCCTCTACGGTCGGGTTGCCTCTCGAGTCAATGATCTGTCTTCCATAGACCTTTTCGATCTGAAGATAATCGTGCATTTTATTCTTTCCTCCTGTATACTTCCGTCATTCTGCACACCGCCTCCCCTGTCAGGCCGCTTCTTCTTTGGTCCGCCGCCCTGGGCTCCCGGGTTAGCTCTATCTAATTATCACTATGAAGGTACACCATCCCGGCGCCTCTTGTCAATGTACCGCGCCGGACTCTTCCCCCTTTTCCGCGCCCCGGAGGAGCTTCCCTGTGCCGCACCGGCGGCATTCAGCGCCCGCATGGAATTCAGAATACACAGCACCGCCACGCCCACATCGCCGAATACGGCCGTCCACATCCCCACAAGCCCGGGAATGGACAGCAGCAGAATGAGGAACTTCACCGCAATCGCGAACATCACATTGCAGCGGACAATCCGCATGGTCCGGCGGGCAATCCGCATCACGGCGGGGAGCTTGCGGATATCATCGTCCATCAGGACGATATCGGCAGCCTCAATCGCCGCATCGGAGCCGAGAGATCCCATCGCGAAGCCGACATCCGCGCGCACCAGCACCGGAGCGTCATTGATGCCGTCCCCGACAAAGCCGAGCCGCCCCGGGCTTCCGGCCTCCTCCATGCTCTGTATCAGCGCCTCCGCCCGCTCCACCTTCTGCGCGGGCAGCAGCCCGCTGTAAAACTCACCGATCCCGAGCCGGCCCGCGACGGCCTCCGCCGCCTCCCGGCGGTCTCCGGTCAGCATGACGATTCTCTCAATGCCGGCCCGCCTCATGTCCGCGACCGCCTCTTCCACGCCCTCCTTCAGCTCATCGGAAATCAGGATCGTACCGGCAAATACGCCGTCATACGCCACATACACAAGCGTCCCGCCGGCCGAAAGCAAAGGACTTCCGGCGGCGTCTGCCGGAGACACCGGGCCGCCCGCTGAAACGGGAACCGGCGACGCCGCTGAAGCCGCCGAAAAGCCCTCGATTCTCTCCTTTTGCATCAGTCCCGCATTCCCGACAAGGAGACGCCTGCCGTCCAAACAGACTACGCTTCCCAGTCCTGCCAGTTCCTCCGGCTCCGTGACACGGGCCGGATCGGCGGCCTCGCCGCAGGCCTCCCGGATCGACTGCGCAATCGGATGATTGGAATACTGCTCGCCGCAGGCCGCGAGTACAAGGAGTTCTTTCTCTCCGAAACGTGGATCTTGCCCCGCTCCCGCTTCCCCGTTCCGCTCCGGGCGAAGAAGCAACGGGGCCTCCGTAAGCCGTTCCGCCGCTTCCTGCGACGGGAAGATTCCCGACACCCGGAACTCTCCCCGCGTCAGCGTCCCCGTCTTGTCCATGACCAGCGTGCGGAGCGTGGCCGCAGCCTCGAGATAATTGGAGCCCTTGATCAGAACGCCGATCCGGGAGGCGGCGCCGATCCCGCCGAAAAAGCCCAGCGGAACCGAGATCACCAGCGCACAGGGACAGGAGACGATCAGAAAGTTGCAGGCCCGCCGGACGGAATCGGCCCATCCCCAGCCGAAAAGGAGCGGCGGAAGAATCGCAAGCACCGCCGCGCCGGCGGTCACAGCCGGCGTATAGATTTTCGCAAAGCGGGTGATGAAATTCTCAAGCCGCGCCTTTCTCGTGCCCGCATTTTCCACAAGTTCCAGAATCCGGGCCACCGTCGAGTCCTCGTACTCCCGGCTGACCCGCACCCGCAGCGCGCCGCTCCCGTTGATGCAGCCCGAGATCACCTCATCGCCGGCCGCGGCCCTCCGGGGTACCGACTCCCCTGTCAGAGCCGCCGTATCGAGAAAGGAGCTCCCTTCCAGAACCGTGCCGTCCAGCGGGATCTTCTCCCCGGGCTTTATGACAATGACATCGCCCGCATGAACTTCCTCAGGCTCGACCACCTCCAGACCTCCGTCCTCCCGGAGGAGATTTGCGTACTCCGGTGCGATGGACATCATCTGCGCGATGGAGCGCCGCGATTTTCCCACCGCAAGGGACTGAAACAGCTCCCCGACCTGATAGAAGAGCATGACGGCCAGCGCCTCGTCATAATCTCCACTCCCCGAAAGCCCAAGCACCAGCGCCGCAAAGGTCGCGAGCACCATCAGAAAATTCTCGTCAAAAACCTGCCCGTGCGCGATGTTCCGGAACGCGCGCCATATGACGTCATAGCCGATGAGAAGATACGGGAGGAAATAGCAGAGAAAACGGAAGCCGCCGGGAAGCGGCTCCATAACCCCTGTGCGCTCCAGTATCAGGAGCAGCGCAAAGCACGTAAGCACCACCGCAATCCGCATCAGTGTCTGTCTTTGTTTCTTCGTCCAGTTTTTCAAGAATGAGCCCTCTCCGGATTCCCGCAAAAATGAGGGGCTGCCGCATCAAGGCTTCCTCACACAATATGCGGTCATTTCATCGGATGGAAGCCACATGCTTATGTGCAAGGAAAAGCTGAATACGACAGCCCCATCCGCTTTCTCTTTTTTCAGTCCGTATAGATCACCGCATCCGGCTCCACGCGCTTCGCCGTGCGGAGCACCTCGGCCAGTACCTCGTCAAAACCCTCGTCGGTTGTCCGGAGCATCATCTTCTGCGTCAGAAAATTCACCTGACACTCCTCCACGCCCTTTACCCGGCGGATCGCCTCCTCCAGCTTTGCCGCGCAGACCGCGCAGTCCACATCAATTTTGAATTTCTTTTTCAAACTGCTGTCCTCCCTCTGCAAGTTTCCGTTCCGTCTCGGGAACCGCTTCCTGCGGCAAATCTCCGCGGACAGGCTCCCGGCCATTTTCCGTCCGTCACTCCATAATGTGATTCAGACCCTGCGCGATGATCGTCCGCACATGATCATCCGCGAGATAATAGATGATCTGCTTTCCCTCCCGCCTGCCATTCACAAGCTTCGCATTCCGCAGGAGCTTGAGCTGATGCGAGACCGCCGACTGCGTCATATGCAGGGTCTCCGCCAGATCGCACACACAGATGTCCGCCTCAAATAGTGCAAAGAGGATCCGGATCCGGGTGGAATCGCCGAACACCTTGAACAGCTCAGACAGATCCGCGAGCGTATCCTCGTCCGGCATGCTCCCGATGACGCTGCGCACCGTATCCTCATGGATGACATGCTCCTCGCAGCGCTCCACATCATTGATCGCCATGATCACCACCAAACCTTTCTATATATGAACATATATTCATATGTTTGAATAAAATATAGCTCTGATCCGAAAGTCTGTCAACCGTTTTCATTAAAATCCGCTCATGAAAAAGGCGGGGGACACGCCCCGCCTTCCCTCCCGGATGACCGCCGTCCCGGCCGGTCCTTTACGCTCTCTGCGCGTCAGACCCACCCGTTGATGCTTCATTCCTCCGCATATCTTCCGTCTGCGTGAAGCAAACTCCCCGACGCAGTTCTATCTCCTGTGTCTCACCGTTTTCCGTCAGGAGAAGCTGCATGTCCTGTCCCGGCATGATTCGCAGGTACGTGACTTTTCCGTGCTCCCACTTCATATCGAGAACGGCATCGCCGCAGATCCGCATGCCGCGGATTTCGCCGTCCGTCAATTCCTCCGGGAGAGCAGGAAGAAGATGCAGTCTCCCCTCTCGGCTCTGCACCAGCATCTCCAGCATTCCCGCGGCAGCTCCCATATTCCCGTCGATCTGGAAGACATAGCCGTCCCCCACCGGGTGCGTGTCCATAAGATTCGGGAACGTACCCATCGTCAGGATCGCTTTCAGGTTTTCAAACGCCCGCTCCCCCTGACGGAAGTTCGCCCAGAGGACAATGATCCACGCCCTCGACCATCCGGTATGCCCGCCCCCGTGTGAAAGCCGGTAATCCAGCGCTTTTTCCGCCGCGACCATCAGTTCCGGCGTGTCTTCCCATGTGATGGAATAACCCGGGTACACGCCGAACAGATGCGATATATGCCGGTGCCCCGGCTCCGGCTCCCGGTATTCCTCTCTCCATTCCAGCAGCCTGCCGTCGCTTCCGATCCGCAGCGGAGGGAGACGCCGCAGAAGCTCCCGCGCCGCTGCGGCCTTATCCTCCGGCTGATGGAGCAGCCCGCAGGCACGGCAGTAGATTTCAAAGAGGTCGCGCAGAATCTCGATATCTATCGTCGCGCCCTCACACATCGCCCCCATCTCGCCATGATCCGTCTGATAGGTATTTTCCGGCGACACAGAGGGAGATGTGACAAGATACCCCTCCCGATCCTCGATCAGAAAATCTTCAAAAAACAGCACGCATTGTTCCAGCACATCAAAATGCTCTTTCAGGAACGCAAGATCCTGCGTATAGAGATAGTGTCTCCAGATATGCGTAGCAAGCCATGCCTCCCCCATCACCCAGTAGGTGGAGGGAATCCAGATATCCTGCGGCGCGGTGTCCGCATGAATATCCGTATTGTGATGCGCCACGCTGCCTCTGCAGCCGTACATTTTTTCCGCCGTCTTCCTGCCGTTTTCACTGACCCGCCTCAGAAGATCAAACAGAGGGAGATGACACTCCGATAGATTGGCGCTCTCCGCCATCCAGTAATTCATCTCCGTATTGATATTGATGGTGTATTTGGAATCCCACGCCGGATAAAGCTGATCGTTCCATATTCCCTGCAGATTCAGCGGCAGCGTCCCTTCGCGGCTCCCCGCGATCATCAGATAGCGGGCAAACTGGAAATACTGCTCGAGCAGCCGTCTGTCCGCGACTCCGGCGGCTGCCCGTTTCAGCCGCTCGTCCGTAGGCAGTTCCTCCGCCGCGCCGTCTGTTCCGAACGTCAGAGACATTCTCGAAAACAGTGCAAAGAAATCCTCCTCATGCGCACGCATAAGAAGAGAGATATTCTTCTCACAGGCAGCATTGACGACCTGCCGGCAGATCGCTCCGCAGTCCGGATGTCGGAAGCCGGTCTCAATATCGAGCAGGATGGTTGCCTCCGTCACCTCTTTCGCCTCGACGAACCCGCCGACCGCCGTCACGCTTCCACCCGTCGTCTTTACCCTGAAAAACGTATGAAAGGGAATCCCTCCCACCGGCGCGTCCACCTGCATATACGCGCCGTCCTCTCCGCAGCTCCCCGATTCATCCTGCTGATGCCCGGCCCGCTCCAGATGGCAGTGAAAGGAAAAAGGCGTCCCGTCTTTGGTCGTCAGATGCACGAACATGCACTGATCCGGACAGGATATCCCGTAGCTTCTCTGAAACACCGTATCCCCGCAGCGGTATTCCAGTTCCGCCGTACCAGTGTCCATATGCAGCGTCCGACGGTAATCGCTGTACCGCGGACGGCTCCCCTCCTCCGTGTACTGACCGGGCGGGACATCTCCCTCCGCGTCGAAATGCAGCAGAAGCTCTCCGGCGGTCTGATAGGCCCGCGCCGACTGCGGCGTACCGGACAGCGCTTTCATCGAAAGGCGCTGCGCATCGGCAATCCTGCCCTCCCGCAGATGCTTTCTGATTTCCGGAAGATGCCGCCGCGCATCCGGATTGACCCGGTCCAGCGGCTTCCCGCTCCAAACGCTCTCCTCATTCAGAGAGATTTTTTCCTGAAAAACGCCGCCGTACACCATTGCCCCGAGTCTTCCGTTGCCCAAGGGCAGCGCCTCACACCAGCGTTCCGCCGGTTTTTCATACCATAATTCCATGTCCATACCCCTTTGCCGCGCTCTTTGCGGCAGCGATAAGTTCTGGTGATCTCAGCCTTTCACTGACCCAACCATCATACCTGTCACAAAATATTTTTGAAGAAACGGATAAATGCAGAGAATCGGCAGCGCTGCCACCACCATGGCCGCCGTCTGAACCGACAGGGTCGTTGTGTTCGAGGACGACGCGCCGGCCATCGCGGAGGTTGCGCTCACCTGTGTGGAATTGATCACCTGCATCATCAGGTACGCGAGATTCCGCAGAGCCTTCGACTGTACAAAAAATGTACAGTCATACCAGTTGTTCCATTTTCCGACACCGATAAACAAAATACAGGTGGCAAGAAACGGCTTTGAAATCGGCAGAATGATGCGACTGAACACCTTCAGCTCGCCGGCTCCGTCCATCATGGCCGATTCCCGCAGCGATCCCGGAATATCCTCAAAAAAGGTAATGCCGATCAATATAAAAAATATATTCAGAGCCCCGGGAATAATATACACCAGATAGTGATTGATGAGTCCCAGGGCTTTAAGAAGCGCATAATAGGGAATGATCCCTCCGGAAAAATACATACATACGATAATGATTGTCATGTACAGCTTCCGATGAACCAATTCCCGGAAAGAAAGCGCATACGCCACCAGAACCGTAAACAAAACGCTCACCAGTGTCCCCAGCGCCGTAGCGGAAACCGATATCCCCAGCCCCCGCAGCCATTTTATATCAGAAAAAAAGTCTCTGTAATTTCCCAGCGTAAATTTTCTCGGAAACCAATAAATCCCCCCGAAAGAGGCATCCAGCCCTTCGTTCAGCGAAATAATAAAAATATAATAAAAGGGATAAACCGTAACAAAAATCAGCACCGCACAAAAGATATAGTTGATCGTATCCAGAATTTTATCCTCTGCAGATTTTTTCAGCCAGCGCTTCATACTTCCTCCCGAATCGAACCGTCCCAGACAAAGCTCGCAGCAGAAAAATTCATTCAGAACAGGCTGCTGCCCGCCGTCCTTTTCGCCGCCGCATTGCTGACAAACACAAAAATCAGCGAAATGACGGATTGTACCATCCCCACCGCGGCCGCATACGCATATCTGCCGTTCGCAAGTCCGACATCGTACACATAGGTCTGAATAATTCCCGATGCCTCGCTGTTCATCGCATTCCCGAGCAGATAGCTCTGTTCAAAATTGGATCCTCCCAGACCACCACCGAACAGGTTCCCCAGCGCCAGAATCAGCACCGTAACAATGGTCGGCTTGATGCTCGGCAGCGTGATATACCTGACCCTCTGGAGACGGGATGCGCCGTCTAATATCGCGGACTCGTACATTTCCATATTGATGCCCATGATTGCGGCAAGAAAAACGATCGCCCACCATCCGGTTTCTTTCCACATATCGAGCACCGTCGCAAGCCCCCAGTACATCCCCGCATCCGTCAGAAAGCCGATCGGTTTTTTGATTACGTGAAGCGCCAGAAGAAAACGGTTCAGAATTCCGGACGAAGACAGAAACTGATACGAAATCCCCGATATAATAACCCACGATATGAAATGAGGAAGATAACTGGCCGTCTGCGTCAGCTTCCTGAACCACCCGCGGCGCATATCGCTGAGCATGACGGCAAAGGCAATCGGCAGCGGAAAGGTAAATATCAGCTTGCACAGACTGATCCCGACTGTATTTCTGACCAGCACCGGAAACTGAAAATCCGTCACAAATTCCCGGAAAAATTTCAGTCCGACCCACGGCGCCGTAAAGATGCCGAGCCATCCGTCCGTGATCTTATAGTCCTTAAAGCCCATCACCAGACCGGCCATCGGGATAATATTAAAAACCGACAGGTACAGGATCCCTGCAAGGACAAAAAGCTGAAGCGGTAGTTGTTTGCGGAATCCGCTCTTATGCTGTCCTACCTTCCGCCTGCGCATAGTTTTTCCCCCCGTATTCACAGCAGGCTGTGCGCATTACTGCTCACAGCCTCCGAACGCTTCCGTCTCTGTTCCGTCATCAGAACCCAAATTCCTGCTTTACTTTTTGGATCTGTTCCGTCATATAAGTGTTGTATGTGCCGATTCCCGCACTGTCGAGCGCTTTCATGAATTCCTCGCAGGCCGACTCAAAATCCTCATCCGTATCCGAAAAAATCGCCTTGGCTTCATACTTTTTCCGGATGTCCTCCAGCTTTGTATAGATAACGCCCTCTTCGCTGGTGGTCGATGGCTTGGCAATCCCGAGCTCAGGATAGTTGACGAAGCCCTTGCTGTATGCGCTGAACTCCTTCAGTTTGTCCTCCTCCATCCCCGAATAGTTCATATAGATCTCATCGATCGCCGACGCGCCAAAGTAGAACATTGTATTGTATTTTGAATACCAGACCTCACTGTTGCCGCGCGCCTCCAAAAACTCCTCGCTGAACTGCGGCACGCCGTTTTCATCCAGCATCCAGTCGTCACCCTCAACGCCCCACATGGAGGTGCGCCCGCCCTCCACAGAATTCAGATAGGCAAACAGCCTTGCCGCCGCCGTGACATCCCCGCAGTTCCGGGAAATAAACAGTCCTCCCCAGCCCTTGCCATCCCCAAGCGGAGGCTGTCCCAGCGGAGCAAGAACCGCCCACTTCGCCGAGTCACTGACCGCATTGCTCTGTAACTGCGTAAAGTTGGAATTTGCAAGGTACCAAGGATAAAAGACGCAGCCGTCATTATACGCTCTCTGGTGTCCGATTTCCTCATTTTCATTGGCATACTCTTCTGCCGAGATAAGTCCGTCCCGGTACAGAGAATTGGCATATTTCAAAAAGGACTTGTATTCCGGCGTCGCGCTTTCATAACGGTATTCCTTACCGTCATATTTTCCCTGACTGACCCCCGTCCAGATGGAGATGGGCTGAAGCTTCCAATATCCGCCCATCCCGAGAGGCGTCATCTCCGGATACGCCGTTTTCACTTCTTTAAGACAATTCCGGAATTCCTCCAGATTCGTCGGGACCTCGATTCCCGCCGCTTCAAGCAGATCCTGTCGGTAATAAATGCAGGTCTGCCCCTGCGCTCCCAGCTTCAGCTTATCCCAGTCCTCATTGCTGTTGTAATTGTTCAGCAGAGTATAGGCCCTGCCGTCCTCAGAAAGCGTACTGGCGATCCGGGTTCTCTCGTCATAATTCTCGGCGTTCTCAAAGGAAACACCCGTCATTTCCGCAAGCTCGTCCAGCGGAATGCACACATTGGAATTGCTGAGCTCATTGATCTCCGTGTCCGAAAAAACCAGATCCGGCAGCTCTCCCGACGCGATCATCACCCCAAGCTGTTTGGAATCGGTCGCGATGGTAACATCCAAATCAGTTCCCGTCGCCGCCTTGATCGCATCCGGTATTTTCCCTGTGAAGGAATCCACCGGATACCATGACATATTGATGAAAATAGACAGCTTGCTCAGCTCCCCGCTTTCTCCTGTGGATTCCGATGCCTTCGTTGCCTGCTCTCCGCTGTCTCCCGCCCCTGCCGCGGTTTCCGATGAAACGCCTCCGCAGCCGGAAAACAGCGCTGCCGCTGTTAATATAGCCAGAAAATATGCCGATAGCTTCTTTCTCATCCGTACTCCCTCCCCTCATCAATACATACTGTTGTCTGAATACTCTGCGGCTTCCGCATATTCAATCTACTATCTCGACAGCAATAATAAAAATGTCATTTCTTTAGATATATGCGCATTTTTCAGTTTTCGAATTGCCATATTGATGGGAAAAAACAATAATGAATAGTAGAGCTCCACCCTCTGTCAGCCCGCAGAGGCGTCGGCCGCGTCTCGAAATGGAGGGAATGATGTCCGCTGCGCAGCGAAAACTCATGAAATGGTTTCTGGACCAGAAAATATCCACAAAAATGCTGCTCGGCTTTATATTTACCGTTCTCCTGCCGATCGGCACGCTGTCGCTCATAATGTCCCGATATAATGCATATCAGACGGAAAAGGCCTACGCCGGACAGTTGAGACAGAACGCCGCCGCTCTGGCCTTTCAACTGGAATCCTCGCTGACGCAGATCAGCAACTACCGCTTCTGCTTTGATAATACAAAAAGTATTCAGAAATATCTGATCGGGGAATACTCCAGCACCTCAGAATTTCTGTTCAACTATTATGATTCCATAGAAAACTGCTTCAGCAGCTACGCCAATGACCATCGGGTACATAAAATCGAAATCATCGCGGACAACAGCTACCGCATCTACGTGCCGGATCGCCTGATTTCCACTGCCGGGACCGACGACTATGACGCCTTGTGCCGGCAAGCCGCCGCAAGCTATTCCGGATTTTGGGAGAGCGGCGATGACGGGTACTGGAATTATTACAGGCTCATCTATCTTTCCGGAACCACCAGTCCGATCGGTCTGCTTAGGATTCAGGCCGATGCCGCCCGGGTATTGGAGCAGTTCACCGGAATCCCCTCCGAGCCGCTTTACCTTCTCTCCGGCGACGATGTTTACTGCTTCTCCGATGGAAGCTACCGGCTCGCCGACGAACCGGAGGAGCTGCGCGGGGCGCTGCTCGATGGAGAATTTCTGACTGTCCCGATCCGCTCCGCTTCCTTTATGCTGTGTATACCGATGAAAGCCTGGAACCGTTCGCCGGAATTCGTCTTTTTTTATTTCACCGCCGCACTGTTCAGCATGCTCTTTTTCAGCGGGATTTATTTTTTTCTCAACCGGCTGAACATCGGCAGAATCATCGATTTTAACCGCTTTATCTCCGCTCAGCGCCCCGATGATCTCCGTGAATACAGCAGCAATTTATATACCGATGAAATCGGCGGCGTCATCGCAGCATACAACCAACTGGTGAACGAGGTAAACCATTTGGTGCACGACAATCTTGAGGCCAGCCTGAAAATGAATGAAGCGAGATATTATGCCCTGCAGGCTCAGATCAAGCCGCATTTTCTGTATAACATTCTGGAAAATATTCGCGCTTCCTCTGAAATACACGGCGATCATACGACTGCGGGAATGACGGAAATATTCGCAAATTATATGCGCTACGCCATGAACAATGATACCAGAAGCGCACCGCTTAGAAACGAGCTGAACGCCGCCCGCAATTTCCTGCGGATCAATCAGATACGCCTCGGCGATCAACTGCAATACTCCTTTTCCATAGAGACGGAGCTCGACAACATCTCCTGCCCAAGATTTGTTTTTCAGACCATCATTGAAAATTCCATCCGTCATGGGAAAATCAGCGGCATTCCGCTGCGGATATCCATTCATATCACGCCGTCTCTCGACAATGCGGAAAGCGTGCTCATCCGCGTGGCGGATAACGGCCGCGGCATCGATCCCGCCATGCTGAAATTCGCGCAGGATATCCTCTCCTCCCGCCGGATCTATCCGGCCACAAAGCATGTCGGTCTGCGCAACATCAATGACCGTCTCCGTTCGCACAATCCGGACCGCAGCGGGCTCAGCATCCATTCCGCGTCCCCGCCGGACGCACAGCACGGCACCATTGTCAGCTTCAGACTGTACAGAGGAGGAGAACCATGACGATTCTGATCGTTGAAGATGAAGCCAGAATCCGCAGCGCCATTGTCTCTTATCTGCGGGAGATCCGGGAATTTCCGTGCACGCTGTTCACCGCGGAAAGCGGGGAGGACGCGTGGAATCATTATTCCTCCGTTTCCATCGATCTGATCATCACCGATATCCGGATGCAGGAAATGAGCGGTCTTGCGCTGCTTGAAAGATTCCATATAAACCGCGGCAGAATACGCTTTATCATTATCTCCGGCTACGACGATTTTTCCTACGCGCAGCAGGGAATACGCCTTGGCGTCTATGATTATCTGCTGAAGCCGATAAACAAAAGTCTTCTGCTGAACGACGTGCGCAGCCTGCATCACGCTCTGTTTGCGGAGAAGGAAAGTCGGCCGGCGCTCCCGCCGGCTCTCATCTTTGACTTCGATCTCGATGACAGCAGCTTCCCAGTCTCTCTCCGGGAGATCATTCAATATATCCGACAGAATTATATGTATGATATTTCTCTGAATATACTGGCAGATGAATTCATGTTCAACCCCTGCTATCTCTCCAATACCATCAATAAAACAACCGGTCACAGTCTTGGCTTTCTGCTGGACTGCGTGAGACTTCGCGCGGCAGCCTCTCTCCTGCTGGGCAGCAAGACCTGTACTGTCGCCGATGTGAGCCGGATGACGGGATACAGCAGCGAGCGCCGTCTCTATCAGGCATTCCAGAAAAGACTTGGCACCACGCCCGGGGAGTTCAGAAAACGATATTCCCGCCGCTGAGCCCAAAGCCTGCTCCTTTGCGCCGGAGCTATTGATATCCCGTACCCCCGAAGATACCCGGAGATATCCTCATAGAGGGTGCTGTGACCGCAGCCGCATGAATCCGCACGGTCTTCACCTCAAACGGACGGAAGTCAAGTGAAAACGCGCCCTGTTCAGAGGGCAGGGCCGCCGTCTTCTCCTCCAGCATATTGCAGAGATACATGTCTCCGCTCCATGCGCTGCGTATCCGGACGGAGACCGAACGGTTCATCGACTCGTAGAAACGAAGAATGCGGTCGCCGCTTCCGTCCTCCGCCGTCTTCACCGTCTCCAGAATCACCGCGGGATCATCGATCCGGAGCCAGCTCCCGTTCCCGCGCCGGCCTGCGCGCGTAAGAAGCGGCACATTGAGCTCATACCCCTGACGCACCACATCGCTCTCACCAAAGCTCCCCTCCCACGCGGTAAAGGCATAGACAAAGCGGTGCTCTCCGTTATCCGCCCGCAGCTCCGGGGACGCCCCCGCGCGAAGCAGGGTCAGCTCCAGCGCGTTTCGGTTCATGCTGATTCCGTATTTCCCGTCATTGAGAACCGCCGCACCGTGAGAATCCTCTGCGAGCGCGGAATATCGGTGATTGCATACCTCGAAGCGCTCCCTGTCATAGCTCCGGGAGCGATGGGCAGGCCGCCGGATATATCCGAACTGAATTTCATTGATCCCCTCTGAGGCATGCACCGCGACCGGGAAAGAAACTTTCAGCAGCCGGTGCAGCTCTTTCCATTCGATCGTTGTATGAAACTCCAGACGGCGGCTCTCCGCGGCAAGCACAATCCGCTGTTCATACGAGGAATTGCCGATGCGGCCGCGAACCAGAAGCTCCGCCGCAAGCCCCTCGCCCACCGGCTCCGCGGAAACGCTCTCCGCTCCCGGAAGCTCCTGCTCCCGGTAATTCGAATCAATATCCCATGCGTCAAAGCGCCGCGGCACATCCTTATACAGGCGGAAGCGGTTCATCGGAGCCTGCACAAATTCCCTGCCGCTCTCTTTCCATACAAAGCTGATCAGCTCACCCCGCCTGTCTACGGAAGCTCTCACAAAGCGATTTTCCAGCACAAACGCACCGTCCGCAAGCCGCACGACAGCCGCGATCCCGGGCTCCGGCCGCTCTGCCTCGCGGTCCCGCTCCGCCGCCCGGTTCGACGGAATGAGGCTGGCAGAGCCGACGGACGGCACAGAAACCAGCGCCATCAGCCGGCCTCCGATGTTCTGCACCGGAATCCTCTGCAACAGGATATTCTGCGTCGGAATATTCTGCACCGGAACGTTCTCTGCTGCCTCGCCCGCCGCCGCGCCGCTTTCCTCTATCACCGCCGCGCCCTGCGCAAAGCGTTCGGGCAGCTCCACAAGTCCCGTCCGGTCAAAGCTGAGAGAATTAAACACCGTCACGGCATCCCCGTCCCGGCAGAGCAGCGCATCCATGCAGTCCTTCGTCCGCTGCGACGCCTCCGCGATCAGCGCGCGGACTCTCCTGTCCGCCTCCCTGTGGATGCGGGCGATCCCCGAGCCCGGGAGAATGTCGTGGAACTGATGAAGCAGCAGTTCTTTCCACAGCCTCTCCGCCGCGTCCTTGTCCACCTTGTCCGCCGCGCACATCCAGAGCTCCAGCTCCCGAAGCGCGGCCTCCGCTCTTCGGTTGTTGTACTTGATTTTTGCCTGACTGGTGTATGTCCCCCGGTGAGCGGTGAAATACAGCTCGCCGACATAGGTATTCACCGGACCTCCCGCTTCCTCCATATCATGGAAAAATTCCATCGGCCCGGCCATTTTTACAGCCGGCATTCCCTCCAGATTTTTCTCCCGTCTGCCGTATTCCAGATAATCTCTGGACGGGCCGCCTCCCCCGTCTCCATAGCCGAAGGGCAGAAGAAACGCGTCGAGATCTCTCGTCTGGCTGCGGGTTCTCCAGATCTGCTGCAGTTCGGAGGGATCCGTCCGATATGTATAGTTGGTCGGAAGAAAGGCTGTGACCGACGAGCCGTCCATGCCCTCCCAGCGGAAATAATGATACGGGAACTGCTCTCCGTCGTTATAGGACCAGAATATTTTCTGCGTGACAAGATAATCCACGCCGCAGCCCTTAAGAAGCTGCGGAAGCGCCGCCGTATAGCCGAAAGTGTCCGGAAGCCAGAGAAGCCGGCTTTCCACGCCGAATTCCTTTTTATAATATGCCTTTCCGTAAAGAAGCTGGCGGATCAGCGCCTCTCCGCCCGCCATGTTTGTGTCCGGCTCCACCCACATGGCGCCGTCCGCAATCCATCTTCCCTTTTTTACCGCCTCCTGTATGCTCCGGAACAGCTCCGGCGCATACTCCCGGCACATTTCATAAGCGGCCGGCTGGCTCTGGATGAAGCGGTATTCCGGATATTCCTCGAGAAGCCTGAGCTGCGCCGCAAAGGTGCGCGCCGTCTTGCGGAACGTCTCCTCCATAGGCCAGAGCCACGCCAGATCCAGATGGGCGTTTCCCACCGCATAAAACTTCGGCACGGTCGCGCCGTTCTCCGCCGCCAGTACCGGTGCAAGCACCGCCCGCCCCGCAAGATATGAGGCGATGCGGCTCTCTCTGTCCTGCTCAAAATCCACGGCCAGCGTAAACCGCTCGAGCGCCTCCGCGACTTTTGCCGCCCGGAGCGAGGAGGGCTCCAGCGTGTCCAGCAGCTGACACAGCGTATCGGCATCCATAAAAAGCTGATAGCAGGTCTCATTCCATATTCCGTAGCTGCAGCGCCCGAGTGTTCTGCGCTTTCCCTCCTCCGGATGCGCCTCATACGCTCCCGGCAGCACCGGCCCCGTGGCACAGCCGCCGGTCGGGGCCTCCGGATAATCATGGCCCGCATACGTCTCCATCTGAATCGTATATGTCTCGTCTCCCGCCGCACAGGCCGTCAGAAAATTATCCTCCAGAAAATGATGCGGCCGGTCGACCCAGTCCGCCCGGTAGGTCCCGAACGCCTGTCCGTTCACAAACAGCGTGCTCTCCCCGCCGGGATGCAGGTCCATGACGATTCTCTCGCCGCGGGCCCGTTCCGGCAGCACGATCCGGCTCCTGAACCAGCAGTACTCCCACTCCGTTCCCCACTGCCAGCCCGGCCGCACCGCCTCGTAGGAGAGCTCCCCCGCCCTCTCCGGAGAGAGCCGCTCCATGGTCCGGGCCGCCTCCCATGAAAGCTCGCCGAGCGGCTCATAGAAATCATCCTGCAGCGTGCGCATCCAATGCTTCAACCGGTCACGCCATTCGGCGCTCATTACGTTCATCTCTGCCTCCCGCCTGCGGCTCCCATCCGCGCTGCTTTCACCGGCAGCTCAGCCGTCCCCGCGCATTGTCTGAACCGTCAGCTCAAAATCCTCCGGAATGTCCGCTTTCCCGCAGATCTGTATTTCCTCCGGAATTCTCAGAAGAAGCTTTTTGATATCCTTATTCCAGTCGACATAAATGCTTCCGAACGGCGTCGGGATTCCCCCTCTGCACCAGCGCAGCTCCGTATCCGGAAGTCGGAACGATATGCTTTTCCACCCGCTCTCTTCCCGGCGGACCCCAAGCAGATATTTCTGCATCAGCATCGCGGGAACTGTGGACCACGCATGACAATAGCTCCGCGTCCGGCTGTTTTCATAGAAGCCGGGGAAAACCTCCCAGCACGTGGTCGACTCGTATCGTATCATCTCACCCCAACGTTTTTCGATATCCTCGAACATCTCCCTCTGCCTGCCGAGCCTTGCCCACGCCTCGTACAGATAATACAGCATAAACGGCGATCCCACATCCAGAAAGTCGTCCGGACGGTGCAGGACGTATTCCGATACCCTTTGCTTCCGGTACGGCTCATCATCCAGTATCCCATAGAGAAGAAGAAGCGTATGCGTCTGTATGCTGTATGTTTCCGCCAGATCCCTCTTCGGGCTCCAGCCATCTCGAAAAGCCTCTCTCTCACTATCCCAGAGCCTGTCCAGAAGATATTTCCTTAATATTTCCGAAGTGTCAAGAAACTCCCGCCGGTCTGCCGCATAGCTTTTTCCGGCCTCTTCCCCCGGCGCTTTGTTCTCCATCCGCGAGGCAAATTCCGCGGCCTTGCGGTAGCACCACGACAAAATCCCCTGATAGGCTGTGCTCACACAGTCATTGGAAACATCCAGCTTCGCCCAGTCGATCAGATTCCACGAGCGGACGAGGAACCCGCCCTCCGGCGTAATGAGCTTTCTGTAATACCGAAGTCTCTCTCTCAGCTCCCCATAGATCGCATCCAGAATGCCGCTGTCCCCGCTCACTTCGATATACTGCGCGAGCATCACCATCCAGTTCATCGTCCACATCGGGATCGGTGTGATCCAGTCCGTCGGCGTCAGCGCATTGCCCAGCGGCGTCATATCCGCAGCCGTCGCGCCGAATAAGAGATTGTGCCTGATAAATCCATAATCCCCGGACAGAAACGCATCCACGGCCGCGCTCACCTGCGAGTCTCCCAGCCAATACGCCTGCTCATAGGTCGGAGAATCGGCATACGTATCCGCCTTGCTGTCCTCCATCGTCTGTCTGCACATCTGCCATATCCGGTTCAGCCGGTCACGATTGCACGCAAAGCTCCCGCTCCCCGCAGAAGCGTATGTCTCATGCTGCAGCGCAAGCGTCCTGAGCTCCACGCTCCGCCCGCCGCAGCTCCGTACACTGATCATGGCATACCGCAGCCCCATTTTTGCCATGACGGTGTAGCTCTGCCAACCCTCGCGGCAGATATAGCGGACGCCGTTGTTTATTCCGATCGTATGATCGATTTCCCCCCGGTACATATTTTCAAATCCGTAAATATCCAGAATCGTCCCTGCCGGCGCTTTCACGGATATGGTCAGATACCCCACATAAATATCGCCGAAGTCAGCGATCAGTCTTCGATAGTCCCCCGCTGCCGGCGGATCGATCACCGTAGTCTCATCATTGCTCCACAGAATCCCGAGATGCCTGTCACGGATCGCATAATCGGCCCGCGGGACCGCCAGACGGGCCAAAGAGAGCAGATAGGCATCCTCCATAACATCCTCCGGCGCCGTCCATTTCACCTCATACCCGAGCCGGCCGGCCGTTTCCGCCAATGCCTCTGCCGACGAGCAGGCAAAAAGCTGCTTCTCTTCCTCTCCGATCATGCTGATATCCGGATGAATGGTATGAAACCCGTCCTGCAGCGCTGTGATTTCCATGACCGGTCCCACGACAAAAAAGTTGCCCCGATCACCAGCTCCGCACTTCTTCATGCAGATATCCTGCGGAAAGCGGAGCTCGATATGGCTGTACAGATCATCATATTTCCCGTGCAGGAACATAAGAAAGAAATTGTCGCCTTTTTCGAGCCTCACCTCCACGTCTCTGGCCGCGTCCGTAATCTCATATACCGTCTCTCCGAGCCGGAACGAGCCGATGAGCCCGTTCCATGTCCGATTCGGGAAGCTGATTCTCCCTTTCTGCTCAGACCCGCTTACAATAATGCCGCCCAGAAACGCATTGAAGTTCGTTTCATCCGCATCCCGCCTGTCGCCGAAAAAGGCTCTCCGCGTATTCACCGTGAAGACCTGACCGCCCTTTTCCACATCCTCCAGCCGGACAATCTGCTTCGGGTAAACCATCTGCGTATGACAGCTCCGCACCGGAAGCGGCGTCAGCTCCCTTTCTTTCGGCTCCGCAGGCTCTCCGGTCTCTGCCGCGCCGCATGTCAGAACCCTCGGTAGCACCCGCTCAGAGTATACATATGACCTCGCGGGCCCCACAGAGGGCCAGCTCTCCGTAATCCCGGCATCCTCTCGCCAGCGCTGCGAAAACTTTCTTCCGTCAAAATATTCCGCAAACCCGAGATTCACATTTCGTTTCGGCGCATATGTGATAAAGCCCGGATTTCTCAGCGCCCGGGTTTCCGTTCCCGAAGCTGCGATGACGGTATCGCCGCACAGAATCTCAAAAAGCAGTCCCCCCTCATCCGCCTGCGACTGATAGGTCGACCAGCCGTAGTTCCACACCTCGACCGCGAGATAATTCTCCGAAGACAGCAGCAGCGGCGTGATGTCATAGCTGTCGCAGAAGCATCTGCCCCTGACGTTTCTCCCCGGCCCCCGTCCGACAGGCTTTCCGTTCAGAAGCACCTCATATTTCGTGACCGCCGTAATCCGCAGCAAAACCGGTTGTCCGGCCGTGAGATCACACCCGTCAATCCGAAAGCGCTGCGCAAAGCAGGCCCTCTCATTCTCCGTCGTGAGTCCGTCCGCAAGCCATATCCATTTTCCATGTGTTATCATCACATTTTTTACTCTTTAACCGAGCCCCCCGTAAGTCCGGATACAATCTGCTCCGAAAACAGAAAATAAATGATAAGAATCGGGATGAGCGCCACCGTGACGGCCGAAAAAATCTTATCCCAGTTCTTAAGAAAGTTGCAGGTATATTCATAGATCGCAAGCGTCAGCGTGTAAGCGCTTTTCTTCTGGATGAATACCATAGGCAGGAAAAAATCATTCCAGACCATAATGAACTGAAGAAGCCCGACCGTGAAAAATACGGATTTGGAAACCGGCACGATAATGCCGGCAAAGATGGTCAGATCACCGGCCCCGTCAATTCGTGCGGATTCTATCACCGCAACGGGAAATTCTTCAAAAAATCTTGTAAAAATCGTAAATGCAAACGAAAAATTTGCCGCGTAAATAATCATGAGACCATAAATATTTGCCAGACCCGCCTTGGAGAGCATCAGATACAGCGGCAGTATCGTAAGCTGTACCGGGACCATCAGGCCGACAAGAAAATAGCCCTGCAGAAAGCCTTTTCCTCTGAAATCGTACTGTGCGACGCCATAGGCGAGGAGCGACGATACGGCAATCATCAGAATGAGCGCCACGCCCACAAGGCAGACGCTGTTCAGGATATAGCGCCAGAATTTCTCCTCCACAAAGACCGTGACATAATTCTCCAGCGTCGGCTTCTGTGGCCACCCCGTTATGTTCCGGATGAGCTCCGTCTTCGTTTTGAATGAATTGGTCACCGTGACCGCGATCAGAAAAATCGTAATAAAGGAGTACAGCACCATCACCAGAGAGATCATATCCTTACAGATCCTCGTCCCTCTCCCTGTTCTGTAATCCGAAATCGTCTTGTCTTTCCATTTCTGCTTCACTGCCGCTTCCCCCTACTTTCTGATCCACTTGATAATCCGGAACGTCACAAGATACGCGATGAGAATAATTCCCAGCAGCACGACGCTGATCGACGAGCCGAAGCCGATATCCGTCGTCCCATAGTACGTCCCTCCGAACGCGTAGCGGTAAAAAACCATGGCGATAAAATCCATGGTGTTGTCAATTCCGCCGGAAGATCCGAATACAACATAGGGAAGTCCGAACATGGTCAGCGCATAGATGACGCTGAGCGGAAGATTCGACGATAGGGAAGCCCTCATATTCGGCAGAATCACGGAGAAGAAGCGCCTCACATCGCCGCAGCCGTCCAGAACGGAGGCCTCTATGATGTCTATGGAAACAGCCTGCATATCCGCATAAAAAATCATCATGCCGGAGCCGATGCACTGCCAGACGATCATCGCCACAAATACCTTAAACATCCATTTCGGATCACCGATCCAGGCCACCGTATAGGAGCTGCCCAGCGTATTTCTGATCAGGCTGTTCAGCATTCCTATGTTTCCGTCAAAAACAAGAATGGAGAAGAAGCCCACGATCGCCGTGCTCAGTACATACGGCAGAAAGAGCATGACCCGGATATATTTGCTGAATTTTATCCGAAGATACAGGATATACGCAAAAAAAAGCTGAAGCGGCGTAATGAAGAACAGAACCGCGAGAAGATACTTAAATGTCACCTTTAAGGAATTCATCAGAATCGGCGACATCCGTTCCCCGAACAGCAGATAGGCAAAGTTATCAAGCCCGACAAAGGTCATCGGACCTATACCGCTCCACTGAAAGAACGAAAAACAGACTGAGCAGATAATCGGTACGATCACAAAAACCGTATAGAGAATGGTTCCCGGAAGAATAAAATACAGGTACGTCCGGCGTTTCTTATTTCTGTTTGTCGACTGTTCCATCGTTGTCCCCAATTGTATAAAAATAGAGGGCTGTCTGACACAGCGGACAGCCCTCCCGATAACGCTCACCGTTTACTGAAGATACTCCTCCCTGCTGAGGCACAGCGCCTGAAGCTCATCCACAAAATCCTGAACGCTCATGGCTCCGGTAAGAATTTTCAGCTGATCCTCCTCCCATACGTTGCAGGGAGAATCGCCGGTTCCCGCCTGATGGCCGAGAATATCATAGTAGCTCGTCGCCATCGTCGTAAAGCTCCCGGACACCTCGCGGACGACCGGATCCTCCGCGACGATTTTCGTCGTGCAGGGAATGCCGCCGCTCGCGTTGAGCCACCTTGTCTGCCCGTCCACCGACACAAAGTAATTGACAAACGCAAGCGCTGCGTCCTTGTTCTGCGTCTTCGCGCTGACTGCCATGCCGGCGCTGTTCGTCGCGACAAACGGATATTCTCCGTCCTCGGTGGGAAGCTGGAACGCGCCGAAATTAAGCTCCGGATTGAGCTCCTCAAAGGTCGAGATATTCCATGTGCCGTTGATCACCATGGCCGCCTGCCCGGTGGCAAACGCGATGGTTGCGCCGTCGCCGGTGGCTCCCGTCCAGTTCGGACCGAAATATCCCTCCTCGCCCCATTTAAGAAGCGTATTGTAGGAATCCACCACGCGCTCGTCGTTCACATTGACGTAGCCCTCCGTCTCCCATTCCCGGATATAATCGAGATGCTGCGCCGCGAGAATCGGCTCCCAGATAAAGAGGATATTCCACGGATCCGAGGCCGCAAGGCTGATCGGCTGAACGCCCGCCTCTTTCATGCTCCGGAGAAGCTCCTCAAATTCGGAAAAGGTTTTTGGAATCTTCCAGCCGTTTTCCTCAAAGATATCCTTATTGTAAAAGACGGCTCGCCCTCCCGTCTCCGCCGTGGGCGTCTGATAAACGGAGCCGTCCTCCAAGGTGACGATATTCATTGCCGTCGTATCGTCAAACGTACTCCAGTCAACAAGATCCGTGAGCTCCATGAGCAGCCCCTGCTCCACATAGGACTCATAATTGGTGGTCGCCTTTCCGTTCGTCCAGAAAACGTCCGGGCACTCATTCGCCTGCATCGCGGTCTGGAGAAGATTGTAATACTGATCGCTGGTCTTGACAGAATACTCGACCTCCACGTCCGGATATGCTTCATGGAAGCCCTCGATCACAGCCTTGAGCGGCTCCTCAAACTGCGCTGTATGCTCCCACACCACAAGCTTTCCGCCGACCTCGCCGCCGGTCTCTGCCGTCTCTGTCGTTTCTTCTGCCCCGGCCGATTCTGCGCTCTCGGAATCCGACGCGGCCGTCCCGGCCGGCTCTGCTGTTCCTGTCCCTGACGAACCGCAGGCGGCCAGTGAAAGCGCCATGGACGACGCGGCAAGCAGCATAAGCAGTTTTCTGTTCATCTACGTCACCTCCCTGATGTACGGCTTCGGCCCCACCGCCGAAGCTCTCTTTGTTTATTATGTATAAATATTAGCATCATGGGCCGGATTATTTTATGCACTTATTTCTTGATTTGCTTCAAAAATTGTATTTTAATTGTGCTTTATGTATCCTTTTTAAGCACTTTTTTACGTTTCATTCACTTTTTTATGATATCGCGCCCTGTACTGCCTGACGGTTATCTTCTCCATCTTCTTAAAGAGCCGGAAGAAATAATTTACATTGGGAATGCCGACCGCGTCGCTGATCGTCTCCGTGGAAGCTCCGCTTGTCCTGAGCATGAGCTTGGCCTTTTCTATCCGGAGATAGTTGACATACTGCACGTAATTCATATTGAATTTATGCTTGAAGTACTGCGAAAAGTACGACGCGCTCATCCCGAACCGCTCTGCCACCGCCGCCTGCGGAAGATCTCTCATATAATTTTCCTCAAGATATTCCCGGATCTGCTGGAGCTCGTCCTGCCCCTTGGCTCCCTTAGCCGTGAGCTCAACCATGCGGACCAGCCATTGTTCCATTGAGCGCAGGGATTCCATCCTGCTGATCATCCGGTAACTCGGTTCCTCCCCGATATAACTCTCTGCGCGGTCGAGACCGTACCATTTTTCACCATAGGCAATGGCTTCCTGAAGAAATCGCATAACCTCTTCCTTTATTCTCTCCGGGGACGGATGCTTTTCTCCGCAATACGCAAAATATTCCCGAATCTCTTTCCGCATTTTCCGGAGCCACACCGCCGAAAAGGCATCTTCACGGCTAAACGATATTCTCCTGTTTTCTCCCGCATGCTTCTCCGTTATTTCCGCCGGCGCTTCAAAAATCCGGCTTTTCTCATAAAAAAAAGATTCGGCAGCCGCTTCCCTCGCCTCTTCCATGCTCTCCTGAAGCGCCGCCTCGTTGGAAACGCTTCGGGAAACGCCGATATAACAGTTTTTACCCATATACAGGGACAGATTCCCGCTGATTTCTCCGAAATGCTTTTTCAGCGCGGCCAGTCCCCCGTCTCCCGCAATCATCCCGACAAGCTCGCAGCCGTGCCGGATAAAGCAGCTGCCGATATCATATTTTTCAAGCATGTTCCTGACCATGCCGCCGACAAGCTCCATGCTGATATCCTCTTCCGTCGCACGGTACAGCTCGTTCTCCCCCCGGAAAACAAAAAACGCGCACCGCAGACAGCTCCCGGATTCCAGAATCCTCTTCGCGTCATCATGGATATAATTCCGCATATTTTCGAGCTCCCCGGAGCCGGCCTCCTTTTTCAGAGAGATCAGAATGTCCGGCAGCTCGTGTTCATTGAGCTCATGCTTCAGGATATACCTGCCGGCCCCGCACTCCATCGCCTCCCTTGCATAGGAAAAGTCTTCATAGCAGCTTACGACGACGAACTGCATTTTCGGATACTTCTCTCTCAGCTCTTTCATCAGGGAAAGTCCTGATTCCCCCGGAAGACGGATATCCGTAAGAAGAATATCCGGAGGCTCTCCGGCGACGCCCTCTTTCGCTTCCTCCGCCGAAGCATAGGCTCCGGTCACGCGGATGACCGGCGATTCCTCTATACTCATCCGCAGCCCCAGCCGCACCAGCGTTTCATCCTCCACAATGGCTACCCGAATCATCCGATCTCCCCTCAATTACCGGAAGCGTAAGGCATACCCTCACTCCTCCGTCCGCATTATTCCCGATCTGCACCTGATAGCGTTCCCCATAATGAAGTCGGATACGTTCTCTTACATTTTCAATCCCCACACTGTCCCGGACACTCTGCTCCGGTCCCGGCACGGCCGCATCCTCCGTTTTCGCGGCAGAAAAAGGATCCTTCGGCGCCGCTGCGGGAAGCCCTCTTCCGTTGTCGATGATTTCCACCATCAGATCCTCACCCCGCCGCATTCTGATCTGAATTCTGCCCTCGCGGGAGCTCCCCCGGAAGCCGTGGATAATACAGTTTTCCACAAACGGCTGCAGCATGAACCGCCCGATCATAAGTCCCATGACGTTCTCCGGAATATCGTATTCCACCGTAAAATTCATGAAACGGATCTTCTGAATATAAATATAGCTTTCTACCAGATCGATTTCTTCCCGGACAGAGATATCATCCTGCTTGTTGTACGCCACACCGGAGGTCAGCTTCATCAGCGACTCCACCATCATTTTGATGCTCTGCTGCTTATTCAGCACCGCCATCCATTTGATCGAATTCAGCGTATTGTATAAGAAATGCGGTCCGATCTGCATATAGAGCACCTTGATCCGCTGGAGATTTTTCGCTTCCTCCTCCGATCGGACTCTTGCCAGCAGACGCTGTATCTTGATGATCATTTCATTATACTTTTCCGCAAGCTGCCGGATCTCATTGCCGCCCGGAGGAAGCGGCACCTCCCGGAATTCTCCGAGCGAAACCCGCTCCATGCCCGAGCTCAGCATCCCGATCGGCCGGACAATAAAGCGGTGCATGGCAAAGTACCCGCAGAGCAGCACGATCACATAAAATACGGAAAACAGAACAGAGAGCCTGATCAGTGAATTTACGCGGGAATACAGCTCCTCCCGGTCCACGACAGCCACGCTGGTCCATCCGGTTTCCTGCAGCCGGTCATACACGGCAATCTGAGGCTGTCCATCCTCCCCGGTGATGAAAACATACCCGCTGTCCGAGGAGAGAAGCGCCGGCGAAATACCCGTCCCCTCACTGGTCCCCACAAGCTGTTTCCGGTCCGAACCGATGATCTTTCCATCATCGGAAAAAATATACCAGTGACTTCCGCTTTCCGTGAGAACAGGATAATTCATCAGCTTTGCCAGCGAATCGCTGTAAAAAAACATATAAAGAACGCCCACGGCGCCGCTCGGAGAATTGATGGCTCTTCCAAGAGCATAGCACTTGGTTCTGGCGGAATTGACGCTCTGCATGATATTCGTCGGGAGCCATACCCTCTTTCCCTCCGCCGCAATGACGGCGGCCTCATATCTGTCCCGGTATTCCTGCAGATTCACATAGGATTTCCCATACGTATACACCTGGTTCTCGAGACAAAGCGCTATCCCGTTGGTCGATCTTCTCGTATTCAAAATCGACTTCATGACGACTTCCATGGCATCCGAGGACTCGCCATAGACGCCGCCGTCTATATATCGCTTTGTCGACGCATCATAATAGACGGTCATGGACAGCTCGTCGTAGTTTTCCAGAAGAAGCGCTATGCTTTTATTCGCTGCTTCCAGAAGATTTTTCCTCTCCTCGATCGCTGTCGTCAGAAGATCATGGGAATATCTTCTCACCATGAAGAGAAACAGGAAGACGCCGGGCATAATAATGGAAACCAGCAGAATAATAATAACCTGCACGCCGGTCCGGCTGCCGATCCATCTCCATGATCTCTTCAATTTCCCGCCCCCGTATTCCGCATTTCCAGCCTCCGCGCCGGGCGCTTGACCAGAAGCACCGCGATCATCAGTACGGCCGTCACCGCAAGGCTGACCGGATACACCGTCATAATGGCCGCAAAGCTCCTGTGCGCCGGAAACACCAGATATATCCACGCAATCCGGGTGCCGCACACGCCGGCCATCGTCAACAGCGCCGGAATCAGCGATATCCCGTACCCCCGAAGATACCCGGAGATATCCTCGTAGAGGGTGCTGAAAACATAAGCAAAAAAGATATACATCAGCCGGGTGTAGCCGCTGCGGATCACCTCCGGATCGGCGTTGAAAAGCCCCAGAAGCTCTCTGCCGAGGAACAGGATCAACGCGACCGCCGCGCCAAGACCGAGATACCCCTCCGCCAGACACAGCGCCAGCGTCCGCCGGCAGCGCCCGAGCTTCCCCGCGCCGTAATTCTGTCCGGTAAAGGTCGTACAGGTCTGCGCGAACGAGTTCATCACATCATAGGCAAAAATCTCAATATTGAATGCCGCGCCGGAGGCTGCCATCACAATCGTTCCCAGACTGTTGATCGCCGTCTGAATGATGATATTGGCAAAGGAGAATACCGCTCCCTGCAGCCCTGCCGGGATTCCGATCCGGAGAATGCGGGCCAGTATCGGCCCGTCCGGCCGGAGCGACGCGCGGCAAAGCCGGATCGCGCTCTGTGTGCGGAGCATTCCCGCAAAAAGGACCGCCGCGCTCATTCCGCTGGAGATCAGCGTCGCCAGCGCCACGCCGTCCACCGTCATACCAAGACCCGCGACAAACACAAAATTCAATGCCACATTGACTGCTCCCGCCGCCGTCAGCGCGATCAGCGGCGTCCGGGTATCGCCATAGCCGCGGAAAATGGCCGCCGCGAAATTATAGAGCAGGATCAGCGGGACCCCCAGAAGATAGATGCGCAGGTAGCGCACGGCCAGCCCCAGCACCTCCTCCGGCACGCTCTGGCTCCGGAGCATCGGCTCGGCAAAAAGCTCTCCGCACACCATGAGCATAACGCCCATCACAAGCGCCAGAACAACCGACGTATGCACCGCTTTCCGGATTGTGTCCTTGTCGCGTCCGCCGGCCGCATTGGCGACCACCACATTCGTCCCGAGAGAAATGCCCGTAAAGGAATGAACCAGCAGGCCGATCACCGGACTGCTCGCTCCCACCGCCGCCATGCAGACCGCACCCAGCTTCCCGGTGCAGCGCCCCACCACCGCGACATCCGCTGCGTTGAACAGCTGCTGCAGAATCCCCGTCGCCGCCAGCGGCAGCGCATAGAGCAGGATCTTATCCCAGAGGGAGCCGTTTATCATATCCATTTCTTTTCTGCCGCCCGCTTCCGCGGCCGTCTTTCCCGTCATCTCATTCATCCCTTACTGAATCCAACCCTTTCGCTTCTGTCCGATGCCGATCTGCGCCTGATACGCCTCCCGGACCTGCATGATGCAGTCCCTCCGGCTGCGGTTCTCCCCGCACACCGTTCTTCTGACTGCTCTACCATAACTTTATTCCGTACAAAGATCAACATCTGACTGCAAGGCAGCCAGCATCCGTTTTCTTCGCCCTCACGCAAAAGACAGTCCCCGGCCTCATCTGCCGGGGACTGTCCGAAATAAACTGGGCTAGAAGGATTCGAACCTTCGAAATGACGGAGTCAGAGTCCGTTGCCTTACCACTTGGCGATAGCCCAATATGCAATTTGCAGCGGCGAACCCGCTACAAATTGATATTATACTGAAACACTTATGGAAATTCAAGTCATTTATTCCATTTTAATTGTCCGACTTGTTCTGTGCGAATGCCGTTTTGTCTGACTCTCCTAGACCTCAAACAGCAGATCCTGATAGGTGGGGAAAGGCCACATCGCCTTGTCCACAAGGAGCTCCAGCTCGTCACAGGGCTTCCGGAGAGCCGCCATAGCCGGCTTGACCGAATCCTTATAGAAAAACGCCTGCTTTTTGCGGTCCGCGATCTGTCCCGCCTGTTCGTCCAGCGCTTTCAGGTTGTTCAGCGCATTATCCGCCTCATTGATGAGCGCGGCGACCTCGTTCAGGCGTCCCATCTCCGCCATAGTCGAGACCCCCGCCTGCTTCAGAGCATTGGTAGTGGTCGCCAGCCTCCCGGCATAGTGAATGCAGGCCGGAAGAATCTGCCGCCCCGCCATGTCGATCATGGTCAGCGCCTCGATGTTGATCATCTTGGCGTAGGTTTCATAGGTGATCTCCTCGCGCGAGGACAGCTCCGCCTTTGTGAAGATGCCGAAGCGGGAGAACAGCGCCACCGACTTGTCCGTCGTCAGCGCGGAAGCCGCCTCCACCGTGGACGGAATATTCGGCAGACCGCGGCGGGCCGCCTCTCTGACCCACGCCTCCGCGTAGCCGTTGCCGCTGAAAATAATCCTCTGATGCTCAATCAGATTCTTCTTGATCAGATCGTGCACGGCGCCCGGAAAGTTTTCCGCCCGTTCGAGCTCGTCCGCCGCATCGGAAAACGCCTCCGCAACGATGGCATTGAGAACGGTGTTGGCCGAGCCGATGGAATCCGCCGAGCCAACCATGCGAAACTCAAATTTATTACCGGTAAAGGCAAACGGCGAGGTACGGTTGCGGTCCGTCGCATCTTTTTTCACATCCGGCATCGTAGAAATCCCGGTCCTCAGCACCCCTCCCTGAATATGCTTTTCCGCAACGCCCGTCTCAATGAGCTGGCGAACGACGTCCTCGAGCTGCTCGCCGAGAAATACGGAAATAATCGCGGGGGGCGCCTCTTTCTCCCCGAGACGATGATCGTTTCCCACATCCGACGCGCTCTGACGCAGGAGATCCGCATGGATGTCAACCGCCTTGAGCACGCAGGAGAGCACCAGAAGAAACTGGACGTTTTCCTCCGGCGATTCGCCCGGGTCAAGAAGATTCACGCCGGTGTCCGTCGTCAGCGACCAGTTGTTGTGCTTGCCGGAGCCGTTGATCCCCGCAAAAGGCTTTTCGTGCAGGAGGCACTGCATATTGTGATGAATCGCGACACGCTTCATCGCCTCCATGATGATCTGATTGTGATCCGTCGCCACATTGGCATTCTCGTAGATCGGCGCAAGCTCATGCTGGGCCGGAGCCGCCTCATTGTGCTGCGTTTTGGCCGGCACACCCAGCTCCCAGAGCTCGTTGTTGAGGTCTTTCATATACGCGCCGACGCGCTCCCGGATCACGCCGAAGTAATGATCCTCCATCTCCTGTCCCTTGGGAGCCGGCGCGCCGAACAGCGTCCGTCCGGTGAACACCAGATCCGAACGCTTCTGCCATTTTTCCATATCCACGAGAAAATATTCCTGCTCCGCGCCGACCGAGGGCGTCACCTTGCGGGCCGTCGTATTTCCGAACAGGCGGAGAATGCGGAGCGACTGTATATTGATCGCCTCCATCGAGCGCAGGAGCGGCGTCTTTTTGTCGAGCGCCTCACCGTTATAGGAGCAGAACGCGGTGGGAATGCAGAGCGTAAGGCCCGTTGCCGTCCTCTTCAGAAAAGCGGGCGAGGTGACATCCCATGTCGTATAGCCGCGGGCCTCAAAGGTGGAGCGGAGGCCGCCCGAGGGGAACGAGGAGGCGTCCGGCTCGCCCATGATCAGCTCCTTGCCGGAAAACTCCATCAGCATGTGGCCCTCCGGGTCGGGCGCGGTCACAAAGGCGTCGTGCTTCTCCGCAGTGATGCCCGTAAGCGGCTGAAACCAATGGGTATAATGGGTCGCGCCCTTTTCCATCGCCCAGTCCTTCATGGCCTTGGCCACGACATCCGCATCGGTGCGGGAGAGCTCGCCGCCCTCGCTGAGTATCCTCAGAATTTTCTGATAAACCTGCTTCGGAAGACGCTCGTGCATTGTGCTGATTGAAAAAACATTTTCACCGAACATTTTTTCCACATTCGTAATGTCTGCCATAAACCTCCGGTCTCCTGCTGCCGTCTCTCTTTTGCCCGCATCGGCTTTCTGCGCATTGCTGTATACCAAAATGCACCATATCCGGAAAAATTACAAGTTTTTTCTGAGATTTTCCCCGGGCGTCATGCGCAGAAGATCTCCTGTCTGCACCGGCTCATCCAGCGTGAGCCAGAGCGGCTGCTTCGGATGCGGCGCGCTGCTCACCGCCTCTCCCTCCTCCGTGTGCAGCGCCAGCACACGGGCCGGGACATCGCGCCCGTCCGGCTTCATGATTTCAATGCGGTCTCCGACGCAGAACTTGTTTCTCTGCTCAAAATATCCCCGTCCCGCCTCGTCAACCGATCCGATCCGTCCCAAATATACCGCGTCCTGCGTATAGATATTGTTGTCGTAGACCATCGAGCTCTCATCCGGCCTGCCGAAGTAGAAGCCGGTCGTAAACTGCCGGTAGGTGCATTTGCGAATCTCCTCCCGGTACCAGTCCAGATTCGCCCGGTATTTCTCCTCGCTCTCCGTGCAGTCGTCGATCGCCCGGCGGTAGGTCCGCGCGACCGCCGCGACATAGAGCGTCGTCTTCATGCGGCCCTCGATTTTAAAGCTGTCGATCCCCGCCCCGAGGAGCTCCGGGATATGTTCGATCATGCAGAGGTCTCTGGAATTAAATATATAGCTGCCACGGTCATTCTCATAAACCGGAAGATATTCGCCCGGCCTCGTCTCTTCAACCAGTGCATACTTCCAGCGGCAGGGGTGCGTGCAGGCCCCGCGGTTCGCGTCGCGTCCCGTAAAAAAATTGGACAGCAGGCATCTTCCGGAATAGGAGATGCACATCGCGCCGTGAATGAACGCCTCCAGTTCAAGCTCCGGGGACGTTTTCTCCCGTATCTCCCGGATCTCCGCAAGGCTCAGCTCCCGCGCACAGACGACGCGCTTTGCCCCGAGCCTGTGCCAGAACCGGAACGTCTCATAGTTAGTGTTGTTCGCCTGCGTGGAAATGTGCCGCTCCGCGTTCGGACAGAGGCGTCCCGCTTTCTCAAACATGCCGGGGTCCGCGATGATCAGCGCGTCCGGCTTCAGCTCCGCCAGCTCGCGGAGGTAATCATCCGCCGCCGCAAGATCGCTGTTATGCGCCAGTATATTCGCTGTCACATGCACCTTGACGCCGTGCCCGTGGGCATAGCGGATACCCTCCACCATATCCTCCCGCGAGAAGTTCTTCGCCTTTGCGCGGAGACTGAACGCCTCCCCTCCGATATATACGGCGTCCGCCCCAAAATTCACCGCCGTCTTTAATACCTCCAAACTGCCCGCGGGGATGAGCAGCTCCGGTTTTCCGTTTTTCAGCATCCTTATGCCTCTCCCTCTGCCTCCTCCGCGCCGCGCCCCCTCCGGACTGACAGCGCCGCGCCGTCCCCGGTTCCCAGAAGAACCGTCCGGAGCTCCGGCGTCTCCATCAGGAGCTCCAGATACTCGCGCATCCGCCTGTGAATCGTCCGGTTCCGTCTCGTTACGGCATAGCGGGATTCCAGAATGTCGCCGTCCTGCAGAATATTATCCGACACGAGAACACCGCCCGGCGCAAGGAGACGCAGCACCTCCGGAAAAAAGCCCGCGTACTGCCCTTTCGCAGCGTCCATGAAAATCAGATCATACGGCCCTGCGAGAGTGGGGAGGAGCTTTGCTGCATCACCCTCAAGCAGGCGGATCGGCTCTGCCGAAGAGGTCTCCGCCGAAGAGACCTCCGCCGCCGCGAAATTTCGCCTCGCTTCCCGCGCTCTCTCCCCGTCGCGTTCGATCGTCGTAACATGCGCCCCGGGCGGCGCGTATTCCCGCAGGAACAGCGCCGAATATCCCACCGCGGCGCCCACCTCCAGAATCTCACGCGGGCGCTGCAGCGCAAGGAAAAACTGGAGAAGCCTCTGCGTCTGCGGGCGAATCATCGGAACGCCGTCCTCTCTTGCCCGCCGTTCCAGCGCAGCAAGAAACGGCGTCTGCTCTGTCGCCCATGATTCAATAAACACGGAGAGACGCTCCTCTCTCTCCAGCCATTCCTCCATAAGTAGTCCTCCATGCCAAAGCGTTTTACGCGAGGCACACGCCATCATAAAAGGGGAAGTCCATCGGACTTCCCCGGTTTTATAAAGGATATTCGTCGCCGGCCGCACGCAGAGAAAGAGCGCCGCCGCGAAAGCGCGTCTTTTTATGGCTTTCGCCTTTCTATGGGCTTTCACTTCCTCCTATGCTCTCGCTTCCCTCTGTACTTTCGATTCCCTCTGTGTTCTCACCCCCCGTCTGATTCGGCATTGCTCGCAGACATGCGCTCCATCATCTCCTCCGGGAGCATCTCACTGCTCAGCTCATAGGTTCCCGCCGTCAGCTTTCCGTCATACTCCGAGAACTTGAGCTGCACGCGGAAGACCAGACTGCTCTCGATCAGATCCTCGTCCGCGAGGAGCCTCGCGATCGCGGCATCCGACATATCCGAGGTGATCGTCACGGAGGCTGTGATCCCCTCGCCGGCGCGGTCCCGCGCTTTTGGCGAAAAGATGCTGTACCCCAGCGCATACATCCGCTTCGTCTCGCTGATAAAAAAGAGAATCAGCACCGCGATGACGACGTATTTTGCAATATTTCCCATCAGATCCGGAATGCCCTGACGGCGATTGAACACTTCCCTGCGTCTTTTCACACTTAGACCTCAAGAATCATCGGAATAATCATCGGTCTGCGCTGCGTCTTTTTCCAGAAATAATCGCTCAGCTCCTCGCGGACAGCCGCCTTGAGCTTGTTCCAGTCCGAAATTCCCTTTGCCTTGCAGCCAAGGATCGCTTCTCTCGCGATGGCCGTCGCCTCATCCATGAGCTGGTCCGCCTCTTTCAGATAGACGAAGCCGCGCGAGGTCACCTCCGGCCCGGACACCATCTCGCCCATATAGCCGTCGATGGCAAAAGACACCATGACCACGCCGTCCTCCGCCAGATGCTGGCGATCCCTCAGCACGACGTTTCCGACATCGCCGACGCCCAGTCCGTCGACCATGATCGCCCCGGTCTGCACACGGCCGTTGATACGGGCTTTTTCTCCGTCCAGCTCAAGGATATCCCCGGAATGGAGAATGAAAATCTCCTTGCTGTCATAGCCGAGGTCGCGCGCGATCTTGGCCTGCGCCTTGAGGTGCTTGTATTCGCCGTGCACCGGAACGCAGAACTTCGGCTGCACCAGCGTGTAAATGAGCTTAATCTCCTCCTGACAGGGGTGCCCGGACACATGCACATCCTGAAAAATCACATCCGCACCTTTCATCAGCAGGCGGTTGATCACGTTTGTGACCGACTTCTCATTGCCCGGAATCGGGTTCGACGAGAAGATGATCGTGTCGCCGGGGCCGATATGGATCTTGCGGTGCGTGCTCTCCGCCATGCGCGACAGAGCCGCCATGCTCTCCCCCTGACTTCCCGTCGTGATGATCACCGTCTTTTCCGGCGGATAATTTTTCAGCTCGGCGATGTCGATCAGCGTGTTGTCCGGAACACTGATGCAGCGGAGCTGCTGCGCGGTCTCGATGATATTGACCATGCTGCGCCCCTCGACCACGACCTTGCGGCCGTACTTGTAGGCCGAGTTGATGATCTGCTGCACGCGGTCCACGTTGGAGGCAAACGTCGCGATGATCAGACGGGTGTCCCTGTGCTCCTGAAACAGCGTGTCGAACGTGCGCCCGACCGTCTTTTCCGAGGCGGTGTAGCCGGGGCGCTCCGCATTCGTGGAATCGCACAGAAGCGCAAGCACCCCCTTTTTCCCCAGCTCCGCAAAGCGCTGCAGATCAATCGCGTCGCCGTAAACCGGCGTATAATCCACCTTGAAATCGCCCGTATGGATCACGGTTCCGACCGGCGTATGAATCGCCAGCGCCGCCGCGTCCACAATGCTGTGATTGGTCTTGATGAACTCCACGCGGAACTGTCCGAGATTAACAGACTGCCCGAACTTCACCACCTTGCGGCGGGTCGTCCTCAGCATATTCCGCTCCTCGAGCTTGTGCTCGATGATGCCCATGGTCAGACGGGTTCCGTAGATCGGGACATTGATGTCCCGCAGCACGTAGGGGAGCGCCCCGATGTGATCCTCATGCCCGTGCGTGATGACAAAGCCCTTGACCTTGTCCAGATTATTCTGCAGGAACGTCGTGTCCGGGATCACGAGATCGATTCCGTACATATCATCCGTCGGGAACGAAAGACCGCAGTCCACGACAATGATGCTGTCCTCGTACTCGAACGCGGTGATGTTCATTCCGATCTGCTCCAGACCGCCCAGCGGGATGATCCGCAGCTTGGAATCGCTGTTATTCTGTTGTTCTTTCTTACTCACATTATACCTCTCGCTGCGTCCTCATCCGGGGGAATCCTCCGTGATCTGCGGGCCCGGCGCAGCACGGGCCTCCCCCATAGACAATATTATACGGCGCTTCAGGACTCGATACGGATATCCATGTCCTCCAGCGCATCCTTAAACAACACCATGACCGCATCCAGCTCGGTATCGTCCTCGACAATCTCATAGACACTCTCCGGAGCGCCCTCCGGGGCTGTGTCGCGCAGAACGAGCGCCTCTCCGGCGCCCTCTTCGCTGTCCGTGACCAGAATATACGTCTCCCCGCGGAGCTGTGCCTGATCCAGCACGTAAAATCCCACCGGTTCTTCCAGTCCCTCCGGCGTAAAAACAATCTTTTCCATCAGAAATTTCCAAAGCTCCTGTCTATATACATGCAAAAATCAGCGTAGCGGCGGCGCCCCGCGCCAACCGGCCATCTCATCCGGATGATTCTCCATAAATTCCTGAAGAATCACATTCGCCGCGATCATATCGACATATTTCTTCCGGTCCTCTGCACGGATCCCCATGGAATCCATGATTTCATCCGATTCCACGGTCGTAAGACGCTCGTCCTGCATGAACACAGGAAGTCCCGTGCGGCGGTGCAGAGTCTCGGCAAAATCCGAAGCCAGCCTCGCCCGCTCGCCCTCTGTTCCGTCCATATTGAGCGGCAGACCGCAGACGATGGCTCCGACCTGCTCCTCCCGGATCAGCTCCTCAATCCGCGCAAGCGTCCTGCGTAGCTTGTTCTCGCGATCCCGGCGGACGATCTCTTTCGGCTGCGCCGTGACGAGCAGCTCGTCGCTCAGCGCCACGCCAACCGTCCTTGCGCCGTAGTCCAGTCCCATGATGCGCATGACTCAGCCCTGATCCCAGTGATTGCCGCGGATATAGCTCCTGAGGATTTCCTCGACCAGCTCGTCCCGCTCAACTTTCATGATCAGGCTTCTGGCCCCCATATAGTTGGTGATGTAGGTGGGATCTCCGGACATGATATAGCCGACGATCTGGTTGACCGGATCATAGCCCTTGGTCGTAAGCGCCTCGTAAACCACCGCGAGAACCTTTTTCGCCGCGGACTCCTTTTCCGGCTCAACCTTGAAATACTGTGTGTTTCCGAACTCTTCCCCGTTTCCGTTTCTGATATCTGTCATGGCAAAACTCCAAACTGCAAAATCCGCTCTGCAAGGCCTACCGCAGAGCGCCCACGGTTTACGGCCGGTATTCCAAATTAAATTCTATATTACTCCATTTCCGACCGGGATTCAATCTTCCCGGATGCGCCGCAGGACGGTGCCCGGGATGTGCCGCAGGCCGTCTCCGACGGATCAGAGAGTCTCCTCAGCCTCCGCTTCGCGGGACAGTTCCCGGAGATACGCCCGAATCGCCGGTTCCCCCGCAAGGCGCTCCCACAGTGCGCGGATCGTCTCCCGGAACGTGGGGTCCAGCTCTGCCTCCGATTCGATCAGCGGACAGGCATAGCCAAGCTCTATGTCGTTCCACCGGAGCTCAAGTGCGCCGTCTTCATCAATATACGGCCAGAGAGGGAAGCTGCGGCACTGTATCGGACGCAGCGCGCGCACGCACTGCTCCGGCCCCGGCGCCGTGCACTCCGCAAAGCGGAAGCCGAGTTCCTCCATCCGTGCATCCTCTCCGGTCTTCACCCGGATCATCGAGGCGCCGTCCTCATGAAGCGCCGCCTCCCCGGGCAGCAGCCAGATTCCGGTCTCTTTCCCCTTCTCCGGCCGGCAGCAGACGGCGCCGCAGATCTGTCCGCAGTCAAAGGGAAGCGGAGCTGCCGCGTCCGACATGCGGTACAGCCGGCGATACGTCTCTTCCGTAATCATTTCTTCTGATTCCTTTCGCTCCCGCTGCGGTTCGCCCCGCCCTGCAGGAGGCTCTGTTCCTCCCCGGCCGTTGGTACCAGATCCGCTATTCCGGCGCGCAACACAAGAAACGCGGTTCCCGGCAGCTCCCGGACGAGCCGCCCCTCGACGAGCTCTCCCGGCTTCGCTTCGGTCTCTCTCGCCGGGACGGCACAGGGCAGGTAGCGGCTTGTATGGCCGATCAGATAATCCGTCTCCGGCGCGGCGTCTCCCCGCACAGTCTCCGCCGCTTCCATAACAGACGCCCGCGCTGCGACTGCTTCCTCCGCGCGGAGCTGCGTGCGCCGGGTCAGCTCTCTCCCGCTGCATATCTCCTCGGCAAGCAGCGTCTCCGTCTCTCCGAGGAACTGCTCCCGGTAGCGCCGGGACTGCCGCCTCGTCAGCTCCTGCACAAGCTCGCTCCGCTCGGCCTTGACGCTCTCCGGCACCTGCCCCGGCATCGCCGCAGCGGCCGTGCCGTGTCTTGCCGAGTAGCGGAACACATGAATCTCATAGAAATCGACTGCCTCCAGAAAGCGCAGCGTCTCCTGAAATTCCGCCTCCGTCTCCCCCGGGAAGCCGACGATCACATCAGTGGTCAGCGCCGGCCGGTCATAATAGCGGCGGAGCCGCTCCGCGCACGCCATGAATTCCTCCGCCGTGTAGTGACGGTTCATGCGCCGCAGCACCGCATTGCTCCCGCTTTGCAGCGACAGGTGAAAGTGAGGGCATATCTTTTTCTCCGCCGCGATGGCAGAGACAAAGTCCTCGGTCATGACGCGCGGCTCCAGCGAACCGAGACGTATCCTCTCGATTCCCGGAATCTCCGCGATGCGCAGGAGGAGCCGCTGCAATGCCACACCCCCGACGCCGGCCGGCGTTTCCCGCCTTTCGCCGGTCTCCTTTTCCCTCGCGGCGTTTTCCCGGTCAAGACCGTAGGAGCCGATGTGGATTCCGGTGATGACGGCCTCGCGGACGCCGGACACCGCAAGACCGCAGAGCTCCGTGAGGATCTCCTCCTCGTCCCGGCTGCGCACGCGCCCCCGCGCATACGGGATGATGCAGTAGCTGCAGAACTGATTGCAGCCGTCCTGTATCTTGATATAGGCTCTCGTATGTCCCGGGGAATCAAGCATCATGCTCTCAAAGACCGGATGATCCGTGAGGTTTCCGGATCCCGGACGATCCGCTGCGGGCACCGCCTCCGCACTGCCGTCCCCCTTCCGCGCCGCCAGAAATTCATCCAGGATCAGGGCGATATCGCCCTTGCGGTTGTTGCCGATGGCAAGATCGACGGCCGGATCTTTCCGCACGCCCTCCGCATCGGTCTCCACATAGCAGCCGACCGCCACAACCACGGCCTCCGGATTGCGCTTTTTCGCGCGGTGCAGCATCTGCCGGCTCTTCCGGTCCGCGATGTTTGTCACCGTGCAGGTGTTGATCACATAGATATCCGCCCGCTCCTCAAAGGGGACGAGACGGTACCCCCGCTCCCGCATTTTCTGGATCATGACATCCGTTTCATAGCCGTTTACCTTACAGCCCAGATTGTGAAACGCAATCGTCCGTACCATTGACTTTTCCCCTGCCCGAACTTAGTATATTGGATAGTGAACCGATTCTCACAAAGGAGGCAGCTTTTTAATGAAAACCGTAAAGATTTCTCTGAATTCCATCGATAAGGTGAAGGCCTTCGTCAACGATATTACCCGCTTTGATTATGACTTTGATCTGGTATCCGGCCGCTACGTGATCGACGCCAAATCCATCATGGGGATCTTCTCCCTCGATCTGAGCAAGCCGATCGACCTGAATATTCATGCCGAGGACAACGTGGAGGAGATTCTCTCCGTGTTGAAGGCCTATATCGTTTCCTGACTCGTTTTTTCTGCAAAGCACAGACAGGAAAGCTGCCGCTCCGGTTTTTCTCTGATCGGATACGGCAGCTTTTTTCTGCATCAATAGCCGGGCTTCAGATCATCCTCCCGCGCTTTCAGAATGCGGTGCCCGCTCTCTGTGACGATGATGATTTCATCCGTCCCGAGCGCTCTCTCCATCATTTCATCAATTTTCTCATCCAGCTGATGCTCGTGGCGCTCGATGACGTCCGAAATCGGCTTCGTCACCGGATGCTTCGCCACAAAAATCGTGCAGCAGTCCTCGTAGGGAAGAATCGACGTTTCGTAAGAATCGATTTTCTTGGAGATCGCAACGATCTCCTCCTTGTCAAAGCCGATCAGAGGACGGAACACCGGCAGACGGCAGACGGCGTTGGTGCACTCGAGCGAGCGCAGCGTCTGGGAGGCCACCTGCCCCAGACTTTCTCCCGTGATCAGCGCTCCGCAGTCCGTGCGTGCCGCAATCTTTTCCGCGAGGCGCATCATATAGCGGCGCATGATGATCGTCAGCTCATCGTGCGGGCATTTCTCATAGATGTACAGCTGAATTTCGGTAAAATTGATGTTGTGCAGAACAATCGTACCGGTATAGCGGGCCACGATCTTCGCGATGTCGATCACCTTCTGCAGCGCCCGCTCGCTGGTATAGGGCGGCGCGTTGAAATAAACGGCATCCAGCTTCAGGCCGCGCTTGCCCATCATCCAGCCGGCGACAGGCGAGTCGATGCCGCCGGAAAGCAGAAGCATTGCCTTGCCCGCGCTGCCGACCGGCAGTCCTCCCTGTCCGGGCAGCACCCGGGTATAGACATAAATGCGGTCACGGATCTCCACATGCACCGTCACCTCCGGGCGATGCACGTCGACCCGCAGAGACGGATAGCGCTGCAGAAGATCCCCTCCGAGGGCCGCGTCAAGCTCCTGCGAATTCATCTCGTAGCTCTTGTCGAGCCGTCTCGCCACGACCTTAAAGCTCACGCTGCGCTCCGGATATTCCTCTCCGAAAAAGTCGCCCACCGCCGCCGAGAGCTCCGGGTAGGGCACGACGGGCAGCACCTTCATCGGGCAGACGCCCGCGATGCCGAACACTCTCTGCAGCGCGCCGGTCACTTCCCCGTAATCATATTCTCCCTCCGCATCGACAAACATCCGGCCGGATTTGCGCGAAACCGCAAACTTTCCCTCGCAGCGGCGGAGCGCGATCTTAATCTGATCCACGAGCTTTACTTCAAAGTCGCTCCGGTTCTTTCCCTTGACGCCGATCTCGGCATATTTAATCAGAAATGACTGATACTGCATATTTTTATCACCCTTGTTCTGTCAGCCTCTGGTATAGCGGCGAAGCATCGGAATCAGCTCCGCCAGAGCCGCTGCCGCCGCGTCCATATCCTCCATACGATTCAGCACAGAGGTGCTGAGACGAATCGTATTATCCATCCGCTCCTCCGGCGTTCCTATCGCCTCCAGCGTTGCCGAACGATGCGGGCGGTTCGAGGAACAGGCACTTCCCGAGGAGACATAGATTCCTCTATCCTCCAGCGCGTGAAGCAGCACCTCGGCTCTCACGCCCGGAACAGAGAGACTGATGACCTGCGGCGCGCTGTCCTTTCCGGCGCGTCCGTTCACCGAAACCTCCGGAATAGCGAGCGCTTTCTCGAGAAAATGCGCTTTCATGGCAAAAAGGCACTCCCTGTCCTCCTCCAGATGCTCATAGAGGCGCTTTGCCGCCAGCGCCATGCCTGCGATCCCCGCGACGTTTTCCGTCCCGGAACGCAGGCCGCCCTGTTGTCCGCCCCCATGCAGAAGCGGCTGTATCTTCACTCCGTCTCCGACATAGAGAAGCCCCACGCCCTTTGGCGCATGTATTTTGTGCCCGCTCACCGCGACCAGATCCGCATGCAGCTTTCTGGGAACGATCTGCGCCTTGCCGAACGCCTGCACGGCATCGACATGAAACAGCGTGTCCGGATTCTTCGCCTTGATCGCCGCGCCGATCTCCGCAACCGGCTCCACCGCGCCGATCTCATTGTTCGTGTGCATGACGGAAACAAGAATCGTATCCTCCCGCAGTACTTCCGTCACCTGCTCCGGGGAGACCCTGCCGTCCCTGTCCACCGGGAGATAACGGATCTCAAATCCCTCTCCCTCGAGCTGCCTCATCGCCTCCAGCACCGCCGGATGCTCGACCTTCGTTGTGATAAGATGCCTGCCGCGTCGGCAGTTCGCACGGGCGCAGCCGATAATCGCAAGATTGTCGGACTCCGTACCGCAGGAGGTAAAAATCAGATTCTTCGGCTGACATTTCAGAATTCCGGACAGAAGCTCCTTCGCCCGGCGCAGCTCGCGCTCCGCTTCCACACCCTTGTGGTGCATACTGGAGGGATTCCCGTACTCCTCGAGAAAAATCCGGCTCACAAGCTCCGCCACCTCCGGAAAAACGCGCGTCGTCGCCGAATTATCGAGATATATTTCCTTTGCCGTCAAAGCCGCTTCCTCTTTCTTCCCCTGCTGCCGCAGCTCACCGGATCTCCTGCGTGTAGATGAGCCATGAAAGGACCGTCATTCCCGCCGTCTCGGTGCGCAGTATCCTCCTGCCGAGCGTGACCGGCAGAACGCCCGCCTCCTGCGCCATGCGGACCTCCTCCGGCGCAAAGCCGCCCTCCGGCCCGATGAATACCGCGACGCGGGAGCCCGGCTCTATCCTCTCGATCAGCTCCCGCGTGCCCGGCGTATTCTCCGCAAGCTCATAGGGGAGGAGCTTCACCTCCATCGCCGCGGCGTACTGAACGGCCTCCTGCATCGTCATCGGCTCCCGCACGGCAGGCAGTATCCCGCGGCGGCTCTGCTTTGCCGCCGCCTCCGCGATGGACTGCCAGCGCTCCGCGCGCCGACCTCTTTTCTTCTCGTCCAGCTTCACAACGCAGCGCTCCATGGCGACCGGAACAATTTCGCTCACGCCCAGCTCCACGCACTTCTGAACGATCCATTCCATCTTGTCCGCTTTCGGAATGCCCTGAAACAGCGTGACGCAGACGGGAAGCTCGGTATCGGCCTCTTTGACAAAACGAAGACGGAGAAGAATCTGCTCCTCCCCGATCTCCTCGATGCCGTAGCGGTATTCCCTTGCATCGACGCCGTTGCTGACCGAAATTTCTTCGCCCGGCCGCATCCGGAGTACATTTTTTATGTGATTGACGTCCCCGCCGGTTATGGTGAGCAGTTCTCCCTGCTGCGCCGAGGGCTCTGCAAATAAATGGAGCATATGCCTCTTTTCAGAATCCCGCAAGGAGCGGGCGTCATTCCGCGCAGGAAAGCGGCCTGCGTCCCGTCACGCAGCGCCATTCCCCCTGCACCGTAATATCCAGAAGCTCAAGGCCCGCCGCCTGCATGGCCGCCGCGACCTGCGGCTCGCTTCCCTCGATGATCCCGGAGGTGATGCAGACCGCCCCCGGCTTCATCGCGCGCACGGCCGCCGGCACAAGAGGCACCAGCACCGACGGGAGAATATTTGCCGCCACGATATCATACTGCGCAACACCGACCCGTTCCTGCACCGCGGGGTCGTCCACAAGATTTCCGAGAATCATTTCAAACGCCGCAGGATCGACGCCGTTCGCGCAAAGATTATCCTGCACTGCCGGAACGGAGCAGGGATCAAGGTCCGTTCCGACCACGTGCCCTGCTCCCAGCATCAGAGAAAGGATGCCCAGAATTCCGCTCCCGGTCCCGATATCGAGAAGTCTTGCTCCGGGCGTCAGAAACCGCCGGATCTGCCGGACGCAGAGCTGGGTCGTCTCGTGCATCCCGGTGCCGAACGCCGTGCCGGGATCAATGTGAAAAACAAGAGCGGGCTCCTCTCCCTCCCCGACCTGCGGCGTCTCCCATGAGGGAATGCAGAGAATATCGTCGATGCGGAACTGATGGAAATACTGCTTCCAGTTGTTGATCCAGTCCGTATCCTCGGTTTCATCCGTGAGTATCGCACCGTCCCCGATGAAGCCGCAGCGCTCCCGGAGCCCTGCGAGCACCGCCTCTATCAAGGCGCAGAGCTCATCCGGCGTCCGCACAGAGCCGTCCTCCAGCTTCAGCGTGCCGTCGTCCTGTTTTTCGACAAAGAAGCTTAAGACCGCCGTGCCGTCGTCCTCCGGCGCTTCCGGCAGGATATCAACGAACATCTGCTCCTTTTCCTTTGCCGTGAACGGCACATGATCCTCGATCTGCGCCCCGTACAGGCCAATGTCCTGCATGGAGCTGATAATGATGTCCTCTGCCTCCGCGGTGGTGCGGACCCGGAATCTCATCCAGCGCATTCTGAATCCCTCATGCGGCGCCGACATAGTCAGCATGCCAGTTTACTTGAAAAATTTGCTCTTCTTCTTTTTCTTTGTGTCCTCTGCGCCGCTCTCCTGTCCCGCAGCGCCCGCCGCCTCCAGCGTGTTGCCGGTGAGCTCGTCAAACTGCTTCAGGATGTCACGCGCCTCCTTGCTGAGCTTCGTCGGTACGTCCACAACCAGCGTCACATACTGATCGCCGCGCAGCTCCCGATTCCGCAGCGAGGGGACGCCCTTTCCGCGCAGCCGAACCTTTGTATCGGTTCTGGTTCCGGGTTTCACATCGTAGATCACCTTACCGTCCACCGTGTCGATAAAGATCGGCGCGCCCAGAGTCGCCACCGCATAGGAAATTTTAACCGCCGAATAGAGATCCATGCCGTCGCGGACAAAACCCGGGTCGGAGGCCACGATGACCTCGACCAGAAGATCGCCGCGGGGACCGCCGCCGCGCCCCGGCTCTCCTTTTTCGCGGATGCGGACGCTCTGTCCGTTGTCAATGCCCGCCGGGATAGTGACGCTGATGGTCTTGCGCGAGGTCTTATACCCGCTTCCCCCGCAGTCGGGGCATTTATCCTTGATATACTTACCGGTGCCTCCGCAGTCTGGACAGACCGTGCGGTTCTGAATCATGCCGAAAAGAGACTGCTGCGTGTAGATCACCTGTCCCTTGCCGCCGCACTTGGGGCACATCTGCGGCTGCGTGCCGGGCTTCGCCCCCGTCCCGCTGCAGGTGGGGCAGGGCTCTTTCAGATTCAGCGTCAGATCCTTTTCGCAGCCGAACACCGCCTCGCGGAAACTGATGCGCACGCTGGCGCGGACGTTCGCGCCCTGCACCGGCCCTGTGCCGCCTCCACTCCGGAAGCCGCCGCGGCCGCCGCCGAAAATATCACCGAAAATGTCGCCGAAAATATCGCTGAAATCCGCGCTATTAAAATCAAAGCCGCCGCTTCCGAAGCCGCCGCTCCCGTCAAAGGCCGCGGTGCCGAACTGATCGTACTGCTTGCGTTTGTCCGGGTCGCTCAGGATCGCATAGGCTTCCGATGCTTCCTTGAATTTTTCCGCCACATTCTGGTCTCCGGGATTCATGTCCGGGTGATATTTTTTGGCGAGCGCGCGGTAGGCTTTTTTGATTTCGTCCGCCGACGCGGTCTTTTCCACACCGAGGACCTCGTAATAGTCCCGTTTCTTTTCTGCCATAATGCCAGTTTCCTCTCATATAACCCGTCAAAACCCAGACTGCGAAACAGGCCGCTCGCCTGTATGCAGCCTGGGCTGTAACAGTCAGTTCATCATCATACTACTATGTTCCGCTCCGCGCAATTCCGGCTGCCGAATCTTACGGCAACCTGCCGTCCGCAGGCGGAGGGGACGCTTTCTGTCCCTGCGTTATACCTCGCGGTAGTCTCCATCCACGACGTCGTCGTTTCCGCCTGCATTTCCGCCCGCTGAAGCACCGCCGGCCGCGCCGCTCATATCCGGGCCTGCGCCCTGTGCCCCGGCTGCTCCCTGCGCCGCCTCATACATCTTGGTAAACAGCGCCTGCGCGTCGTTCATCAACTTTTCTTTCTTGGTCTTCAGCTCGTCGACATCCGCGTCGCTGATGTCCTGCTGATCCTTGGTCCGGTCGAGCACCGCCTTGAGATCCGCCAGATCAGCCTCTACCGTCGACTTTTCCGCGGCATCGACCTTGTCTCCGGCCTCCTTGAGCGCTTTCTCCGTCTGAAATGCGAAAGAATCCGCCTCATTTCTGGCATCCACGGCGTCCTTGCGCTTCTTGTCCTGCGCCTCGTACTCCGCCGCCTCTTTCACCGCCTTTTCGATATCCTCCTCGGACATGTTCGAGCCCGCCGTGATCGTGATGTGCTGATCCTTGCCGGTTCCCATATCCTTTGCCGAAACATTGATGATGCCGTTGGCGTCAATATCGAACGTCACCTCGATCTGAGGGATTCCGCGCGGCGCCGGCGCAATGCCGTCAAGGCGGAAGCGTCCCAGAGACTTGTTGTCGCGGGCAAACTTTCTCTCACCCTGCAGAACGTTGATGTCAACCGCCGTCTGATTGTCCTCCGCAGTGGAGAACACCTGGCTCTTCTTTGTCGGGATGGTCGTGTTGCGCTCGATGAGAGGCGTTGCGATCCCGCCCATCGTCTCGATCGACAGCGTCAGCGGCGTGACATCGAGCAGGAGGATATCCCCTGCGCCCGCATCGCCGGCGAGCTTGCCGCCCTGAATCGCCGCGCCGATCGCGACACACTCGTCGGGGTTGAGCGTCTTGCTCGGCTCATGGCCAGTAAGCTGACGGACCTTTTCCTGCACGCAGGGAACACGAGTGGAGCCGCCGACCAGAAGAACCTTGCCCAGATCCGCATTCGTAAGACCAGCATCTTTCATCGCATTCTGCACCGGAATCGCCGACCGCTCGACAAGGTCGCTGATCAGCTCCTCAAACTTCGCTCTGGTCAGATCGACGTCGAGGTGCTTGGGCCCCTCGGAGGTCGCCGTGATAAACGGAAGATTGATGTTCGTCGTCGTGGAGGCGGACAGCTCTTTCTTGGCCTTTTCCGCCGCGTCCTTGAGGCGCTGCACCGCCATCTTGTCTCCGGACAGATCCACGCCCTCCTTCGACTTGAACTCGGAAATCAGCCAGTTCATGATCCTCTGGTCAAAGTCGTCGCCGCCGAGCCGCGTATCGCCGTTGGTGGCAAGAACCTCAATGACGCCGTCGCCGATCTCGATGATGGAAACGTCGAACGTGCCGCCGCCGAGATCGTAGACCATGATCTTCTGCTCTTTTTCATTGTCAAGGCCGTAGGCCAGCGCCGCTGCTGTGGGCTCATTGATAATTCTCTTAACATCCAGTCCCGCAATCTTCCCGGCGTCCTTGGTCGCCTGACGCTGCGCGTCATTAAAATAAGCGGGAACCGTGATAACCGCATCGCTGACCTTTTCTCCCAGATAGGATTCCGCATCCGCCTTGAGCTTCTGCAGAATCATGGAAGAGATCTCCTGCGGGGTATATCTCTTGCCCTCAATTGTCGGTCCCTCCGGCGTACCCATTTTTCTCTTGATGGAAGCGATGGTATTGTCCGCGTTGGTGACCGCCTGACGCTTTGCCGGCTCGCCGACAAGGCGCTCGCCGTTCTTTGTGAAAGCAACGACGGAGGGTGTGGTGCGCGCGCCCTCTGCGTTCGGGATAACCGTGGGCTTACCGCCCTCCATGACCGCTACGCAGCTGTTCGTCGTTCCTAAATCAATTCCAATGATCTTTCCCATAATATGTTCTCCATTTCTGCACCGAAGTGCCTGTTCCCTTTCTCCGTCTGTCTCTATATTCATCGGGAAGCCCGAGGATATACTACTGTACAACGCCTACCATACTGTGCCGGAGCACCGTGTCATGATACATGTAGCCTTTCAGCAGCTCCTGCGCCACGATGCCGGATTCATACTCCTCCGACTCCACCTGCATCACCGCATTGTGAAAGTCCGGATTGAATTCCTTTCCGATGCACTCGATCGGCTTTACGCCCAGCGCCTCAAGCTGTCCCAGCATCTGGCGGTACACGGCGTCCATTCCTTTGGCAAAGGCTCCCTCTTTCTCCTCTGCGGAGAGGGCCGCCAGCCCGCGCTCAAAATTGTCTACAATCGGAAGAATCTTTTCCGCGACGTTTTTCTCGCCCATCGCGAAGCGCTGTTCTTTCTCCTTTTCCGTTCGCTTGCGGTAATTGTCGAACTCGGCCATCTGCCGCTTGATCTGATCGGAAAGCGCCTCGTTCTTCGCTTTCAGATCGGCGATCTCCTTTTTGGACCGCCGCCCCAGAAAGCCGCCGCTCTCTTTCTCATTCTCCGGCGCCTCCCCGGCGTCCTCCGGCTCATCGGCATCCGCCGCCTCTTCCGATGATGCAGCCCCGGCTTCCCCGGCGCCTCTCCCGGCCGTTTCCTGCGCCGCCCCGGGGCTGTCCTGCGCCGTACCAGCCTCTGCCTGCGGCTCCGCCGCTCCCGCGTTCTTTGCCGCCTGCTTCTCCTCCGAGACCGTCTGGCCGGTGTCCTCGGTGTAATTCTTCTTTTCTTCCGTCATGCGTATGCTCCCTTTCCCGTATCGCTACTCTTTTTTATAGTAATCATCGAGCTGGCTCATGATCTGCTTCATGACCCCCACGACCCGGTCGTAATCCATACGCTTGGGTCCGATGATGCCGATGGTACCTTTCATGCCCTCGCCGAGCTCGTAGGTCGCGGTCACAATACTGCAGTTCTCCATGCCGTTTGTGAGCGCCGGAACCTCGCTCCCGATATAGACCTGAATGCCGTCCTCGCTCTGCTCCGCCAGCGTCTCCTGCACGATGCTGCCCAGAACCCGCTTTTCCTCAAAGTCACCGATGATGCGGCTCGCTTTCGACTGGTCAGCCAGCTCCGGATAGCGGAAAATGTTGTCCGCGCCGCTCGTATAGATCTGCGGCCGTTCATCCGCCCGGATCGCCTCCGCCGCCGCGTCAATCACCGTGGAAATGATGGCCCGGTGCTCCCCGGCCTGCTGCTTGATGGATTCGATCAAGCCGAGGTTGATCTCCTCGACCGCCGTCCCGGCAAGATTGCCGTTCAGCAGCATGTTCAGCTTCAGCAGCTCCTGCTGGTTCAGCTCCTCGCTCACCGGAATCATGGTGTTCCGGATGAGATTGCCCTCGATAACAATGACCGCCAGTATGTGGCCCGAATCAACCTGCGAGAGCTGGATGAACTTGATCTTGTTGCTTCGGATCACCGGTGTCGAGATCATGGAGGCGTAGTTGGTATTCGCCGCAAGGAGCTTTACCACCTGCTTCAGAAGATTCTCAAGGCGGTCCTCCCGCTCCAGCAGGAGGCTCTCGCGCTCGCTCTGCTCGAGCTGCTTCTCCCGCAGCATCTCATCCACATACAGGCGGTAGCCCGCATCCGAGGGGATGCGTCCCGCCGAAGTATGCGGCTGAACGATGAGCCCCAGCTCCTCCAGATCCGACATCTCGTTGCGGATCGTCGCAGGGCTCAGATGCAGGTCGGTGTACTTCGATATGGTTCGGCTCCCGACCGGCTCGCCCGTCTCCAGATAGGTGCGGACGATCGCCTGCAGGATCTTCATTTTTCTCTCCGGCAGCTCCATAGGCAGGTCCCGCTTTCTGTATCCGATGGCGTTGATGCTGTCTGGCCGGCCCGGCACATAGGCCCGGTCGTTTTTGTTAGCACTCTTTTCGTTTGAGTGCTAACGCCTTACAAGTGACAATATATCGCTGCGACTGAGGGATGTCAACTTGAAATTTCTTAAATAAAACTAAAAAGGCACGCAGCAGGTTTCCCCGCTGCGCGCGCTCCTCTTGCCTTTTCTGTATCTTCTACGGGGCCGGCTCTCCGGCTCCGCATCAGATCTCGAAGCTTCCGACCTCTCCGTCGATCACATAGTAAACTCTGGACTCCTCGGGCTTCACATAGAGCTTGACGTCCTTTGCATCCGCCGCCGTCTTGCCGACAACCTCAAGCGCTTTTGCCGCAAGCTCCTCGGTGCTGTAATCCTTTCCGAAGAACTGAACGCGCATCTCCATCTTGGGAGCGCTCTTCTTCACTGCTCTGGACGCGGTCTTTTTCACCTCGGCGGCTTTCTTTTCAACTGCCTTTACCGTCTTTGCCGCCGCTTTTTTGACCGTCTTTACTTCCTTTGCCATTTCTTCTGCCTTCTCTTCTGCCGCTTTTACCGTACTGTCAATCTTTGCTGCAACATCTTCCTTTTTGAGCGCGGACTGCTTTACCGTCGCTTTCGGTTTTGCTGTGGTCTTCTTCTCTGCCATGGTGAATCTTTCTCCTTTCGCGGAATGCCCGCAGGTCAAAGCCACGGAAACCCTTGCAAATACGGGGTTTCTCTTCAATTACGCGTAAAGACTAGCACACCGCACCCGCATTGTCAATATTTTGCAAAAACGCGGAATCTCTGAGGAATTCCGCGGGCCTGCACAAAAACAGCCCCCGAAAATCATCTCGCCAGAAGTCCGAAGTAGGTGATGACCACCGCGCCGAGAATCACACGGTACCAGCCGAAGGGCTTGAAATCATGCTGCTTGATGAACGCCATGAGAAAGCGGATAACCAGAATCGAGACGATGAACGCAACCAGCATGCCGGTTCCCAAAATGATGAGCTCCTCCGTCGAAAACGAGGGGCCATGCTTCAGAAGCTTTAAGAGCGACGCCCCCGCCATAACCGGAATCGCCAGAATAAAGGTGAACTCCGCCGCGACCGTGCGGGAAATTCCGATCAGCAGCGCGCCGATGATCGTCGCCCCGGAGCGCGAGGTTCCGGGCAGCACCGCCGCAATAAGCTGAAACAGACCGATGATCATCGCCTGACGAAAGCTGAGACTCTCCATCGACGTGGTCGTCGGAATCATGTCCCGGTTGCGATGCTCCACAATCAGAAACGCGACGCCGACGAGGATCAGCATCACCGAGACGACCTGCCAGTTATAGAGATGCGCGTCGAGCCAGTCGTCCGCGAACACGCCGATCACTCCCGCGGGAATACAGGCCGTCAGCACTTTCCCCCACAGAAGAAAGGTCTCCCTGCGCAGCGCAAGTCTCCTGCGGCGGCGGTGCCGGACGACGCCGACCGGCCAGATCGTTTTCCATGACAGCAGGATCACCGCGAGGATCGCGCCGAACTGGATCACGACAAGAAACATATCCCAGAACTCCTGCGACACCTCCATCGGAAACAGCTCATGCAGCAGAATCATATGTCCCGTGCTGCTGACCGGGAGCCACTCCGTAATCCCCTCGACGATTCCGTAGAGTACCGCTTTCAGATAATTTTCCATATCATCCTCCGTAAAGGCCCGAAATATTCTGTATCAGCTCTCCGCCATCTCCGGATACCGTTCCCGCACAAAGCGCTCAATGACGGGGAGTGCTCTCATGACCTTTTCCGTTTCCACACAGTAGGCAATGCGGAAATACCCCGGCGCGCCGAAGCCGTCCGCCGGCACGAACACAAGATCGTAGTCCAGCGCTTTCCGGCAGAATGCCGCCGCATCTTTCTCCGGCGCTCTCGGAAGCATGTAAAACGTCCCCCCGGGGCGCGGTACCTCAAAGCCGAGGCGCGTGAGCGTCTCATACAGAAGCTTCATATTTGTCTCATAGACCGAAAGCTCCGCCGTTTCCCCGCAGCACCGCCCCATGACACGCATCATGAGCGAGGACGGGCAGTTGTGTCCTATGCCGCGGCTGATCTGTCCCATCATCGGCACCAGAAGCTCCGCCATCTCGCAGGCCGGATTCACCGCCACGTAGCCGATGCGCTCTCCGGGCGCCGAGAGCGACTTGGAGAACGAGTAGCAGGTCAGCGTATTGTCATAGAAGCCCGCCGTATAGGGCAGCGTTTTTCCGTCGAACACGATCTCCCGGTACGGCTCGTCGGAAATCAGAAACAGCGGATGTCCGCACTCCTTTTCCTTACGGACAAGCAGTTCGGACAGACGGCGCAGCGCCTCCTCCGAATATACCGCGCCGGACGGATTATTCGGTGTATTGATGAGCACCGCCGCCGTATTTTCTGTGATCATCTCCTCCAGCGCGTCAAAATTGATCTGAAAGTCCTCAAAACGCGGCGGTATCACGCGGAGCTTTGCCCCTGCCCCCGTGATATAGGGAACATACTCCGGAAAGAACGGCGCCGGGACAAGAATTTCATCCCCGGGCTGCGAAACCGCCCGCAGCGCATGGGCAATGGCGCCGGCCGCTCCCGAGGTCGGGAAGATGTGCTCTCCCGTATAGCACGTCCCGAAGCGCCGGTTCAAAGACGCCGCGATCTGCTCTTTGACCTCCGGAATTCCGAGGCTCGGACTGTACCCGTGAAGGGCGAGAGGAGAAAGCTCATGCAGCAGCTCTTCGCAGACCTCACGGAAGCTCTCCGGCGGCGGAACCGACGGGTTCCCCAGACTGAAATCGAACACATTTTCATCGCCGATTTCCTTTCCCAGCGCCGCCGCGAGCTCCGACAAGTCCCGGATCACCGAGCGGTGTCTCAGCATCGCGAGATAATTCTGATTGATCATGGCCATCCTCCCCGCCAAAGCGCCCCGCGCTCTCTCAGATCACCGGCCCTGCCACAATGACATCCATGCGTCCCTCGAACACGGCGCCCTCCTCCGGCGCGCCGCCGACAGACGCCGGAAGCAGGAAGCTGTCTCCTTTTTTCAGGGGAAAACGGCTCCCCTGCGGTGCGCTGCTGTTTTTTATTATAAGGCTTCCTCCCCCGTCCGTCACGGTGCAGATCCGGAACCACCGGTCCGCCGGGAGCTCGGCGCTGTCAGACACCGGCAGGCGGGACACATAGTAAAACCGGCAGCGCACCAGCTCCGTAAGACGCCCCGCCGGCAGCGCGTCCGTGTGCCGTACCAGCTTCTCCGGCTCCCTCGCGGGGACCCCAGACACCTCGATGCTCTGCCGGATATGGAGCTCCCGCGGGCGGCCGTCCTGCAGGCGGTCATAGTCGTAGACGCGGTAGGTCACATCGCTGCTCTGCTGCGTCTCCAACAGCATGACGCCCGCCGTGATGGCGTGAATCGTCCCCGGCTCAAGCTGGATAAAATCGCCTCTTCGGACAGGAACGCGGCGCAGGAGGCTGTCCCAGCGCTTTTCCGCGATCATACCGGCAAACTCCTCCCGGCTCTTCGCCGTGTGCCCGAGAACAAGCGTGCAGTCCTCCGGGCAGTCGAGAATATACCAGCACTCCGTTTTACCCCGCGCGCCGTTCTCGTGCTCCGCGGCATACGCATCGTCCGGATGCACCTGAATGCTCAGGTCCTCTCTCGCATCGATAATCTTCGTAAGGAAAGGATATCCCGCCGCGCGATACTCCTCCGGGAGAGGGCCGAAAAATTCCGGCACGTCACGCCACAGCTCCGCGAGCGTTCTGCCTGCCGCCGCGCCGTTTACCGCGACCGATTCCCGCCCCGGATAGGCACTGACCGCCCAGCATTCACCGACGTGTCCCTCCGGAATGGCGAAGCCGAATTCCTCCGCAAGGCGCCGCCCGCCCCATATATTTTGCTGGAAATACGGCCGAAGAAATATCGGCTCCGCCGCCTCACTGTTCCCGCTTCTGTTCATGCTCATTCTTCCTCTGTTCTGCGCGCCGTACTCCCCGGTGCCGGCCGCAGCCGGGCTCCTGCCTTTTCCATATACTCCAGATTCCGCCGAATCAGCTCACAGCGCTGCCGCACGCACAGAACGCTCCGCCCCGGGTCGGCGGGAGTCTCGAAAACATAGTCCGTAAGCTTATCCAGCGTTGTCACCGCCACGTGTACGCGAGTGTCACTGGACGCGTAATAGAGCAGGACTTCACCATTTTCCTTTACAATCGCGCCGTTGGAAAATACGACGTTGGAGACATCCCCGACACGCTCCGCGCCTCGGGGGCCGATAAGAAGTCCCGATGGTTCCGCAATGACACGGGACGGATCCTCAAGCGCCGTCGCGTAGGCATAGATCACGTAGCGCAGTCCCGCCGCTGTATTGCGGACGCCATGCGCAATGTGAATCCATCCCCGCTCCGTGCGGATCGGAACGCTGCACTCGCCATTCTTCGCCTCGGTGATCTGGTGATATTTCCGACGGCTCAGAATGTTCTCCTCATCAATCACCGCATGTGTGATATCCTCACAGAGTCCCAGCCCGATGCCGCCCCCGGAGCCGGTATCGAGAAAACTGTCCATCGGCCGGGTGTAGAACGCATATTTTCCGTCTATAAATTCCGGATGCAGCACGACATTGCGCTGCTGCGGGGAACGCTTCGTGATGAGATTGGGGAGACGTTCCCACGTCTTCAGGTCTTTCGTCCGCACAATGCCGGCCGCCGCCACCGCAGCCGAGAGCTCCGGCGCCCCCGTATCCTTGCTTTCGGAGCAGAATACGCCATAAATCCACCCATCCTCATGCTTCGTGAGACGGATATCGTAGACATTGGTTTCCTCCGGGCAGCTGTCCTCAAGGACCACCGGATAATCCCAGAAGCGGAACCCGTCGATACCATTGTCCGACTCCGCCACGCCGAAAAAGGATTTGCGGTCGTTCCCCTCGATCCGCGCTATAAGGTAATACTTCCCGTTCAGCCCGATCGCACCGGAATTCAGCACGGCGTTAACTCCGAGACGCTCCATGAAATGCGGATTCGTCTCGGGATTCATGTCGTAGCGCCAGAACAGGGGAATCATTTCCCTGGTCAGCACCGGATTCACATAGCGCTCATAGATTCCATTATAAAACGTATCGTCAGGACGGTTCCTGCGGTTCAGCAATGCATCCAGCCGCGCCGCTGCACAGCTCACTGTTCCGCGCCAAGCCTCCGCATTACTTCGAGGCACATCCGCCCGTTGTGATACGGGCATTTCCACGGCTCCACAACCGGCCTGCCCTGTATGGGCTTCCCCTCCTTTGTCACCTCCCAGAACCACTCGGCACCTTCTCTCGGATCCGCTACATGGTCACGGATAAATTCCCATGTTGAAACCGCCGCCTGCCAATATTCCTCCCTCTCCGGATGCTTCTGCGCGGCGTTGAGAAAGCCCAGCACCGTCTCGGCCTGCACCCACCACACACGGTTTTCCTTTACCACTCCCCTCTCGCACTCCGCCGGAAGCGAATGGCCGTCATAGGCGGCGGCAAGAAGATTGTCCGCCATGGCGTCTGTGAGCGGCGCGATCTGCGCCTTGAGCTCCGGTTCCGCAAGAACCTCGAGCCCCCTGTCGAGAAGCCAGCTCGTCTCAATATCGTGCCCATAGGAATAGAGATCAAGCAGGGAGTGGAAGCAGCTGTCAAAAAACACCTCCTGCCGCCGCTTCTCCGGATTCCAGATCTTTTCCGCAAAATCACGGAGAATGTTCACAAGCCGCTCCTTTACCGGCTCCGATTTCGATACGCGGTACAGATTCGTATACGCCTCGAACACATGAAGAAGCGTATTCATCGTCCGATCCGCCACAACGTCGTTCTCCGACAGCTTATCGTTGACGGCCGGCCGGAACCGGAGATCCAGCGCCTCGAGGTATCCGATTTCGTCCCTCATCCGGCTTTCAATGAGCTGAAACTGCGTCATTGCCAGGTCCAGCGCTTTCGGGTCGCCGGACGCTTCATAGTATTCTGAGAGCGCATAAATCGAAAAAGCCTGATTATACGTATGCTTTGTCGTATCGAGAGGATCTCCGGCAAAAGTCACCGACCAGTATACCCCGCCATGCTCCGTGTCAAAGCAGTGCTCCCTCATAAAACGGAACGCATGCTCCGCCTCGTGAAGCAGCTCCGGATCTCCGAGCTCCAGAAAGCAGCGGGAAAAAAACCACACAATGCGGCTGTTCAGAATACAGCCCTTTTCCGCCTCCCGGTTCACATGGAGATCGTAATCCACATAGCCGTAATACCCGCCGTATATATCGTCGCGCAGACGCCTCCAAAACGGGATAATCCGCTCTCTCAGATGCGCGGAAGCCTCCTGTGCAAGCTGTTTTTTTGTCATTCTGACCTCCTCTGTGCCATATGTCCTCTGCGGAGCCCGCGGCGTCACGCCCGTGTCTCCATGATGTCCCGAACCGAATCACCCTCGATCAGCCGTCCCGCGATAATGGAAACGCCTTTCTTATAATATTCTCCGGCGATCTTTTGACGGAGAATATATAGTGCCCGCCCGGTCATTTCTTTCATGTCCACCTCATAGGTTGTGAGTGCGATATCACAGAGTCCGGGATAGAGGTAATGATCGAAGCCGACAACCGAGACATCCTCCGGAACGCGGTATCCCTGCTCCCCGAGGAGTCCGATCAGTTTCGCCGCCGTCCGGTCACAGTTGCAGACAAAGCCCGTCGGCATGTCCGCCGGGGCCGGGAGCCGGAGCACATAGTCCTCCGTGAGACCATCCTCCAGATTCCGATCGTCGATCACCTGTCTTGCCGGATCCACCGGGAGACGATATTCCGACATCGCCCGGCAAAAGCCGAAATACCTGTCCGTTATGCTCTCCGTACTCCCAACCGTCCCCACATAGCAAAGCTTCCGGTGTCCCCTTTCCAGAAGAAAACGAGTCATCCGATACATCCCGTAGTAATTATCCGTAATGACGCAGTCCAGCTCGCGGGCGCCGCCCGTGCCGTCAAGACAGACCGTCGGGACATCCGTTTTTTCCGTGAGCGCCCGCAGGTAATCCTCCCGTACCGGTCCGATTACAATGAAGCCGTCGACGCGCCGCTCTGCCGCCAGCGTCGGAAGACCGCCGCTCTCCTCCTGCTCCCGCGCAATCATCTCGAGACTCGTAAGGCACCCTTTCTGCAGTGCTCTCGCCGTCAGCTCCTGATACATTTTCCAGTAGAAAGAAGCCTGCCTGTCCTCATAGCGCGCTGCAATCAGAACCCCGATCACACATTGTCTTTCCCGCTGCATCCGTCGGACCGCGGAGGGCTGACGATACCCGAGTTCATCCGCCTTTGCCTGTATGAGGGCGCGCAGCTCCTCGCTTACGCCTTTCTTCCCGGAAAGCGCCTTGGAAACTGTGACGGCACTCACCCCCATCATGGCCGCTATGTCTGAGAGCCTCACCGATTTGCTCACGTTTCCCTCCCCCTGTCGTCCCGACGGCTCTGTGCAGCGAAGCAAAAACAATGTCTCCCGCGGCGGTTCTTCATACGGCGGACGTGCGGCGGATCTCAAACAGACGCGCCATCACCGGCTCACCAAAGCGCACCGTCAGCACACCGGAGGACGGCGCAAAAGAGAAGTCCGCGTGCTCCCGCAGAGCCTTCGCGGGATAGCGGAGCGAGACCTCCCATCCGCGTCGTCCGTGCTCGGACTCCTCCTCCCACAGGCCGCTCAGAGGAATTTCGCAGAAGTCACTCCCCGCGCCGGCGTCAGGCGTGCCCCTCCGCCACACGGCGAGATAAGCGCGCTCCTTCGTCCGGATCGCCAGCGCAGCCCACGGTTCCCGCGTATGCGCGAGCCCGAGAGGCCAGTATGGCGTGGAAATCCGGATATCTCCCCGTATCTCCTTGTACACGGAAATTCCCTCCCGTACCAGCGCAAAGCGCTCCGGGGAGAGCTCCGCCAGGTGCCCGCTCTGATGAATGCGGCACAGGAGCGCGTTCACCATATTAAACACCGCCTCCTCCGGGTCGCCGTCCCGGAGCGGATAGGACCAGACGGCCGCCTGCTCGCTCGTGAGCGCGCTCGGCACATTCGCCGCGATCGTGGAATACTGCACATAATCCTCCTGATCGCTGGTGGACTGAATGCTGTACCGGGACAGCATCGCGTAGTCCATGCGCAGGCCGCCGCTCGAACAGTTCTCTATGACGAGATCGGGATATTTCCGGAAGATCGTGTCAAGCCACGCAAGATACGCCCGCTCATGCTGCAGGAGCCCGTCGCCCGCGCTGTCCGCCGCCGTTTCCGTTCCGATGCCCGGCTCGATATTATAGTCCATCTTAATGTAGCCGACGCCATACTCGTTCACGACACGATCCACCACCCCGGTCACCTGCCGTATCACCTCCGGATTGCGGAAATCCAGCTGATAACGGCTTCTGTCGAACACACGCTTTCCGTGACGCAGAAAAAACCAGTCGTCCGCCGCGCGCTCTGCAAGAGCGCAGCGAACCCCCATAACCTCGAGCTCCAGCCATACCCCCGGGATCATCCCCCGCGCGCGGATGTAATCCGTTACCTCGCGGATGCCGTTCGGGAAACGCTCCCGGCACTCCTCCCATTCCCCGACGCTGCTCCACCATTCCCCCGGCGCATACCAACCGGCGTCGATGACGAAGTATTCCGCTCCCGCCTCTGCCGCCGCGTCGATGAGCGGAAGCTCCCTCTCCGTGGTCGGATCGCCGAAAAGACAGTTCATGTAATCGTTGAAAATGACGGGAAGCTTCCGGTTGTCCTCGTTCGGCCTGCGGATCCGCCTGCGGTAGCGGTCAAGCTCGCCCATCGCCTCGCTCACGTCCGCCGCTGAAACACCGACCGCTGCCGGAACGGAGACGAAGCTCTCCCCGGGCGCGAGCGTTTTATAAAAATGCGACTGCTGCTCGGTCGGACCGCTGACGTTCAGAAAAAAATGATCGTTCTGCATCCCATATTCATAATGCCATGAGCCGTTGTGCTCAATCTGAAATACCAGCCCGGTGTCCGCCTCCGTATTCTCGACATATCCCATCGGAAGATAATGCTTGGCCGACCAGTTTCCCGTATTCGTAATTTCAACAACCTTGCTTGTGCGGCGAAAGACATGCGGCTGCGTCTGCGCAAGACCAAGCTCCGCAAAACGGTAGGACTGCCACGCAAGCTCATGCTGCCACGCATTGTGCGGAATATAGACACGAAGCTTGCTGTCCGCATCCTGCAGCCCCTCCTTTTCCAGCCCCAGATAGGAAAAGGAACCGAGATACTCCAGCGTCTGCGGCGCATCACTGAAATTAGTGAAGCGATTCACAAAGCGGGCGACCGAAAGGCCGTCGTAAAGCTGAATCGTCGTCACCAGCTCCGCTCCCGTCGCGGTATGATGCCCGTCGCTCTCAAAGTCCGTCTGTGTAATGGTCAGCACGCGCCCCTGCTCGTTCCGGCTCTCTTTCAGTCCCGCAAACTTCATCATCACGCCCGGCACCGTTGCGACGTACTGCTGTCCCTGCTTTTCATACGGACGGTCATAACCGCTCAGATTGACCTGCGCAAACTGATAGCCCTCACGGAAATAATGTGCCGGCTCCCCCTCCTCCGCCCGCGTGTAGGGCGCGGAGGAAAAATGCAGGAGACGGATCTGATCCTCGTCCGTCACGCCAAAGACCATGTGGAGCTTACCCTCCTGATAGGAATAACAGCGTTTCATAAAAAATCACCATGCCGAAGCACTTTGTGCGAGGCACGCGCCGCAATCACCCTGCGCCGGCGCGCAGGCTGTCGAGCCGCTCTGCGGCTCATGCCATCCCTCCACCTGACAGCATTTTTCGCTTGCTGAAAGGTCCGCGCAGGCGGTTTTGCGGCTGCGACGGGAGGCGATTTGGGCTTCGGCACAAATCGCCGTGTGAAAAATCATCGCATCGGCGTGATTTTTCACACTAATCCTCCATGCCGAAGCATCTTTCAGTAAGACGCACACCGCCGGTACCTGCGCCGGTGCACTGTGCGCCGGGCCGTTCTGCGGCGCCGTCTTTTCTGTCTGGCTAAATTATAAACTAATTTAATCTGATTTTCATTGGTTAAATTAATCTATTCTGCAATTTCCCACAAATTTCTCAACCCGTATGTATGAACACATTCCCCTCATACATCCCATCATACGGCCGCGCATTTCACTTGCGGAGCGGCACCGCGTCATGCTATATATTATGGACGGACACACCCTTTCCGTCCTTTTATCCCTACGGAGGTTCCGCATGAAAGCTCTTTTGGTTTCTCTTATCGCCGTTGCTCTCCTGATCGCCGCGGTCATCTTTTTCATTCTCGTCCGGGGCAGTGCAGACGGGGCCGTCTCCATCGCCCGTGAAAATGCCGCGGACGCCGCCGGATACCGGACAATTTCTCAGGAAGAGGCCAAGGAGATTCTCGATTCCGACGAGGACTATATTCTCCTCGATGTCCGGACGCAGGAGGAATACGATGAAAAGCATATCCCGGGCGCGATTCTGATTCCCAATGAAACCATCGGAACCGTCCCGCCGGAGGAGCTTCCCGATCTGAACCAGAAGATTCTGGTATACTGCCGCTCCGGGAACCGCTCCCGGCAGGCCGCGGAAAAGCTGGCCGCCATGGGCTATACGGAAATTCTCGATTTCGGCGGCATCAACAGCTGGCCGTATGATACGACAACAGAATGAGAGGATCAAACCGGACGGCACAGAGCCGTCGGCAGTAAATTTCACTGTCGGCGGCTCTGCTTTTTCATTCTTACCTATACCACAGGATGTCTCCCCTTACACCACAGAATATCTATCCTTTACGAGCCCTGCTCCTCCGCTTTCTCTTCCATTTTCTCATCCTCGGCCCACACGAGCGCGCAGCGGACCGCCCTGCGCCAACCTCTCATCAGCCGGCTCCGCGTCTCCTCACTCATGTCCGGGCGGAACCGGCGGCCGAGCTGCCAGTTCTCGCGGATCTCGTCCCGGCTTTTCCAGTAGCCAACGGCAAGTCCCGCAAGATAAGCCGCGCCCAGCGCGGTCGTCTCGATGCACTTTGGCCGAAGCGTCTCGGTATTCATGAGATCCGCCTGAAACTTCATAAGAAAATTGTTTGCACTCGCGCCGCCATCCACCTTGAGGCTTCCCAGCGGCACCCCCGCATCCTCCTCCATCGCCGTGATGACGTCCATGGACTGATAGCAGATCGATTCCAGCGTCGCACGGATGAAATGCTCTTTCTTGCAGCCACGGGTCAGTCCGACGATGGTTCCCCGCGCATGTGGATTCCAGTGCGGCGCGCCGAGCCCCGTAAAGGCCGGCACAACATAGACTCCCGCGGTGTCGCAGACCTCATCGGCATACTCCTCCGACTGCGCCGCCGACCGTATCATGCGCATCTCGTCGCGGAGCCACTGTATCGATGAGCCGGCGACAAACACGCTCCCCTCCAGCGCGTAGCTGACCGGCTCCCCCTCCGGCGTCGCCGCGATGGTGGTGAGCAGCCCTTGTCCGGAATCAATGGCCTCGTGCCCGGTATTCATCAGGAGAAAGCCGCCGGTGCCGTAGGTATTTTTCACCTCGCCGGGCTCAAAGCAGCACTGCCCGAAGAGAGCCGCCTGCTGGTCTCCGGCCGCCGCCGCAATCGGGATCCGTCCGCCGAGCACCGAAGCCTCCGTATATCCGTAGACGCGGCTTGACGGGCAGGCCTGCGGGAGCATCGCCTCCGGAATATCCCAGATCGCGAGAAGCTCCTCGTCCCAGCGCAGCTCATGAATATTGAAGAGCATCGTGCGGGAGCAGTTCGTATAATCCGAAACATAGGTCTGCCCCCTGGTCAGATTCCAGATCAGCCATGTGTCCACCGTGCCGAAGCAGAGCTCTCCGTTCCGCGCCTTCTCCCGCGCGCCGTCCGCATGATCGAGGATCCACGCGATCTTGCTGGCGGAGAAATACGCGTCGGGAACAAGGCCGGTCTTTCCGCGGATCAGTTCTCTCTGCTCCGGGCTGAGAGCCCCGATCCGGTCCGCTGTGCGGCGGCACTGCCAGACGATCGCGTTGCAGACGGGCTTCCCGGTTTTCCGGTCCCAGACGATCGTCGTCTCCCGCTGATTGGTGATCCCGATGGCGCAGATATCCTGCGCCGCCGCGCCGATCTGCGCCATCGCCTCCATAGCGACCGCAAGCTGGGAGGACCAGATCTCCATCGGATCATGCTCCACCCATCCCGGCTGCGGAAAATACTGCGAAAACTCTTTCTGCGCAAGGGAACAGATCTTCCCGCCGTGATCGAAGAGAATGCAGCGCGAGCTGGTCGTCCCCTGATCAAGCGCCATGATATAACCGTTCATACCTCCCTTTCCCCCCGTATCTGCTCCGCCGCCTCTTCCACATCCTGCTTCGGCTCCGCTGCCGCCTCGCCCACGTCCCGCGTCGCAACCACATCCACGCCGAGCCCCAGAACATCGGCGATCACCACATCGCCGATCCTCACCGGCGCTTTCACCGACGCGCGGTTAATCGCTTCCATACAGTCAAAAACCCTCCCTTTCGGAATATCGGTTTTTGTCTTGACGGGAGCCACCGGAAGCTCACCGCCCTCCACGCGCACCGTGCTCGTCACGATGCGCACCGGATTCACCAGCTCGCTCGCCGCATACCGGCTTCCGTTCGGGCAGCCGTTTCCCCGGATATCCATCACATTTCCCTGTGCATCTGCCGTCACGCTGACAAGACAGCCGATCGGGCAGCGGATGCAGGTCAGCTCTGTCGTTTTATTCATACTTATACTCCCTGCCGCGTTCCCTGCGGCTCCTCCTCGATGCGGATCGTGATCTCCGACACTCCCGCGGCCTCCATGTCGCTCTTCCCGAGCACCACCTGCTCCATCTCCCCGGGCGCAAGGATCCGCTTTTTCTGCCGCCGGAACGCTTTGCCGTCAAAATCCACCGCCACACAGGCATCCCGGTAAACCGCGCCGACGCGAAAACGGATGATCTGACGTTCCGCCATGTACTCTGTGCGAATGGATGCCGGAACCGTGTAGCGCACCCCGTACCGGCAGCGGACGGACACTGTCCTTCCGCCTCTACTCTCTGCCGGATTCATGACATATGCCGCGGAACAGCGTCCCGCCGTACCCGCCTCCTCGGAGACGTAGTCCACCAGATCATGCACGTGGAGGACATTGCCGCAGGCAAAGACGCCGGGAATATTTGTCTCCAGCGATTCATTGACAACCGGGCCGCCCGTGACGCCGCTCAGCTCCACACCGAGCCCGTGGCTCAGCTCATTTTCCGGAATCAGTCCACAGGAGAGGAGGAGCGTGTCGCACGCGAACGTCTCCTCCGTTCCCGGGATCGGTCTGCGGTCCGGGCCGACCTCGGCAATCGTGACGGCCTCGACACGCTCCCTGCCGCGGATATCCACCACCGTATGCGACAGCTTAAGCGGAATTCCGAAATCATCGAGGCACTGGACGATATTGCGCTTCAGACCGCCGGAATAAGGCATAAGCTCCACGACGGCCCTGACTTTTGCCCCCTCAAGGGTCATACGGCGCGCCATGATGAGGCCGATGTCGCCGGATCCCAGAATGACGGCCTCACGCCCCGGCATGCGTCCCTCAATATTTACAAAGCGCTGCGCCGTGCCCGCGGTGTAGATTCCCGCCGGGCGGAAACCCGGGATATTCAGCGCGCCGCGGGGACGCTCCCGGCAGCCCATCGCAAGAACAACTGCCGACGCCCCGATCGTGAAGAAGCCGTCCTCCCGGTTCATGACCGAGAGGTATTTCAACTCTTTTCCTGCGGCGCCCGCCGTCTCCCCCCGCGAAATATCAACCGCCATCGTGTCCAGAAGAAAAGGAATCCCTCTCTCTTTCGCCATGTCGACAAAGCGTCCCGCGTATTCCGGCCCCGTCAGTTCCTCACGGAACGTATGAAGACCAAAGCCGTTATGGATGCACTGATTCAGGATCCCCCCCGGCACATGATCACGCTCGATGATCAGAATATCCTCCGGAGAGACGCCGCTTTCCGCTGCGGAGACCGCCGCGGCAAGACCCGCCGGGCCTCCTCCGATGATTGCAATTTTCACTTCCCTGTCTGCTGTCATATCCTGTTCTCTGCTCCCCGTCTCTTCCCGCTGCCGGCCGCGAAACACCGGCTACGAAATATTTGATTTGGTATACCCCGTAAGGAGCCTCGCCCCCGGTCCCGACTTCACAATGGCCTCCTCCTCGACGCCCAGCTCCCGCGCGAGGATCTCCATCTGCTTCGGTGTGCAGAAGCCGGCCTGACAGCGTCCCATGCCCGCCCGGACGCGGCGCTTTATGCCGTCAAGCGTTTTTGCCCCGACCGGACGCCGGATTGCCTCCACGATCTCGCCCTCCGTGACAAGCTCACAGCGGCAGACCACGTTGGCATACAGAGGATTTTCCGCGACGAGCCGCTTTCTCTCCTCCGGATCGGCATCCGCCATGCAGGGAATCCCTTTCCGCACCGCGATAAAATCCGTTTTCTCCGGGGCGGGAAAGCGTTCGTTGATGCGCTCCGCAAGATAACGGCCGATGGCCGGTGCGGAGGTAAGCCCCGGCGATTCGATCCCGGCCGCGTCAAAAAATCCGGGACAGTCCGCTGCCTCTCCGACGATAAAATCGCCGTTGTCGCTGTGCGCGCGCAGGCCGGTAAAAGAGGTGATGACCTGCCGCACCGGAAGCTCCTTTGCCGAAAGCCCCGCCTTTGCAAGCACCTCCTCCAGACCCGCCGCCGTCGTCTCCGTATTCTCCTTGTCCGCGATGTCCTCGGAGGTCGGCCCGAGAAGAAGATTCCCGTGGACCGTCGGTGTGACAAGGATGCCCTTGCCCATCTTCGTAGGACACTGGAAAATCGTCGCATTCACGAAGCCCGTCGTCTTTTTGTCCATCAGAAGATACTCGCCCTTCCGGGGTGTGATATGCACTTTATCCTCCGAAACCATGTTGTGGAAAACATCAGCATACACGCCCGCCGCATTCACGACCGCGCGGGTCTCGTAGCTTCCGCCTCGCGCCGTTTTGAGAACAAAGCCCTCTCCGGCCCTGCAAAGCTCCGTCACCTCCTCGCCGAAGAAAAACGAGACGCCGCCCACACAGGCATTTTCGGCCAGCGCCACGGTTAAAAGAAACGGATCTACGATGCCGCCGGTCGGGCAGTACAGCGCGCAGGTCACCGCATCGGAAAGCTGCGGCTCCTTTTCCCGCACTCTGCTGCCGTCCCACAGCTCCAGCCCCTTGACACCGTTTTCAAGGCCCTGCGCAAGAAGTCCCTCCAGCGTCCTGCGGTCCTCCTCATCAAAGCCGATAACAAGGGAGGTGTTGCGGCGGTACGGGAAATCCAACTCCTTCGACAGCTCCTCCATGAGAAGAGAACCCTCAACATTGAATCTGGCTTTCCATGTGCCCGGGTGCGCATCATGTCCCGCATGGACGATGCCGCTGTTTGCCTTGGACGTCCCCTCGCAGACATCCAGACCACGCTCCAGCACCGCCACGCTGCGCTCCCGCCGCGCAAGCTCGCGGGCGACCGCGCACCCGGTCACGCCCGCTCCGATAATGATTACATCATACATGGCTCCGTTCTCCTGTCTTTTCTGATGAGCATATAAAACTGACCGGTATAAAACGGATGAATATCACTGCGGCATCCGCGCCGGCAAACATAAAAACGGAGCGGCAAAAAACAAAGAACCTCTCTCAGCTCCTCTGTTTCCCGTCTCTCCGTCTCATGGGACCCGTCTTCAATTGCTTCCATTAATTTCCTGAATTTTTTTCATTTTAATTTTCCGGGCACAGGATGTCAAGACCGCCGCGACTCCGCATCGGCATATTCTCCATTTGTTTCTCAGCAGCAGGTCACGCCGCCGTCGACCGGGAGCGATATGCCATTGAGAAATCTTGTTCAATAATAGAGAGATGTGCTGCCGTCATCTCCTGCCGGACGGGAAAGTCCGCGCGGATTCTTTTCCTCATCCGAAGCATTATATTGTATGATTATAGAAAGCACGGGCAGCGCCCGACATCCGAAGCAGCACAGGGAAAGGCAGTTTTACCGCATATGACAGACATTTCATCGTCCCGGCGGGACGGCGACGGCGCGCTTCCGATCGTCCCGATCCGAAAAATCAACTCGACCAACGAGGTTTATAATCAGATGTCTCGTCTGATTCTGAACAGGGAGTGGCTCCCCGGGGCGAAGCTCCCCTCGGAGAACGAGCTCGCCGAGCAGTTCGGCGTCAGCCGCGTCACGGTCCGCGCCGCCATCCAGAAGCTCAAGGCGCTGCATCTCATCGAATCGCGCGTCGGCTCCGGCACCTATATCAGCAAAGCGCAGAGCGCCAGCACACTGTCCGGGCTGATTCCCACCATTTATCTAGGCGGCAGCTCCATGTATGATATCTTTCAGTACCGCGACATCATCGAGACCGGCTCCATGCCTCTCGCTATCCAGAATCAGACGCCCGAAGATATCCGGGAACTATCGGACTATCTCAAAAAAATGCAGGACTGCGCGGACCAGGACAACGCAAGGGAATTTGCGGAGAATGATTTCCGCTTTCATATGAAAATAGGCAAAATGACAAAAAACGCCCTGATCATCGAGACCAATCAGATCCTCTATCATGTGCTCCGGCAGGCGATGTACGATGTGGTGACGAAAATGCGTTACCGGAACGGCCTCGCCTATCACCGCAGAATCATCGACGCCATCCGGGAAAGAGACGCGCAGGAGGCCGGCGCTCTGATGCACGAGCACATCACGGGCAACTATTCCTATTTTGACGACAGAAAGGAAGACGGCGAAAAATCATGAATACCTCGCTTCGCACCGACGCGGACGCCATCGTCCGCGCCTCTATCCGCGCCGTGCTCCCGGACGAGGCCGTAGCCCGGGCTCTGACGGAGTACCGCCCCGGCCGCGGCAAGACCGTACTCGTCTCCGTGGGCAAGGCGGCATGGCAGATGGCGGATGCGGCCGTCCGGACGCTCGGACGGGTGGATGCCGGCATCGTCATCACCAAATATCATCATGTCATGGGAGAGATTCCCGGTGTGGAATGCTGCGAGGCGGGGCATCCCGTCCCCGATGAAAACAGCTTCGCCGCCTCCCGCCGGGCGCTTTCTCTTGTGAGCGGCCTGTGCAGAGAGGACAGCGTCCTCTTCCTCCTGTCCGGCGGAGGCTCCGCCCTGTTTGAGGATCCGCTGGTCCCCGGAGAGGAGCTGCAGGATATCACGAAGCAGCTTCTTGCCTGCGGCGCGGACATCACGGAAATAAACACGATCCGGAAGCGCCTCTCCGCGGTGAAAGGCGGGAAGTTCGCGGCAAAATGCGCGCCCGCGCGCATTTTTTCCATTGTGCTCTCCGATATTCTCGGCGACCCTCTCGATATGATCGCCTCCGGACCGGCCTGTCAGGATTCCACCAGCCGCGAGGATTCGCTCGCCGTCGCCGATAAATATCATCTGTCGCTGTCGGAGCGGGCGCAGGCCCTGATCGGGCTCGATCCCCCCGTTCTGCAGGCAGAGGTGACGACCCGGATCACCGGCTCCGTGCGGGAGCTCACGCTGGCGGCCGCCGCAAAGGCGGAGGCCCTCGGCTACACCCCCGTCATTCTGACCGACCAGCTCTGCTGCGAGGCGCGCGAGGCCGGGAGCTTTCTCGCCTCCATCCTGCGGTCGCACGCCCGAAGCGGGAAGCGGCTCGCCTATATCGCCGGGGGAGAGACCGTCGTTCACTTCACCGGGAACGGTCTCGGCGGACGCAATCAGGAGCTGGCGCTTGCCGCCGCTCCGGGGATTGCCTCCGTCCCGAACGCCGCGGTGTTCTCGTTCGGCTCGGACGGAACGGACGGCCCCACCGATGCCGCCGGCGGGTATGCGGACTCCGACACGGAGCGGGAGCTGCTTGCGAAAGGGCTCCGGGTCTACGAGGTGCTGCAGAACAATGATACCTACTCCGCCCTCCGGGAGACCGGCGGGCTCATTATGACCGGTCCTACGGGGACAAATGTCAACGACGTCTCCGTCGCTCTGCTCCGGAACGACTGATATCCGCGCCTGCGCGGCTTTGCAGCTCTGCCCATGTATTATTCCATTCAGAAAATAACCGATTTTTCCGCTCCGGAGCTGGATATTTATGCCCGGCTCTCCGAAAATCAGCTCTCACATATCTATGAGCCGGGAGACGGGCTTTTCGTCGCGGAGAGCCCGCGGGTCATTCTGCGGGCTCTCCGCGCGGGGTACCGCCCGGTATCGCTCCTGTGCGAGCCGGCAGATATCTCCGGGCAGGCCGCAGAGCTCCTCGCCGTGTGCGAAGAGCTTCCCTCCAAAGCGGCGGACGATGCTTCCGCCGGGGAAAGCCTCACCGTTTTCACCGCGCCTCTCCCCGTCCTCCGGCAGCTCACCGGTTTCCCGCTGACCCGAGGCGTGCTCTGCGCCATGAGAAGAAAGCCGCTGCCCGGCATTGCCTCCCTCTGTGCCGGAGCCCGCAGAATCGCCATTCTCGACAATATAGAAAATCCGACGAATGTCGGCGCCGTGTTCCGCTCGGCGGCAGCCCTGCATATGGACGCCGTGCTTCTTTCGCCCGGCTGCGCCGATCCCCTGTACCGCCGCGCCGCCCGCGTCTCGATGGGAACCGTCTTTCAGATTCCGTGGACGGTTCTGCCCTCCGGCGAATGGCCCTTTGCAAGCCTTGCCCTCCTGCGCCGGAAGGGCTTTCTCACCGCCGCGATGGCCCTCTGCGACGATGCCGTCCCGATCGACGACCCCGTCCTCCGGCAGGCGGAAAAGCTCGCCGTCATCCTCGGCAACGAGGGTGACGGGCTCCCCGAAAAAACCATACAGGCAGCGGATTACAAGGTGATTATCCCGATGGCGCCCGGCATCGACTCTCTCAATGTCGCCGCGGCGGGAGCCGTCGTCTTCTGGCAGCTCGCGGGACGCCGCAGCCCGTGAAAGGAAGCTCCCATGAATCTTTATGATCTGGTTCTGACCATGTTCATCATTTTTCTCCTCATTGCCTGCGGGTATATCCTCCGGAGAAAAAATATTCTGGACGACCGGGGCGCAAAGCTCCTCTCCTTTCTCGTCGTCAACATCACCAACCCGGCCATGCTGCTGGACGCCGCCATCTCGAACGAACAGGCGATTGCGCCGGATATCTTTCTGCGCGCTCTCCTGCTCGCCGTCATCTCCTACGCCATTCTCATCGCGGCGAGCTATCTGATCTGCCCGCTGCTCCGCATCCCCCGCCGCAGCCGGTACAGCTACCAGATGCTGACCGTATACGGGAATACGGCGTTCATCGGCTTTCCCGTCTGCGTCGCGGTTCTCGGCCCCGAATCGCTGGTCTATGTGGTCATCAACGGGCTGATCTTCAGCATCCTGATCTACACCTACGGCGCGGCCCTCCTGCGCAGGGCAAAGCGGTCTCAGGAGATTACGGAGACCGCCTCCGGCGCACCCGGGCCGGCGTTTCCCTCCGGGGAGCGCGGCGGCGAAACAGGGCTCCGCGGCCTCCTGCGCCTCCTCAACATCGGCACGCTGTCCGCCGCCGCGACCATCGTCATATATCTCTTCAATCCGCCCGTCACGCGCGTGATCGCCGATGCGCTCTCCTATATGGGCCGAGCCACCGTGTTTCTGTCCATGCTCGTGCTGGGGTGCTCTGCGGCCTCCATGCCGCTGCGGGCGCTCTTCCTTGAAAAGCCGCGGATGTATCTCTTTCTCGCAATCCGTATGCTGCTCCTGCCGTTCGTCATGGTGCTCGCGATGAAGCCGTTTGTCTCCGATCCGCTCCTCCTAGGCACCATGGCGGTTCTGCTCGCTCTTCCCGGCGCAAATATGCCGCTGATGATGGCAAGGGAGCTCGATCTCGACAGCGCCGATCTGTCAAGAGGCATCATTCTGTCGACGCTCCTGTGTATTTTCACCATTCCGCTCGTATGCCTCGCACTGTAAAAGGCACCCATGCTCCCGGAGGTTCCCTATGTCTCTTACGCGAAACCGGATTCTGAACTCCCCCGTCATCGCCGCCGTAAAGGACGACGGCGAACTCATGCAGGCGCTCTCCTCGGAATGCGAGGTGATTTTCCTCCTCTACGGCTCGCTCCTCAACATCGGCGAGCTGACCGACCGCATCCATGCCGCCGGCAAAACGGCGGTCGTCCATATCGATCTCCTCGACGGTCTCGCAAACCGGGAGATCGCCGTCGATATACTGCTTAAATTCAGCCGCCCGGACGGCATCATCTCGACCCGGCCGGCCATGATACGCCATGCGCGGCACGCGGGGCTCCTCACGATTCAGCGGGCGTTCATCATCGATTCCATGTCCGTCGGGAATCTGATCGCCCAGATCGGCACCGGCAAGCCGGACTTCATCGAAATCATGCCCGGAATCATGCCCCGCATCATCGCCGAAATCGGAAAGCAGACGCATATTCCCCTGATCGCCGGCGGCCTTATCAAATACCGCGACGAGGTCATCTCCGCGCTGGACGCGGGCGCGGTCGCCGTCTCAACCAGCAGTCAGGCGGTCTGGGAGATGTGACCGGTCTTGACCTTTTCTCACCGGATGCGATAAAATCGCCCCTGTGCGCCATTCGCACAGGTTCCCGCCGTCTGCCGTTTACCGGTTCCGCCCTTTTTCTTTTGTGAGGCTGCCATGAAAACTCCCTTACAGTACCAGATCACAGAATTCGACTGCGGAAGAGCATCCCTGATCAATGCTCTCCTGTTTCTCCTCGACAGAGAGGGTATCCGGCCGGAGGCGCTGCATCTGATCGAGCGGGCCACGCTGGACAATGTCGACGAAAACTGCAAATTCGGCTACTGCGGAAGCTCCGAGGCCGGCTTCCGCTATTTTGCCAACCGCATGCACCATTACCATGAGCAGACGGCGTTTCCCGTGGACTGCCTTTTTATCAGCGGCAGGGATGTCTCGATGCGCGAGGGGAGCCTGCTCCGCGACGCGCTCCTGCAGGGCTGTGTCGCCGTATCCTGTCTCCTGAACGAGGGCGACCTCCACTATGCCCTGTTAAACGGCATCTGCACGGATGACAGCGGCGACGCCGTCGTAAATATGTTCGATCCCTATTATGAAGCGCCGGAATGCTTTCTGGACCGTCGGGTGCAGGTGATCGGAGACGATCCGTTCGTCAACCGAAAGGTCCGGTTCGATGTGTTTGACGACGAGGATGCGCAGAACTACAATTTTGCGGGCTACGAGGAAAAATTCGCCCTGCTGCTTCGGCGCACGGACCGGTGAGGTGAAGCGCTCCGCCGCCCGGGAGAGCGGCGTCCCCTCTCGGCGCACCGCCGCGGCGCAGCCGAGTTTCCCGCGGCGCTTCCGCCGCACGCAAAAGCCCTAATGCAAAAAGTTCTTAATGTAAAAAGCTCTTAACGCAAAAAAGCTCCCATAAAAGGGAGGATGCCGGATATCCTTGCGGACACCCGGCAATATTATGAAAAAGTTATTAGTAAAACGAACCTCGATGTGGGCTTTGGTTCCCTTGCTGTATCTTATGGTTATATATTACTTTTCAATCGTGTACAAAGTTTGTGTCTGTTTTGAAGAATTATTAAATTAAATATGAACAGACTGTGAACGCAGCTCCGCCACGAATTCTCCCAGTCTTCCCAGCGCCTTTTTCAGATTCTCGATGGAATAGGCGTAGGAAATCCGCAGGAACCCCTCCCCGCAGTCGCCGAACGCCGTCCCCGGCACGATCGCGACCTTTTTCTCTTTCAGCAGTCTTGTCGCAAACTCCTCGCTGCTCATGGCAAACTCCGAAACATCCGGGAAAACATAAAAGGCCCCCTCCGGCTCAAAGACCGGAATGCCCATGCCCCGGAGCTCATTCACCACGTAGCGGCGGCGCTCATTGTACGATTCCCGCATCATCTCCACATCGGCGTCGCCTTTGTCGAGCGCCTCGATGGCCGCGTACTGCGAGGTAGTCGGCGCGCACATGATCGCATACTGGTGAATCTTCGTCATCTGATGGATCAGCTCCCGCGGGCCGCAGGCATAGCCCAGTCTCCACCCCGTCATCGCATAGGCCTTTGAAAAGCCGTTCACAAGAACGGTTCTGTCCCGCATCCCCGGGAGGGCGGCAATCGAAACATGCTTCCCCGCATAGGTCAGCTCGCCGTATATCTCATCCGACAGCACAAACAGATTACGCTTCTCAATGACCGGAACGAGCGCCTCCAGATCCTCTCTCGTCATGATCGCACCGGTCGGATTGTTCGGGAACGGCAGAACCAGAATCTTCGAGCGCTCCGTACAGGCCGCCTCCAGCTCCTCCGGCGTAAGGCGGAACAGGTTTTCCGCTTTCAGATTAATGATCACCGGCTTCGCATCCGCCAGAATCGCGCAGGGCTCATAGGACACATAGCTTGGCTGGGGGATCAAAACCTCGTCGCCCGCATTGATCATCGCGCGGAACATCAGATCGATGGCCTCCGAGCCGCCGACGGTGATGAGAACCTCGCTCATGGGGTCGTAGGCGATTCCCTGCGTCCGACTGAGATAATTCGTTATGGACTGCCGAAGCTCCTTGAGGCCGGAATTGGAGGTATAGAACGTTCTGCCCTTTTCGAGCGAGTAAATGCCCTCGTCCCTGATATGCCACGGCGTCTCAAAATCGGGCTCGCCGACGCCGAGGGAGATGGCGTCTTTCATTTCGCTGACGATGTCAAAGAACCTGCGGATCCCCGAGGGCTTAAGCGCGACGGTTTTCTCCGACAGCGCTCCCGCCACATCCGGGCGCTCCGCCTGCTTTCCGTTTATCATATTTTCATTTTCGTCGGCTCTCACGGCGTGATCATCTCCCTTTTATCCTCTTCCGGTTTTGCCAGAATGGTTCCGTGATCCTTGTACTTTTTCAGGACATATGAGGTCTGTGTCCCGGTCACCGTATCCAGCGTGGACAGCTTGGACGTGACAAAAAGCGCCACCTCCTTGAACGTCTTGCCCGCCAGCGTAACCATCAGATCACAGCCGCCGGAAATCAGATAGACCGATTCCACCTCCGGGTACTTGTAGATGCGCTCGGCAATCTTGTCAAAACCCTGCCCGCGCTGCGGTGTGACATGCACCTCAATCATCGCCGTAACCCGGTCGACCTCCGTCCTGTCCCAGTCGATCATGGTGTGGTAGCCGCAGATGATCCCGTTCTCCTCCATTCTCTGGAGCTTGTTCAGAACGTCGATCTCCTCCGTCCCGAGCATGACCGCCAGATCTCTGGTATTGATGCGGCTGTTCTTCTCAATGACATTCAAAATCTTTTCATCTGTCGAATCCATAATGCTCGCCCTCCCGGAAAACTTTGTACTATCATAGCACGGCCGTTTTACGCGCGCCAGTGAAGTCTGTGCAGCTCGCCCTCCCGCACAAGACCGGCAAAATCATTCTGCCGCAGCGCCTCGTACAGGACAATCGCCACGGAATTGGCCAGATTGAGCGAGCGGACGCCGCTCCCCATCGGAATACGGATGCACTGCGGCTCGTTCTCCGCAAGAATTTCCTCGGGGATCCCCGCGCTTTCCCGGCCGAACATAATAAAATCTTTCGCTCCGAACGAGGCCTCGGTATACATCCGCTTCGCCTTTGTTGTCGCAAACCAGAGCTTCGCATCCGAATGCTCCGCGCGGTGCGCCTCCATACTCTGCATAAAGCGCTCATAATTGACGTGGCGGTGGAGCTCCAGCGCCTCCCAGTAATCCATCCCGGCGCGCCGCACCGTCTTGTCATTCAGAAGAAAGCCCAGCGGCTCAATGAGGTCGAGCGCCGCGCCCGTCGCCGCACAGCTGCGGCCGATGTTGCCGGTGTTGCTGGGAATCTCCGGCTGATACAGAACAATGTGCATCGTCACTCCCCCGCTGCGGTCCGCCGCGAACGGCGCCCGTCAGTCCTCAAGCTCGTCATTTTTGGCTGAGCGGGGCAGAGAGAAGATAAACTCGCTGCCGACGCCCTCCGTGCTGATGAGGTTGATGTTCTCCCCATGCGCCCGGATGATTTCGCGCACAATGGAAAGCCCCAGCCCTGTCCCGGTCTTGTCCTTGCCCCGCGAGAGGTCGGTCTTGTAAAAGCGCTCCCAGATCTGCTTCTGATCCTCCTTGGGGATGCCGATTCCGCTGTCTTTTACGGAGATAAAGATCTTGCTGTGCTTCTCCGTCGTCTCGATGCGGATCACGCTGTCATGATGACTGAACTTGATCGCATTGTCCACGAGATTGTAAAGAACCTGCTGAATCCTCTCTTCGTCGGCATTCACATAGAGTGCCTCGCCGGTCAATACCAGCTCGATAGCGGCCCGGCGGAGACGGCAGGTCTGCTCAAAGGATTCCGCCACGCCGCGGATCATCCGGTTGATGTCAAAATCTCTGCGGTTCAGCAGCAGTCCCGAAGCGCTCAGATTGTTGAGGGCAAGCAGTCCGTTCGTCAGCTTGGTGAGGCGGTTTGTCTCATTCAGCACGACGCCGAGATATTTTTCATGTATTTCCGGCGGAATCGTGCCGTCCAGCATCGCCTCGAGAAATCCCTTGATCGAGGTCAGCGGCGAGCGGAAATCATGGGAAATATTCGCGATGAACTTTTTCTGGTCGTCCTCCTGTCGCGCGATCTCCGCCGCCATATAGCTCAGCGAGGCGGCGAGATACCCCATCTCGTCCTCGCTGTCGAGCGAAAAACGATAGTGCATGTTTCCGGCGGCATACTGCTCCGTCGCCGTCGTGATCCTGCGCAGCGGACGGTAAATCATTTCCGTAAAGAAGATCAGGATAATCAGAGAAAGAAGAAACAGCACCACCAGCTCCAGATAGGAGATATTCAGCAGGCTGTTCACCGATTTCACGATCCGGGAATACGGCATATGGATGCAGACATAGCCCTTGATCCGGTAGCCTCCGGTGATCGGTGCCGATACGGAGAGCTGCGGCGCGTCAAACTGGCCGAAAAAATCGCCGACCACATACTGCGCGTCACCGGCCGCTCCCGGGTCAAAGCCCTCGACATAGAGCTCCGCCGACGGGTCCACCGGCTCCGCCGAGCTCGCCACCATGCGTCCCGACGGGTTGAGAATCCAGATCTCTGCCCCGAGAAAGGTGCCGATCGACCTCAGCTGACGCTGCACGGAATCCAACGAAGTCTCGGAATTGTAGAGATCCGCCGCATAGGTATTGGCGATCAGCGTCGCCTCACGGTACATGTCATCTGCCGTCTCCCGTCTCTCGTACTCCGTGGTCATGCTCGAGACAAAGGTCGCAACCACAATGAAGCCGAACACTGCGAAAAGCAGATAGGCAAATATGAATTTCAGATACAGAGTCTTTTTCATCAGCCCATCGTCTCGAATTTATAGCCGATCCCCCAGATTGTCGTAATTCTCCAGCTCGTATGGTCGTTGATCTTCTCCCGGATCCGCTTGATATGGACATCGACCGTCCGCGTGTCCCCGATGTATTCATAGCCCCAGATCTGATCGAGAAGCTGCTCCCTCGTAAACACCCGGTTCGGCGCGGAGGCGAGGAAGTACAGAAGCTCCAGCTCTTTCGGCGGCATCTCCACCGGGCGGCCCTGATAGAGCACCGAATAGTTCGTGAGGTTGATTGTAAGCTTCGCATAGCTCACGATCTTCTCCTCCTGCTCCGGCAGGGCGGCGTTCTGCGGGCGGCTCCGCCGCAGCACCGCCTTGACCCGCGCGACCATTTCCTTGGTGTCAAAGGGCTTTTCGATGTAGTCATCCGCGCCGAGCTCCAGCCCGAGCACCTTATCGAATACCTCTCCCTTGGCCGACATCATGATGATCGGCACCTGACTTTTTGTCCGGAGCTCGCGGCAGACCTGATAGCCGTCGACTCCGGGCAGCATCAGGTCAAGGAGAATCAGATTGGGGGCGTAGCTCACCGCCGCCTCGAGCGCCGACTCCCCGTCGCCGACGATGCGGGTGTCATAGCATTCCTTGACCAGATACAGGCTCACCAGCTCCGCGATATTGGCGTCGTCATCCACAATCAGTATTTTCTGTTTTGCTGCCATCATAGTAATCCTCATGCCGAAGCATTTTGGGTGTTCCGAGGCCCCTGTCAGTCCAGCGTGACGATGGTCACGCCGGCATCGCCCTCGCCGAAGTCTCCGAGCCGGTAGGCCTTGACCCATTTCTGCCGGCGCAGATAATTCTGCACCGCGCCGCGGAGTGCTCCGGTTCCCTTTCCGTGTACCACGCGGACGCTGCGGAGGTGGGACATTCTCGCATCGTCCAGATATTTATCGAGCTGCATGACGGCCTCGTCCGTCGTCATGCCAAGGAGATTGATCTCCGCCGAGATACCGGAGGAGCGCGACAGGTCCATCTCTCCCCGGGATGCACTCTCCGTCCTCTGTCCTCCCCCGTTCCGAAAGCCGCGCTGCCGCCTCTCCGCCCCGGAAAGCGCGTGTCCCGCAGCGTCCTCCGGGATCAGCTCAATCTCGTCTATCTGCGTCTGCGTCCGGATGATGCCGCACTGCACGAACAGTTTTCCTTTCTTGTCCGGGAGAGACGAAACCGTCCCGGAGAGTCCCATCGACAGGATCCGTACCCGGTCGCCGAGCACCAGCTCCTCCGCCCGGACGTGTCCCTTTCGTTCTTTCTCCGCCCTGTACTGCAGCTTTTCATTCCGGGAGGAAACCTTTCCCCGGAGGGACGAGCGAATTCTTTCCATCTGCGCGGTGTCCGCGTGCCGTCCGTCTCCTCCTGAGAGCGAGGCGCGCCGAAGCTCGGAGATCGCCTCGTCCGCCTCCTTTTTTGCCTCCGCGAGAATGTCCCGCGCCTGTTCATTTGCCTTTTGGAGCAGCGCCTCTCTGCGCTTTTCAAAGAGCTGCTCCCGGTTCGCAATTTCCTTTTCCCGTCTTTCAAGCTGCTTCCGGAGCTCCTCCGCCTCGTCTTTCAGCTTCTCCGCGCTGCGCCGGCTGTCCTCGAGCTCCCCGAGAAGATCCTCAAAATTGCGGGTTTCCTGGCTGAGCTGCTCCCGCGCCGTCTCGATGATGTACTTCGGAAGTCCCAGCTTGGACGAGATGGCAAAGGCATTGGACTTGCCGGCGACGCCCATGATCAGGTGATAGGTCGGCTGAAGCGTCTCGACATCGAACTCGCAGCTCGCGTTCATGACGCCCTCGGTGCGCATGGCGTAAACCTTGAGCTCGCTGTAATGCGTGGTGGCCAGCGTTCGGATCCCGCGGACGTGCATATAATTCAGGATCGAAATGGCGAGAGCCGCGCCCTCCGCGGGGTCCGTCCCGGCTCCCAGCTCGTCAAAGAGGCACAGACATGCCCGGTCCGCCCGGCGGAGAATATCGACAATCGAAGTCATATGCGCGCTGAACGTGGAGAGGTTCTGCTCGATGCTCTGCTCGTCGCCGATATCGGCGTACACCTCCCGGAACAGCGCAAGCTCGCTCCGGTCCCCCGCCGGTATATGGAGCCCGGCCATCCCCATGAGCTCCAGAAGCCCCACGGTCTTGAGCGTCACGGTTTTTCCCCCCGTATTCGGCCCCGTGATGACCACCATGCTGAAATCCGCGCCCAGCGCGATGTCGGTCGGCACAACCCGCTTCGGGTCGATGAGCGGGTGCCTCGCCTTGCGGAGCGCGATGCGCCCCTCCTCGTTGAATACCGGACGCGAGGCGTTCTGCGCGGCTGCAAGAGAGGCGCGGGCAAAGATGAAATCCAGCGCCGTCATGTTTTTCGCATTGTCCCGCAGCTCCATCAGGTGCTCGCCCGCCTGCGCCGACAGCTCGGCAAGGATGCGCTCGATTTCCCTCGTCTCCTCGATTTCCAGCGCGCGGATCGCGTTGTTCTGCTCGACCACCGCCGCCGGCTCGATGAAGAGCGTGGAGCCCGTCGAGGACTGATCGTGAACGATGCCCGGCACCTGACTCTTGTTCTCGGCCTTGACCGGGAGGCAGTAGCGGCCGTCCCGGGTCGTGATGATGCTGTCCTGCAGATAGACGGAAGCACTCCCGTTCACCATCCGCTGAAGCTGGCTGTGGATTTTCTCATTGGCCTGCAGAATGCCGCGGCGTATCCGTTTGAGCTCCGGGCTCGCATCGTCCGCGATATCCTCCTCAGAGAGCACCACGCGGCGAATCTCCGAGGCGAGGCGCGTCATCGGCACAAGGCAGTCAAAGAGGTCAAAGACCGTGTCCCGCACGCCCTCTCTCTGCTCCTCCTCCGTCCCGTCCGTTCCGGTCCTGCCGTAGGCGCGGACAAGGGCCACATTCTCAAGAAACGCCGCCAGATGAAGCAGCTCCGGCGCGCTTAAGGACGCTCCGATCGTGAGTGCGCGGAACGCGGAGGAAAAATCCCTGTTTCCCCCGAAATTCACCGTGCCCTTGCGGAAGATATACGAGAGCGCATCCTCCGTCTCGTCCTGCGCCCGTGAGATCTCGGAAAGCGTGCACAGCGGCACAAGCTCCCGGCAGAGCGCTCTCCCCGGCTCGGAGGTCGCGCACTGCATGAGCTGGTCGATGATTCGGTTGTATTCGGTGATGCGCAGTACCTTTTCGTTCATATCTGTCCTATCGTCGCCGTGACCGTGATCTCCTCATAGCCGCCGGACATGCTCATGCGCAGGAGCTTCACGCGGACGGCGCTCCCCGGAGAGGCCGAGAGCACCGCGGCGCACAGTCCTCCGTAATCATTGATCTCCGTCCCGGCGAACATGGTAATGATATCGCCGCTCTGAATGCCGGCCTCCATCGCGGGGGAATCCATTTCCGTCCGGCGGACATACGCTCCGTAGGGAATATCCTGCTCCTCATGCGCCGCCTGCGTGACGTCACTCCCGTGCACGCCGAAATAGCTGCGTTTCTCCCCGTTGGACAGCTTTTCGATGAGCGGCTTAAGCTCCGTGATCCCGATCGCGCTCAGCATGTTGCGCATATCGGCCGGGTTATAGCCGGTATCGGTGATCCCCACGACCTTGCCTCCCAGATCGATCAGGACGCCCGACGAGGCCGTGCTCCCGTAGATGTCCGTGGTGAAAAGACGGAGCTTCGTGTCCGTGATATCCGGATTCGGCGCGTTTCCCGTGATGATGCCGCAGCTGATGGTGCCCGGCTGCCCATTCGGCGCCCCGATGGAAATAACCGGCGTCCCGGAGAGGTCCGAGGCCGCAGAGCTCCCGAGAGAACAGGCCCCGATCGAGGAAAGCGTCTCCTGAGAGAGCTCCGCATTCTTCACTCCGAGCACCACAAGGCCACACAGGCTGTCCTCCGCCACAGGCTCCGCCGTATGCTGCGAGCCGTCGCAAAAGGTGACCCGTATCCGGTCTGTCCCCTTGACCGCTTTCAGCGGACACAGAATGAGCTGCTTTTCGCCGTTGTCCGCAAGAATCACCCCGGAGACTCTGCCGGAGGTCTCGTAGGCGTCATTGAACCAGTCGTAATCCGAGGTGATGCCGGTGACGACCACCACGGATTTTTCCGCCTCGCCCGCAATGCTTTTCAGAAGATTGTAGGTTCTTGTGTAATCCGATATTTCCGTGGAGCGCTCCGTGAGAATCTGCCTCACCAGCGCCTCCACCTGCGAGACATCGACCGAATTGGCCGCCTGCTGCGCCGCCACCGCGGACGCGGCGGCCTGCGCGGCTTCGTTCGCCACGCTCGAGGCAAATTCCGAATCGTCCGCGATCATGTCCTCCGGCTTCATCTCCTCCCGCTGCGTCTCCTCGGGAAAGGAAATCGTGCGCACCGTGCTCTTCGGGCTCATCAGATTGCTGAAAAACGGCTCAAGGAGAAGAAAGACCATACAGGCGATCGCGCCGAACAGAACCGCCATGCAGGCCGTGATCGCCGTCCGGCGGGCGAGCTTTTTCCGGTTCAGAGGTCTTTGCTTGATCTTCTCATAGATAAAGTCCGTATCGACGACGCCGCTCTCACCCGCCGGTTCTGTCCCCGTCTCCGGCGCCGCGCCGGTTTCCTCCGGACGTCTTACGCTTTCATCCGCATCCATAGACCTGTTCTCCTGTATTCGGGCCCTGTCCTATATGCGGGCACTTTTCCGTATTCGAGCATTTTTCTGTATTCAGAATTTCCGACAGCTTGATTCTATCATATCCGCCAAACGGCGCCATGACAAACTTTACAAAGGACGAAAGCAGACCGTGAAACGGGCTTCTGACAGCCAAATGCCCCGCCGCAGAGCAGCGGGGCATTTGGCCTGATTTCCTGAATATCCGATCTGCCGAAGATGTTCCGGAAGCCAAACGCATCTAACAATTTGCAAACATGAGAAGCAGTTTTAGATGTGAATTCCTTTTCAATGTTCGCTTTTTGCTCCTCAATGTTCGCTTTTTCTGTTGCCGTGTCTAATTTGATACAACATAACGGCAGCCTATTTCTACCCCTTAACGATGAACACCCCCGTGTGCATTTTTGCACATCCCTGCAAACGTGTCCATATGCACCGTTACGGAGTAAGGGATTCGGTTTTAGGGCTGTTTGTGCGTACATTTCATTCTCCTTGTGAAACTGGAATTGATCAGTCTCATTTGGCTTTCTTTGGTTTCTTTTCGAGCAGTTCTGCATACATACCTTCCAGTAATTCTGCAATTAAATCTGTATCCTCAAATCTGTCGAATACGTGCATCCGTGTTTTTGAGTCTTCATACGGATAACGCAGTTCGGAATCTGCAAGTAGCCTGTCCGATGTAGGTGTTCTCTTCAAAAAAGTTCATTATCGCAAATGTCACCTATCAGCTTACCATTGAGGTATACAAGATATCCGCCCATCATGGATTTTATGACAATATCACCGGCTGCGGAAAAAGCCTCACGAACGTATTCGTTAAATTCATTCACTGTGATTACCCCCACAACTCCCGATTTGCTTCCACGAAAGCCAATCTTCCTTCGTTATCAGGCTCACATGACCTGTCTTTTTTTCGTGCATCAACGGAACATCCATATTCTCCGATTTCCACTGATACTTGAATCCGCATTTTTCCTGAACGCGCTTGGACTTGGTATTGCCTTCGTAATAGCCGATCCAGACCTTCTGCATACCACAGTCCTCAAAAGCATGACAGGGCATTTCCTTCACGGCTTCCGGCATAATGCCCTGACCCCAGAACGGTTTTCCGAGCCAGTAGCCCATCTCGCATTCGTCATCCCGGTCGGTCATATCGGTATGCCCGTTCAGCTTCAGTTCTATTGCCCCAATAGCCTTTCCGTCTTCTTTCAGGCAGACAGCATAAGCCTCTTTGCCGTTGAAGACATTTTTTATCACATCCAGACTTTCATCTAAACTCTGATGTGCCGGCCACCCTGCAATCGGACCCACATCGGGATCACTGGCATATTTGTATAAATCCTCTGCATCGCTTTCTTCCCAGCGGCGCAGGATTAAGCGCTCTGTTTCAAGCGTTTTTTCTATAAACAACTCCATATCCATACAGTTCCAAGTGCCTATCGGCATCTCGCATTCCCTCTTGGCATACTTCGTAAATCCTACTGCTTCATAACAATGTCTCGCACTCTCATTATTCTCAAATACACCCAAATCAATCCTTGAAGTAGCAAGGTGTTCTCTTACATACCTTATCCCAAGCCTGAGTAATTCTCTTCCGTATCCTTTTCCTCTGAGCAAAGGATCGACTATAACAAAACCACGTCCTGATTCAATTTGAGGTGCATAGTTTCCGTTTATGTCATCCCCCGTAAGCGGATACTTATTAAATCTGTCGGCAGACCACTTATATAATTCATCTTCTGATTGAAGCCACCCCGCTATAATCGGCGCATCTTCTTTTTTGAAATTTCTCAGTATCATTTGTTTAAACTCGCAAGCTATTTTATGGAGACTATCCATGTACCCTCATCGACTATGTACTGAAATTCCGTCAGAACCGGATCGCTTATTACCCGCATCAAGTCTTCAAAATCATCGACCGTATTTATCTCTAACAGGCGATTGCTTTCCACCCATTCCATCTGTCCCTCGTCAGAAGATACGACCATCCCATTAAATTCGGTAGTCTTGAACAGAAGAACAACATACCGTCCGTCCTTGATTGGAAATTGCTTCACGCCAACAAGACGAGGATTCTTTATGTCTAACCCTGTTTCTTCTTTCATTTCACGGGTAACCGCATCAACGAAAGATTCTCCCGGTTCCATATGACCGCCCGGGAGCGTATATCCCTGCCAGTCATTTTTACTCGCACACCATGATATATTCTTCGGCGTTCTCATCCACGGTCTTGAACCCGAGCTTGTCGGGATGCGCAGGGTTCACTTTCTCAAACATCGTTCATTTCCTTTCTGACTCTTAGGAAGGGGATTCAGCGATATTCTATGCTATTGACAAATGCGCCACGCACAAAGGCTATGCAGGCGTTTTTCCTATAAATCGTTATGTAGTCCGTATTATTCCGGGAACACCTTCCTTTTTTATCCCCCCACCTTATAACTTCCACTTTATAATAGGATAATAGGAAAATAATAACAGATAATTAGGAAAGAATGCAGAAACGCACACGGAAAGGAGGCTCCACTCATGGACTATATCAGCCGTTACCGGTCGCCGCTCGGCGCGATCACCCTCGCGAGCGACGGCAACTCGCTCACCGGACTATGGTTTGACGGACAAAAATACTTTGCCGCCGATCTGGCGGACGGCGCTGCTGCCAAAGAGCTCCCGGTCTTTACGCAGACCGCCCGCTGGCTCGATATCTACTTCCGCGGGGAGAAACCAGACTTCACGCCGCCCCTCCTCCTGCGCGGGACGGCGTTCCGCCGCGAGGTCTGGTCGCGCCTGCTCGCCATCCCCTACGGACAGACAAGCTGCTACCGTGATATCGCCGCCGCTCTCCCCCGCGAAAAAAATATGCCCCCCGCATCCGCCCGGGCTGTGGGCGGCGCAGTGGGGCATAATCCCATCTCCATCATCGTCCCCTGCCACCGGGTCATCGGGGCGGACGGGTCGCTGACCGGCTATGCCGGAGGGCTGGAGCGGAAGCGCTTCCTGCTGGCGCTTGAAAATCCCCCCGTCGACTCTTGAAAAAGCAAATTTTTCAATATTGACGCGGCGCCTCAGAAGCCGAAATACCGCTTTGCATTCCGGTACGAAATCCCCTCCACGAGCTTCCGCAGCAGCCGTTCGTCATTGGGGTACTCCCCGTTTTCCACCAGTCTGCCGATGAAGCCGCACAGGATACGGCGGAAATATTCGTGCCTTGTGTAGGACAGAAAGCTCCTCGAATCCGTGAGCATCCCGATGAAATTGCCGAGGAGCCCCAAATTGGCGAGAGAGGTCATATGCGCCTCCATGCCGACCCGATGATCGTTGAACCACCACGCCGAGCCGTGCTGGAGCTTGCCTACGGCGCTGTCGTCCTGAAAGCAGCCGATGATCGTATCGATCACGGCGTTGTCCGCAGGGTTCAGGGAATAGACGATGGTCTTCGGAAGAGAGCTTTTCTCCGCCAGCGCATCAAGATACCGCCCCAGCTCTGCGGCAGAGCTCTGATCCCCGATGGCGTCGGCCCCGGCGTCCGGCCCCAGCGCCTCAAAAAGCCTGCGGTTCAGATTCCGCTGCACGCCATAGTGGAGCTGCATCACCCAGTTCCGCTGCGCATATTCCTCTCCCAGCGCCAGCATGAGGACCGTCCGGAACTTTCTGCGCTCACACCCGGAAAGCGTCTCTCCGGCCAGCCTCTTCCGGAAGATCCGATCCGCCTCCTCAAACGAGGCCGGCTCATACACGACGCCCGCAAGGCCGTGATCGGAAATGCTGCAGCCGTTGTCCGCAAAAAACCGGAGCCTTGCCCGCAGCGCCTCAAGGAGCTCCGCAAAGCCCTCTATCCTCACGCCGCTGACCTCGGAGAGCTTCTTCATATAGTCTGCATAATCCGCTTTCTCGATGTCGATCGCCCGGTCCGGACGCCACGCGGGGAGCACTCTTACGGAAAAGTCCTCCTCCCGGAGCTTACGGTGATATTCCAGACTGTCCGCCGGGTCGTCGGTGGTGCAAAGAAGCTCTACGTGCGAGCTCCTGATCAGGCCTCTCGCCGACATCTCCGGGGAGCGAAGCTTTTCATTGCAGAGCTCCCATACCTCCCGGGCGTTATCCTCGCAGAGCTGTCCCCCGAAGCCGAAATACCGCTTCAGCTCCAGATGGCTCCAGTGATACAAGGGATTCCCCACCGCCGCCTCCAGCGTCTTTGCCCAGCAGCGGAATTTTTCAAAATCATCTCCGTTTCCGGTGATAAAGCGCTCCGGCGTCCCGTTCGCGCGCATCTGACGCCACTTGTAGTGATCCGCTCCCAGCCACAGCTCCGTGATGCTGCCGAAGCGCACATCCTCATAAATCTCCTGCGGGGAGAGGTGGCAGTGGTAATCAATGATCGGCATGTCTTTCGCGTAAGCATCATACAGGCGCTTCGCGGTTTCCGTATCAAGAAGAAAATCTTCCCCCATAAACTCTTTCATCGCTTCACGCATACCTCCGCAGCGTCTCCCGGACCGCATGTACGCCGGCCGTCAGCTCCTCCAGATAACCGAGCACCCGCTCCGCCAGCCCGTACTCCCAGAGATCCACGCCGAAAACAGAGGCATCGGCCAGCAGGGGCCGGAGCGGCTCGGGGTCAAAGCGCTCTCCCAGCTTCAGGCCGGACACATAGTCCAGAATATCCGGAACCATCGGATCGGGACTCAACGCAAACGTCTCCCCCTCATCGTCCACCGCCATGAGATAGCGGAGCCAGCCCGCAAAAACCAGCGGGATTTTCCGGAGGAGCGCCGGGTCTCTCCCGGTCTTCCTATAATTTTTGAGGGTTTCCCCGAAACGGATGGCGAGCTTCTGCGAGGTATCCGAGGCGATCCTCTGCGGCGTGTCCGGCATGAACGGATTGGGAAGCCGGACGTTCAGCACCGTGTCAAGAAACGTTCCGGGATCCAGCACTCCGGGGTCCGTGACCACTGGGAGCCCCTCCGCACGGCCGATGTCGCGCACGAGGCTCACGAGCTCCGCATCCCTCATCTCCTCGCTGATTCTGGTATAGCCCAGAAGACAGCCGAAGACAGCCAGCGCGGTATGCAGCGGATTCAGGCAGGTGCAGACCTTCATCTGCTCCACCTTGTCCACCGTCTCCCTGTCCGTGAACAGGATGCCCGCTCTCTCGAGCGCCGGCCGCCCGTTCGGAAACGCATCCTCGATCACAAGATATTCCGTCTCCTCCGCGTTGACAAAGGGCGCCACATACGTGTTTTTGGATGTGATCACGGGTTCCAGCTCCTCCAGCCCGTCCCGCTTCAGAAGCTCCTCCACGGAGGCATCCGGACGGGGCGTGATCTTGTCGATCATGCTCCACGGAAAAGAGACTTTCGTCCGGTCACTGACATAGGCGGCAAAGCCGGCCTTTGCCCTGCCGTTCCTCTCCCACGCCTCCGCAAAGGCGCTCATGGCGGCGTGCAGCCTGTCTCCGTTATGAGAGCAGTTATCCGTGGACACCATGGCGACCGGCTTTGCTCCCGCGAGGAAGCGCTCGTACAGGAGCGCCGCCACCTTGCCTATGTAGCTCTCCGGTCTGCCCGGCCCGTTCTGAAAATCCGCCTGTACCGCGGGCTGCGTCTCCCGGGCCGCGTTCACAAGCAGGTAACCCTTTTCTGTGATGGTAAAGCTGCACAGCTGCAGGGAATCCTTCCGGAAGATTTCCCTCAAATGACCGAATTCTGCAGCATTTCCGCTGTCGAGAATACAGGACTCGGCGATGGAACCCACCACGGTCCGTTCGATGCTTCCGTCGCTCTTTAATGTCACCAGAATGGAGTAATTGTCATTCGGCCGGTACTCCTTTTCAATAATTTCGTAATCAAAGCCCTCCGCCACGATGATGCCTCTGTCCATGATGCCCTCGTTCAGAAGCTTCTGCGCGGCGGCGGCATGAAACGCCCGGAAGATATTCCCTGCTCCGAAATGCACCCACACCGGATTCTCTTTCGTCTCCTCGATCATCTTCGCCCGGTCAAACTTCGGCAGCGCATAGCCCCTGCTCTCCCAAATCTCCCGGTTTCTCAGTCCGTTTTCATTCAGCTTCATGATGTCCTTCCGCTCTGCCGCCGCACTCCGATCTCCGGCTGCTCTTGTCGATTGCCTCCCAGAGTCCGTTCAGATACGCCGCGCCCAGCGCCCGGTCGTAGAGACCGTAGCCCGGCATCGCCGTCTCGCCCCAGATCATTCTGCCGTGATCCGGGCGGATGGGGCCCTCAAAGCCGATATCATACAGGGCTTTCATGATCTCATACATATCGAAGCTCCCGTCCGAGGACAGGTGCGCCGCCTCCTCAAAGTCATCCGACGAATTGAATTTCAGATTCCTCACATGCGCAAAATGGATTCTTCCTTTCAGGGAACGTATCATATCCGGCAGATCGTTGTTCCGGTTGGTGCCGTAGGAGCCGGAGCAGAACGTGACGCCGTTGTGGGGATTGTCCACCATGCGGGTCATCCGGAGAATGTTCTCCTTGCTTGTGATGATGCGGGGAAGACCGAACACGCTCCATGCGGGGTCATCCGGGTGAATCGCCATGTTGATATCATAGCGGTCGCACACCGGCATGATTCTCTCCAGAAAATATTTCAGATTCTCAAAGAGCTTCTCCTCGTCGATGTCCCGGTACAGCTCGAAGAGCTCCCGCACCCGGGCCATTCTCTCCGGCTCCCAGCCGGGCATGACGGCGCCGTTCGTGTCCGCGGCGATCGAGGCAAACATCTTCTCCGGGTCCAGCGCATCCACCGCCGCCTGATTATAGGCAAGCACCGTGGAGCCGTCGGGGCGGACCCGGGCCAGCTCCGTTCTGGTCCAGTCGAACACCGGCATGAAGTTATAGCACACCAGATGAATGTCCTCCCGGCCCAGCGCCTCAAGGCAGCGGATGTAGTTGTCGATATACCTGTCTCTGTCCGGCCCGCCGGTCTTGATCTCGTCATGCACGTTGACACTCTCAATGCCTGCGATCCGGAGCCCGTCGGCCTCCACCTCCTCTTTCAGGGCGTGAATCTCCTCCTGCGTCCAGAGCGCGCCGGGCTGCTTGTCGTAAAGCGTCGTAATCACGCCCGTCACACCGGGAATCTGCCGGATCTGCTCCAGACTGACCGTGTCGAACGCAGAGCCGTACCACCGCAATGTCATCTCCATAATCCCTGTCCCTCCTGATCTATCTTCCTCCTGATCTCTGTTCCTCCTGAACATCCTCACGGGCCGCACCGGCCCGGACGGCTTCCTCTGTTTCTACTATGCCCCTCCCGCCCCGGAAAAGACATTGGAGCGATTGTTGTTCACATTGCAAAGCTTGCGCTTTCGGGATATGATGAAAAAAACGCCTGAGCAGACCTTTTTCACAAACGAAACATGCTGGCAGGCAAAGGGACAGCATGGCAAACAGCGCGCCGGCGCAGGATACCTGCGGCGTGTACCTCGCTGAGGGGCGCTTCGGCATGGAGGTTCCTATGAAAAAAAATCTGCAGTCCTCCTTTCAGTCCCGCCAGTATATGCTGTCCCGGGATTTTGAGCTCTACTATTACTCTGATATCAATATGAAAGCCGTGGCTCCCCACAGCCACGGCTACTATGAATTCTATATCTTTCTGGACGGCGATATGTCCATCTGCGTCGGCGGCAGCACCCAGCGCCTCACCGTCGGGGATATCATCCTCATTCCGCCGGGAACGGCGCATTACCCTGTCGTCCACAATCCCTCTATCCCATACCGGAGGTTCATCTTCTGGATCGGAAGGCAGTTTTTTGACCATCTGCTGTCCCTGTCCCCGGACTACGGCTATGCCGCCGAATGCAGCCGCCACAGCGGGAAGTACGTCTTCCATTTCGATCCGTTCAGCTTTAACGCGCTGCAGGCCCGGGTCATCGAGCTTCTGGAGGAGCTCCGCTTCGAGCGTTTCGGAAAGGAGGAGCAGATCGCTCTGTCCGTCCGGGAGCTGGTGCTGTTCCTCAACCGAAAAATCTATGAGGCGGAAAATCCCGCTTCCCAGAAGAGCGGGCAGGAGCTCTATGAGAATGTGCTCTCTTATATTGAGAACAACATCGACGGCGAGCTCACGCTGGACGAAATCGCCGACGCCCTGTTTGTCAGCAAATACCACATTGCCCATATCTTCAAGCAGAATTTCGGGCTGCCGGTCCACCGCTACATCATCAAAAAGCGCCTGTCCATGAGCCGGAACGCGATTCTTAGCGGCGCGGACATCACACGGACCTGCCTGCAGTGCGGCTTCCGGGATTATTCGGCCTTTTTCCGCGCTTTCAAAAAGGAGTACGGCCTGTCCCCCAGTGAATTTGCCCGCAAATTCCGGCAGAAAGAGCAGGGCCGGCAGGAGGTAGAGGACGGAGGGCGCAGACCGCCGGGAGCATCTGCCGCCGCACCGTAACGCCGACGGCCGCAGGCCGAAATTACCAGCGGACGGACCAGCGCCTCTCATAAACTTCATCCGATGTCCCTGGCTCCCTGCCGCGCGCTGCTGCCTCCTGCGGCTCCTCTTTCTGATGCCGCAGCGCGTCGGAGAAATCCTGTTTTTCCCTCTCCTGCCGCTCTTTCAAGAGGGCCTCAAACAACACCTCATTCAGCGGCAGCTCCACCCAGTCCCCGGTCCACTGCGACAGATAGGCCGCATTGCTGATCCAGAGGCTGTTCAGCCCTTCTTCTCCGGGCGCGATGAGCTTTTCTCCGTTCCGGATGGCCGCTGCAAAGTTTCTGAGAATCAGGATATGCCCATCCTCCGTTTCCTCTTCCCCATATTCCTCAAAGCTCACAGGGGGCTCCGGCATGGCCTGCTCCGAGCTTCGGCACAGCTCTCTCTCATCGCAGTCCATGAGATACAGCCTGAGCTTTCCGTTCTCCGCCACCGCTTTCCCCCGGCTCCCGCTGATTTCCAGCCGGTTTGTCCCGGGATATTCTCCGGTTGATGAGATAAAGCAGGCGCTGACGCCACTCTGGTATTCCGCATAGATGGCAACATCGTCCTCCACTTGAATATCATGGTACCGGGCCGTTCTACAGACCGCCCGGATCCTGTCCGGCACACCGATGAGCCACTGCCAGATATCCAGATTGTGGGGACACTGATTGATGAGAATGCCTCCCCCCTCCCCAGACCACGTTCCCCGCCAGCTCCCTGAATCATAATAGGCCTGCGTGCGGTACCAGTTATTCACAATCCAGACCATGCTCTTGATTTCTCCCAGCCGGCCTTCCTCTATGCTCTCCTTAAGCCGCTGGAACAGCGGGTCAGTTCGCTGGTTCAGCATAATGGAAAATACCTTGCCGCTCTCCGCCGCAGCCGCATTCATTCTGCGCACCGCGGAAGTAAAAACTCCCGCCGGTTTTTCCGTCAGAACATGGAAACCGCCTTTCAATGCCGCTCCCGCTATCTCCGGATGCAGAAAATGGGGCGTGGCAATGATCACCGCCTCAAGCTCCCCATCTTTCAGGAGCTCCCGGTAATCCGAAAAGATTTTTACCCGTCCGTCGAATGCGGCCTCTGCCCATTCCCGTCTGCTCCGGCTGATGTCGCACACCGCAGCCAGAGAAAGACCGCCGGCTTTCCCTTGAAAAATACTGACAGCATGAGCGCTTCCCATATTGCCTATGCCGACGACGCCGACCCGTACCTGTTTCATATTTCGAGGCTCCTCTCAGAAATTTTTTTCTATCTCTTCTCTGGTTTTCAGGATATATCCCGACAGCTCACGGATGCGGTCATTGTCCATACGCATCACCGGCGCCGATATACTGAGCGCATAACGGGGCCTGCCGGCATAATCCCTGAGGCTGACCGCAATGCAGCGGACCCCCGTTTCATTCTCCTCGTTGTCCAGCGCATAACCCCTTTTTCTGGTTTCTTCGAGTTCATGAAGAAACTGCCCGTAATCCGTAATCGTATAGGGTGTAAGTCGGACGATTTCGCTGCTTTCCCAGACAGCCCTCCGCTCTTCCTCCGAAAGCTCCGCCGCGATGGCCTTTCCCACGCCCGAGCAGAACAGAGGAATCTTTCTCCCAATCCGTGACACCATCTGGATTCCGTCGGCCCGGGATTCCACCTTGTCGATGTAAACGGCACCTGCGCCCTCTCTCTGCACCAGATGGACCGTCTCCCCCGCCTGCTCCATGAGCCGCCGGAGATAAGGATGCGCCAGCCTTACAATGTCCGTCCGGCTCATGATCTCATCCGCAAGCTGCACCAGCTTAAAGCTGGCCCGGTATTGTCCGTCCTCCTGCACGGCATAGCCCATATAAATCAGAGAGCAAAGTATCCTGTGCGCCGTGCTCTTGTTCAGGCCAAGACGGGCGCTGATATCAAAAAGGCCCATAGGGTCGTTTTCAGAAAGGAGTTCCAGTACATCAAACAGCCTGGCCGCCACCTGTATCGGATTTTTGTTTTCCACAATTACACTCCTTGCCGCGTTCTTCGCAGCATCCGCGAGGAGAATTTCCCGCAGGTAAATTCTCCTCCGTAATCACAGGTTTCACATTGCGGAATAATACTATCATTTCCTTTCTCTTGCCGCAACAGTCAAGAAAATGTCGGAAAGGCTGCTGAATTTCCGTTTTTTCTACTTGACTTTTTTGTGGTTCGTAGTACGCTGAAATCAAATTCGGGCCATATTACGAAATTCTATTTCATATCGTGGAACAATTCTCTGCATAATAATATCGGAGAATACGGCCAGCGAACAGCTTTTACAAAAACGGAGGAAGCGAATGAACGAAATCTTAAAGAAAATCGGACGGATCGGCATCGTCCCGGTCGTAGTGCTCGACACCCCGGCAGATGCGGTGCCTCTCGCGAAAGCGCTCTGTGAGGGCGGCCTCCCCTGCGCGGAGGTAACATTCCGCACCGCCGCCGCCGAGGAAGCGATCCGCAGCATCACAGAGACGTTCCCGGACATGCTGACCGGCGCGGGGACCGTGCTTACCACAGAGCAGGTTGACCGTGCCGCAGCAGCCGGTGCGAAGTTCATCGTAAGCCCCGGACTGAACCCGAAAATCGCCAGATACTGCGTGGAAAAGGGCATCCCCGTCGTCCCGGGCTGCGCGACTCCCAGCGAGGTGGAGCAGGCCATCGAATACGGTCTGGACGTCGTCAAATTCTTCCCCGCAGAGCAGGCCGGCGGTCTGGCCTATATCAAAGCCATCTCCGCTCCCTACACCGGCATGCGCTTCCTTCCCACCGGGGGCATCAGCGCCGCAAACGCCGGCAGTTATCTCGCCTTTGACCGGGTTCTGGCCTGCGGCGGAAGCTGGATGGTGAAAAACGATCTCATAAAAGCCGGTGATTTCGATAAAATTACAGCGCTGACCAGAGAAGCGGCAGCAATCGTCAGAGAAAAGAGAGGCTGAGCACTATGTCGAAAAAAGTCGTCACATTCGGAGAAATCATGCTGCGTCTCGCACCGGAGGGCTGCCTCCGCTTCGTGCAGGCGGATTCTTTCGGCGCCACCTATGGCGGCGGCGAGGCCAATGTCGCAGTTTCCCTCGCAAATTACGGTTTTGATGTAACGTATGTCACCAGACTCCCGAAGCACGAAATCGGTCAGGCGGCGGTCAATTCCCTCAGAAAATACGGCGTGGATACCTCCTGTATCGTCCGGGGCGGAAGCCGGGTCGGCATATATTTTCTGGAAAAAGGCGCTTCCCAGCGACCCTCCAAGGTAATTTATGACCGCGCCGGCTCCTCCATCGCAGAGGCCGTCTCTTCCGATTTTAACTGGGACGAAATTTTTAAGGGCGCAGAATGGTTCCACTTTACAGGAATCACGCCGGCTCTGAACGATACGCTTGCCTCCATCTGTCTGGAGGCCTGCAGGGCCGCCCGGAAAGCAGGCGTTACCGTCTCCTGTGATCTGAACTACCGAAATAAGCTCTGGTCAAAGGAGAAAGCTGGCCGGGTGATGGATGAGCTCTGCCGCTATGTGGATGTCTGCATCGCCAACGAAGAGGATGCCGCCGATGTTTTCGGCATCCGGGCCGCGGACACCGACGTGACAAAAGGCGAAGTGAACCGCAGCGGATATGAGGACGTGGCAAGGCAGCTTGCCGATCGCTTCGGCTTCTCCAAGGTAGCCATCACACTACGGGAATCGCTCTCCGCAAGCGACAACAACTGGTCCGGTATGCTCTTTGACGGGAACGCCTGCTGCTTCAGCAGGACGTATCGGATGCACATCGTGGACCGCGTGGGCGGCGGAGACAGCTTCAGCGGCGGGCTGATCTGCGCCTGCTTAAACGGCTATGACTCCCGGCGCACCATCGAATTTGCCGCGGCCGCCTCCTGCCTCAAGCACTCCATCGAGGGAGATTTCAATATGGTGTCCATCGATGAGGTTCTAAGGCTCGCCGACGGAGACAGCTCCGGCCGCGTGCAGAGATAAGCAGGGATTTGCCGCGGGGAAAGGAGCGGTGCGTGAAAAGGCTTTTTGAACCTATCGAAGAAAACATTTACTGTAAAATCAAAAATCACCAGCAATACGGAATCGCTGTTCTCCCCTATTATCATCTCCACGACGGCTGCGAAATTTTTATTCTGATGAAAGGGTCTGTCAACTACTATATAGAAGATCACTGCTACCGGCTGAAAGAGGGAAGTCTGATGATTATCAGCCCCAATGAATACCATCGGGCCTCCCTCATTGATTCGTCCGTCTACGACCGCATTGTTATCAATATCAAGACCTCTGTCTTCCATGACTTTTCGACAGGCGACACCAATCTGGCGCACTGCTTTCTGGAAAGGCCGGTTTCCACCCGCAATCTGATCCAACTGAGCAGGCTGGATCTCCATGAATTTCTGGTTCTGGCCAAAAACCTGGAGGCCACTCTGGATCAGAAAGATTTCGGCTACGATCTTCTGGCGGTCTCCTATCTTCTGCAGATTCTGGTAAAGCTGAACAAGCTGTATTATTCTGCTTCGGCAGAAAAGCTATCCGCCCTGCCGGACATCATGCCTGTTCTAGTCAAGGACATCATGCTTTACATCGATCAGAATCTCACGGATCCTCTCAGCCTCTCTGAGCTTTCCCGGAGGTTTTATCATAATGGCGCCTATATCAGCCGACGCTTCAAGGAGACCACCGGTCTCCCGCTGAGCCAGTATATCCTGAATAAGCGAATCAATCTCGCCAAAGGACTGCTGGAAGGCGGCCACAGCGTGACGGATGCCTGCATGCTGTCCGGATTTAATAATTATCCGAATTTCTGCAGAACCTTTTCCGAGCGCGTCGGCGTCTCTCCCAAAAAATATCAGAACAGCAACCGGGCCGCTTTCAAACGCCACATCTCAGATCCAGTTTGAAATCGTCTCTGCCTGCAGCTCAGCTCTTACGCTCAGCTCCGCCGCCTTGAACGCATGCTCCTGCGTCATGGCATTCTCCGTGCGGTTTATGCAGTCCTGAATCAGTTGGCCGAAATAGGGATAACCCACCTGCCCGGTCACTTCAAAGTGCTGCTCTCCCTCCTCATTCACAAGAAAAACATGATTCGCGGATTCCTCCTCGCCGACATTGATGTACTTCCTCAGTTCGATATAGCCCTTGGTCCCGAGAACGAACGTCCTGCCGTCCCCCCATGCTCTGAGTCCGTCCGGGGTAAACCAGTCGACGCGGAAATACTGTACTGCGCCGTTGTCCCCCAGCAGCATGGCATCCCCGAAATCCTCCAGCTCAGGGTATTCCGGATGAGCGTAATTCGCGACCTGACTGCTGATAACCCGGGCATCCCTGGCTCCGGTATAAAAAAGGAACTGTTCTATCTGATGGCTCCCGATATCGCACAGAATCCCGCCATATTTCTCTTTTTCAAAAAACCATGCGGGGCGGGTGGCCGCGCTCAAGCGATGGGGCCCCAGCCCCAGAACCTGGATCACCCTGCCGATGGCCCCCTCTTCTATGAGCTGTCCGGCAAACACAGCGGCCTCGACATGAATACGCTCGCTGTAATAAACCATGTATTTCCTGCCAGTCTCCTTTACTTTCGCTTTTGCCTGCCGGAGCTGCTCCAGAGTGGTCAGTGGCGCTTTATCCGTAAAATAATCCTTGCCGGCGTCCATGACCCTGAGACCGAGCGCGCAGCGCAGCCCTGTAACGGCGGCCGAGGCGACCAGCCTCACCTCCGGGTCATTAAAGATTTCCTGTTCCGAAGCCGCAGCTTTCACACCCGAGAACACCCTGCAGAAATTTTTCACCTTTTCCGGATCCGGGTCATACACCCACTTCAAAACCGCTCCGGCCTCAATAAGACCATTGCACATGCCGTAAATATGTCCATGATCCAACGCAATCGCGGCAAAGACAAACTCTCCCGGCGCGACAACCGGAGCCGGCTTCCCTTTCGGCGCGTAATTCATACCCTCCATGCTGCTCATGCTTCACCTCCTCCGAATCTGTCCCCTGCCACATCAGGAATAATTTCCCACGCTGATTTCCTGATCGCTGTCCAGATTCGTCACACTCCTGCTTTTTTGATAAAAATGCGTGGCATTTTTCTGTATGCCCTCCAGTGTATAGTACTCATCCATCCGGTCAATCGGCAGGGAAACCGTACACTTTTCAAAGCCCGCCTTATAAATGGCCGTGATCAGCTCCACCGTTCTTCTGCCGTCCGCCCCGGTAATCATGGGGCGTCTCCCCTGCTCAAGAGCCGAGAGGACATCGTCAATTTCGCCTGTATGTCCCTCGTATTTCAGATCCTCCAGACTCTGATAATACGCATTCAGCTCTTTCATCAGCTCCGGATTGTGCCCCGCGGCGGGGAAGCCGTTCGGCTGTGCGAGTTCTGCGGCGCACGACCACGGCGCCGCAATCTTGGCTTTTTCCGCCTGCAGGACAAGTCCCTGTTCCTCTCCGTGGTGCACCACCGAGCTCGTGACCTCGGCAACCGAGCCGTCCCGGTAGCGAAGCGCCGCAAAGGAGAGATCCTCGACCTCCGAATTGTCGTGCATGACATTGGCAAGCATGGAGCTGACCTCCACAGGGAGTCCCCCCTGGAACCAGTTCAGCATGTCGATATGATGAACCGCATGATTCAGAGTGGGGCCGCCTCCCTCTTTCTCCCATGTTCCTCTCCACCAAAGATCATAGTAGCTGTGTCCCCGCCACCACAGGGAATTGATATGCGCACAGCGCAGTTTACCGGCAAGACCGCTGTCCAGAACCTTTTTCAGCTTGCTGATGCTGTTCCGGAAGCGGTTCTGCGCGATACATCCCATGACAACCTTATTGTCCGCTTCGGCCTTCAGCATGCCATCGCACTCGATCAGGCTGGGGGCCATTGGTTTCTCCACCAGCGTGTGGCAGCCCGCATTCATAACATGTATGGCAACCTTTGCATGAGAGGAGGGGGGCGTGCACACATGCACAAGGTCGATGGGCAGGCCCGCCCTCAGCATCGCTTCATGATCGTCAAACACCTGCGCCTCTCTCAGCCCGTATTTTTCCTTGATTCTTTCTGCCTTTTCCGGAAAAATATCGCAGAGAGCAACGATTTTGCATCGATCGGGAAAGCACAGCAGTCCCTGAATATGAAGATTAGAAATATTACCGGTTCCGACAATTGCAACATTGATCATTTTTATCACCATGCCGAAGCACGCGCCGCAAAATCCGCGCAGGCGGTTGGCGGCTGCAATCAAAGGCGATTTGAGCTTCGGTACAAATCACCTTGTGAAAAATCATCGCGTCTGCGTAATTTTTCACACCATTCTCTCCTGCTCTGCCGCAGTACGTCACTGCTCCGCGAATATCTCATCAAAATATGCTTTTCTTTCCTCGACGATGGTCTCCACGCCGGCATCCTCCGCCGCCTTGATGAATTTATCAAAATTGCTGTCAAATTCGCTCTCCGGACAGGTCACACATTTTACGATCCATTCAGAGCGGACCAGACCGATATCCGTCTTAAGATCCGGTGTAGAGGGGGAGGTGTACGAGCCGGAAGAAATTCTTGTGCCGGCCACGGAATTTTTATAATCATCCAGCACATATTGCGAATATTTTGGATTTTCCGCCGCAGTACAGACATTGAAGTCCTCCTCCGTCTCAAAATATCCCTGATTTCCAGTGAGGAAAAGGTCGGTCCGGATCCAGTCCTTATCCTCTGCGTTGAACTGAGAGTCAATGACCACGGGGATATTGTTCTCGTTCAGCTTGTAGTGTTCACCCTCGAAACCGTGATAAATCACAAAGCCTCCCTCCTTTGTGCACAGCCAGTCAAGATATGTCATGCAGGCCTCCACCGTCTCTGCGTCCGCCGTCTTCGGACAGAATGCAATCAAACCTCCTGCGCTGTATTCCGTGACATAGGTCTCACCGTCGTTTACATTTTTGAGCGGTGGAATCGCCACCAGATCGGCATCGGGATCATTCTCCTGCAGGGTATTCAGAAGAGAGCCCCTGAGCACATCCACGTTATATCCCACGTTGCTTTCAAAGAAGCACATCGCGCCGTTCACAATGTCGCTGTTATAGGTATCCGTGGTCATGGTGTAGTATTCTTCATCCATCAGACCGTTGTTGTAGCATTTATTGACAAACTTAAGATAATCCCTGTACCCCGGATCGTAGTAGTAATCCACGCCGCTGGAAATGGCAATTTCCCTGGGATCGGAGGCCAGCTTAGAAAATGCCAGCGACATGGTATTCCGTATCGCTGCATCATTGGTTGCGTCATTCAGTCCGTAGAAAGAGACTCCGATGACATCCTTTCTTCCATCCGGGTTATTCTTCACGATCTGCTCCAGCGCAGCATATAGCTCATCGACCGTCGTCGGCACCGGAAGATTCAGCTCGTCAAGCCAGTCTTTCCGGATAAACAGATTCGTATTCGCCGTGGTGGCGCGCCTTGCAACAATGCCGTACAGCTTGTTGTCCTGATTTCTTCCAATGTCGAGAACGTCCTCTCCGATATACGCCTTTATATTTCTGGCCTGATCCTCTCCGTCAATAAACTCCGACAGATCCCAAGTTCCGCCCTGATTGAAATAATCCTCTGCCAGCGAGTAGGTATAGGTCAGGGTGATATCGGGAGCCGACTGCGAGGACATCATGGTCTGCATCTTCGGAACCTCATCCGCTCTGGGAACCGCCACGAACTCCACCTGAATGCCGACCTTGTTCATTTGCTCGTTCACATATTTCACCCAGCGGTTATCCAGAAGAGTGGTCCCCCCCGGCGCATTGCTTCTGTCAAAAAGCTCTACCTTGATCGTCACATTGTCAAACTGCTTATCGCCATAGGTCGTCTTGTATTCATTCCCGGAAGACTCCCCGTTTTCAGCCGCTCCGCCGGTGCTGCCGCCCGCACCGTTCCCTGAGGCGCCGGCAGAATTCCCGCTACCGCCTCTTCCGCAGGCAGACAAAGACAGGGAAAGCAGCGTGATCACCGCCACGGTTTTCAGCATGTTCATCCTTTTCATAGAAATCTGTTCCTCCTTTTTCTTTTTTATCAGCTGATTTTATTTCCGCTTATCCTTTCACGGAACCAAGCATTACACCCTTTACAAAATATTTTTGCAGCCACGGATATACCACCAGAATCGGGATGGTCGAAACTGTCACGCAGGCCATTTTCAGCGACTGAGTCATCACCTGTGTCCCGATCCCCTCGGTGTTGGCGCCGGCGTTGTTCAGTTCATCCGCAAACAGCAGGCTCCGCAGTCTGAGCTGCAGCGTATATTTATCCGGACTCTGTATATAGAGCAGCGCATCAAAGTAGCCATTCCAGTACTGAACCGCATAGAACAGTCCGATGGTTGCGATAATCGGAACCGACAGCGGCAGGATGATCCGGGTCAGCACCCCGATATCGGATGCCCCGTCTATTTTTGCCGCCTCTTCGAGACTCTCCGGGAGCTGGCGAAAAAATGTTCTCATAACGATGAAATTGAACACATTGATGGCCTGCGGAATATACAGAGCCGTCAGATGGTCATACATTCCCAGTCTCTTCACCACCAGAAAGGTCGGAATGATGCCGCCGCTGAAATACATGGTGAAAAGAATCAATCCCGCCATGATCTTCCGTCCCGGCAGGTCTCTCCGGGAAAGGGCATACGCCGCGATGATCGTCGGCACCAGCCCGCAGAGCGTACCCATCAGCGTGACAAACACCGTCACCCGCATGGCCGTCCATATCTGCACCTTGCCAAGAATCTGCCGATAGGCCTCCAGTGTGAAATCCATCGGAAAGAACGTTACCCTGCCGGAGAGCACTGCATTATACCCGCTCAGGGAATAGGACACCACATTGAGGAATGGGTAGAGACACATAAACACCAACGCGGACAATGTCAGATACAGAAGCACGGTTCCCGGCGTAATCCTCTTTCGCTTTTTCATTCATCACCTCCATGCTATAAAATCCCCTCTTCTCCTATGCCCTTTGCAAAGCGGTCAGCCGAAAACAGGATCAGTATATTGACCACCGACTGAAACAGACCGATAGCGGTCGACTCGCTGTACTTTGCGTTCTCAATGCCGAGACGGTACACATAGGTGCTGATCACCTCGGCGACGCCCATGACTTTGTCGTTGCCCAGAAGAAGCGGTGCATCCAGACCGATGAACATCATTCTGGAGACCTGCAGGATCAGCATGGTTACAATGACCGATTTGATGGACGGAAGCGTGATATAGATTAACCTCTGAAATTCTGACGCCCCATCCAGATACGCCGCCTCATACAGTGATTCATCCAGACCGGTCAAAGCCGCCAAATAGATGATGGTTCCCCAGCCGACCTCTTTCCATACATTGCTGATCACATAGGTGAATATCCACCATTTGTCACTGCTCAAAAACGGGACATTGGCAATTCCCAGAGAGCCGAGCAGAAGATTGATGGTGCCATCCCGCTGCGAAAACATATTCACCGCAATGCCGGCCACCACAACCCATGAGACAAAATGAGGCAGGTACAGGATGGACTGGGCCAGCTTCTTGAAGCGGGTTCTCATCACTTCATTCAGCATTAGAGCGACAATGATGGTAAGAGGGAAGTTCACTGCCAGAGTCAGAAAATTCAGCACCAGAGTATTACGGATCGCAAGCCAGAAATTGGAATTATGAAAAATCTTGACAAAAACATCGAAGCCCACCCAATTGCTGCCGAATATCCCTTTGAATACGTTGTAGTTCTGAAACGCCATGACTACACCGTACATGGGAATATATTTGAAAATAATGTAGTACGCCATGACTGGAATCATCAAAAAATAGATCCAGCGATATCGACATATCTGCTTGCGCAGTTTCCTGCGATTCCGTGCAATATCACATGAATTATTCAAAAAACCGCCTCCTTCTCCGACTAATTTTCATTATTTTCATCCGTATTCCGAACTTTTTATGTAGAATATGTTATCTTTCCCATCCTTTGTTCTCCACTTTATTTTCTACCTTTTTTTTGCACGTCTTTACCTTTTACATAATTTGCCTTTTCCCGCCTGCCGCGCGGGCATAAAAAAAGAACCGGCTGTCACAGCCGGTGGAATTTCTATCCTCCACCCCTCTCTTCACCGCATGCGCTGCCGCAGGCAGGAAAAGGCATTCGACATAAGTAGCCTCGCAAATATCCTGAATTTTATTTCATGCCGCGTCTGTATAGATACCGTATTTTCCATAATTTTGCGGATAAAGCAGGGCCACAGGCGTTGCAGAAGCGTTTGAAGAAACTATAAAATCACAAAAAAGGGCAGATCACGAAATATGTGAAAGTCATTATTGATAAGGATTTTGGGATTGCCAAGACCGATCCGAAGCTTTTCAGCTCTTTCGCGGAACCGCTCGGGCGGTGCATCTGCGACGGCTTTATGACTCGGATCTGGCAAGCGCAGATGAATACGGCTTCCGTCAAGATGTCATGAAATACATTGCGCCGCTGAAGCTGACAGTAACTATGCTGCGCCGACTTCCGGGGCATCCCGTATCTTGATGCACAGACCGCCGTGCAGGATTCCGGTTTATCCGCGGTCTTTATCCGCGGATAAACCGGTCCTCGCCCTCCGGCAGCCCGACAGACAGATATCGCTCCACCCGCATGTGAAGATCGTATTTTTCCCGAAGTCCGGCGAGACGCTCCATCATGGGAGACGCATGGTGCGCGTCAAGCGCGTTCTGATCGCGCCAACTGTCAATCAGGAGAACTGTCTCCGTATCATTCATCGAAAGGAAATATTCATAGCGCTCATTTCCGCCTTCCGCACGAATCGCCGCCGCAATTCCTTCTGACTCCATTTCCTCGGCAAATTTTCTGGCGTTGCCGTTGATGCCTGTGTAATAGATATTCACGGTAAGGCTCATACTGCATTCACCTTCATCATTCAATATAAAGGTTTCCCAATCTGCCGTACTATAGAGTAACGACAGATCAGGGATTCTTCCGTGGACGTCCTCTCGGACACTTCGGTTTCTGTTCCTGTGGCTCCTTTTTCGGCCGTCCTCGTTTCTTCGGCT
>NZ_LR130575.1 GCF_900625025.1 Lachnoclostridium sp. Marseille-P6806
CGGACGATGTACCAGTCCTTTTTCCGGCAGAAGCTGTTCCGCAGGTGTTCGTCAAGCCGGGTGAACGTCTCACCAAAGAAGTGGAGGGCTGCCCGGATAAAGATCCCGGATCCATCATGGATGAATTCTGCAATCTTCGTCGGATCATCGAAGAAACTTTCCTGGATTTGTACCAGTTCAGGAATCCCGCTCTGGCCAAACTGTAGTATACTTTCAAGCATAGGGGGTACCTCTTTTCTGTGCCGGATTGTTGTGTGGTGCATTAATCTTAGCACAAAAGGGGGTATCCCTTTTTATATACTGTATTCCTACGAAAACTTTACACTAGCAGAGAGGAGCGGCATGAAGATCACACAGATGAAAATCAATGGAATAGAACAGCCTGTGGGATATCTGCTGGAGGGGATCCGCGCGTCATGGAAGGTGACGGACACGGTCTCGAAAAAGGCAGTATATGTCGGCCTTTCCGTTTCGGCAGATCCGGATTTCAGAGAACTTCTGTTCCATGCGGAAAAGGATGCCGTATCGTCCATCGAAACCGTGATCCCGCTGGCGCCGGATCCAGGAACGATCTACTACTGGAGGGTTGAGGTGACGGGGGACGCGGGGGACAAGGCGACGGGGATCTCCACCTTCGAAACGGGCAGAATGGGGCGGACATGGGCGGCAGAGTGGATCGCCGCTCCGGACGAAGCCTCCTGTCACCCGATTTTCGCAAAGACGTTTGAGACGGCAGGTTCGGTCAGGCGGGCAAGGCTCTACATCTCGGCGGCCGGTCTTTTTGAGGCCTTTCTGAATGGGGAAAAAATACAGGACGAATATCTGACCCCTTATCTCACGAACTATGAGCGGAGACTGCAGGTTATCACGCTGCCGGCGGAGGACTGTCTGAGGGAGGGAAGCAACCGGCTGGAGATCGTCCTCGGCAGGGGGTGGTTCTCCGGTCTGTTCGGGCTCGAGCTGCAAAGAAACAACTATGGGGATCGCATGGCGGCCATCGCGGAGCTGGAGCTGATCTATGACAACGGCAGCAGGGAGAGCATCCTGACCGATGAGACATGGACGGTCAGGGGCTCCGATATCAGGGATTCCGGCATCTATGACGGCGAAACCATTGATCGCCTGCTCTATGAGGGACGGGAAAACAGGGAGAGGCCGGTGAGCGTGATACGCGAGTACAGGGACGGCACGAGGAACCTGACAAAAGAGCGTCTGCGGGATCGGCTGTCGCTTCCGGTAAGAGTACAGGAAACGCTTCCGGTCAGGGAAATCATTCACACGCCGGCGGGAGAAACGGTTCTGGATTTCGGACAGAATTTGGCCGGATTCGTCTGTTTTCAGGCAGATTTTGAAAGAGGGACGAGGATCCTGCTGGAATTTGGGGAGATCCTGCAGCAGGGCAGCTTTTACCGCGGCAATTACCGGGACGCGGTTTCGGAGTTCCGGTATATCTCAGACGGACGGAAAGAGGAGGTGCGGGCGCATTTTACCTTCTTCGGATTTCGCTATGTCAGGCTGAGCGGCTGGCCGGGGGAGCCAAGGGCCTCGGATTTCACCGGCTGTGTCCTGTATTCCTCCTTATCGAGGAGCGGATGGATCGAGACGGGGCACCCCGGGATCAATCGGCTCTACGAAAATACGCTGTGGAGCCAGAAATCCAACTTTATTGACATTCCCACCGATTGTCCTCAGCGATCCGAGCGCCTTGGCTGGACCGGGGACGCACAGGTCTTTTCTCCGACCGCAGGCTATCATATGGATACGCGGGCCTTCTTTCACAAGTATATCTGCGATCTGCGCGACGAGCAGAGCATCCTGGGAGGCGCCGTACCCAATTATATCCCCAACCTCGGTCATAAGACGGATGCCGGCCCTGTGTGGGGCGACGCGGGAACAATCCTGCCGTGGAATCTGTATCGTTACTACGGCTCTCTGGACGAGCTGGAGCAGCATTTCTCCATGATGCGGGACTGGCTGGACTGGCTTGTCCGTCAGGACGACGCGGATTCCCATAAAGCAAAGCGCCTCTGCGATTTCGGTTTTACATTCGGCGACTGGCTCGCGCTGGACGGTCCGACGGAAACCAGTTTCAAGGGGAGCACGGACGACTGCTATGTCTCCACGGCCTATTACTGTCACTCCGCGGAGCTTGTGAGGGACGCGGCGGGGCTGCTCGCGCAAAAGGCGGAGCGGGAGGGCAGAGCGCAGGCGGCGGAGCGCTATTCCCGGCTTCGGAAGGTCTATGAGAGATTGGCGGAGGAGATTCGGAGCGCTGTCCTGAACGAATATTTCACTCCGTCGGGACGGCTTTCCGTCGATACGCAGACAGGCCTCATCCTTGCGCTGAAATTCGGACTCGGCGCCGATCGGGAAAAGCTTGTCGCGCAGCTCCGGACCAGACTGAAGAAGGATCTGTATCGGATCAAGGGCGGTTTTGTGGGCGCCCCGCTTCTGTGTACTGTGCTGGCCGAGAACGGAATGACGGATATCGCCTATGATTTTCTGTTTCATGAGCAGTTTCCGGGGTGGCTTTATGAGGTGAATCTCGGCGCCACAACCATTTGGGAGCGCTGGAATTCGGTTCTCCCGGACGGGAGCGTCTCGCCCACGGGAATGAACTCTCTGAATCATTATTCCTACGGCTCCGTCATGGAATTTGTCTATGCCTATGCCGCGGGGATCCGTCCTGTGACGCCGGGCTTTGCGGAGGCGCTCATCGCGCCGGAGCCCGACGCGAGACTGCGCTTTGTCAGGGCCGCCTACGATTCGGCGGCAGGAAGGTATGAGAGCGGCTGGACGCTGCATGAGGACGGCACGCTCACGGTGAGCGCCGTCATTCCGTTCGGCGCGAAAGCGACGGTCATCCTGCCCTCTGACCCGGAGCACAGGACGCTGTCTCTGGAAGCCGGCTCCTATTGCTGGAGCTACCGGCCGCAAAAGGATCTGCGGACCATCTTCGGCTGGGATACGCCGATCCGGAAGGCGGCGGAATTCCCTGCCGCGCTGGCGATCCTTGCGAGGCTGACGCCTCCGCTGGCGGGAATGTGTCATGATCCGGAAATGGGCTGCCATTCTTTCCGGGATGTTGCCGAGATGACCTATATCCCGGTGGATCCGGCAGGCCTTAGACAGGCCGTGTCGGAGCTGTCGGAGCTCCGACACGGCGATTTGTGTCGAAACCCAAATGGCCCCTGATTGCAGCCGTAAAACCGCCTGCGCGGATCTCTCAGCAAACGAAAATGCTGTCAGGGAAAGGGACGGCACGAGCCGCAAAGCGGCTCGGCGCCCTGCGCGCCGGCGCAGGGTGCTTTACGGCGCGTGCCTCGCATAAAGCGCTCCGGCAAGGAGGGAAAATGAAATATCTGTGTAATCCGATGAATCTTCCGTACCGGTATCAGATTTTTGAAAGAAAGGGCCGGTGCTTTGCCAGCAGAGAGGCGGCGGACCCGTCGCTGATCGAGTTCAGGGGGGAGCTATTATTTATTCCTCTCTATGACGGGCGGCTTTTACACCAGCGGGGCTCTCAGCGGCTGGGAATATCACAGGCTGCCGGAGGGAATACCGGTCTATGATTATGCGCCGGATGTCTGCGTGATCGGGGAATATCTGTATTTCTGCGCTTCCAGGCGCTTTGAGAACAGCGATTACTATCGGACAAGGGATCCGATCAGCGGCTCCTCCGGGGCCCTTTACTCCCGCAAAAAGCAACCCCTATTCCTACCATCCCGGCGGCTTTATGACCGGCGCGGGACACGGCTCGACGCTGGAGGACCGGCAGGGATGATTCTGGCATATCTCCTCCATGCACATCAGCAGAAATCATGATATGGAGCGCCGTCTGGGCTTGTGGCGGGCAGGCTTCGACGAAGAGGGGGAACTGTTCTGCGATCAGTATCTCAGGGACTGGCCGAGGCGGCTTGACGCAGAGCCGTGGTCTGGACCGGAGTGGATGTTGCTGTCCTACGGCAAGGCGGATACCGATCTTCCTCACGAGCTGATCGTGTCAGAACCGGGCTGGGAGCTTCGATATGTGAAGATCACGGTATGTGGGGTTCCGTTTCATGGACCGGCCTGCATGTCGGGGCTCCGGATCTTCGGAAGCTCCGCCGGGAACGCTCCGGCGGCGCCCGTCTACTCTCTGCGCAGGCTGTCCGAGCTGGACTGCGTGGCGTCATGGGAGCCCGAGGAGGGCGTGAATCATGTCGTAAGCTGGGGACACTCCCCCGATAAGCTGTACCACAGCTACACGATATTCGGAAAGGGAGAGCAGAAAATCGGGGTCCTGATCCGTGGGCAGAGGACTTTTTCCGCGTGGACGCGTTCAACGAATGCGGGATTACCAAGGGGGAGGTAAAAGAGCTATAATAACATGACCGGGGCGCCCTCTCTGAATACGCGGCGCGTGCCCCGCTTTCATCGCGGGCGGCTCATGACGGCCCGCAGCAACCGGCAGAGGGCGGAGCGTTCGCCGCGGCCGGAAAAAGGGAGAGAATATGTACACAGCAGATGAAAAACGATACGACACCATGCAGTACCGGCGCTGCGGGAGGAGCGGCCTTCTTCTGCCCTCAATTTCGCTGGGCTTCTGGCACAACTTCGGGGATACCGGTGTGTATTCCAACATGGAAAAAATCTGCTTCACGGCGTTCGACAACGGCGTCACGCACTTTGATCTGGCCAATAATTACGGGCCGGAGCCGGGGAGCGCGGAGCGGAATTTCGGCCGGATTTTCGATGAGAACTTTCGGGCTTATCGGGATGAGATGATTATTTCGACCAAGGCGGGCTATGATATGTGGCAAGGCCCCTACGGGGACTGGGGGAGCCGGAAGTATCTGCTCGTGAGTCTGGATCAGTCGCTTCGGAGAATGGGGCTGGATTATGTCGATATTTTCTACCATCACAGGATGGATCCGGAGACGCCGCTCGAGGAGACGATGGGCGCGCTGGAGCAGGCCGTGCGGAGCGGAAAGGCTCTGTATGCCGGGCTTTCAAATTACGACGGCGAGACGCTCCGACGCGCGGCGACGATTCTGGAGGAGCGGCATGTGCCCTTTGTCATTAACCAGAACTGCTACAATATTCTGAACCGGACAATCGAAAAGAATGGACTGAAAGAAACCTCGCAGCGGATCGGGAAGGGCCTGATCTGCTTCTCGCCGCTGGCGCAGGGGATGCTGACGGATCGCTATCTGAACGGGATCCCGGCGGACAGCCGCGTCTGCACCGACGGGCGCTTTCTCCGCAGAGAGCAGCTTACGGAGGAGCTCATCGGCAGGCTCCGGGGCCTAAACGCGCTTGCCGCGCAGAGGGGACAGACGCTGGCGGAGATGGCGCTGGCCTGGATTCTTAGGGACGGCGCCGTGACCTCGGTTCTTGTCGGCGCGTCGAGGCCGCAGCAGCTTCTTGACAATATCCGGGCGGCAGAAAATACCTCGTTTACAGACGAGGAGCTCCGGGAGATCGACCGGCTTTCGCTCGATTCAGCCGAGCAGAGGTGAAGCATGGCAGGGACGGGCGAAGGCCCGTCCCTTTTACTTGCAGACGCCCCTGGATTAGTGTAAACTAACAAAAATGAAAGTCCCGCGCGAGGCGGGAGGACGGGAGGACGAGGCAGGGAAAGCTATGGGTGAGAGAGCTATGGATGAAAAACATCTCGGCAAATCGAAGGAAGATTATCTGGAAGCGATTCTGATGCTGAATAAGAAAAAAGGCTGGTGCCGTGAAATTGATGTTGCGGTGCATCTGAGCTTCTCCAAGCCGAGCGTCAGCATTGCTCTCAGCAAGCTGGAGAGCGGGGGCTATATCACGCGGGAGAACTCCGGCGAGATCCGCCTCACGCAGGAGGGACTGCGGATTGCGGAGGCGACGCTGGAGAAGCATGAGTTTTTCAAGTCCGTATTCATGCGTCTTGGCGTGGCGGAGGCCGCGGCGGAGACGGATGCCTGTCTTGTGGAGCATTCGATCAGCGAGGATACGTTCGAAAAAATCCGCCGCTATGTCGAGGAGGCGGAGAAGCGGCGCTCCTCCGACGGCAGCCCGCGCTCTGATTCGGACGCCGATCCGGTTTCTTCCGGCTAACAAAGATTATTTTGTGCTAAGCTCGGAAGCTGGTTATGATAGGACTGTCAATACGGAGGGTGCGGAGCCTGCGGTTCGAATGCGGTTACGGCGCCGGGTTTTGTATACAATGGAGGGAAAATCATGAACGGATGGGGAAAGCTCGGATTATGGGCGGGCGGAGTGCTGTTCGGAACGGCCGGCATCGCCGTTCTCAGCTCGGAGGATGCGAAAAAGCTGTATACGCATGTCACGGCGGCGGCCAAGCGCGGCGGGGACTGTGTGATGAAGACCGTGACAGCGATACGCGAAAATTGCGAGGATATCAGCGCGGCTGCGGATGATATCAACGAGGAGCGGGCAAGAGCAAAGGAGGAGCGCGAGATCGCGGATGCGAGAGCAAAGCTCGAGGAATACGGGGCAAAACAGTCTGCCGGGGCGGATGAGTCTGCTGTGTGATGCGCTATGAAATGCAGAATTATGCATGAATCCCCGGGCCGCATGCGTATTCATGCGGTACAGAGCCGGATGACGCCTGCGCAGGCGGACATTCTGGAATATTATCTGAGAGATCTTCCTTTTGTGAGGGAGGCCAGAGTTTATGACCGTACCGGCGATGCCGTGATCCGCTACGGCGGAACGGAGGCGGGAATCACAGACGCGGGGGCGGAGCGCTGCCGGGAGGAACTGATGGCGGCGCTCGGGCGCTTTTCCTATGAGGATGAACATGCGCGGGCGCTTGTCCCGGAGCATACGGGACGCGGCCTCGAGCGAAAATATGAGGAAAAACTGGTTTTTACCGTAATCGGGCGGGGACTGCGCAGACTGCTCTTTCCTGCGCCGCTTCGTGCGGTATGGGCGGTGTTTAGAAGCGTTCGCTTTATCGCAAGAGGGCTGTCTGCTCTTCGGCGGGGAAAGCTGGATGCTTCGGTGCTTGACGCGGCGGCAGTGGTTGCTTCTTTGCTCCGCGGAGACTTTGCTACGGCGGCCTCTGTTATGTTTCTCCTCGATGTGGGAGAGCTTCTCGAGGAATGGACGCACCGCAAATCAGTGGACGACCTGGCGCGTTCCCTGTCGCTCGGAATCGACAGGGTATGGCTTCTGACGGAGGCGGGAGAGGTTCTGACCGATGTCCGTGACGTCTGCGAGGGAGACCGGATCTGCGTCAGAACGTCGCATGTGATCCCTCTGGACGGCCGGGTAGCGGGCGGCAGCGCGACGGTGAATCAGTCCTCCATGACGGGAGAATCTGTGCCCGTGCCGAAGACGGAGGGCGGCTATGTCTATGCGGGGACGGTCGTAGAGGAGGGTGAGATTGTCGTCTCGGTGACAAAAAAGACGGGCTCCGGAAAATATGATCAGATCGTCCGCATGATCGAGGAGACGGAGAAGCTGAAGTCCGGCGCGGAGACGGATGCGTTCCGTCTCGCCGACCGGCTGACCCCGTGGTCGCTGTTCGGCGCGGCGGCAGCATGGCTTCTTACGCGGAACGTGAACCGGGTTCTCTCTTTCCTGATGGTCGATTTTTCCTGCGCTCTGAAGCTCTCGATGCCGCTCGCCGTGCTGTCGGCGATCCGCGAGGCGCGCAGTCGCGGCATAACGGTCAAGGGCGGCCGGTTTCTGGAAACGGCGGCAGCGGCGGATACCATCGTCTTTGATAAGACGGGAACGCTGACGCATGCCACGCCGTGCGTGGTGCGGATCGATACCTTTGGCGGGCGGAGCGAAACCGAGATGCTGCGGACGGCAGCCTGTCTCGAGGAGCATTATCCGCATTCCATCGCCAATGCGGTTGTGGAAGCGGCGAGAAAGCGCGGCATCATTCATAAAGAGATGCATTCTGAGGTGCAGTATGTCGTGGCGCATGGCATCGTCAGCGCGATCGGCGGCAAGAGGGCTCTGATCGGAAGCCGTCACTTTGTCTTTGAGGACGAGCACTGCTCGGTTCCGCAGGGTGAGGAAGAAAGGCTGGCGGCGCTCCCGGAGGAGTTTTCGCAGCTGTATCTCGCGATCGACGGGGAGCTTGCCGCGGTGCTCCACATTTTTGATCCGCTTCGCGCCGAGGCGGCCGAGGTGATCGGCGAGCTCCGCCGTCTGGGCATCCGCAGGGCGGCGATGATGACCGGTGACAATTTCAGAACCGCCGCGGTGATCGCCCGCAGTCTCTGTATTGATGAGTTCCGTGCGGAGGTCCTGCCGGAGGATAAGGCGGCGTTCATCCGCGCGGAGCATGCGAAGGGGCGCAGGGTGATTATGATCGGCGACGGTGTCAACGATGCGCCGGCATTGTCCGAGGCGGACTGCGGCATAGCGGTCAGTGCGGGCGCGGCGATCGCGCGGGAAATCGCAGACATCACGATCACGGCGGACAGCCTCCGGGAGCTGGTTCTTCTGCGCAGGCTCTCCATGGAGCTCATGCGGAGGATACACCGGAATTACCGTTTTATCATTTCATTCAATGCGGGCCTCATTTTTCTGGGGGCTCTGGGAGTTCTCCCTCCGGCGGCATCGGCGCTTCTGCACAATACGGCGACCGTAGTGACCGGAATGCGGAGCATGACGAACCTGATACATGATGAATCCGGCAGAAAAAACTGATGGAGGGAAATCATGAAGTGGCATAAATTTTTCGCGTGGGTGGCCGTGGTGTGCTTTATCGGCGCAATGATAACAGGCTATCAGAAAAAGTAACGGGGAGAGCCCCGCCCGCGGCTCAGAGCGGGGTGAGCTCCGCAAACAGCTCAGTTTCCGTCATCTCATGCAGCGCACAATCCGCATCCTCGCCGCGGGCCGCAGCGGCGAGGAACGCATTTCCTGCGCGGAGCCAGAACAGGGAAAAGAGCTCCGGCGTTCTTATGCCCCGCGCATCCGGGACCGGGATGCGGTGGATGCCGTTCTCTACGGGGAGGACGTCCGCGGAGGAGGCGCCCATGGAAAAGCCGAGGCCGGTCGCTTTCATGACGGCCTCCTTGGCGGTCCAGAGCGAAAAAAATGCGTCCGCTTCGCTGCCACAGTCCGCGCGGCTCCGGAGCCACTCCTGCTCGCGCGCCGAGCAGATCATGCGGCGGATGTCTTTTTTGAGCGCACGAGGCGTCTCGATGTCAACCCCGATCTCGCATGAGGACGAGACGCCGGCGAGAACGAGACTGCCGGAATGAGAAAGACTGAAAAAAACAGAGCCGCGGGAGGCGGACGGCTTTCCCTGCGGCGAGAAGCGCAGGTCGCTGTCCTCGAGGATTCCGGCATAGCGGCGCAGCATCAGCCCGCCGACAAGGCTTCTGGCCCGGTCGGCGGGATTTTTTATGCGGCGGAGACGCTCCCGGCGGTATGCGGGGAGGAGAGAAATAAGCTCTTCCGACGGAGCCGACAGAAAGGCCGAACTCACATGACACAGATAGAGAAGCATGGTATGATTCTTTCTTATAAAAACAGGCTTTTTTGCACTATCTGCATTGTACGACAGATCGGGTCAGACAGAGAAGAGGGAGAGAACATATGACGGAAAAAGTCGTTCTGGTCGGCATTCCGGCGGCGGAGAAGCGCAGAAAATACTTTGAGGAGCGGGCGGCCGGAGGAAATTTTGCCTGTTCCTTTCGCTATATCCCCGCCTCCGAGGTGACGGAAGCGGATCTGCGGGACGTCAGCGCGGTGATCGGCAATGTCAGTCCGCCGCTCCTCGCGGCGGCGCCGGAGCTCGAATGGGTTCAGCTCAATTCCGCGGGAGCGGATCCCTATGTGAAGCCGGGAATTCTCCGGCAGGAGCAGGCGCTGACCTGCGCTTCGGGTGCCTACGGACTCTCGGTTTCGGAGCATATGCTCGCGCTGACGTTCGGGCTTGTGCGAAAAATGGGCTTTTATCACCACAATCAGGAGCAGCGTCTCTGGAGGACGGAGGGGAGCGTGACCTCGATCGAGGGAGCGACAGTGCTGGTTCTGGGTCTGGGGGACATCGGCGGCAGCTACGCGCGGAAAATCCGTGCGCTAGGTGCGCGCTGTGTCATCGGCGTGCGCCGGACAGAGAGCGCAAAGCCGGACTATCTGGATGAGCAGTATACGATGGAGGCGCTGCATGAGCTTCTGCCGCGGGCGGATATTGTGGCGATGGCGCTGCCCGGCGGCTCCGGAACGACCCATGTCATGAATGACGAAACGCTGCGGCTTATGAAAAAAGGAGCGTATCTCATCAACGCGGGGCGGGGCAGCTCTGTGGATCCGGAGGCCCTGCGGGCAGTTCTGGAGGAGGGGCTGCTCGGCGGCGCGGGGCTTGATGTCACGGAGCCGGAGCCGCTTCCTGCCGATGATCCGCTCTGGGACATGCCGAACGTCCTCATCACGCCGCATGTCGCCGGACAGTTTTTCCTGCAGGAAACCTTTGAGAGAATTGTTCGCATTGCGGGCGGCAATCTGGAGGCGTGGACGCATGGAAAGGAACTGACGCATCAGGTAAACCGTTCCGCGGGATATTGATCGAATGGGCCGAAAGAAAAAAGACAATATTCAGTTTCGATATTATGACCTGCCGCAGAAAGAGCACTGCCTTGCCCTGCTGGGACCGTCATGGGTTCGCCGGTATGGGGAAGGGATCGATTATCTGCATTTTCATAATCTGCTGGAGATCGGTTACTGTCGGCAGGGGACGGGGATTCTTACGCTGAACGACCGGTGTCTTCCGTATGAGCCGGGAATGATCAGCGTGATCCCCAGAAATTATCCGCACAATACGGACAGTGAGGAGGGAACACAGAGCTTCTGGGAATATCTGTTTCTTGATCCGGAGGAGCTGCTCCGTTCGCTGTACCCGGAAAACGAACATTACTGCCAGCACATGCTGTCTCTTATCAATCGGGACGCTGTGCTCGGAAAACAGAATCAGTACCCGCAGCTTACGGCCGTCGCCCTTGCAGCGATGGAGGAAATGCGTCACAAGAGAGAGTTCTATGTTGAAGCGGTTGAGGGACTTCTCCGGGTGCTGCTCTTTGAAATTGCACGGATTGCGGGGCGGCAGCCGGACGAGGGGGATTCCTGTCCCTGCTCCGGGCGGATGTGCGGCATGACGGTGATTCATCCGGCGCTTGAATATATTCAGACGGAGTATGCGGAGCCGGTACGGGTCGAGAAGCTTGCGGGGCTGTGCAGCATGAGCGAGACGCATTTCCGCCGGCTGTTTGTGGAATATATGGGAATGACGCCGGTTGACTATATCAATGCCGTCCGTATCCGTATGGCCTGTGAGCGGATGAAGCGCTCGGATGAGGCGATGAACGATATTGCCGTCCGCTGCGGTTTTCTCACGGTGTCGACGTTCAACCGGAATTTCAAGAAGTTCATCGGTGTTACGCCGTACCAGTGGAAAAAGGATCCGGCGAACTTTGAAAGCACGCTTCTTAAATTTCATATTTCCGCGGAAAAGGGCTGGTGATCCTCCGGCATCGGGGCTTTCTTTTCTTTCGGGTGAAAGCGCGGCACCGGCGCATGGCACCTTTCCTAATTTGGGGCCCGCGTATATAATAAATATGATATATTCATCCACTCAGGGAGGAGATTGGTGGGAAAAATCATGCGGAGGCGCTGATTTTTCCCACAGCGGTTTGTGCCGAAGCCCAAATCGCCTTTGATTGCAGACGCAAAATCGCCTGCGCGGACCTTTCAGCAAACGAAAAATGCTGTCAGGTAAAGGGACGGCATGAGCCGCAAAGCGGCTCGGCACCCTGCGCGCCGGCGCTGGGTGATTGCGTCGCGCGCCTCGCACGAAAGTGCTTCGGCATGGAGGAGTTTTATGCAGAAATTCAAACCGGTCAAAGAGGGCAAGGTGCGTGAGATCTATGATGCCGGCGACCGCTTGATCATGGTCGCGACGGATCGCATTTCCGCGTTTGACGTCATTCTTAAGAATCAGGTCACAGACAAAGGAAAAGTGCTGACGCAGATGTCCCGCTTCTGGTTCGATTATACGAAAGATATTCTGCCGAACCATATGCTGAGCTGCGATGTGGAGGATATGCCGGAGTATTTCCAGAACGAGCGCTTTGCGGGGAGATCCATGCTGTGCCGCAGGCTGACGATGCTGCCGATTGAGTGTATCGTCCGCGGCTACATCACGGGGAGCGGCTGGGAGAGCTACCGGAAGAACGGCACGGTCTGCGGAATCCGCCTGCCGGAGGGACTTCAGGAATGCGGCCGACTGCCGGAACCCATCTATACGCCCAGCACCAAGGCGGAGATCGGCGATCACGATGAGAATATCGACTTTGAAAGTAGCGCCGTGGTTCTTGAAAAGGCGTTTCCGGGACGAGGCAGGGAATATGCGTCCGCGATCCGGGACTGTACGATCGCTCTCTATAAGAAGTGCGCGGATTATGCGCTGACAAAGGGAATCATCATTGCGGACACCAAGTTTGAGTTCGGTCTGGATGAAAACGGGAACGTGGTGCTCGCCGATGAAATGCTGACGCCGGACAGCAGCCGTTTCTGGCCTGTTGAGGGCTATGAGCCGGGAAAGAGCCAGCCGTCCTTTGACAAGCAGTTTGTCCGGGATTGGCTGAAAGCGAATCCGGACAGTGACTATGACCTGCCGCAGGAGATCATAGACCGGACGATTGCGAAGTACAAGGAGGCTTACCGCCTGCTGACGGGAAGGGAGCTGGGGGAGTGATTTCTCCCCCGGCGCCGGGGCGATATGCGGTGCGGAGAACCTCTGCGGCGCGGCTGTCATCGGGGAGGCAGTATGGCTGGCCATTATGTGAGAAATATATGGAGAAAGCTGAATCCGCCCGAGTTCGACGCATACAGGGCGGATTTGGAAAAAGAAAATCTGCAGTGCCTCGCAAGATTTCTTATCTTCGGATGTCTCGCGAGCGCCCTGTCTCTTGCGGCACAGATTCTGTGGCTGCCGCTGCCAGGGTATGGGCACTGCATTGAGATGGCGGTGTATTTTATCCTGTCTCTCGCCGTGTTCTTTGCCTTTTATGAGTCGCTGCGCCGCAACGCGACGCTGGCTCTATATATATGGATTGCCATTACGCTCTTCTGGGAAATCGTCCACGGAGCGATCTTTGCGCCCGAGAGGGAGACATTCCTGTTTTTCTTTCTTCTGCTCGTTCTTCCCTTCCTTCTTCTGGATAAGCCGATCCGCGTGCTTGTGCTGATATTGATGATGTCGGCGGTCTATGCGGCTGTGGATATCCGGACAAAGGAAAACGATATTCTCCGCTATGACATGCAGCATCTTTGCGTATGCTCCGTGTCGTCGCTGTATCTGAACTACACGCTGCTCAGCCGGCGTCTTACCAGTCTGGGGAGAAGCTCTGAGGCACAGGAAAACGCGGAGCACGATCCGCTGACCGGGATCTGCAACCGGCGCGGAGGCGAGCCGCAGATCCGAAAGCTCGTGTCAAGGTCGCAGACAGGAGCGTTCATCCTGCTGGATATCGATGATTTCAAGCAGATCAATGATAATTTCGGCCACGATGTGGGGGACGAGGTTCTGAAGTCTGTCGCGGCCGTGCTGGCGGGCTCGTTCCGCGATTCCGACGTGGTCATGCGGATGGGAGGAGACGAGTTTGCCGTCTATGCCTTGGGAATGGACGACTACCGGGGCGTGCAGAAAAGGCTCGCGTCCCTGCGTGAGGCGCTTCGCTCCGTTACGCCCGACGGGAGAGAGGACCATCCGGTGACGGTCAGTGTGGGCTGCGCCATCAACAACGGCAGCTACCCGGCCTATGATGTGCTGTACCAGATCTGCGACGGCCTGCTCTATGAGACGAAGCGGAACGGTAAGGACGGCTACCGGATACGGAACAGCGAATACCGTGAGGCGGATGCTGGTAAAGCGACGGCGTGAGGAGAGGAGCGATGGTGTGAGAAGCAGAAAGAAACGTGAGAGAACAGCCGGCAGACGGATCCGGAGAATTGCCGCGGTTGTGATTCTGGCGCCGCTCCTTATTCTGGGCGCTGTGCTGGGCTGGCTTACGCTTGCCGAGTACCGCCCGGCGGATGTGGAGGCGCTCGAAATACGATACGGCGGGGAGAATGCCGACGCGGCCGCGCAGACGGCAGCGGGAGCTCCGGTGTCGTCCGGGGATGCCCTGAAGATCATGACATGGAATATCGGTTATGGCTGTCTGGGCGATAATGCCGACTTTTTCATGGACGGCGGCACGCATGTGAAGACGGCCGACCGCCATCGTCTTGCAGAAAATATGGAGGCCATTCTTGAGGAACTCCGGCAGGAGGCCCCGGACGCGGTGCTGCTGCAGGAGGTCGATGCCGGTTCTGCAAGATCGTATAACCTTGACGAGACAGCTCTTCTGCACGCGGCCTTTCCGGAGCAGGCGGGCAGCGTGGCGCCCAATATGCGCGTTCCCTTTATTCCGTATCCCATTCCGCCCATCGGTAAAGTGGATGCGGGCGTTATGACTCTCAGCCGCCTCCGGGTCACGGATGCGGCGCGGCTTCAGCTTCCGGTTCCCTTTACATGGCCGGTGCGGATTGCAAATCTGAAGCGCTGCCTGATGGCGAGCCGGATTCCGGTTGTGGATGAAAACAATGCGGAAACCGGGAAAGAGCTGGTTCTGGTCAATCTTCATCTGGAGGCCTATGACAGCGGCGAGGGGAAAGCGGCGCAGACGGCGATGCTGCGGGATTTTCTCAACGAGGAGGCGGCAAAAGGCAATTACGTGATTGCCGGAGGGGATTTCAACCAGCGTTTTTCCAGTGTTGATCCGTCGCTTTATCCGGAGTTGGAGGGAATGTGGCACTGCGGTGAGCTGGATGTGAGTGAATTCGGCGATGAATGGGACTTTGTGACGGACGCCGGAACGCCGACCTGCCGCTCTCTTGACAAGTCCTATGTGAATGCGGACGGAACCGCGCCGTCTCACGATCCGTCGGCGTTTCAATTCTATGTGATCGACGGCTTTATCATTTCCCGGAACGTGGAGCTTGCCGATGTGAGAACAAAGGATCTGGGCTTTGCGCATTCGGATCATAACCCGGTCGTTATGCAGGTGACGCTGCGCTGAGAAATCTGTGCCATGTATGAAAGACGTGCGGGCCGCCATGCGGAGCTCAAAATGCTACGCATTTTTCGCTCTCGGGCTGCGCCCTATGGACTAAATTTAACAGACATGTCCTTACGTGCAGGCACGACGTACATGTCTGTTAAATTTAGTCCGCATGGCTTTGTTTTGTGATATAATCCATAACCATAAATCATGGCTTGTGGGCTGTCTGTTTATGATGCGGATTCCGCACAGGCGTTTCGGCATGGAGGGGACTATGGTCAATTTGGAGAAAGAGCTCGGCGGAAATGAGTATCCCGGCAGAGGAATCGTGATTGGCCGGACGGCGGACGGAAACCGGGCGGTCATTGCGTATTTTATTATGGGGCGCAGCGCCAACAGCCGCAACCGCGTTTTTGTGACGGACGGAGACGGAATCCGGACGCAGGCGTTTGATCCCTCGAAAATGGAGGATCCCAGTCTCATTATCTATGCGCCGGTCCGTGTCTACGGAAACAAGACCATTGTGACGAACGGCGATCAGACGGACACGATTTACGAGGGACTCGACAGACAGCTTACCTTTGAGGAATCGTTGCGAGAGCGGGAATTCGAGCCGGATGCGCCGAATTACACGCCTCGTATTTCCGGCGTGCTCCACATCGAGGGCGGTCAGTACAATTATGCCATGTCCATTCTGAAGAGCAATCACGGAGACCTCTCCGAGTGTCAGCGCTTTACCTTTGCCTATTCCAATCCGCGCCCGGGTGAGGGACATTTCCTTCATACGTATATGGGAGACGGGAATCCGCTGCCGAGCTTTGAGGGCGAGCCCACGCCGGTGGCTCTGGATGAGGAGCTGCTCTCCTCCATCGATGTCTTTGCAGAGAGAGTATGGAACGCGCTGAATGAGGAGAACCGGGTTTCACTGTTCACTCGCTTTATTGATCTTAAGACCGGTGCCTTTGAGAGCCGCATCGTGAACAAAAATACCTGAAAACCGTGTCGGAGGTTTTATATGAATGAACTGGAACTGAAATATGGCTGCAATCCGAATCAGAAGCCGTCCCGCGTCTGTATGGCGGACGGCGGCGAGCTCCCGTTCCGGGTTCTGAATGGACGCCCGGGCTACATTAATCTGATGGATGCGTTTAACGGCTGGCAGCTTGTACGCGAGCTGAAGCGGGCGACGGGGAAGCCTGCGGCGGCCTCTTTCAAGCATGTTTCCCCGGCGGGTGCGGCAATTGGCCTGCCGCTCACGGATATCGAGCGAAAGATATACTGGGTGGAGGATATGGGCGAGCTGTCCCCGCTGGCCTCGGCCTACGCGCGTGCGCGCGGCGCGGACCGCATGAGCTCGTTCGGCGATTTCATTTCTCTGTCGGACGTCTGTGATCTGGACACGGCAAAGCTCATTCACCGGGAGGTATCCGACGGCGTCATTGCGCCGGGGTACACGGAGGAGGCGCTGGCGCTCCTCTCCTCCAAGAAAAAGGGCGGCTACTGCGTTCTGGAGATCAATCCGGATTATGTTCCCGATTCGCTGGAACGGAGGCAGATTTTCGGCGTTACTTTTGAGCAGGGGAGAAACGATCTGCACATCAGCGATGAGCTGTTTGCGAATATTGTCACGAAGAACCGCGAGCTTCCGCAGAGTGCAAGGGACGATCTCGCCATTGCGCTGATCACGCTGAAATACACGCAGTCCAATTCGGTCTGCTATGTTAAGGGCGGTCAGGCCATCGGCATCGGGGCGGGGCAGCAGTCGAGGATTCACTGCACGCGTCTTGCAGGCTCCAAGGCGGACAACTGGTATCTGCGGCAGAGCCCGCAGGTGCTGTCGCTCCCATTCCGTCCGGACATCCGCAGAGCGGACCGGGACAATGCGATTGACCTCTACATTGGCGAGGACTTCATGGACGTTCTCGCGGACGGACGCTGGGAGGCCGTGTTTACCGAAAGGCCGGAGGTTTTTACCGCGGAGGCGAAGCGGGCGTGGCTTGACGGAAATACGGGCGTCTCGCTGGGCTCGGATGCGTTTTTTCCGTTTGGGGACAACATCGAGAGAGCGTTCCGGAGCGGTGTCCGCTACATCGCGGAGCCGGGCGGCTCGGTGCGCGACGATCATGTGATCGCGGCGGCGGATTCCCACGATATGGTGATGTGCTTCACCGGAATACGGCTGTTCCATCACTGACTGCCGTGCGGGAGAGGGGAGCTGGTGCCGAAGATCTTCGGCACGGCTGCTGATATGTGCGCCGTACAGAAAGAAAAGAACATACGATTATGAGAATTGGAACAGGATATGACGTGCACCGCCTTGTCGAGGGCAGAGAGCTGATTCTCGGAGGCGTTCATGTGCCATATGAAAAAGGTCTGCTCGGCCACTCGGATGCGGACGTCCTCGCCCATGCGGTGATGGACGCGCTTCTCGGGGCGGCGGCGCTGGGCGATATCGGCAAACTCTTCCCCGACAGCGACGAGAGCTACCGGGGAGCGGACTCCCTGAAGCTGATGGAGCGGGTCGCCGGGCTGCTTGGTGAGAACGGCTTTATTATCGAGAACGTCGACGCGACGGTGATTGCGCAGGCGCCCAAGCTCCGGCCCTTTATCGACGCGATGCGCGCTAATATGGCGGCGGCGCTCGGCATCGACGTATCGCAGGTCAGCGTCAAAGCGACGACGGAGGAGCATCTGGGCTTTACCGGGAGCGGCGAGGGGATGGCGTCTCAGGCTGCGGCGCTCCTCAGTACGGCGATGGAGGCCTGTTCGCAGGTGGTCGGTCCGGACGCCCCGGCGGGCGGGAGGTGTCCCGGCTGCGGCGGCTGTGCGGCAGGACAATAAGGATGGCAGAAATGGAAATTTATAACGACCTCTCAAAACAGAAAGAAGAATTTCGGCCGATCACGCCCGGCGAAGTAAAAATGTATGTCTGCGGGCCGACGGTGTACAACCTCATTCATATCGGAAACGCCAGACCGATGATCTTTTTTGACACGGTCCGGCGGTATTTCGAGTACCGGGGCTACCGGGTCCGCTTTGTCTCGAATTTTACGGATATCGACGATAAGATCATCCAGAAAGCCAACGAGGAGGGCGTCGACGCCTCGGTGATTTCCGAGCGCTACATTGCGGAGTGCCGGAAAGATATGGAGACGCTGAACGTCCGCACCGCCACGGTTCATCCGCAGGCGACGCAGGAAATTCAGGGGATGATCGACATGATTCAGAGCCTTGTCGACAAGGGCTTTGCCTATGCGGCGGCGGACGGCACGGTGTACTACCGGACGAGAAAATTCCCGGAGTATGGCAAGCTCTCGCACCGAAACGTCGATGATCTGCGCTCCGGGGCCCGGACTCTTCTGGTTACCGGCGAGGATCAGAAAGAGGATCCGCTGGATTTCGTACTATGGAAGCCGAAAAAGGAGGGGGAGCCCTACTGGACCTCTCCGTGGTGCGACGGGCGCCCCGGCTGGCATATCGAGTGCTCGGTCATGAGCAAGCGGTATCTCGGCGACACGATGGACATTCACGGGGGCGGAGAGGACCTGATTTTCCCGCACCATGAAAATGAAATCGCGCAGTCCGAGGCATCGAACGGGGCGGAATTTGCGCGTTACTGGATGCACAATGCGTTCCTCAACATTGACAATCACAAGATGAGCAAATCTGCGGGAAACTTCTTCACGGTGCGCGATATCACGTCGCAGTACGATCCGAATGTGGTGCGCTATTTCATGCTGACCGTGCACTACCGGAGCCCGCTCAATTTCAGCAGGGAGCTTATGGAGTCGGCAAAGACCTCCTACGAGCGTATCTGCAACTGCGCGGCGAACCTCGCCTATCTCGAGGAGCGCGCGGCAGGAACGGACGCGGGAGCGGAGGGGCGTACAGCACGCACAGCGGCGGAGGCGGCTTCGCTTTTTGCTCCGGCGGCCGGCATGAGCGAGGCGGAGACAGGGCTTCTTTCCGAGGCCGACGCATTCCGTGTCCGCTTTGAAAAGGTCATGGATGATGATTTCAATACGGCAGACGCCATTTCCACCGTGTTTGATCTTGTCCGCTGGATCAATATTCATGCCGATGAAAACAGCTCGCTGCCGTTCCTTACGGCGCTTCACAGCGCGCTGCTGACCTTTGCCGATATCCTCGGGATCCGCATTGAGAAAGAAAACGAGGCGGACGATACTCTGGCTTCCTACGTGGAATCGAAGATTGCCGAGCGGCAGGCGGCGCGGAAAGCGCGCGATTTTGCGCTTGCCGATGCGATCCGCGATGAGCTGCGGGATCGAGGAATTTTTCTCGAGGATACGAAAGACGGCGTAAAATGGAAGAAAGCCTGATCCTCCGGTATTTTCCGGCCCAAAAGCAGGACATCCGGAGCTACTCGCCGCTCGCGCTGGCATTCATCGGCGATGCGGTCTTTTCGCTGGTGATCCGGGCGATTGTGCTGGCAGGGGGAAACCGCCCGCCGGAAAAGCTCCACAGGGAAACGAGCCGCTATGTCTGCGCGGGTGCGCAGGCGGCGATCGGCCGGGCGCTGCAGTCTCTTCTTACGGAGGAGGAGCGCAGCGTCTACCGGCGGGGGCGCAACGCGAACCCGAATCATAAGGCAAAGAACGCCACGGAAGAGGAATATATGGAGGCGACCGCGCTGGAGGCTCTGTGCGGCTGGCTCTATCTGAAAGAAGAACAGGAGCGCCTGCTGGAGCTGATCCGTGAGGGCATGCGTCTGGGAGGATATCTTTGAGAGACAACAGCAGGAAAAAATCGGATGCGGCCTTTTCTTCGCGCCGCGGAGAAAAGGATACGCTCTGCATTGAGGGCCGCAATGCGGTGATCGAGGCGCTGCGGGCGGGACGGCCCGTCGATCGTCTCTATGTGCAGGACGGCTGCCGGGACGGCGCGGTGCTGACGATCCGCCGGGAGGCGGCGAAACGGGATATCGTCACGCGCTTTGTCACAAAGGCACGTCTCGATCAGATGTCGGAGACCGGGCATCATCAGGGTGTGATCGCACATGCGGCGGCGTATCATTACAGCGAGCTTGACGAGCTGTTCCGCAGAGCGGAGGAGCGGGGAGAGGATCCGTTCTTCATTCTTCTTGATAATATCGAGGACCCGCACAATCTGGGGGCGATCATCCGGACGGCGAATACGGTCGGCGCGCAGGGTGTCATCATTCCGAAAGACCGTGCGGCGGGGCTCACGGCCACCGTGGCCAGAACCTCAGCCGGGGCTCTGAATTTTACGCCGGTCGCCCGCGTCACCAATCTGGTGGGTACCATCGAGGAGCTGAAAACGCGCGGGCTTTGGTTTGTCTGCGCGGATATGGACGGGGAGCCCATGACGCGGCTGAAGCTGAAAGGACCGATCGGCCTTGTGATCGGGGCGGAGGGAAGCGGCGTCTCCCATCTGGTGCGGGAAAAGTGCGATATGATCGCCTCGATTCCGATGAGGGGCGAGATCGAGTCGCTGAATGCGTCGGTCGCCTGCGGCGTTCTGGCGTATGAAATTCTTCGCCAGAGAACGGACGGATAAAAGCGGAAACGCCGGGCGGCCGTCAGGGCCGGACGGCAAAACTGCGGTCAGGAGAAGCGAAGAGACGTCGGAGGGAGGCGCAGGCGGCTTGCACAGGGAGCAGTACGGCAGATTTTCCGATGAGGAGCTGATCCGCCTGCACAGGGACGGGGATCCTCACGCGCAGGAGGTTCTGATTGCGCGCTATAAGGAGATGGTCCGCCGCCGGGCGGATTCCATGGCGGCGCCGACGAAAAGGCAGGGCGTTGAAAAGGCGGAGCTGATTCAGGAGGGAATGATCGGCCTGTTCCGCGCCGCGCAGGACTATGACTGCGGGCGGGACGCCTCCTATCGAACCTTTGCCGCGCTGTGTGTGGATCGCCGGATGTATACCTATATCCGGAATCATGTCCGCCTGAAGAACATGCCCCTCAACAGCGCGCTCTCTCTGCAGGCGCAGATCGCAGGCGAGGACGGGAGCGAGGAGAGCGGCGGCACGCTGGAGGATATTCTGAGCGAGCAGAATGTGCGTCATATGCCGTCCGGCGCGCTCGGGAAGAGCCCGGAGGAGCAGCTCATCGCGGAGGAGAGAATGGAAACGCTCCTGCTCCGCATGGAGGAGACGCTGAGCGACTTCGAGACGGACGTCTGCTATCTGATGCAGACCGGAATCGGCTATGCGGAGATCGCGCGGATTCTGAACCGCGACGCCAAGTCCGTCGACAATGCGATTCAGAGGGTACGCGGCAAGCTGCGGCGGATCCTGAAAGAGAGGGAACGGTGAGTGGGGAATATCCGCCAAATAACCCTTGCATTTCCCTGATTTCCTGTGTTATCATGAATGAGCTGTTCTGAGAGACAGACAATTACAACAGGTTTCTGTTGATGGATAGAGAGGTGAGAAGCATGAAGGAAGGAATTCATCCCGAGTATTATCAGGCAACTGTTACCTGCAACTGCGGCAACACGTTTGTGACCGGCTCTACGAAGCCTGAGATTCACGTAGAGGTCTGCTCCAAGTGCCATTCGTTCTACACCGGCCAGCAGAAAGCGGCGGCGGCCAAGGGACGTATCGACAGATTCAATAAGAGATACGGTGTCAAGGCTGACTGATTTTAACAGGGTCGACATGCAGAGAGGTTGGGGCGGCTGTCCCAGCCTTTTTTGTGTTTTGTGACAGGCGGAAACGGACGGGGACGGAAGCGTATGGCAGAGCAGCGGGAAAAACAGAAGCGGCAGAGACAGGAGAAGCGGCCCGGGAGACAAAAGCAGCATTACTCCGGCATCGGCGGACAGGCCGTGCTTGAAGGCGTCATGATGAAGAACGGCAGCATGTACGCGGTGGCGGTGCGCAGGCCCGACGGGCAGATTGAGACGGAGGTCGACGAGTACCACGGGCCTCTCGAAAATACGATCTGGACAAAGCTTCCCTTTGTCCGCGGCGTATTCGTCTTTCTGGATTCTCTGATTCTCGGGATGAAGAGCCTCAGCTTTTCGACCTCCTTTTATGAGGAGGAGACGGAGGAGCCGACAAAACTCGACCGGGCGCTCGACCGGATCTCCGGCGGCAAGGGGGAAAAGCTGATCAAGACCTTTACCATGGTGATGTCGTTTCTCTTTGCCATCGGACTTTTTGTCGTTCTGCCGCTCTGGGTTTCCGAACGGCTGAACGTGTTTATCCGCAGCGCCTCGCTCATGGCGATCATAGAGGGCGTTCTCCGTCTCGTCTTTTTTCTTGTCTACATCGTGGCGATCAGCGCGATGAAAGACATCCGCAGGCTGTACCAGTATCACGGCGCGGAGCATAAGTGCATCAACTGCCTGGAGAGCGGGAAGCCGCTGACCGTCCGCAATGTGCGGCGGAGCACGCGCTTTCACCGGCGCTGCGGGAGCAGCTTTCTGATTCTGGTGGTGCTGGTGAGCATCGTGCTGTTCTTCTTTATCCGCGTGGACAGCCGCGTGCTGCGTCTTCTCCTGCGCTTTGTCCTGATCCCCGTCATTTCGGGAATTTCCTACGAGATTATCCGGCTCGCCGGACGCGGGGACAACTTGTTTCTTCGCGTTCTTTCGGCACCGGGGCTCTGGCTTCAAAGGATCACGACAAAGGAGCCGGACAACGAGATGATACGGGTCGCGATTGCCTCGGTGGAGGCCGTCTGCGACTGGAAGCGCTATCTCCGGGAGGAGTTCGGCTATACAGAGCAGGAGCTCGAGGAGTCTCTATGACGTACAGGGAGCTCTATGAAAGCGGTCTGGCGGCGCTCCGGTCGATGACGCCGCCCGATGAGGACGCGGCGCTGGATGCCCGGCTTTTTCTCGAGGCGGTGTGCGGAACCGATCAGCAGACCCTCCTGTGCCACGGGGAGAGGCCGGTTTCCGCGGAGGAGCGCGGCGCCTATGAGGGGATGATCGCGCGCCGGGCAGCGCATGAGCCGGCGGCCTATATCCTCGGCAAGCAGTATTTTATGGGACTGCGCTTTCACGTGACGGAGGCGGTGCTCATTCCGGAGCAGGATACGGAAATCCTTGCCGAGGAGGCGCTCCGGGAGCTTCACGACGGAATGCGGGTGCTCGATCTCTGCACCGGGAGCGGCTGCATTCTGCTGAGCCTCCTGCACTATTCCAATGATACGAGCGGCGTCGGAACCGATCTCTCGCCGGGAGCCCTTGCTGTGGCAGAGGAAAACGCGCGGGCTCTGGGGCTTTCGGACCGCTGCTCCTTTCTGGAGGGCGATCTCTACGACGCGCTTCCGGCAGAGCGCTCCGGGCGCTTTCACCTTGCGGTGTCCAATCCGCCGTATATCGCGTCATCGGTGATACCGACGCTGATGGAGGAGGTGCGTTGCGCCGAACCGCGCATGGCGCTCGACGGCGGAGCGGACGGACTCGATTTTTACCGGAGGATCCTTGCGGGGATCCGCGGCAGGCTTGCGACCGGAGGGCTGCTTCTTATGGAGATCGGCTATGATCAGGGAGAGGCGGTGTCCTCGCTCATGCGGGAGCAGGGCTTTCGGGAGCTGCGGGTCGTAAAGGATTACGGCGGGAGGGACCGCGTCGTCCGGGGCGAGCTCGGCGGATAAAGGCAGGTGTACCATGCAGGATTCGATGTTGAATAAATTGCAGGCGCTCTCCGTGCGGAGCGAGGATATCACCCGCGAGCTGGCGGAGCTGGGGACGGCGAACGATCAGGGACGCTTCCGCTCGCTGATGAAGGAGCAGAATGAGCTTCGCCCTCTCGTGGAGACGTTTTCGGCGTATCAAAGGGCGCTCCGCGACATGGAGGATTCGCTTTCGCTCATGGAGGGAGAAACGGACCCTGAAATGAAGAGCATGCTCCGGGAGGAGCTGGCGGCGGCGAAAGCGTCGGCGGCGGAGCGGGAGGAGGAGCTGCGGGTTCTCCTCCTGCCCAAGGACCCCAATGATGAGAGAGACGTCATCATCGAGCTTCGGGCCGGGGCGGGCGGCGACGAGGCGGCGCTGTTTGCGGCCGAGCTCTATCGGATGTACGTTCATTATGCGGAAAAACGCGGATGGCGCGTCGCCACGGAGGAGTATGAGGAGATCGGGATCGGGGGAATGAAAAACGTCACCTTTACGGTTTCGGGGCAGGGCGCGTTCTCGCGCTTCAAATATGAGAGCGGGGTGCACCGCGTACAGCGTGTGCCCGAGACGGAATCGGGCGGACGGATCCACACCTCGACCTGTACCGTGGCCGTCATGCCCGAGATTTCCGACGAGATCGGGCTGGATATTCCGGCGTCGGATGTGCGCATGGATATCACCCGCGCCTCGGGGAACGGGGGGCAGGGCGTGAACACCACGGATTCCGCGGTGCGCCTTACGCATCTGCCGACCGGCATCGTGATCTATTCCCAGACGGAGCGCTCCCAGCTTCAGAACAAGGCCAAGGCATGGGCGCTGCTGCGCTCCAAGCTGTATGATCTGGAGCAGCAGAGGCGCCATGACGAGGAGGCCGATCTGCGCCGCAGTCAGGTGGGGACGGGGGACCGCTCCGAGAAGATCCGCACATATAATTTCCCGCAGGGACGTGTTACGGATCACCGGATCAAGCTGACGCTGCACCGGATCGAGGATATTCTGGAGGGCGATCTCGACGAGCTCATTGATGCGCTGACCGCCGCGGATCAGGCGGCGAAGCTGCTCAAAATGAGCGAGCGGGAATCGTCCGTGTTATGATAAAATAAGCGCAGGCATAAACGTGCCGGCCGTTCTCCGTCAGAGTGGCGGGGAGCGGGCCGGCTTTTCCGTATCGTGCGGGGCGCTGCGCGTCTCGCACCAAGGTGCTTCGGCATGGAGGAATCGGATGAGCGATTCACTGGGAGAGCTTGAAAACTGCCGGTCTGAGATCGACGAAATCGACAGGCAGATCGTGGCGCTGTACGAGCGGCGGATGAGCGTGTCCGAGCGGGTCGCCGCGTATAAGATCCGGACGGGGAAGAAGATTCTCGATCCCGCGCGGGAGCAGGAAAAGCTCCGCACTCTGGAAAGTCTTGCGCACGGCGGCTTCAATCAGAGAGGCGTGCGGGAGCTGTTCCAGCAGATCATGTCCATCAGCCGGAAAAAGCAGTATCAGCTCGTGCAGGAGAGCGGCGGCATGAGCCGTCTTCCTTTTATCCCGGTGGATCAGATCGGGGGAGCGGAATGCCGCGTCGTCTATCAAGGGGCGAAAGGCTCGTACTCCGAGGAGGCGCTGCGCCGGTTTTTCGGGAGCGAAAGCGCCAGCCTCGCGGTGGAGAGCTGGCGGGACGCCATGACGGCCATCGAGGAGGGGAGCGCCGATTACGCGGTTCTTCCGATTGAAAACTCCACGGCGGGCATCGTCTCGCAGATATATGATCTGCTTGCGGAATATGAAAACTACATTGTCGGAGAACAGATTCTGCCGGTCCGGCACTGCCTCATGGGGGTTCCGGGAACGACGCTCGATTCGATCCGGACAGTGTATTCCCACGCGCAGTCACTGATGCAGAGCGAGCGTTTTCTTTCGGAGCATGCCTCATGGCAGCAGGTCAGCATGCAGAACAACGCCTTTGCCGCAAAAAAAGTAGCGGAGGACGGCGATATTCATGCCGCGGCGATTGCGGGGGCCTATGCGGCGGAGGCGTACGGGCTCGGGATCCTCGCGGAGGGGATCAATTCCTCCGAGACCAATTCAACCCGCTTTATCATCTGCACCAATCAGAAAGTATTCCGCCGGGACGCGTGCAAGATCAGTCTCTGCCTTGAGATTCCTCACGAGAGCGGGTCCCTGTATCGGATATTGTCGCATTTTATTTATAATGATCTCAGTATGAACAGGATCGAGAGCCGTCCGATCGAGGGGCGGAACTGGGAATACCGTTTTTTTATTGATTTTGAGGGGAACCTCGGGGACAGCGGCGTGCGAAACGCGCTGCGCGGCCTCCGGGACGAGGCGAGAAATCTCAGAATTCTGGGCAATTACTGAGTCCGGCTGCGGCACCGGCAGGCAGTTTGCGGGGCAAGGCCGGATAAAACGAAAGCGGGGGAATCCATGGCAGTCAATACCTTTGGGGCGATCGACGTCGGCTCCGACGAAATCACGCTGACCATCGCGGAATGCTCTGTAAAGAAAGGCATCCGCATCATCGATCAGGTGACGCACCGCATCAATCTGGGGACAGACACGTTCCAGACAGGAAAAATCAGCTACCGGCATGTGGCGGAGCTCAAGCGTTTGCTCGCCGAATACCGGCGGATTATGGACAACTACGGCGTCACGGACTATAAGGCCTACGGCACAAGCGCGATCCGGGAGATGGTGAACCGGACGGTCGTTCTGAGTGAAATCGAGCAGCAGACGGGCATACATATCGATACGCTGTCCAACTCGGAGCAGCGCTTTCTGGATTATAAGTCCATTGCGGCAAAGGGTGAGGGCTTTGCCCGGATCATCGAGAAAGGGACGGCCATCGTCGACATCGGCGGCAGTTCCATCCAGATATCGCTCTTTGACAAGGACCGTCTGGTGACGACGCAGAATATGAAGCTCGGCGTGCTGCGCCTCCACGACCAGATGCACAACATCGACGCGGGGGCGAACCGCCGGGATTATATCATCGAGGAGCTGGTTAATTCGCAGCTTCGGGTGTTTACGAATTTGTACCTGCAGGACGGGCGGATCCCGAACATCATCATTGTCGACGACTATATTTCCCCTGTTGTGCAGAAGCGGGAGATCTCGGGAAAGGAGACGCCGGGTTATATCGGGAGCGCCGAGTTCCTTGCGTTCATGGACATGGCGCACGGCATGAATCCGCAGGATCTGGCGGCGCGTCTCGGGATTCCGGACGACAACATTCCGCTCTTTTATCTGAGCGGTGTGCTGATCCGCTGCATTGTACGGGCGTTCGGTACGGAGCTTCTCTGGGCGCCGGGCGTGACGCTCTGCGACGGAATGATCTACGAGTATGCTGAGGCGCATCGCTTCATTCCCCCCACGCATGATTTTGAGGAGGATATCATCGCCTGCGCGGAAAACATTGCCAGACGCTATATGGGGCTGCGCGAGCGGCGGGAGGCGATGCAGAATATCGCTCTGAAAATCTTTGACAGCACGACGAAGTACCACGGGCTGGGGCGGCGCGAGCGTCTTCTGCTCCGCATTGCTGCCATCCTGCATGACTGCGGGAAGTACATCAGTATGACGGGAGCCGCGGAGTGCGGTTATAACATTATCCTATCGACGGAGATCATCGGCCTCTCGCATGTGGAGCGGGAGATCGTGGCCAATGTCGTCCGCTTCAATCACACGAGCTTCATCTATTACAGCGATCCGAATCTGGTCACGGATCTGGACAGCCGCGCCTATCTCGTCATTGCGAAGCTCACGGCGATTCTTCGCATCGCGAACGGCCTTGACCGCTCGCATACGCAGAAGTTCAACGATGTGCGCATCCGTGTCGCGGACGACCGGATGAATATTCTTGTCGGAAGCGATCAGGATCTGACGATGGAGAAAGGGCTGTTTGATCGGCGGGCGGACTTCTTCGAGGAAATTTTCGGGATACGGCCGGTGATCCGGCAAAGCAAAGGGAAAGTGTAACATGAGGGAGAAGTTTGAAAAATCACGCAGATGCGCTGATTTTTCAAACGGCGATTTGGGCTTCGGCATGGGGAGTATCATGGCAGGGGAAAAGAGCAGGATCGACTATTCCGATCCGAAATACTACATTAACCGGGAGCTGAGCTGGCTGCAGTTCAATCAGCGGGTTCTCAGCGAGGCGAGGCGGCGCGACAACCGCCTCTTCGAAAGGCTGAAATTTTTAAGCATCACTTCGTCGAATCTGGATGAATTTTTTATGGTGCGGGTAGCTTCGCTCAAGGATATGGTGAGCGCGGGCTACCGCAAGCGGGACATTGCAGGCATGACCGCGGGGGAACAGCTCGAGGCGGTGCTCGCCGCGACGCGCGACTTCGTGGATATGCAGTATTTGACGTACAACCGGAGCCTCCTGCCGGCGCTTGCGAGTGAGGTCGGTCTGGAAATCGTGCCTTACGAAAGGCTCACGCCGGAGGAGGAAGAGGCGGTCAGCGGCTACTACGAGGAGGAGGTCTATCCGACGCTCACGCCGATGGCGGTGGACTCGTCTCGTCCGTTTCCGCTGATCCGCAACAAAACACTGAACATCGGGGCACTGCTCCGCCGCAAATCCGCCGGACGCAGCATTCTGTTCCGGGCAGGGCGGGGAAAAAAGAAGATTGCGGAGGGGGATGAGGCACTGGATTTCGCTGTGGTGCAGGTGCCGAGCGGTCTTCCGCGGATCAGGGTGCTTCCGTCCTCTCCGGAGGGCGGAACGCGGATCATTCTGCTGGAGGAGATCATCCGGCACAATATGCCGACGCTCTTCCTCAATTATGACGTGGTCTGCTGCTATCCGTTCCGTCTGATGCGCAACGCCGATCTTTCCATCGATGAGGACGAGGCGGAGGATCTTCTGAAAGAGATCGAGAAGCAGCTCAAGCGCCGGCAGTGGGGCGAGGCGATCCGTCTTGAGGTGGAGGATGGCATGGACGACCGGCTCCTCGCCACGCTGGAGCGCGAGCTTGCGGTGCAGCCCAATGAAATCTTTCGGATCGACGGGCCGCTGGATCTGACCTTTCTTATGAAGATGTACGGCCTCCCCGGCTTTGACGGGCAGCGAGAGCACCGCTACGCGCCGCCGCAGGAGGTGCCGGAGATCCCCGCGGGCGCGGATGTCTTCGAGGCGATCCGCAGACAGGACATCTTCATGCACCACCCTTATGAGAGCTTTCAGCCGGTCGTGAATTTTGTCGCGCAGGCGGCGGTGGACCCGGCAGTGCTCGCCATCAAGCAGACGCTCTACCGGGTGTCCGGAAATTCGCCGATCATCATGGCGCTCGCCAGAGCGGCGGAGAACGGAAAGCAGGTCATGGTGCTGGTCGAGCTCAAGGCACGCTTTGACGAGGAGCACAACATCGGCTGGGCCAAGACACTCGAGAAAGCGGGCTGCCATGTGATCTACGGCCTTGTGGGACTGAAAACCCACTCCAAGATCACGCTGGTCGTGCGCCGGGAAGAGGACGGCATCCGCCGCTACGTCCACCTTGCGACAGGAAATTACAACGATTCCACAGCGAAGCTCTATACGGATGTCGGCCTTTTTACCTGCAAGGAGCCCTACGGCGAGGACGCCACGGCGGTCTTCAACATGCTCTCCGGATATTCGGAGCCGCGGCGCTGGAACCGTCTCAGCATGGCTCCTCTGTGGCTGAAAGACCGTTTTCTCTATCTCATTGGCAGAGAACGGGATCATGCGCGGGCGGGAGAGCCGGCGCATATCATCGCCAAGATGAATTCGCTCTGCGATCCGGCCGTCATGGAGGCGCTGTACGAGGCGAGCGCCGCAGGCGTGAAAATTGAGCTGATTGTACGGGGCATCTGCTGCCTGCGGGTGGGGATTCCCGGTGTGTCGGAGAATATTACGGTGCGTTCCATCGTGGGAAATTATCTGGAGCACAGCCGCATTTTTTACTTCGAGAACGGAGGACGGAGCGAGGTTTACGCGGCCAGCGCAGACTGGATGCCCCGCAACCTTGACCGCCGCGTGGAGCTGATGTTTCCGCTGGAGGATGAGGCGATCCGTGAGAAAGCATACGCGATTCTTTGCCGACAGATCATGGATACCGAGCAGGCTCAGGTCATGACCGACGAGGGCGTATATGAGCGCGTGGATCGTCGGGGCAGAAAATCCTGCAATTCGCAGCTCGAATTTTCTGCGGAGGCGGTCGCGGCGGCGCAGCATGCCGCGGCGGTGAATACCCGTATTTTTGTTCCGGAAATGCGGCCGAACGGCTGAGGCTGAAAGAAACGCGGACGGCGGAAAATTTTGCGGAGGACGGTTATGTATGACAAGGCGGTAATTCAGTGCTTTCTGGAAAAGCAGCTTCAGCTGTTTCCCGAGGAAGTCGCGGGGACGCCCGAGGAGGCGGAGGCGTTTCTGGAGGATTGCCTCGCCGTGGTCGCAGACAGCGCGGAGGAGGTGCTGGAATATTTTGAGGAGGCCGGGGCGGATCTGGACGGCGCGACCGCGGAAACCATCGTCGGGGAGGCGGAGGTGTTTGCGGTGGGCGACGGGCGCTACCTCATCGTGGAGGGCTGAGGCAGGCGGCTCCGGAGCTGTCAGGAGAAAACCATGTACCATTGTGTGATCAATGACGATTTTGATCTGGCGAAAATTGCGGACAGCGGGCAGTGCTTTCGCTGGGAGCGTCAGTCTGCGGAGGGGGAGGAATACCGCATTATAAGCGGGGATCGATCCGTCTATGTGACAAGGATCGGAGAGCGGGAGTTCTCGTTTTCCTGTGATGAGGAAGAATTTCACGCGTTCTGGCGGAGCTATTTTGATCTGGATACCAGCTACCGGGAGATTCGGGCGGGGATTGACAAAAAGAAAGACCCGTTCCTTGCGCAGGCGGCGGAAAAGGAGCAGGGAATACGCATCCTCCGGCAGGACCCGTGGGAGACGCTTGTGAGCTTTATCATCTCGCAGAACCGGAACATCCCGACCATACGCCGCTCGATCGAAAGGCTGTGCGGGCTGGCGGGCGAGAAAAGGATGGATGCTCGGGGCTGCGTGTTTTATGCCTTTCCGGTGCCCGGGGCGGTGGCGGCGCTGGGAGAAGCGGAGCTTGCAGATTGCCGTCTGGGATACCGCGCGTCTTATGTGCACGGCGCGGCGGAGGCCGTGCGGAGCGGGGCGATTGATCTTTCATCTCTTATATCCGCAGCGCCGGAGGAGCAGGAGCGGGCGCTGACATCGCTTCGCGGCGTCGGCATCAAGGTCGCAAGCTGCGTCCGCCTGTTCGGACTGCACAGCCTCGATGCGCTTCCGATTGACGTATGGGTGCGGCGCATTCTCGACAACGAGTACCCGGACGGCTATCCGTTTGAGCGAAACGCACCGTTTAACGGCGTCATGCAGCAGTACATGTTCGCGTATTACCGGTTGCAGGCAATGTCTTGAAAACGTTGCTTTCTCCCGCAAAATATTAAGAAAAAATAAAACTGCAAATTCATACTTGCATTGCAAACGGATTGTGCTATGATATCTCACAGAGTTAGCACTCGTACCGAATGAGTGCTAACAAAAGAAATCGGTCAATACTAAGATTTTCATTATAAGAGGAGGCAGCAGCATGAAGTTAAGACCTTTAGGTGACAGAGTTGTTTTGAAGCAGCTGGAAGCGGAGACCACAACGGCGTCCGGAATTATTCTCGCAGGCGCGGAGAAAGAAAAGCCGCAGCAGGCCGAGGTTATCGCTGTGGGACCCGGCGGTGTGGTTGACGGCAAGGAAATCAAGATGGAAGTGAGCGTCGGCGATAAGGTCATCTATTCCAAGTATGCGGGGACCGAGGTCAAGTTCGGCGAGGACGCCTACATCGTTGTGAAGCAGAACGACATTCTGGCGATCATGGACTGATCTGCCGCTGTCCGCCGCCGGAGATACCGGCGGCGCAGAGACTCTGATTTATCAAAATATTTGAATTTGGAGGCGCTATTATCATGGCAAAGGAACTGAAGCACGGAACAGACGCAAGGGTCGCTCTTGCAGAGGGAATGAACAAGCTGGCGGACACCGTAAAGATTACGCTGGGGCCCAAGGGCCGCAACGTGGTGCTCGATAAGAGCTACGGCGCGCCGATCATCACCAACGACGGCGTGACCATTGCCAAGGAGATTGAGCTGGAGGACGGCTTTGAGAACATGGGCGCGCAGCTCGTCAAGCAGGTCGCAGAGAAGACCAACGACGTTGCGGGCGACGGCACCACGACGGCGACGGTTCTCGCGCAGGCGATGATCAACGAGGGCATGAAGAATCTGGCGGCCGGCGCGAATCCGATTATCCTGCGCAAGGGAATGAAGAAAGCGACGGATGCGGCGGTGGAAGCGATCAAAGAGATGGCGACACCGGTCAACGGCAAGGCTCATATCCAGCAGATCGCAACCGTTTCCTCGAGCAGCGAGGAGGTCGGCGCGATGATCGCGGACGCGATGGAAAAGGTTTCCAAGGACGGTGTTATCACCATCGAGGAATCCAAGACCATGCAGAACGAGCTGGAGCTGGTCGAGGGCATGCAGTTTGACCGCGGCTACATCAGCGCGTATATGTGCACCGACACGGAGAAGATGGAGGCGAATCTTGAGGATCCCTACATTCTGATCACAGACAGAAAGATTTCCAACATTCAGGACATTCTTCCGGTGCTTGAGAACGTTGTGAAGATGGGCGCTCCGCTTCTCATCATTGCGGAGGACGTCGAGGGAGAGGCGCTCACCACGCTGATTCTGAACAAGCTCCGCGGCACGTTCAATGTCGTCGCGATTAAGGCTCCGGGCTATGGTGACAGGAGAAAAGCGATGCTGCAGGATATCGCCATCCTGACCGGCGGCGAGGTTATCAGCTCCGAGCTCGGCCTTGAGCTCAAGGATGCGACTATGGAGCAGCTCGGCCGCGCGAAGTCCGTCAAGGTCAACAAGGAAAATACGGTCATTGTCGACGGCGAGGGTACGAAAAAGGATATCACGGACCGCATCGCGCAGATCAAGAACCAGATCGAGGAGACCACTTCCTCCTTTGATAAGGAGAAGCTGCAGGAACGTCTGGCGAAGCTCGCGGGCGGCGTCGCGGTGATCCGCGTCGGCGCGGCGACCGAGACCGAGATGAAAGAAGAGAAGTACCGCATGGAGGACGCTCTGAACGCGACCCGCGCGGCGGTCGAGGAGGGCGTTATCTTCGGAGGCGGCTCCGCATATATCCACGCTTCCGGCAAGGTCGCTGCTGCGATCGAATCGCTGGAGGGCGATGAGAAGACCGGTGCAAAGCTGGTTCTGAAAGCGCTGGAGTCCCCGCTGTATCAGATTGCAGTCAATGCCGGACTGGACGGCTCGGTGATCGTCAATAAGGTCAAGGAGTCCGAGGTCGGTGTCGGCTTCAACGCCTATACCGAGGAGTATGTCAACATGATCGAGGACGGCATCCTTGATCCCGCAAAGGTCACCCGGACCGCGCTGCAGAACGCCTGCTCCGTGGCTTCCAGCTTCCTGACCACTGAGGCGGCTGTCTCTACCATCAAGGAGCCCGCTCCGGCTGCTCCTGCAGCCCCGGCAGGGATGTACTAATTAAGAGAGCCATACACTAAGCGGCAAGAAGCCCCGCAGGCGCAAGTTTACTTGCACTCAGCGGGGCTTCTTGCCGCTTATGCACGGCGACCGCCGTGTGTAGCGAGCATCGAATGACGCGAGCTACATGTATGGCTCTTTATCGCTTATGCACGGCGACCGCCGTGTGTCCCGGCCGTGTGCAGCGGGCGCGGAGCGGCGCGTGCAAGTTGACGTTTTTTTGAAACAACCGTATGATAAGAATTAAATTTTCTGCGTGAAATCGATTACGGCAGTGCGAGGACAGTCATATTTATGACAGAGCGGAAAGCAGTCGGGAATTTGGAAACCCATATGTCGTCGGAGGCGGCGGTGATGGCGCAGGCCACACCGGCGCTGTTTGCCGCGGCAAAACGCCGGGGAGCGAACGAGAGAAATGAGCTCGACCGCCGCATCCGCACGGCGTCGGGGCGTGCGGGAATCGGCTTTGACGACGGCCGCATCGAGAGCATCGCGGAATTTGTGGGCCCGGAGATCCTGTACCGGGATCTCATTGAGCGCGTCCGCAGGTACCATCCCTCCGACGATATTTCGCTGATCGAGAAAGCCTATCATGTGGCGGACAAGGCCCACGAGGGGCAGCTCCGAAAGTCCGGAGAGCCTTATATCATTCATCCCCTTTATGTCGCGATCATTCTGGCCGATCTGGAAATGGACAAGGAGACGATCGCGGCGGGGCTTCTTCACGATGTGGTGGAGGATACGCTGTTCACGCGGGAGGAGATTGAGGAGGGCTTCGGCCCCGACGTCGCGCTCCTTGTCGACGGCGTCACCAAGCTGTCCAAGCTCGAATTTGCCAAGAACTACAACAGCGCGGCGGACGGCCCCGATACCAAGGAAAAGACGGCGGAGCAGCTCGAATATCAGGCGCTCAATCTGCGCAAGATGTTCCTTGCCATGGCGAAGGACATCCGCGTCATTCTGATTAAGCTGGCCGATCGTCTTCACAATATGCGCACGCTGGTGCATCAGCCCCCGGAGAAGCAGCAGCGCATTGCGCAGGAGACGCTGGATATCTATTCGCCGATTGCGCAGCGCCTCGGCATCAGCCGCATCAAAGTGGAGCTCGACGACCTCTCTCTGAAATATCTCAAGCCGGACGTCTACTACGATCTTGTCGAGAAAGTGCATGAGCGCAAGCAGGAACGGGAGCGCTATGTGCAGGAGATTGCGCAGGAGGTCGAGGACAAGATGCGGGAGTCGAACATCGACGCCCGTGTGGACGGCCGCGTCAAGCACTTTTTCAGCATCTACAAGAAAATGGTCAATCAGGGCAAGACCCTCGATCAGATTTACGACCTGTTTGCCGTCCGCATCATTGTGAGCACGGTCAAGGACTGCTACGCGGCGCTCGGCGTGATTCATGAGATGTATACGCCGATGCCCGGCCGCTTCAAGGACTATATCGCGATGCCGAAGCCGAATAATTACCGCTCGCTTCACACCACGCTGATCGGCTCGACGGGACAGCCCTTTGAAATTCAGATCCGCACCTATGAGATGCACCGTGAGGCCGAATACGGTATCGCGGCGCACTGGAAATATAAGGAGGCCAGCAACGGCGCCCCGGTGGATTCCTCCGAGGAGGAAAAGCTCACATGGCTCCGGCAGATCCTTGAGTGGCAGCAGGACATGCCGGACAACAAGACGTTCATGGACGGCCTCAAGTCCAACCTCGATCTGTTTTCGGACGATGTGTACTGCTTTACGCCGAACGGAGAGGTCAAAACGCTCCGTGCGGGTTCCACGCCCATTGACTTCGCCTATGCCGTGCATTCCGCGGTGGGAAACCGGATGATCGGAGCGCGGGTCAACGGCAAGCTCGTCAACATCGACTATCAGATTCAGAACGGGGACCGTATTGAGATTCTGACCTCGCAGAATTCCCGCGGCCCGAGCCGGGACTGGCTCACGGTGGCGAAGAGCCCTCAGACCCGCAATAAAATCAATCAGTGGTTCAAGCAGGAGTTCAAGGAGGAAAATGTTGACCGGGGCAGGGAGCTGATCGCGGCCTACGGAAAGGCCAAGGGGCTGAACCTCCCGGAGCTTCTTGTCCCTGAATATATCGGTGTGATCCAGCGCAAGTACGGCTTCCGAAACTGGGAGGCGGTGCTGGCGGCCATCGGGCACGGCGGCCTCAAGGAGGGGCAGATCGTCAATAAGCTGCAGGAGCTTTACGACGCGGACCACCCCAAGGTGCTGACCAACGAGGAGATTCTGCGTCAGGTGGAGGAAAGCGCGGCGGCGAATGCGGCCCGCATGGTGCCGCGCGGTGCGAATCCCATCGTGGTCAAGGGCATTCATGATGTCGACGTTCATTTCTCGAAGTGCTGCAATCCGGTGCCGGGGGACGAGATTGTCGGCTTTGTCACGCGCGGGCGGGGAATTTCCATTCACCGCACCGACTGCATCAACATCATTCATATGCCGGAGATCGACCGCGGCCGTTTCATTGAGGCGGAGTGGGAATCCGGTGCGGACACCACGAGCGATAAGCCGTTCGAGGCGAAGCTGGCGGTCTATGCCGACGACCGGAGCGGGCTTCTGAATGACGTTTCCCGCGTATTTACGGAAATGGGGATTAATATCACCTCCCTGTCGACGCGGACGAGCAAGAGCGGGCGGGCGACCATGGAAGTGACGTTCCGTGTCCGCGGCAAGGGCGATCTGACCGTCATCGCGGACAAGCTCCGGCAGGTGCGGAGCGTTGTGGATGTCGAGCGCGGTAAGGGCTGATCACCGCAGAAATGCAGAAGATGAAATGGAGAATGCGTATGATCCGCATTGGCTGCTATGAGGTCGGAATGCTGCCGACGAATACCTATTTTCTGTACCGGGAGGGCGGGACGGACTGCGTCGTCGTGGATCCGGCGGATCACGGCGGGGAAATTTATGCTTCGCTCTGCGGCGAGGGTCTTTCCGTGCGCGCCATTCTCCTGACGCACGGGCATTTTGATCATATCTGGGGCGTGGAGGAGCTGCGGAAGCTCTCCGGGGCGCCGGTCTGCGCGTGGGAAAAGGAAAGACGCCTCCTGTCGGATCCGCAGCTCAACGAATCGGCGTCCTGCGGGCGTCCGTGCACCGTGGCGCCGGACCGCTGGTTCCGGGACGGCGAGAGTTTTACCTTTGCGGGCATCGGCTTTACTCTTCTGGGGACGCCGGGACATACCGAGGGGAGCTGCTGCTATTATGTCAGCGAGGAGGGACTGCTTCTCAGCGGGGACACTCTCTTTCAGCTCTCGGTCGGACGCACGGATCTCCCCACCGGTTCCATGAGCGAGCTGGTCCGGTCGATCCGTAGCAGGCTCTACGGGCTTCCGGAGAAAACCCGTGTTTTCCCGGGACACGGGCCGGAGACCGATATCGGGACGGAGATGAAGTTTAACAGCTATCTGGCGTGACGGCGGATTCGGACAGGGCGGCGGAGGAACATGGTGATAGTGTGAAAATTGCGACGGTGAACAAGGATCTGTACCGCTATGAGATACATGCGCTGATCAAGGCCTTTTATCCGGAGGAGGATGTAAAGGTCTTTGTCTTTGCGGACAGTCCGGAGGGAGAGCTGCCGGGGTCGGCGGACAGCCTGTCGGCAGAGCTCAGGAATTATATCAAAGAGCACGGCGGGGATCCGAAACGGGATGCCGCGCTGTTTCTTTGCGTACATTACGGGGAGAACGGATTGACCGTCCGCGCGGCAGGGCGGTGCTTTGCACCCCTCCCGGAGGAGCTTCCGGAGAGCTTTTCCGGGAGCTTTGACAGGAAGAGCCCGGCGCTCGGAACGGCGCTGAAGCACATGCTGTACCGGCTTCTGTCGGAGCTTACCGGGGCCGTGCTCCCGTGGGGAGAGCTGATCGGAATACGGCCGACCAAGCTCGCGATGGAGGCGCTTTCTGACGGGGCATCCCGGGAGGAGGCGGCCTTTCGCATGATGCGGGAGCACCGCGTCAGCCGGGAAAAGGCGGAGCTCGCCGCGGATATTGCGGTGAGGGAGAGGGAGATTCTCTCCCGCATTCGCTGCGAGGACGGGTACAGCCTCTATATCGGGATCCCGTTCTGCCCGACGACCTGCCTCTACTGCTCTTTTACCAGCTTTCCGCTGGCGGCGTGGAGCGGCGCGGTGGACGACTATTTGGATGCGCTGGAGAGGGAGATCCGCGAGACGTCCCGCATCATGCGTGGGCGGCAGCTCCCGGACACTGTCTACATCGGGGGCGGAACGCCGACCACGCTGGAGCCGGCGCAGATGGACCGGCTTCTCCGGGTGATCCGCGAATGCTTTCCTCTGGAGGGCCTCTTGGAATTTACCTGTGAGGCGGGGCGGCCTGACAGCATCACGCGGGACAAGCTCCGGGTTCTGAAAAATCACGGGGTGAGCCGCATCAGCGTGAATCCGCAGACGATGAACGACCGGACACTCCGCCTGATCGGGCGGCAGCATGACGCGGAGCAGACGGTGCGTGCCTTTTACGAGGCGCGGGAGGCCGGCTTTGACAACATCAATATGGACATTATTCTGGGGCTTCCCGAGGAGACGGAGGGGGACGTCCGCCATACGGTCCGGGAGATCGGGCGGCTCGCTCCGGATGATCTGACGGTGCACTCTCTGGCGCTCAAGCGGAGCTCCAGAATGCAGGAGTGGATCGAGAGAAACGGCTTCCGCGCCATCCGCAACACCGACGAAACCATGCGCATTGCGGCGGAGGGTGCGGCCCGCATGGGCCTCGTTCCCTACTACCTCTACCGCCAGAAGAACATGTCCGGGAATTTTGAGAACGTGGGCTACGCGAAGCCGGGAAACGGGAGAGAACCGGCGCGCTACGGCATCTACAATATCCTCATTATGGAAGAACGGCAGACCATCCTTGCTCTGGGAGCCGGAGCGATCACGAAGCGGGTATTTGCGGACGGACGCATCGAGCGCTGCGAAAATGCCAAGGACGTCACGACCTATATGGAAAACATTGGGGAAATGATCAAAAGAAAGAGGCGGCTTTTCGAGGAGGAATGGATCCGGCCGGAATAAACCGGCTGAAATTGCACAGAAATTTTGTTAAAAATTCAGAAATTACGTAAAACCGCGTTGGAATACTCTTGCCAACGCGGTTTTTTTGTAGTATTGTTCACAAGCGTTGGGGTGCCGCTGTACCGGCGCGCTTTCATTATCGTAAAAAGAAAGATTTCAGAAAAATTTCAGGAAAAGAAATTCAGGAGCAGTATCATTCATGGCAAAAAATCTGATCATAGTGGAGTCTCCGGCCAAGTCCAAGACAATCAAGAAATTTCTCGGCGCAGGCTATGAGGTCGTAGCCAGTCAGGGGCATGTGCGCGATCTTCCGAAGAGCCAGATGGGCATTGACGTTGCGCATGACTACGAGCCGAAATATATTACCATCCGGGGCAAGGGAGAGCTTCTGGCGGCGCTTCGCAGGGAAGTGAAGAAAGCGGATAAGATTTATCTTGCGACGGACCCTGACCGGGAGGGGGAGGCGATCAGCTGGCACCTGCTCTCGGCGCTGGGACTGGACGGGAAAAGCGCGGGGAAAAAGGTCTCTCGCATCACATTCAACGAAATCACCAAAAATGCGGTCCGGGAGGCGATACGGCATCCCCGGGATATCGACATGAATCTTGTGGACGCGCAGCAGGCGCGCCGCGTCATGGACCGTATGGTGGGATATCGGATCAGCCCCCTCCTCTGGGCCAAGGTGAAGCGGGGACTTTCGGCAGGCCGCGTACAGTCGGTGGCGCTTCGCATGATCGGTGACCGCGAGGAGGAGATCGGGAGCTTTATTCCGCAGGAGTACTGGAGCCTTGACGCGGTATTCGGGGTAAAGGGCGAGAAAAAGTCGATCACGGCGCATTACTACGGCGCGGCGGACGCGGGAACCGGGCACAGACAGGATATCCCGGACAGAGCGGCGGCCGAGGCCATTCAGAGCGAGCTTGCGGGAGCCTCGTTCCGCGTGTCGGAGATCCGAAAGAGCGAGCGGACGACGAAAGCGCCCCTGCCGTTCACGACCTCGACGCTGCAGCAGGAGGCCAGCAAGACCCTGAATTTCTCGACGCAGAAGACCATGCGCATCGCGCAGCAGCTCTATGAGGGCGTCGACATCAAGGGACAGGGGACCGTGGGTCTTATCACCTATCTCCGTACCGACAGCGTGAGAATTTCGGAGGAGGCAGGGACCGCGGCGGCGGACTACATCGGCTCCGTCTACGGAAAAGAATATATGGAGGCCTTGCAGGCGGTGAAAAAGAACGGCCCGGTGCGCTCGCAGGACGCCCATGAGGCCATCCGCCCCACGGATATTCTTCGGACGCCCGATTCTGTCCGGGCGGACCTTGGCCGGGATCAGCTCCGTCTGTACCAGCTTATCTGGAAGCGTTTTACGGCCTCCCGCATGAGCGCGGCAAAGTACGAGACCACACAGGTACGCATCGAGGGCAAAGGAAAGAAGCGCAGCCACATCTTCACGCTGTCCGCCTCCCGCGTCGTTTTCGACGGCTTCATGCGGGTCTATACCAACGACGAGGAGAAAGGGCTGAACGCCGGGACGGCGAAAGGGATCGATGAAAATTCCGTCCTTACCCTGCAGGAATTTCTTCCCGAACAGCACTTCACCCAGCCGCAGCCGCATTATACCGAGGCGTCTCTGGTGCGGGCGCTGGAGGAGCAGGGGATCGGACGCCCGTCGACCTATGCGCCGACAATCACGACGATTCTGGGCCGCCGCTACGTGGTAAAGGAGGATAAGAACCTCTACATGACCGAGCTGGGCGAGATCGTGAACAACATGATGAAAGAGGCGTTCCCGCAGATCGTCGATCCGCGCTTCACGGCAAATCTGGAAAGTCTTCTGGACGGCGTGGCGGACGGAGAGGTGAAGTGGAAGACCATCATCGAGAACTTCTATCCTGATTTGGACGAGGCGGTGAACAAGGCGGAGCAGGAGCTGGATCAGGTGCGGATCGCCGATGAGGAATCGGATGAAATCTGCGAAAAATGCGGCCGCCGCATGGTGATCAAGTACGGACCTCACGGGAAATTTCTCGCCTGTCCCGGTTTCCCGGAGTGCCGGAACACCAGACCGTATTTCGAGAAGATCGGCGTTGCCTGTCCGCAGTGCGGCAGGGATATCGTCATCAAGAAGACGCGGAAAGGCCGGAAATATTACGGATGCCTCGGGAACCCGGAGTGTGATTTCATGGTATGGCAGAAGCCCTCGAAGAAGCGCTGTCCGGTCTGCGGAGGTCTTATGCTGGAGAAAGGGCAGAAGCTCGTGTGCAGCAATGAGGAATGCGGGCACATGGAGGAACGGCAGCAGGAGGAGAACGGAAGATGAACAATGTGATTTTACTTGACAGGACCCGGAAGATCGGCAAGCTGCTTCACAACAACAGCACCGGCAAGGTGGTGTTCAGCGATATCTGCATGGTGCTCGCGGAGATTCTGAAATCCAATATCTATATTATTTCGAGAAAGGGCAAGGTGCTCGGCATCGGCCACGGCGGGGACGTGCCGGTTCTCGGAGAGCTGATCGAGGAGAATATCGGCGATTTCATCGACAGCGCGCTCAACGAGCGGCTGCTCGCCGTCCTTTCCACCAAGGAGAACGTCAGCCTCATGACCCTCGGCTTTGAGAGAGAAGAAAACGCGGAGCGGCATGCGACCATTTCTCCCATCGAGATCGCGGGCGAGAGACTCGGCACGGTGTTCATGTACCGGAGCGGCGCGGAGTATGACATCGACGACATCATCCTCTGCGAGTACGGGACAACGGTCGTGAGCCTCGAGATGCTGCGGGCTGTCACGGAGGAAAATGAGGAGGAGAACCGCAGGATCGCCGTGGTGAAGTCGGCCATCGGGACCCTCAGCTATTCCGAGATGGAGGCGATCGTCTGTATTTTTGACGAGCTCTCGGGCAAGGAGGGCATCCTCGTCGCCAGCAAGATCGCGGACAAGGAGGGAATCACGCGCTCGGTGATCGTGAACGCGCTGCGCAAATTCGAGTCGGCGGGCGTTCTGGAATCCCGCTCCTCGGGAATGAAAGGAACCTATATCAAGGTGCTGAACGACGCGGTCTATTCGGAAATCGACAGCATCCGGAAGCAGATCCGGGCGCACTGACGCGCCATGACGGTACGGCGGAATGGGATCTGGGGACAGACGCAAAAACGGATTTCAAAATAGAGTTCAGACCGGCTTTCTGCAAAGACTTACAGAGAACCTTTGGCGCGCGGCACGGGCGGAGTCCGGGGTAGCGGCGCTGATTCTCGTGCTGGCGCTGGCGGTGCTCGCCGCGTTCATCCTCATCGCGGCGCTTCCTGCGTGGAAGAGGCATCTTGAGGATGTCCGCATGACCTACGACGTGCAGAGCGTCGTCACGGCAAAGGACGTGGCGAAGATCACGTATCTGCAGGACGGGGAGAGCGGACTTGTGACCTATTATTACGATGAGCTGACGCACTGCTGCCTGTCTCGGGAGAAGATCGGCACGATTGTGCCCTACGGCCGCTCGTTTGCGGAGCAGAACCGGAACGGGGAAACCGGCGCGGCCGGGATCCCGAATCTGGGCGAAGAGGGAGGCGCGCAGCTTCTTGCCGTTATTGTCGGGGAGGAGAGCGTCCGCGCCCGCTGGACGGGAAAGACGTGGACATATTACGACTATACGCTGATGAGCCGGGAGGAGCGTGCGGCGCTCCGCGGCTCGGAGCTTGCGGAGATGGACCGCGATTCCGCAAGACGCGCCGCCCGTGCTGCCCGCGCGCGCTATGAGGAGGACAATGCCGAGGCGCTGCGCCGGGGCGAGGAGCCCGGGCCAGTGGTCTATCGCTATGATATCTTTTCGGATACGGCGATACCGGAGGAACAGTCGAGCGAGGAACAGGCAGGCGGAGAGCAGCCGGGAGAGGCGCTTCTTTCGCCGGTGCCGGTTCCCTACGGCGTCTTGTTCTCCGGCGTGGTGGAGGTGCGGATTCAGGGAACGCAGATCGAGACGGTCTGGAGGGAGGAGCTGCCATGACGGGAACACTGTTTCCGCCGGAGTTTCTTTTTGCGGACCGTTTTTTCTGCGCGTATGTGGTGGCACTGGCGTTTATTCTGGGCTCCGTGCTTGGGAGCTTTCTCAATTGTATGGCGTGGCGCGCGGTGCACGGCGGGAGCGTCCGGAAAGGGCGAAGCCGCTGCACGCACTGCGGGCATATTTTATCTGCCGCGGAGCTTGTGCCGGTGTTTAGCTATCTGCTTCTTCGCGGCCGCTGCCGCCACTGCGGGGAAAGGGTATCCCCCCGCTACATGCTGACGGAGCTGTCGCTGGGGCTGTTTTTCGCGGCGGCCGTCCTCCGCTTCGGCGTGAGCGCGGAGGCTCTGCGCGCCGCGGGCCTTGCGTGCATTCTGCTGTCGCTGTCTCTCATCGATCTTGATTCTTACCGGATACCGAACCACTTTATTGCGGCGGCGCTGCTCTGGTGGACGGTGTTTCTTTTTTTTGCTCCTGCGGGACGCGGACTTTCTTTCTGGCACCGTGCCGGAGCGGCGCTCTTTGAGGGAGTCGCGGGAGGCGCGGCTGTCGGGGGAGGCATGCTTCTTATTTCGCTGCTCTTTGATCGGCTTACCGGCAAGGAGAGTCTTGGAGGCGGCGACATCAAGCTTTTTTTTGCTGCGGGACTGTATCTTGGCCCGGCGGCGGGGCTTCTCTGCGTCATTCTCTCCTGCGTGTTCGGGCTTGTCTTTGCCCTGCTTCGCAGACAGCAGAGAATTCCTTTCGGCCCGGCTATTTCCTCCGCGCTTCTTCTCTGCCTGTTGTTTGGCCGGCAAGTTGTCATATGGTATATGAATTTGTTATGATTTCGGTAATACATTGCTGTGAGGGCATTCATGACAAATACAGGGATGATTGGGATCGATATCGGTAACTATCGGATGAAGCTCGTGTCTGTCGAGCGGGGTGCGCTCCGGCAGGCAGTCTGCGTGGAGCTTCCCGATGGCATGGTAAGAGACGGGCGCATCGTGGCATATTCGGCCATGACGGATTTTCTGAAAGAGACGCTGCGTGAAAAGCGGCTTCGCTTCCGGCGCGCGGCGGTGGCGCTTCCCCCGGAGACGTACTATATCCGGCGGGTGAGGCTGCCGCGGATGACGGTTCGGCAGCTTGAGGTTAATCTTCCGTATGAATTTCACGACTACATCAGCGGTGATCCGGGCCGCTATGTTTATGATTACGCCGTTCTTTCCATGGACGAGGGCAATATGGATCTGATCGCCTGCGCCGCGCCGAAAGATCTTGTGAACAATTACCGCGTGATGCTGCGCCGCGCGGGGATCCGGCTGGTGAAGCTGGTTCCTGATGTTCTGGCGATCGGCACGATACTGTACCATCCGGAGCGCATGACGGATCCCGCAAAGACAAAGGCGGAGCTCCGGGCGGAGCGCAAAGCCCGCAGGAAAGAGGAGAAGCTTGCACAGTCGGAGCAGAGCCGGATCAAGAGAGAACAGAAAGAAGAGGAGAAGAGAAAGCGGAAAGCCGCTGAGCGGGAGGCGAGAAAGCTCGCGCGGAGCGGCTTCACCGTCACGGAAGAGGATTCCAGAGAGACCGACGCCATACCCGTCACGGGAGCGCTTTCGGCCTCATTCGGCGTGGCGCCAGCGGAAAAAGAGACCACGCAGGGAGCCGGAGCCGCGGGAGCAGATCGGAATCCTCAGCCTGCGCCGGAACGCTCCGGTCAGGATTACGCGGTGCTCGACATCGGCTACCGGAACACACAGCTTCACTTTTTCAGCGACGGAACCTATGAGATCACCCGCACCATGGACGAGGGCGAGCGGTATTTTGCGGAGCTTCTCGCCGCGGACGAGGGGATGGATATTCATATCGCGCTGCTCAAGATCGAGAGCAATCAGGACGACGTTCTCGCCCGGCAGGAAATCGCGGACCGCATCGACGCATTTGCCACGGCGATCATGCGCGTCATGAACTTTTACAGCTACAACAATCCCCGCAACAGCATCGACCGGATCTATTACTTCGGCAGCGGTGCGAGGCTGACCCCGATTCTTTCGGCGGTGAGTCAGGCCTGTGAACTCCCGCTCGTTCCGCTTACAGAGAGGATTCCGGGAACGGACGGAGACGGCGGGGAGCTGCTGTTCGGGCCGCAGGCCTACGGCGCGGTTCTGGGGTAGGGCAAAGGAGGGTGTTTTGTCAGTTTTACAGCGGGAAATCGGCGCGGGAGGAAAACTCCCGAGGAAAACGTCGGTCAATCTTTATATTGTGGAAAGCCATCTGAAAGAGAATATGCTTGCACTGGCGCTGTTTGCGGTCTTTGTGGGCGTTCTCGCCCTGTTTGTCCGTTTCTTTGTGACGGCGCCGTATGCCGAGCTGAGCCGCAGAGAGCGGCATTACCGGGACACACAGGCCATACTCAGCGGGATCCGGGAGCAGAACGAAAATTATGAAGAGGTTCGCGCGCAGTACAGCCGCTACGGAAACGGCTATCTGAATGAGGAAGAGAGCGCGGAGCAGGACCGGATGGTGATACTCGGGATCGTGGAGGAGCAGCTCCTCACGGCTGGCGCGCTGCAGACCATTTCTGTCAGCGGCAATACGGTGGCGCTCACGATCAACAACAGCCGGCTCGGAAACGTAGCGGAGATCGTCTCGGCGCTGGAGGAGAACGAGGCGGTGGAGTACGCGACGGTCATGAATTCTTCGACGGAGGAGGATCCCTATCGGAGACCCGGTGCGGAGGAGGAAAAGCCGGCGGCGGAGAAAAACGTGATTTCCACCATGACGATTACGTTCCGGGACGCGGTTCCGGAGCTGAACTAAGGAGGCGGGACATCATGCTGAGCCGGGAATTTACAAAGAAAGAGATCGCGCTGCTGCTGTTTCTTGTCGCGCTTCTGATGGGGCTTCTGTATTACCAGTTCGTCTATACGGACATCCGGACCCGGGAGCTGTCTCTTGATACCGCCTCTCTGGAGGATGAGATCATGCTGGAGGAGGCAAAGGCGGCGCGGATCGAGGCGATGCAGGCGGAGATTCTCACAAATCAGGGCGGACAGGCTACGGGCGTTGTGGAAACTTACAACAATCTCAAGCGCGAGATCGCCATGCTGAACGATATCTTTTCGGAGGCCGAGACGTTTCAGCTTGCTTTTGACCAGGCGGTTGCAGACGGAGACGCGGTGCGCCGGGGAATACGCTGCAGCTTTACGGCGCGGGACTATACGTCGGCGAAAAAGATGATCGAGGCGCTCCATGACAGCAAATACCGCTGCCTCATCCGTGAGCTGACCATCACATCGCGCAATGATCTGGTCTATAAGGACGGGGCGAGGGGTGTGCTGGACCTTGACGAGGGACCGGTTGCCGTCGATCTCAAGGTGACATTCTTCGAGACGCTGTACGGAGCCTCGACCACAGACGGACTGCTGTTCGAGAAAAAGAAGGGCGCGGCGCCGCAGGAGAGTCTCACCGATCAGCTTGCGGCCTCACGGGAGGCCACAGAGAGTATCGGCCTGCAATAGGCATAGGAAAAGGAGTCCTCTGCCCGCGGCAGGGATATCACTTTGGAGGACGGCAATGAAGCAGAAACGACTTGGCGATATGCTGATCGCCCAGAATCTTATCACCGAGGAGCAGCTTACGGAGGCTCTGGCCAAACAGAAAAAGAGCAGGGAGAGACTCGGTGCGGTTCTCATCGCGGAGGGCTTCATTACCGAGACGCAGCTTATGGAGGCGCTGAAGGATCAGCTCGGCATCGACTATATTGATCTGAACAGCTACAACATCGATCCGGAGATGGCGCGCTTCATTCCCAGGGCGCTCGCGAAATCGGCGGAGATCGTTCCTGTCAAGGCGGTGAAGGACTCTCTGTTCCTCGCCATGGCGGATCCGATGAACTTCATGGCGATCGAACAGGCGGGTGATACCTCGCACCGGCGTGTCGTCCCGATGATCGCTTCGCGGCGTGCGGTAAATCATGCCATCAGCATTCTCTACGAGAATGTCGGCGCGGCCGAGGCCATGGCGCAGATGCGTGAGGAGGCGGGCTTCCGCGAAGGAACCGTGGATGCGGCGGCCGAAAGCCCAGAGGAAGAGGGCCCGACCATTCGCCTTGTGAATTCTATCCTTGAGCGCGCCTATGTGGAAAACTGCTCTGACATCCATATCGAGCCGACCGAGGGGGACATGGTGATCCGCATGCGCATCGACGGCCGGCTCCACAAGGTGCTGACGATTCCTCCGGATCTGAAAGATTCTGTGATTTCCCGCCTCAAGGTCATGGCGCGGCTTGATATCGTCGAGCGCCGAATTCCGCAGGATGGTCGTATCCGGATGAAGCTGAAGGACCATGACACGGACATGCGTGTCAACACGATTCCGACCATTTACGGCGAGAAGCTCTGCATCCGTCTTCTCGGCAGGGATGACCGCCTGCTGAGCCGCTCCGGCATCGGCATGATCTTCCCGGAGGACAATGCGAAAGTGGACCGTCTGCTTTCCAATACCAGCGGCGTGATTATGATTGTCGGTCCCACAGGCTCGGGAAAGACCTCTACCATGTTCACGCTGATCAAGGAGCTTTTGAGCGAGAGTACCAATCTGGTGACGCTTGAGGATCCGGTGGAGTACAACATTCCCGGCGCTACGCAGGTTCAGATCAATGAAAAGGTGGGGCTTACCTTTGCCTCCGGGCTCCGCGCGATCCTGCGTCAGGATCCGGATATTATCTGCGTCGGGGAGATCCGCGACGGAGAAACGGCGGAGATCGCCATGCGTGCCGCCATCACGGGGCATCTCGTGATCACGACCGTACACACGGAGGACGCGGTCACGGCGATCGACCGTCTGAAGGATATGAAGGTTGAGCCCTATCTCATCGCTGCGGGGCTGCGGGGTATCATTTCCCAGCGCCTGCTCCGCCGCGTCTGCGAGAAATGCAGAAAGACCGCCGTGCCGGACGAAAAGACACTGGAGCTGTCCGGGCTTTCCCGCCGGCCGGGGCGCATTTTTTACCGGGGAGAGGGCTGCGACAACTGCTTCAGCACCGGGTACCGCGGGCGGATTGGCGCGTTTGAAATTCTTGTCATGAACGACCGGCTGCGGCGCTGCATCACCTCGGGCGGGGACAAGCAGACGTTCCGCGAGCTGGCCAAGGAGTCGGGAGGGTATATCACCATGCTCGAGAACGCGGACCGCCTCGTGGAGCAGGGAATCACGACCGTCGAGGAGGTCTGCCGCACGATCGCGGCGACAGACTGAGGCCGCGGCAGAAGAAAAAACGTCGAGCACAGAGAGGGGATCCCGCGCAGGCGAATCCTCCGTGCGGATGCCGCGGAGAACGCGGCAATGGGTAACAGATAAATGAACATGGATATCAAAGAGCTGGTGGCGCGGGCCGCGGCGCGGGGAGCGTCCGACATTCATCTGGTCGCGGGGCTCCCGCCCAAGATGAGGGTGGACGGCGCGCTGACAGAGCTTGCGGAGGAGAGCCTCTCCGCGGCGGACTGCGAGGAGCTGGCAGGGACGCTTGCGGGCGAGCGCGCCTTTGAGCGGATGGGGAACATTGGGGAGCTGGATTTTGCCGATACCATCGCGGGCGAGCGCGTCCGCGTCAATCTGTTCCGCCAGCAGGGCAGGGTTTCCGCGGCGCTCCGCATTCTCAGCAGCCGCATTCCGGAGCTGTCCTCGCTGGGGCTTCCCGCTGCGGTGGAGCGTTTTCCCGCCTGTAAAAAGGGCATCATCCTTGTCACGGGGGAAACCGGTTCGGGAAAATCCACGACGCTCGCCGCGATCCTCCAGCGCATCAATGAGACGCGGCCGGTGCATATCATTACGCTTGAGGATCCCATCGAGTATATTTATCAGCCCCGGCGCGCCGTCGTCAATCAGCGGGAGATCGGCACGGACACCCGCAGCTATGCGGACGGACTGCGGGCGGTGCTCCGCGAGGATCCCGACATCATTCTGATCGGCGAGATGCGCGACGCCGAGACCATCGGAATCGCGCTCACCGCGGCGGAAACCGGCCACCTTGTGTTCGCGACGCTTCATACCAACTCGGCGCCGGATTCTGTCGACCGCATTGTCAGCGCGTTTCCGGCAGATCAGCAGCCGCAGATCCGGATGAAGCTCTCGACGACGCTCCGCGGCATCCTGTCGCAGCAGCTCGTGATGCGGCGGGGAGGGAGAGGACGCTGCGCCGCCTGCGAATGTATGATCAATACGCCGGCGATTGCCAATCTGATCCGGGAGGGAAAGACGCCGCAGATGTACACCAGCATGCTCGCCGGAACGGGAGCGGGAAGTCTTACCATGGATAATTGTCTGATTCAGCTCGCGTCCGACGGAAGCATCGAGAGGGAGACGGCGGCGGAGGCGGCGAATGATGCGGAATACGTGCGCAGGAAGCTGCTGATGTAGCCCGGCCGGTGTTTGCAGGAGGTCACAGGATTGCTGACATATAAATACAGAGCGCAGACAACGGAGGGGAAAGAGCTGCGGGGCATCGTGCAGGCGGTGGACGAATATGACGCGGTCCGCAGGATCCGGAGCGACGCGCCGATTATCATTGACCTGCAGCCGGTAAAAGAAAAGGGCGGCAGCATTCTTTCCATGGAGATCGGCGGGAACCGGGTCAGCCAGAAGAATCTTTCGATCGTATGCCGCCAGATCGCCATCGCGCTCCGCGCGGGGATTCCGCTGGCGCGCTGTCTCGCCATGATCGGAGAGCAGACGCCGGACAAAATGCTCCGGCGAATGCTGACGGAGACGGCGGAGGATGTGGCGGCGGGAAACAGCGTCGCCGACTGCATGGCGCGGAACTGCCCGGCGCTTCCCCCGACCTTTATCGAGACGATACGCGCCGGGGAGGACTCGGGAAACATAGAGCGTTCCTTTGCGGAGATGGCGGGCTATTATGAGAAGTCCTACCGGAATGCGGACCGGCTCCGGCAGGCCATGGCCTATCCGATTTTCGTCGTCGCCGTCGCCGTGGTCGTGCTGATCATTGTGATGGTAATGGTGGTGCCCGCGCTGACCCAGACCTTTGAGGATCTGGGCGGCGAGCTGCCGTTTATCACAAGGCTTCTCATTGCCGTTTCGCGCTTCTTCCGGAAATGGTGGGCGCTCATGGCGATTACGGCGCTGTTGCTGTATCTGGGAGTCACGGCGTTTTTCCGGACGGAGAGAGGAAGAGGTGTGCAGGGAAAGCTCCTCCTGCGTCTCCCGGTGCTGGGAAAGATCAACGTTATGAGCGGTTCTGCGCAGTTTGCTGCGACGCTTGGAATGCTCCTTAAATCGGGGCTCACGTTGAACACGGCGATCCCGACGACGGCAAGGACGATGAGCAATTATGTGCTGGGCCGGGATGTGGCCGGCATACAGGAGCGGATCGAGAGCGGACGTCCGCTGGGAGAGTGCATCCGGGACTGCGTATATTTCCCGAAGGTACTGCAGGAAATGTGCGCCATCGGAGAGGAGACCGGAGAGCTGGACGAGACGCTCGACGTGATCGGCGATTTTTATACCAATGAAGCGGATATGGAGACCAAAAAAGCCATCGACAGACTGGAGCCGGCGCTCCTCATTCTGCTGGCCCTTTTCGCCGGCTTCATCGTTCTGGCGGTCTATCTGCCGATGTTCACAATGTACAACCTGATGTAGGCGCTGCGGCCGCTTCGCGGCCTGCTCATGCGTTTTGCTCAGCACCCCTCATTCGCAGCCGCTTCGCGGCCTGCTCATGCGGCGGCCAGAGCGGCTGCGCCGCTTGTCCACCCCGGAGAAAATCGCGCAATCGGTCTGAAATGCAGGCATTTCATCCTCGATTTTGGAATTTCCCCCGGGGTGCTGAGATAATATATCAAATGTCAATGGAAAGGGTATTGGTATTTTCCCCGGACAATGCTATATTAGAGACGGTACAGCAACCTTAAAAAACAAATATCAAATAGTTGCAGGAGAAAGGGAATCAGGTCATGTTCAGGAAAATCAGGGAAAACAGAGAGGGCTTCACACTGGCTGAGCTTCTTATCGTCGTCGCCATCATCGGCGTGCTGGTCGCAGTGTCGATCCCGATCTTTACGGCGCAGCTCGAGAAAGCGAGAGAGGCGACGGATATGGCGAACATGCGAGCGGCCAAGGCGGCTGCGGTCACGGCGTATCTCACCGAGGATACGGCGCTGGCGGTCGGTTCGGCGCAGGCAGGTGCAGTAGATCTTTATTATGATGCGAACAACGGCGTGCTGAAGACCGCGGCGGCGGGCATTGCCAAGTACGGCAAGGGAACGACGGCAGACGGCGGTCAGGCCCCTGCGGACGGCTACATGGGCTATCAGGGAAATACCGACGCAAAGGATAAGATTCTCAAGGTGACGGTAGCACAGGATGGTTCCATTACCGAGGCATGGCAGTAAGCCAGCGGCTGGTTCCGGTTCCTTTTGCGGAGGCCCCTCCCGGAAAGCGTGCTTTCCGGGAGGGGTTTGCTGTATTCCGCTCCGGTTTTCTCTGTGGGGCGTTCGTATCGCTCCCTGTCGGAGATTTGCGGAGAACAGTGGCATGAGAGATAATATTTATATTATGAGGAGGAAAGACGACACACTGCGCGCGCGCGCGAGGACGGCGCGGAAGCTGGAATCCGAGAGCGGGGCGACGCTGCTGATGGCGCTCCTCTTTTTTGTGCTCTGCGCGGCGGTCGGCTCGGTGATACTCACCGCGGCGACGATCGCCTCGGGCAGGATCAGCGCCCTCGCGCAGAGCGATCAGAGATACTACAATACGGCGTCCGCCGCCGATGTTCTGGCCACGCAGATCAGCGGGCAGAGCGTCTCGGTCGGCGAGCGCCGGATCCGCGCGGAGCTCTCGTGGTCGGTGATCCGCAGGGAGAGGGATGAGAACGGTGATCTCCGGGAGGATGAGAACGGGGAGCCCGTGACGACCAGCAACTCCTATGGCTGCGAGTACGAGCTGTTTCTCGGCCCGGAGCTCATGAAGGACGAGGGCTGGGACGACGGGAGCTGGGATTCGCAGATCATTGATGCGCGGACGCCGGTGATGCTCTCGTATCTGGAGCGTGGCTATTATATGCTGTACAACGCGGATCCGAGGATTTATGCCGGCGGGAGCGGCGCGTCAAAGGCGGATATCTATGCTTCGCTTCCGCTTGACGCCTCGGTCCGGGGCGCGCTTCTTTCCTCCTCGGAGGCGGATATGCTTGCGGGCCTTTCCGCACGGATGCGTGAGGACGGTGCGCTGGATTCGGTTCTCTCTTCGGAGGCGGAGAGCGCGTTCGGGACGCTTCTCCCCGCATCTGCAGAGGCAAGGGTGATCGAGGAGCTGATCGTCACACCCGAGACGGGGGAGGCGCAGCTTACGCCCGTCAGCGTCTACGCGGTGATGGATCACGCCGGGGAGATCCGCATGGATGTCTACACGGAGTCCGGGGGTGATGCGATGAGCCGGAGCGCCGGCTCCGTCTATATGCAGCTCCTGTTTGAAAAGGACAGCGAGAGGACGGAGACGCTGCGCGTCTATGACCGGACATGGAACAGTCAGAATGAAGCGGCGCTCGAGGACGATGAATTTTCGGACACGGACGACATCATCATTGTGGGACGGCAGATACACATTTCCCGCTATGACAAGAAGACGACGGCGTCATGGAAATACGCGGGGGCGACGAGGGAGCTCCGTGCGGAGCTGAAAAAGGAAAATGAGGGACGTGCGGAAATCACTTACTGAAAACAAAATCATAAAGAAGCTCCGACAGGAGAGCGGCGAGTCGATTGCCGAGGTGCTGCTTGCCATTCTTGTGATCGCGCTCTCTCTGATGGCCTTTGTCTCGCTGCTTCAGGCCTCGCAGCGCATGATACTCCGGAGCGAGAAGCAGCTTGCCGGGTACTACGAGGGGCTGAGCGGAATGGAGAGCCGGGCGGCTGCGTCGGCGGACGACACGGTCACGGCGGTCATGGTGACGAAGAAGAACAATCCGGCGCAGCAGGTCATGTTCCGCCGCGGCGTCGCGCTGAGCGGGCGCATCGAGGTGGATTCCTTTACGGACAGGCCGGCGGGCGGGGAACCGGATATTTCGGTGCCGGAGGTGTTTTCCTATGCGGGCAGATAAAAAGACGGAGCGGCGCGACGCCGGCTTTTCCCTGATGGAGCTCATGGTGACCGTGCTTCTCGTATCGCTCCTTGCCCTGACGGTCGGAGGCGGCGTGACGGTGGTGCAGAGGGCCTACCGTGCGGTGACGCTGCGGGCGAATGCGCAGACGCTGCTCTCCTCGACTATCACCGCCATGCAGGAGAAGCTCCGCTATGCGGATGTGAAAGCGGGCAGGGACAGTCTCTCGAACGATCCGGAGAAAGGAATCTGCATTGACGGGATCCCGGTTGTCACCGAGGCGACCAGCGGAAAGGAATTTGTGACCGCCTATACGGGCGAGCCGCAGACCGACGAGGCTGCCGGCACGCTGACCGTGGAGATCCGGGTGAGCGAGAAAGAAAGCGGCGAGTCTGCCGCCGGCCCGGTGCAGCTGACGATCCGTTCGCTGCAGCCGGTTCGCTGAGACCTGCGCGGCCCGGGCGCAGAAAAAACACCGGGAATAGAAAAAACATCGGGAACAGAAGCATATCAGACACAGGGAAGACACCGGGAACAGAGAAAACGGAAACAGGAGCTGAGGAACGAAAAGATGCGGCGTATCGCAGTCGAGGAGCCGGGAGAGAGGACTCTCCGGAGCAGGAGGAACAGCAGAAAAACAGCCGGATTTACGCTGACGGAGCTTATCGTGACCGCTCTGATCATCGTGATTCTGGCGGCGATCGGCTTTGTGGCTGTCGCGCGCTATCGCCGTTCTCTGCGCATGATGGAGATGAACAGCATCGCGAAAGAGATCTTCATGGCGGCGCAGAACCATCTCCTCGCCGCAGATTCGCAGGGAATGCTGGACAAGTTCTATGAATCGACCGATGCGGACCGGCATCTCGAGGATCTGGGAACGCCGATCGGCAACCCGGGGGTCCGCATCATCGACGGCGAGGGAAACGAGGTTGCGGACGGGACGTTCTACGCGGCGGTGTACTGCCCCGGGGAGGAGGCCCCGGCAATTCTTTCCTATATGCTGCCCTACGGCGCGGTGGATCCCACGGTGCGGGAGGACGGGAGCTATATCATCGAGTACGAGCGCACCACGGGGACGGTTGTGGGCGTCTTCTATTCGGGCCCCAGTGAGGAGGCAGGCTTTCGTTTCCGCTTTACCGGCTATGCGGCAGACGATCTTGCGAATGCCCGCAGGGACGACCGCTATAAAAAGCATTACGCCACCGGAGAGGCCGGGAGCGGGAAGTACATCATCGGCTACTACAACGGGAACGCGTCGATTGACAGCTCGGACAACCGCGATATCACGGTTCCGACGGAGGTCACCCGCCTGAAAGCGCCGACCATCCGCGTGGTCAATGACGAGACGCTGTATGTCGAGGTGTACGACAACAACGACGCGGCGATGATTGCGGCCGCGGGGGCGAAGCTCCGGCTGTTTGTGAACGATGTCGCTCTGGAGGTCACGGAGGCGGGGCAGCCCTTTGTCCATGGGATCGCCGGCAAAGAGCAGGCATATCGTATCTATCTGGATGATATTACGCATCGCTGCGGGACAAATTTTGCAGCGCTGTTCGCCGGCCGCATCGCGCCGGGAGAGGATCTTGTCATCCGGGCGCAGAGTTACAGCAATACGGTTCTTTCCGATCTGCCGGAATCGGCGGCGGTCACGACGAACAGTCTGTTCGGAAGCCTTGCCGGAGGGAGCGCGGCGATCTCGAACTTCCGGCATCTGGAAAATCTCGACCGGGAGATCTCGGGGATGGACGACCGGCAGATCGAGGCCGTGCTGACCCGCGACCTCACATGGGGAGACGACACGATTTTTGCCGGAACGGAGAGCGCAGAGACGCTGTTCAGACGGACCGCGGAGGGAACGTATCTCTATGGCTGCGGCGGGACCCGCTATGCGGCGAACCGCTTCCGCAGCATCGACAATGCCTCGCTTGCGGTGTTTGACGGGGACGGTCACACGATCCGGGGCATTACGCCGGACGGGGGCGGTCTGTTCCGTGATCTTCATGACATGACGGTGTCGGAGCTGTCGCTCCGGGGCCTTATCGTCACGTCGGACGGCAGCGCGGGCGCACTGGCGGCGTCGGCCTCCGGGGCAGCCTCGGCGGCGGGGGTGTATGTGTACGATGCGGCGGTGAGCGGGAGCACAGCCGGAGGTCTTGTCGGGACGGTGTCCGGCTCCGGGGTCCGGTTTTCCAATGTGCTGGTGCGCGAGGAGACGGAGAGCGGCAAAAAGGCGCTGTTCTCTGCAAAAGTGAACGGCTCCGCCTGCGCCGGCGGACTGGTCGGAGAAATATCCGGTTCGCTCCGCGCGGCAGGCGCGGGGGCTGCGGTCTATGTCGACGGAGGAAATGGCGAAGCGGGCGGCTTTGTCGGAAGAATCGGCGGCAGTGCCGAGCTTGTCGGATGCTATGCAGGAGGACATACCAGAGATAAAAAGTATCAGGCGACCGCAGACGCGTCGGATGCGGGCCGGTGGAATGTCAGCTCCTCCGGTACGGCGGGCGGCTTTGCAGGGAGCGTGGAGGGCGCGGCGTCCTTTACGGCTTCCTATTCGACGTGCTCGGTCAGCGGCGGCACGGCGGGCGGCTTTGCGGGAGCGGGAGGCGGCGCCTCCTACCGTTACTGCTACGCCGGAGGTCTGATCGACGAGACAAGGGCGGGGACGCGGGCCGGCCTGTTTGCGGGAACGCTGGGCTCCGCGTCGGTGTCGGATTCCTATTGCCTCTCGGGGATCAGCGATATGACGCAGGAGCTGTCCGGCGGGACGGATATTCCGGGCGTCAAGGAGGCCGGCCCGGAGGAAACGGCAGTGATTTCCCCGCAGCAGAATGCGGCGCATCCCTATGATCCGGCGCGCGGAAACGCGGCATATCCGCTGCGGACAGTGGCGCAGCTCTTAAAGGATGCCGGTGTGGGCGGAACAGAGCTGTCCGAGGAGCTTGACCGGCACTGCGGCGACTGGCAGTTCCCGGCCCTGACGGAGATCGCGTTCTCGGTGCGGAATGAAGAGAAGCTCTCGGCAGAGATCGTGTTCCCCGCGGGGGACAGCGCGGCGGACGACAGCTATACGCTGTCGGTCACGGGCAGAACGTCAGGAAAGTCCAGGCTTTTCGTCATTCGGAAAAAGACGGATGTGAACGGTCTGGAGCGCCTGTTTGTCACGGCGGAGAACACGGCGGCTGATGAGGAACACAATTTGTCCTATGCCGAGGCGGAGCAGTATGCGTTCCCGTATGCGGCGATCAGACCGTATCAGACGGCGGGTGGTGCGGCGGCAGGAGAGGCGGGAACCGCGTTCTCTCTGTATCTCGACGACGTCACCGCACCGGCGGATCCCTCGGGGCGCTATGCGGGCGGTCACTTTGCGCAGCTTTTCGGACCGGCGGGCCTGCTTGCCGGGGAGGAGATCGAGGTTCGTGCCGCCCGGGGAGAAAAGACGCTTCCGGCGATGCTCCGGCAGAACGAGGAGGGGAAAACGGTCTTTACGGTGAGCAGCCTCTTCGGGGACGGGAGCAATCACGCGCCGGATGGGCTCGGAACGGCATATATGGACAATGCAAGGCACCTCCAGAATCTTGACCCGGCGGTGTCGGGCATCGCGGTATTCGCCTCGGAGAGCAGCGGTGCGCTGCGCGTGGAAAAGGCGCAGCAGAGGCAGGATATCGACTGGGCGGATTTTACCGCGAGGCTCGCTGCGGTCAATGCGCTCGAATTTGCGCCGTTTGCGGCGGCCGATCCCGCGATTTCCGCGGGGGCCGTGATGCTCCGGGCTGTGAGCGCAGGGAGCGGTGAGCTCACGGAGGAGGGCGCGTTTTACGGAATTGAAAACACCGGACTTTCGGAGTACGACGGGCAGAAGCACCGCTTTGTCAATGCCGTGATTCGGCAGGGAAAGAGCGGGGAGACGGCCTCCGGCATGTTCCGCCGGGCGTCGGGGCCCTCGCTCTCCGTCCGCCGTCTTGTGATCGAGAATGCCGATGTGGATGGCGCGGATGCCGGCGCGCTGGCGGGCGCGGTGGAGGTCGGAGGCTGTCTGACGGCGGAGAATGTCATGGTCACGGGGAGCCGGATTACCGGCTCCGGGAATGCGGGCGGCCTCATCGGCGTTTCCCTTGGGGACAGCGCTCTCACAGGAACGGCGTTTTTTGACCGTTCGGCGGACAGTTCCGTTCAGACGGACTCGGTGCCTGCCGTCACGGGCGCACAGAGCGCCGGCGGGATCGCGGGGAGCGTCGCGGGCGGACGCTTTGTGCTGGACAGGGCTCTTGCGGCCTCGGCGTCCGGACAGATCGCCTCCGGCTCGGCGGACGCAGGCGGTCTCATCGGCTCCGTCACGGGCGCGGCGGAGCTCCGCGCCGTCTCGGCGGGGAGTGCGGTGCATGTCGCGGCCGCGGGATCGGCGGGTGGTCTTATCGGACGTCTTGCCGCCTCGGGCAAGGCGGAGATTGCAGATTCCTATGCGTCCGGATACACGAGGGAGGGCGATTATCCGAAAGGAAGCGCCTCGGTGGCGGGCGGCGGTTATACCGGCGGCCTCATTGGCCTGCTTTCCTCCCCGGCGGCGATTTCCGGCAGCTTTTCCACGGCGGCGGTGCGGGCGGCAGACCAGGGCGCGGGCGGCTTCCTCGGCGGAATGACCGGCGGCAGCGCCGAGCTTACGGGGTGCTACGCTACGGGAACCGTGAGCGCGGCGGGGGGAGATATCGGTTCCTTTGCCGGGACGCTGAACGGGAGTGTCAGCTTCTCGGACTGCTCGGTCATGCCCCTGATCAATGACCGGACCATGGCGCTGATCGGGAGCAATCCGGGGAACCGTCAGGTGACGGAGCGCTTTGCCTACGGAAACGCCGCAGTCCTTACGCATAAGTGGGACGCGGATCATCCGGACGGGAATTATCCCTTTGCTATCGGCACGGTCTCGCCGCTTCCGCAGGATAGCGGAAGCGTGGCGTTTTACGGAGACTGGCCGCAGAGCGCGATCAAAGAGATCAACAGCTATAAGGTGGAGTTTCGGGACCGCAGAGCCGGAGCGGAGGAAAAGCTCTTCAAGGGCAGAAATTCAGACCAGAGCATCCAGTATGTCCAGCAGGGCCGGAGCGTTGTCGCCATCCCCCGCTGCAAGGAGAATCCGGTCTATGATCTTCTCGGCTGGACATGGAGCTTTGTCTATAAGGGCGAACGCTACACCGGCGTGTTCCGTTATCTGGACGAGGGAAAAGATTATACCAGCGATCAGGGCGTGTACAGCTTCTACAAGGGGGATCAGGAGGATGAGGACAAAAAGCTCGATCCCGTGCCCGACTGGGTCAGCAGTCCCGAACAGGTATACAGCGATCTTACGGTGTACACGATTTATTCCGCAAAGCCCAATCATTACGTGACATATAAGCTGCGCCGGACGAAAGCGGACGGAACGGACGAGCCGGACAGGGTTCTGCTCCGCGCGCGGGCCACGGACGGCGGCACGGTCGAGACGCCGAAGACGGTGAGCTACGGCGGCTTTAAGTTCCTCGGCTGGTTCCATGCGGATGCGGTGACGCCCTATGCGGACGGACTGATCCCTCCGGAGGGCGGTCCCGTGAGCTACGGCGACGCCGGCGTCATCAGAAAAGAGGGTGCGGACGGAGAGGACACAGTTCTCTACGCCCGGTATTCCGCAGTCACAAAGAGCCGCGTGACGGTGCATTTCCGCTATTACAACGGAGAATTTACTTCTGAGGATCTGGGGAGCGCCGTCTACCGGGATTATTCCTACGACGCGATCAATACCATTCCGTTCCGCGCGGAGCAGGCGCTTCCGTCCGGGATGAGCTATATAAAGCCGGAGCTCTATTATGTGAGAGCGGACGGGACGCTGACAAAGGATATGTCCGCGATGAACGCCGCGGATGTGACGGGGACGGCGGTGCTGGAGGGCGTGACTGCGGCCGATCCGGGGAAGCTCAGAATCGAAATCGAGCCTCTCCGGCAGGACTATGAATTCTATGTCGTCTACCGTGAGCAGAAGAAAGCGCATTATCACTATTATATCCGGCATGTGTTCCGGAATACCGACGGCGCCATAGAAGCGCCTCTTCCTGCGGGCGCGGCGGGGGTGGACACTGACGCGGCGGTTCTGCCGTATTCTGTCAGCGAGGCGGATACTGCCGTCTATACGAGCGGTCCCTATGAGGGAACGGCCGGACAGGTGGAAATTAAGGCGCTGACGGATACTCCGGGCTTCACGGCGGAGAGCGGGGACCAGCAGCGCGTGCTCTCCTCGGAAAATCAGATCATGACGATCTATTACAGCCGCAACCGCTACTGGCTGAGCTACAATCTGGCGGGCGGAGCGAAGAAAACCACCAAGGAGAGCTACGTCGAGCCGCAGAGCTTTGCGTACGGAGAGCCTGTCGTCACGGCGGGCGCCGGGCAGAATATCACCGGAGAGGAGATCGAGAGAGCGGGCTATGCGGCGGGAGATCCGCGCTGGAGCTTCTATGAGGACGCCGTTTACGAGGAGATCCGCGACGCATACCGGACGGCGGTGACGGAGGCCAGAAATAATCCGGACATCGAATATCTTGCCGGGGATTACAACATTCTCGACTATACGGCGGGCAAGCGCGTCTTTGCGCAGTCCGGCGCTGTGTTTACCATGCCTGCGGAGGACCTGTGCGCGATTCATGGCTGGACGATGAATGCCATTACCGTCCGCATTGAGATACAGAAGCAGAGGGTCAGCGACCGCTGGGATACGGCGAGCGAGAACCGCAGCTATGAATTTGATACTACGCTCGCCCAGACCATCACCCTGAGCGGCGCGGAGATCAGCGCGCTCCAGAGCCAGAACCGGAGGGTGCCCGAGCTCACGGCGGCCGGGGTGAACAGCGAGGGCAAAACGGTCTACCGCATCGGCTCCGTGACGCTGCCGTCCTACCTCCATTTTGCGGTCAATACGGATAATTACCAAAAGCGCAATCAGCACAGGCTCCAGAACGGCTCGGTCATTGTCGTGTACTACGACCGGGATGTCATGGAATTCCGCTTCAATTACCAGAACGGCCATCAGCCCCTCTCGACTCCGCTCGCGCATACGGCGGCGGACGGGAGCGTTTCCTACCCGGTATACGGGACGCATGCGTGGTGGCAGAAGCCGGACGGAAGCTGGGTTTTCGGAACCGGAACGCTGGTGCAGGCGGGGAGCGATACGGGATGGAGAATCATTTACTACAATGAATATCGTGCGGCGTATTCCGCATGGCAGAATGGCGATCCCTCCTACCGGTATTCGGGAGGTGTGATCTACCATGATCTTGGCGGCGGAGTGACGGAGATGTTCCGCTCCTCGTGGCGTCAGTATTATAAGCGCGTCGTGACAGAGGAGCGCTATGAATATGAGGAGTTCTTTGCCGGGGATGCGGAGCAGCCGGTGCATGGAACGCACGACTGGTACTGGACCGGCGCCGGCTACGTGTTTGCGGGTCGTCATTCTCTCAATTCCATTAAGGGCCTGTATCAGGCCCCGTTCCCCGCGGACTTCGTCTGGCCGGGAAATTACCGCTGGACGGTATACCCGGGAGGCGTGAAAGGCGCGTCCGGCAGTTCCGGACTCTCCGTCCTCACGAATTTCGAGTTCGACCAGAAGTATTTTGACAGGAATGCGCCGAACCGTTTGAATATTTATGAGGAGAACAGCGCCCTGACATCCGGCAGAAGACTGTCGTTCCATACGGAGCGGATAGAGGCCGGCGTTCCGGCAGACCGGAGGCTGAACGATCCGGCCTCGTATCAGACGGCGTATTCGTACTACACAACGGGCAGCACGTTCACGCTGTCCAATAAATATCCGGGGTATACGCTCTATGCCTATACGCAGGGCAACGCGGGGATTTCTCCGAACGTAACGGTCAGCACCGGCGCATCGGGGACGGAGAGCTTCTATCCGTCGGATATTTCCATCTGGGATACGCATCTCTATTACATCCGCAGAAGCTACGCCATCCGGCTGAACAATGTGAGCTATGGCGGCGCGGATTATTACGAGGACATTCATCTGTACGGCGAGCGCGTCACGAGGCTTCCCGTGCCGGACGAGCTCTCCATCGGCAGACCGGGAAATATTGAGGCGGGCTACGTCTTCCGAGGCTGGTATTCTTCGAGAGATTTCTCCTCGGAGAAGAATCGCGTGACGGATGAGAGCGGGCATGTGATTACGGCGGAGGGATATTATGAGATCCCGGCGAGCAATCAGCAGCTCTTTGCGTACTGGGCGCCTCCGGACTGTACCATTGTGCGCTGGGGCATGGATCCGACGGGGAGCGTCATGGCCGTTACGCCGGCGAACACGGATCGCAGTGTGACCGTGAAGTACACGGAATACGCGCCGGAGGACCCGCCGGCGGCGGCCGGCTTCCGCTTTGAGGGCTGGTACCGGAACTACGATCCGGCGACCGGAAGCTATGCCGATCCGTATCCTGGAGGCGTCGTCTCGGAGGATCTCACGCTGTACGCGAAATGGAGTTCTACGGTGGACGTGGAATACACGATCTGCTGTTATGACGTGGAGGACGCCGAGGATCCCTCCGCCGCGCCGATCGCGGTCTTCACGCGGATCAACTGGAACGGCGCGTGGCAGACGATCGGAAACGGGCAGGTCGGAACGGTGACGGCCCCGGTTGGGAGCGCGGCGAACGATGAATACAAAAAGCTGGTCGGCTATTACCCGGCTGTGCTTGAAAAGGAGGTTCTGGGAACGCCGGGCATGACGGTCGCTTTCTACTATACAAAGGCCAGCTCGTGGAGCTATGCGGTGAAGCACGTCATGCTTTCTGCCGGGCTGAATGTGGACATGGGTACGGAGTTCATCATGGGCACGGAGGAGCAGGCGATTGTCATTCCGAAGAGCCTTGAGGGGCTGAAGCTCGATCACATGGCCCTTGTCAGGGCGGACGGCAGCTCGGAGCAGGTTGACGGAGTCAGCGCGGAGCTCACGGGCGCGACGGACAACGGGGCGGTGCTCTGGATCTATTATGCGGCCGACTTCTCGATCTTTTCGGTCGGAGGACAGGGCTCCGTCTACACAGGGCAGCCGGTTGCGGCCGAGGCGGACGATTTCCTTGCCCTGAACGGGACAGCTTTCGATGCGGCGGGGCAGTATGAGATCAGAACGGCTCTTGCCTATATCGACGGAGCGGGAAATGTTCTGACATCGCCTCCGGTGAACGCGGGTAATTATACCGTCAAGGCCGTCGCCTCGCTCTATGATATGGCGGCGGACAGCAACGCGGTCATCTGGGAGAACGTATATCCCTCCTATATCAATATCTATCCGAGAGAGGTCTATATCCGCTCGGCGGACGGGTATAAGGGAGATACCAAGGAACAGATTCAGACGGTCATTGTGAGCAAAACCGCGGACGGCGGTCCGGAGCCGGATATTTTTGCCGGAACGGAGAATGTCCGCTGTACTTTCTACATCGACAGCATGGATCAGGTTGACAAGGAGATGCCGAACGCGTTTGCCTATGAGCTGACGGGCGGGGCGCGTCCCGAGAATTACAGCATCAGCGTGAAATTCGGGACGCTGTATCCGACGCCTGCGCCGTAAGTTCACGACGATGTTCGCTACGACGTTCGCGACGCCGCAAGATTGCAGTTTTTCTTTGACGGCCCGCCGTCTATATGCTAAAATACTCGCGTTGTGACTATAAATCACGCATTCCTGCGCGGCTGCCGTGTGTTTGCAAGAGGCAAATGGCAGACAAGTCCTTCCGGCGGTACGGCTTTGTGCCGCTGCCCGCGAGCTGGATGCGGAAGACAAACTAATTTTTAGTGGAGGAAACAAAATGAGCGTAGTATCGATGAAGCAGCTTCTGGAAGCCGGTGTGCACTTCGGTCATCAGACCAGAAGATGGAACCCCAAGATGGCGCCGTATATCTTTACGGAGAGAAACGGCATCCACATCATTGACCTGCAGAAGTCCGTCGTAAAGGTGGACGAGGCCTACAAGGCGGTCTTTGAGATCGTCGAGCAGGGCGGAACCATTCTCTTTGTCGGCACCAAGAAGCAGGCGCAGGATGCGATCAAGGCCGAGGCGGAGCGCTGCGGCATGTATTATGTCAATCAGAGATGGCTCGGCGGCATGCTGACCAACTTCAAGACCATCCAGAGCCGCGTGGCGCGTCTCAACAAGATCGATCAGATGGAAGCAGACGGGACGTTCGACGTGCTTCCCAAGAAAGAGGTTGCGCAGCTTCAGAAAGAGCAGGAAAAGCTGCAGAAGAACATCGGCGGCATCCGCAACATGACCCGCATTCCGGACGCAATCTTCGTGGTCGATCCCAAGAAAGAGAAGATCTGCGTGCAGGAGGCGCATGCGCTGGGCATTACGCTGATCGGCATCGGCGACACCAACTGCGATCCGGAGGAGCTGGATTTTGTGATCCCGGGCAACGACGATGCGATTCGCGCCGTCAAGCTTCTGACCGGCAAGATGGCGGATGCCGTCGTTGAGGCGAAGCAGGGAGAAGAGAACGTCGACGACGAGGCGCTCGCGGCTGAGTCCGCAGCGTCTGAGGCGGAGCAGGCGGCTGAGGGAACGCTGTAATTCAAAGGGCGATTTCCTGCCGCAGGATGGGCAGAACGGATATGCAGCCCGTCTGTTTCGGGACGGGCTGTGTGGTACGATATGTAAGGAGGACAGGCAGATGGCAGTAATTACCGCAGCAATGGTGAAAGAGCTGAGAGAGGTCTCCGGTGCAGGCATGATGGACTGCAAAAAGGCGCTGACCGAGTGCGACGGCAACATGGACGAGGCGATGGAGTTTCTCAGAAAGAACGGGCAGGCCAAGGCGGAGAAGAAAGCGAACCGCATCGCGGCCGAGGGACTTACCCGCATCGCGACGGACGGCGATCGGAGAGCTGCGATCGTCGAGGTTAATTCCGAGACGGATTTCGTGGCGAAGAACGAGAAATTTCAGAACTATGTCGGGAAAGTGGCGCAGCAGGCGCTTGCCAGCAATGCCGCCGATCTCGATGCGTTCATGGCGGAGAAGTGGCTTGAGAATCCGGAGGAGACGGTAAGCGAGGCTCTGGTCGAGATGATTGCGGTTATCAGCGAGAAGCTGAGCATCCGCCGTGAGATGAAGATCGAGGAGAATGACGGCGTTCTTGCGACGTACAGTCATGACGGCGGCCGCATCTCTGTCGTGGTCGACGCCTCCACAGCGGTGGTCAACGATGATATCAGAGAGGCCGTCCGCAATATCGCGATGCAGGTCGCGGCTCTTTCCGCGCAGTATGTCTCCGTGGACGAGGTTCCGGAAAGCTTCCGCGAGCATGAGAAAGAAATTATCATGGCGAACATCCGGCAGGAGAACGAGCAGCTTCCCGAGAACAAGAGAAAGCCGGAGCAGATCCTCGAAAAGCAGCTTGTGGGCCGCCTTGCCAAGGAGCTCAAGGAGATCTGCCTGAACGATCAGATCTATGTCAAGGCCGAGGATGGCAAGCAGACCGTGGCGCAGTATCTGGCCGAGGTCGGCAGGAGAAACGGCACCGAGCTTGCGATCCGCAGATTTGTTCGCTGGGAGGTCGGTGAAGGCATGGAGAAGAAGCAGGAGAACTTCGCGGAAGAGGTTATGGCACAGGTGAAAGGCTGATCCTGCGTCCGGAAGCTGAAACAGGAATTTATTCGAGGAGGCGGGAACTTTCCGTCTCCTCTTTTGCACTTTGTGCGGTTTCCCGCAGTACGGGGAGGACCGCCCGGAATGGTGGTGGACTTGAAATTTCGGAAAATCAATGAGACAACCATCAACTGCATCATCACACAGGAGGATATGCGCGCCCACGGACTGCGCATCGACGACCTCTTTGAGAAAAAAGAGGAGGCCATGGAGTTCCTGCATCAGGTTCTGAACGAGGCGGCGCGCCGCGTGGGCTTTCGCGCGACCGGCGGGGGGACGAGCATGCAGATGTCGGTTCTGCCGGATCAGTCGCTCAGCCTCACGATTTCGGAGCAGTCGCACGAGCAGTTCGACAGGATGCTGGGGGAGCTGCAGAAAAAGCTGGGCATTGTCCTCACGGACAAAATGCGGCGGGATCTCTCAAAGCTGTCGGATGACGAACGGATTGAGAAGCTGAAAGAATACGCGGCCCACCTCATGCGGACGGAGCTGGGAGTTCCCGACCCCTCGGCGGGAACCGAGGCGCCTGTGGAAGACGGCGGGGATGAAGAAGCGCGGGAAAAAGAGGACAGCGGCGAAGAGGGGACGGATGCTTCGGCCGGGGAACCCGGCGCAGGGGAAGTGCCGGAGCCCGGGGAGAAGATGCTTTCCGGCGTCCGGGATTCACAGGATTCGCGGGGACCGCATTCCGGCGGCGCTTTGCCGGGCAGCGGCAGAGCAGCGGCCGGACCCGGCCGCAGCACTCCTGCGGAGGAGCCCGCAGAACAGCAGCTTCGGGACCGGGAGTTTCTTTTTGAATTTGACAGCTTCGGCGACGTTCTCCGCTGCGCCCGCTTTATCAGCAGGCAGCCGGTTTATGCGGAGCGGGGGATCGAGGCCGAGCTCTACGCGGGCGGCACAGCCCCCCGCTACTGGCTGATCCTCACCAAGCCCGAGGGGGAAGATTCCCGCTTTGCCAAGACGGTACTGTCGCTCAATGAATACGGCCGGATGCTGACGTCGCGGCCGGAGGTTCTGGCGCATATCCGGGAGCAGGAGCGCTGCATCCGGAAAGACGATACCATCGGAGAGCTTGCAAAAATATGAGAGAACAGCAGAAGAACCGGCCTGCGGCGGGAGGCGCGCCCGCCGGGGCGGATCGAGTGCCTGCAGCGGAGCGCATGCCTGCCGGGGCGGAGCGCGTGCGCCTGAATAAATTCATCGCAGCCTGCGGTTACTGCTCCCGGCGGGATGCGGATGCGTTGATCGCCCGGGGGAGCGTCACGGTGAACGGCCGTTTGGCGGAGACCGGATCCTCCGTGGTGCCCGGCGAGGATATCGTCCGTATCGGAGAAAAGATACTGCGTCCCGCCCCAAAAAAGACGGTCGTCGCCTTTTATAAGCCGGTGGGCGTGACCTGCACGGAGAGAGACCCCCACGCGGAGCGAACGCTGGCGGACGCCTTTCACTATCCGCTGCGCCTTGCCTACGCCGGGCGGCTCGACCGCGACTCGGAGGGGCTGCTTCTCATGACGAACGACGGAGCGCTCATCGATGCGATGATGCGGGGACGGAACGGTCATGAAAAGGAATATATCGTCCGTGTAACGAAGCGGGTCAGCGATGCGGAGCTGAACCGTCTGCGGAAAGGGGTTTTTCTCAGAGAGCTCGGAGTGACGACGCGGCCCTGCGAGGTAACGCGCCTCGGCGACCGCACGCTTCGCTTTGTGCTCACGCAGGGGCTGAACAATCAGATCCGTCGCATGTGCAGGGCGGTGAACAATGAGGTGAAAAGACTGAAGCGCGTCCGCGTGCTGACGGTGGAGCTCGGGGCGATGCAGCCCGGGCAGTGCCGGGAGCTTTCGGGCGGGGAGCTGGAGGAGCTCCGCGCAGCGGCGGGAATGAGAGAGGTGTGACAGGGCTATGACACGGCAGGAGTACGACCGGCTCGCGGAGACGATACGGTATCATATGGACCGTTACTACAATCAGGATGCGCCCGAGATATCGGACTATGAGTACGACGGCCTGATGCAGGAGCTCAAGGCGGCGGAGAGAGAGCATCCCGAATGGGTGACGCAGGAATCGCCCTCGCAGAGAGTGGGCGGAGAGGCGAAGCGCGAGGCGGGGGTCAAGGTGCGCCACGACGTGCCGATGCTGTCCATCGAGGACGTCTTTACCAAGGAGGAGGTGGAGGCATGGATCGGCCGGATCCATGCGCAGTACCCGGAGGCGCACTTTTCGGTCGAGACGAAGATCGACGGGCTCAGCCTTTCCCTGCGCTATGTGAGGGATGAGGAGGCGGGCGCGCTCCGGCTCGCGCTGGCGGAGACCCGGGGGAACGGCTTTGAGGGCGAGGATGTGACGGCAAACGCCCGGATGATCCCGGACATTCTTCAGACCGTGAAGCTCCCGTATGATTCCTTTGAGCTCCGGGGCGAGGTCTACATGAGCCATGAGAGCTTTGACCGCTTCAATGAGGCGCAGGAGGCGCTGGGAAAAAAGACGGCGGCGAATCCGCGGAATCTTGCGGCGGGGACGCTGCGGCAGCTCGATCCGAACGTGACGCGGGAGCGCGGCCTGCATATGCTGGTGTTCAATGTGCAGAGAGGCCCTGCGGAGCTCACGGCGAGTCATGCGGCGGGGCTTTCGGTGCTCGGGGAGGCCGGCATCCCGGTGGTTCGCCACCGTCTCTGCCATACGGCGGCGGAGGTGCTGGCGGCGATCGATGAGATCGGTGAGCTGCGGGAGGAATTGCCCTACGATCTGGACGGCGCGGTGGTCAAGCTGGACGACACCTCTCTCCGGGACGCCTTTCCCGCAGGGAGCAAGTATTCGAGCGGTCACATCGCCTATAAATATCCGCCTGAGGAGCGCGTGGTGGAGATGGAGGAGATCCTTGTGGACGTGGGGAGAACAGGCAGACTTACGTTCACAGGGCGCTTTCATGACGCCGAGACAGGAAAACCGGCGCGGCTCTGCGGGACAGCCGTGTCGCGGGCGACGCTCCACAATCAGGACTACATCAGCGAGATGCACATCGGCGTCGGGGGGCACTACCGCCTCTTCAAATCCGGAGAGATCATCCCGAAGCTGAACGGCTGTGTGAAAGAGCCGGAGACGATATACCGCGCGCCGTCGCACTGCCCGGTCTGCGGTCAGCCTCTCGTCCGGGAGGAGGACACGGCGGACATCCGCTGCGTCAATCCGTCCTGCCCGGCGCAGCTCACCCGGACGCTTGCCTACTTTGTCTCCATCGGCTGCATGAACATCATGGGGCTCGGGGAGACGTTGATCGACGCGCTGATCCGGGAGGGCTATCTTCATAATTACGCCGATATCTACCGGCTCTGCGGCTACCGCGATGAGCTGGTGGAAAAGGGAATCATCGGAAAGGAAAAAAATACGGACAAGGTGCTGGCGGCCATCGAGAGCTCGAAGCGCAATGAACCGGACCGCCTTTTGGCGGCGCTGGGAATCCGGAACGTGGGACGAACGACGGCAAGGACCATCATGCAGCATTACGCCTCGATCCGGGAACTGATGGCGGCCTCTGCGGAGGAGCTCACGGGAATTCCGGATGTGGGAGAGACCACGGCCGTCTGCATCCGCGATTTCTTTGACAACGGGGAAAATCGGAAAATTCTTGCCGATCTCGAGGCGCTCGGCGTCAATATGGAGATGCTCCGGATGGACGAAGAGGCGCAGCCGGGCCGGCTCGCCGGGCTGACGATCGTCGTGACCGGCACGCTGGGGACGCTGGGACGGCGCGAGGCGGAGGAGCTGATCACGGCCGCCGGGGGCCGCTGCACCGGTTCGGTCAGCAGCCGGACGAGCTATGTAGTGGCGGGAGAAAACGCCGGCTCGAAGCTGGACAAGGCGAGACAGCTCGGCATCCCCGTGATTACGGAGGCGGAGCTGCTTGTGATGACGCAGAGAGGAGAGGGGCATGCCGATTAATATTCAGAATGATCTGCCGGTCAGAGAGACGCTGGAGCGCGAGAATCTTTTTATTGTGGACGAAAACCGCGCGCTTCATCAGGACATCCGTCCTTTGCAGTTATGTATTCTGAATCTCATGCCGAAAAAGGAGGACACGGAGCTGCAGCTTCTGCGGATGCTCTCCAATTCGCCGCTGCAGGTCGATATCACGCTCATGCGGGTCGGGAGCCACGAGAGCACGCACACGTCCTCCAGCCATCTGAATTCGTTTTATTACACCTTTGAGGAGCTCCGCGGACGCCGCTTTGACGGCCTTATCATCACGGGCGCGCCGGTGGAGACCATGGAGTACGAGGAGGTCGACTACTGGCCGGAGCTGTGCCGGATCTTTGAGTGGAGCAAAACGCACGTGACCTCCGTTTTTCACATCTGCTGGGGGGCGCAGGCGGGTCTGTACTATCACTACGGTCTGCAGAAAAAGCGTCTGCCCCGCAAGCTCTTCGGTGTCTACCCGCACAGGGTATACCATCGCAGCGAGCCGATTGTACGGGGCTTCGACGACTATTTTCTGATTCCGCACAGCCGTTATACGGAGGTTTCGGGAAAGGATATTTCCGCCTGCCCGGGGCTGACGGTTTTCGCGGAGTCCGAGGCTGCCGGGGTGCTCCTGTGCATGGCAAAGGAGGGGCGGCAGATCTTCATCTTCGGCCACGGGGAGTACGATCGCTACACGCTCCGCGACGAATTTCTGCGCGACAGGGAGAGAGGACTGGATACGGCGCTTCCGGAGAACTACTTCCCGGGCGACGATCCGGAGCAGGAGCCGGCCTTGCAGTGGCGCTCTCACAGCAGCCTCCTGTACGCCAACTGGATCAATTATTACGTATACCAGCTCACGCCGTATGATATCAGCCAAATTCGCTGAAAATATAATGTAAAGACTGCAAGAGCAGAAAAGGAGCTGCCTCCTTAGAGATTTTTATCTCTAAGGAGGCAGTTCCTTTTTCAGTTGTTTCTTTTTTCTGAAATCCTGTATCGGGGAGAAAACGTTGCTGCTGAAAATTTTACTGGAAACTGGGTTCTTTTTATGTTCATTTATCTGATGAAAGTAAAAAGAAAAAATACAGTAAATATGCGGATTTCAGATATATATGCTGTGTTGAGATGAATAATTCGGGGGTAAACTGATACGGGTCAGATGTTGACAAACAGGAGATAGAATATAATAATATCAGTAAAATAATTATTAATTTCACTAAATTATTATCAGGTGTTCACCATGAATAGAAAAAAGAAACTCTGGGAAAACGAATGTCTGCTGGAAGAGGGGCGCAGAGAACCTCATTGCGATTTCTGCAGAACGTGCTGTGCTGATGGAGCCATTACACTAAACGGAGAATGGAAAATTCTGTATTTGAAAGCTCCGGAATATTCTCCCGAAGGGTTTCAGACTATCGAATTTGACGACAGTGCATGGGATTCGATAGAGGTTCCGTCTTGTCTTGAGAGGAGAGGATACGGTGAAGAACATTATGATGATGTGTGGTATCTGTTTCCTATCGAGCCGCCGTATGTGCCATCAGAAAATCCTACGGCAATTTACAGAAGAGAATTTGACTATCATTTTGCTGTGCCGGAACGCAAAACGGTCCTGCGCTTCAACGGGGCTTCGAGTGCATTTCAGCTGTGGTTAAACGGAAAGTATGCCGGGTATAGTAAGGGGAGCCGCTTAGCTTCTGAGTTTGACATCAGCGGAATGATCCAAAACGGGAAGAACCAGATTACAGTGCGTCTTTATAAATGGTCGGACGGTTCTTACCTTGAATGTCAGGATATGTGGTGGTTTTCCGGTATTTTTCGAACGGTGGAGATCGTCCAGGAGCCGGTGATCGGCTTTGCAGACTGGCAGATAAAGGCCGGATATGATTTTTTGAGAGGGATCGGCATCCTTGAACAGAAATTTGTTTTGCCGGAAGGAGATATCGACGCACGGAGCACTGAGATTTCCTGCATTTTGAAGGATGCAGAGGGGAACGAGGTTGCTGCGTGCACAGCGGGGGATGACGGAAGCAGTATTCTGCGTATTCCTTCTGTTCATCCATGGAGTGCCGAAGACCCCTATTTATATAATTTGCATATCAGTCTGCTTATTGAAGGTGTGGCGGCAGATGAGGCCTTTGCGAGAATTGGATTCCGAACGGTTTCGGCAGATAAACACCGGATTCTGATTAACGGCAGGCCGATTCTTATTAACGGGGTCAATATGCATGATTTCAGTCCGGAGGGCGGACTGACGGTTGATCCAAAGCAGGTGGAAGAAGACCTGAGGATGATGAAGCGGTGCAATATCAATGCGATTCGCTGCTCTCATTATCCGAAAGAAAGTTATTTCTATTACCTCTGTGACAAGTATGGGTTCTATGTCATAGACGAAGCGGATCTGGAGCTTCATGGCTTTGAGTGGATTGGGCAGTATGACTGGCTGAATCGTCTTCCGTCCTGGAAAGATGCCTATTGTGACCGTGCAAAGCGCATGGTGATGGAGCACAGAAACCATCCGTGCATCATTATGTGGTCTCTTGGTAATGAATCCAGTACAGGGCCAAACTTTGCTGCGGAAGCAGAAACCATACGCAGTCTTGATGACACGAGGCTGATCCACTATGAGGGAGATTCGGAAGCAGACATCACGGATGTTTATTCGACGATGTACACAAGGCTGGACGGCATGAAGAAGATTGCCGAAGGGCATGACGCGCATGATAAACCGCATATCCTTTGTGAATATGCTCATGCGATGGGAACAGGTCCGGGCAATTTGGAAAAGTATCAGAAGCTGTTCCGCAGCTATGAGCGCCTTCATGGAGGATTTATATGGGAATGGTATGATGAGGCCCTCGCAGAGAGAACAGCGGATGGAAGAACCGTATATCGTTACGGCGGAGATTATGGCGATATTCCGAACAACGGCAATTTTTGTGTTGATGGCCTGCTGAAACCGGATCGCGTTCCATCCTCCGGACTTTTTCATCTGAAGCAGGTTATTGCTCCGGTCCGCGCAGAGCCTGTACAGGACAGCCTGCCGGGGACAGTATGTATATACAATGATAACCTGTTCCGGACGCTTTCTTATCTGAGACTTCGCTATGAGATCGTGAAATGCGGCAAAATTGTCAAGACAGGAGAAAGAAATCTGTGTGCGAAGCCACAGGGGAAAGAAATTTTGGTTGTGCCGGTATCGGAGGAGGACGTAATTGATGACGAGAGTTTTCTGAATCTCCATTTTCTGTACAGGGACAGAACGCTGTTCGCAGAAAAAGGCTATGAAATGAACATGATACAGCTGCCTCTCAGCCATACCGGACGCATCGACAGGGGGCTTAAGAAGCAAACAGCTAAGAGCAATCCTATGCAGAGCTCAGCTGTGATTTTGAAAGAGAGCAGAGGACTATCGAAGATTCTCGTCAACAAATCTGCGGCTGAGCTGGAGCTTACAGCTTCGGGCCCGGAAAGAAGGTGCCTGACCCGATTTAATCTTGTGACAGGACAGCTTATTCATGCCGAAGCGGATGAATTGCCGTGGATACTGGATGGTCCCCGTCTGGTGATGGATCGGGCAGTTATTGACAATGATATGTATAAAGCGCCGGACTGGTATGGCAAATATTTTCTTCAGCGCTGCGTGGAGGAACTGGAGGATATAAGCATTAAAGAAACGGAAAGCGGTGTGGAATTTTTTGCTCAAACATTGTTTGCTCCTGTCAGTCAGTCTTTTGGCTTTCATGCCGCTTACCGGTATTTCTTCCGGAAAGACGGAATCCTGCTTCTTGATCTTACGATGAATGGATATCACCATGGTTCGTTTTATCCGGAATTTATTCCGAGGCTTGGAATTGAGATGCGGCTGCCGGAGTGGTGCAGGAATGTAGCCTGGTATGGAAGAGGTCCGATGGAAAATTATCCGGACATGAAATCCGGTGCATATGTCGGACGCTTTATTAAGACTTTGTCAGAAATGGATGAGGGATACATCAAGCCTCAGGAGAACGGACACAGGTGCGATACGAGGTGGCTTGCCCTCTCGGGCGATATAAACGGCAGGGAAATGGGATTTCTTGCGGTGGCAGAATCTCCAGTCGGATTTGATGCACATGATTATTCCATAGAAGATCTTGCGGGAGCAAAGCACCGGGAGGAGATTCCGCATCGGGATACAGTATTCCTCCATCTGGATGCTATGCATTCCGGACTTGGGACGAATTCCTGCGGAGAAGAGCAGACCTTTGAGAACAAGACAAGGCTCAATGATTATAGAATGCGTCTGGCATTTACAGCATGGAGCGGGCAATTGGAAAAAGCGGTAGAGGCTTGCAGAGAAGCGCTGGGAGGAATGGACGGAAATGAAAAATCATAGGAAAGGGCATCTGATCAATAAAGGAAATGCTCCTTATGTACTGCTCGCGCCGACCATTTTGATTTTTGTTCTGTTTATGATTTATCCGATTATACGATCTTTGTATCTGAGCTTCTTTGAGCTTAAATCGGGCTGCTATCAGTTTGTCGGGCTGCATAATTACATTGTGCTCTTTCACGACAGGACCTTTTACAAGAGCCTGTTTAATACGGTGGTCTATCTGGTCATTCAGGTGCCTGTAATGATATTGCTTGCACTGGCAATAGCGGTTTTGATTGAAGAGAAATTCCTGCGCGGGAAAGCGTTCTTCCGAACCTCTGTTTTTCTGCCGTCAATCACGGCATTAGTGGCGTATGCCCTGGTTTTCAAAGTCCTTTTGAACGGAGACCATGGGCTGATCAATTACGTCATTGAATTGTTTGGAGCTAAGGGCGTCAACTGGTTCTACGGGGAATGGTCGGCAAGAATTGCCATTATTATGGCGATAACCTGGAGATGGACAGGATACAACATGATTATTCTTCTGGCCGGTATTCAGTCTATACCGGATAGTCTTCAGGAAGCGGCAAGGATCGATGGAGCAACAGCGCGGCAGAGGTTTGTATATATCACAGTCCCGATGGTTAAACAGATCATCCTGTTCTGTACGATTACATCTACAATCGGAACGCTGCAGCTTTTCGATGAGCCATTTATCCTGACCTCCGGCGGGCCGAACAATGCGACCATCACCATGGGTGAATACCTGTACGATAATGGTTTCCGTTATCTTAAGTTTGGATATGCCTCTGCGATCGGGTATGTGATGACGATCATCATATTTCTGCTCTCTGCATTACAGTTCAAAGCAACTGCGAAAGGAGATACGGATTGATGAATAAAATAAGCCGTTTTTTCTGTTATGTGGTGCTTATCCTGATTGCGTTTATTTCGTTGTTTCCTTTTTATTTTATGTTTGTGTCCGGAACCAACAGCAACGAACAGATCCTGTCCATTCCGCCAAAGCTTACACCGGGAACGGAGCTGGCTGAGAACTTTGGCATTCTGATTGGAAAGATGGATCTCTTCCACAGCATTCTGAACACGCTCATCATATCCATTGTATATACGCTGTTTGCTGTTTTGTTGTTTTCGGCAGCGGGGTACGCGCTTGCGAAGTTTGAATTCCGCGGAAAGAAATTGATTTATGGTTTCATCATGGGCACCATGATGATCCCTTCCCTGGTTATGTATGTTCCGCTCTTTGAAATGATGATCCGGTTTAATCTGACGGATACATACGCGTCTGTTATTCTGCCGCTTCTGGCCAATGCATTCGGCATTTTTCTGATGCGGCAGAACATGCTGGGGTTCCCGTCGGCGCTTCTGGAAGCAGGAAGAATAGATGGGGTCGGCGAATTAGGACTGTTCTTCCGGATTGTATTGCCGAATGAAAAACCGGCGATCAGTGCATTGGTGATCTACATGTTTACAAGTATGTGGAACAACTTCATGTGGCCCTTGATTGTACTGCAGAGCGAAAACAAATATACGCTTCCTATTGCCCTTGCTATGCTGGACGGAAATCCCACGAATAAAAACTATGCGGTTATCATGCTGGCGACGGCAATTGCGACTCTGCCAATTCTGATAATTTTCATGCTTTTCCAGAAACAATTTGTCGCAGGTGTTATGGGAGGAGCAGTGAAAGAATAAATGGGAGGCTAATCATGGAAAATTATCCATGGCGCATACAATTTAATGAAGGAGGAAATATCACTATGAAAAAGAGCAGAAAAAAACGGTTGCTGGCAACTGCTGTGGCAATTGCGATGACTGGCGGACTGCTGGCCGGCTGCGGAAAAACAGCACAGACGGAAGCCGGACCGGCAGGGGGTTCTTCTTCGGAGAAGAGCGGGGAGGGAGACATTACGCTCGCCGTATGGGCGTGGGATGTGGCTCTTATGCAGCTCAAAGACTGCGCCGCCAAATATCAGGAAGAACATCCGAATGTAAAGTTCGACTTTGTTGAAATGGGAACTGATCAGGTGTACAAGAAGCTTTCTACATCATTGTCTACGGGGAACGGCATTGCTGATATTATTCAGATTGAGGGGGATGTTATCACCGGTTATGAAGACAAATTTCCGGAAGGATTCCTGGATCTGTCGGATATCCTGACGACGGATGATTTTGTCCAGTCTAAGATCAACGAGTGTGTTTACAATGGCAAGACACATGCGTTTCCGTGGGATGCGGGTCCGATGGGATTTTTCTACCGTACCGACTACTTTGAGCAGGCCGGAGTTGAGGCAGGCAGCATCAAAACATGGGACGATCTCATCGAGGCAGGCAAAAAGGTAGAGGCAGTGTGTAAAACACCCGGCGGTGATCCGGTAAAAATGCTTCCGGTGAATCCGCAGAGGACAAATCTTTATACCATGATCCGCAATGAGCTCGGCACAGGCTTATTTGATGCGGACGGGAAGCCGATTGTGAATAATGATAATTCTATAAAGGCAATGGAGAAGGCAAAACAGATTTATGACTCTGGTATCTGTCTCGATTACAACGGATGGGATGAGTATGAGCAGTGCGTTGTCAATGAGTCCGTTGCCTGCATCCCCGAGGCGGTATGGATGATTGGGACGATTAAGGACAAATCGCCAAAGACGGAGGGGAAGTGGGCGTCAATCGCGCTTCCAGCCATAGATGGCGGTAAATATTCCTGCAATAATGGAGGCAGCGATCTTGCAGCGAATGCGAAGACGAAATACCCGGAACAGGTAAAAGATTTTATTAAATTTGCTCTTACAGACAAGGAACTGCAGATTGCGGGATTGGAAAAATACGGATTGTATCCCTCCTATAAGCCCAGCTATGATGCAAAAATTTTTACGGCTGGCGATCCATTCTTTAGCGGCAATGTTTATGCTCCTTTCGTCGAAGCGAGCAATAATATTGCGGATATTCCGGCGTCCCCCAATGTGCTGGAAGCGAATGACGAAGCAGCAGTTTCGTGTACGCAGGTTTATCTGAATGGAGCTGATGTAAAACAGACCTTTGATGCACTGCAGGAAAACTTCGAGAACAAATACGGACATTAATACCTCACGTAAACAAAGGTAATGAACGGAGGGCAATTTCTGCCCTCCGTTTTTCGGGTTATGTTATTATGAAAAAGTATCTTGGTGTGTTTGCACTGATTTTGGTAACGGTAATCTGGGGAGGCGGGTTTGTTGCCAGCGACATGGCACTGGAAACATTTACGCCCTTTCAGATTATGTTCTTCCGCTTTCTGATAGCATCAGTAATTATGGCGCTGCCGGCGAAAACTCAAATAAAGAAAATCAGCAGGAATGATTTAATAAGCGGCGCGGTTCTTGGATCGGCATTATTTGGAGGATTTGCTTTACAGGTTATCGGCCTGCAGTATACTACTCCATCGAAAAATGCCTTTCTGACAGCGACAAATGTTGTTATGGTTCCGATTATTGCCCTGATTTTTGGAAGAAAGAAGATTTTAGTGCAGGGAATTCTTGGCGCGGGGATCGCGCTCGTCGGGGTTGGTGTGTTGTCGATTCAAAGCGGATTTTTAATCGGCAAGGGAGATATGCTTACGCTTTTATGCGCTGTCTGTTTTGCTGCACAAATATATCTCACAGGTTTGCTTGTACACAAAATTGATTTTTCTGTTTTGAATTTCCTTCAGATGCTGACTGCTTTCACACTTTCTTTTGTCGGATTTATTGGCACTGGAGGATTTGCAATGAATCCTTCGGCTAAGAGCATCCTTGCCGTGCTTTATCTTGGAACTGTCAGCACGAGCGTTTGCTATTTCCTGCAGACATGGGCACAGAAATATGTGGATGAGACCGGTTCTGCTATAATTTTATCTATGGAATCTGTTTTTGGAACATTTTTTTCTATTATAATATTGCATGAACGGATCACTTTGAGAATGATTATCGGATCTCTTTTAATTCTTTCTGCGGTACTCATTTCAGAACTCAGGGGAAGAACATCCGGAACAAAAAATAGTGACCTGCACAAACCTTGTGAGGGTGCCTGAAAAAAACTGCAGGTCAGCTGGTGGAGAGAGCATGGCAACAATTAAAGACATTGCGTTGAGGGCAGGGGTTTCTCCTACAACGGTATCCCGGGTGCTGAATCACGATGAGACGATTAACGTACAGGACAGAACCCGCCGGAATATTCTTGAAGCGGCAGAGGAACTGGAATATACACCGAAAGCAAAGCGTAAGGGGAACCAAAACAGAAAGCTGCGGGTTGGACTGGTTTATACTTATTCTCCGGAGGAAGAGCTGGAAGATCCCTATTATCTGTGCATCCGGCTTGCTGTCGAAAAGAGACTTCAGAAAGAAAAGTATACCAGCATCATGCTGCCGGAGAGAGACCTTTCACCTGTGTTGCCCGGTGTGGATGGAATCATTGGATTGGGTACATTCACAAGAAAGAAATTTGAATCTATCGAGGGGTGGCATATTCCGGCTGTATTTATAGACAGTATGCCCGGGAGCTGCAATTTTGACTCGGTTGTCGTGGATTACCGTGGCGCCATGAACTCCGTTGTCGATTATTTGTATGGCTGCGGACACCGCAGAATCGGTCTGATCGGAAGTGATGAATCGTATGAAAGTTCGGAACAGGTAATGGAACCGCGGACAGTATATTTCCGGGAACTTCTGGGGAAAAGAGGATTATACGATGAGCGTTTTGTGAAAACCGGAAAGTTTACGGCCGGCGACGGACACCGACTGTTCATGGAACTGTATGGTGACTTCCATGGTGCGGGCGCGAAATATCCTGCATCGGAGTCCCCGACCGCGCTGTTTGTCGTAAATGATACCATAGCATCAGGTGTATATAAGGCGGCATATGATTTGAAGCTGATGATTCCGGGTGCAGTCAGTATTATTGGGTTTAATGATATTCCGTCTGCAAAGTACATGACGCCTCCGCTGACGACAGTCCGGCTGCCAATGGAATTTATGGGAGATTATGCTGTAAAACTTCTCAGGGAAAGGGTGCTTGGAGAGAGAAAAACAAGCATACGGGTAACGGCAGGGACCGAGATGAAAGTGCGTGGAAGCGTAAGGATGATCGACTGAAAAGCATTCTGTATGTGTTACAATAAAGATCAAAGAAATTTCGACAGGGAGGAAACGATGAGGAAACAGAAGAGATCGTGCTGGCTTGCCCTTGCGCTCGCCGTATTTACGGCGGTGGGAACGATGTCCACGGGCGCTTCCGCCGTGCATGCGGCAGGGATCACCCCGTATTTTCTGACCGTACAGAATGAGGTGGTGAAAACGCCGGACGGGGTTATGTTTCAGCTGCGCCGCGATTTTGCGCATCCCTATGTGATCCGCAGCGAGAATCACGGCAGGGACTACAACCGCGTTCTGGTCGTGGAGCTGACGATTCTGAATAACTCGGGCAGGATGTTCAATTATACGGCCTTCACTTCTGCGGCGGACGCGGCGGGGAAGCCCCTGCAGAACGCGGAGCCTCTGGCCGCCTGCGAATTCGGCACGCTGGAGAACGGAAAGGCGGCGAATATTGTGGCCCGTTTCCTCCTGAAAAAGGAAAATGACGTCTCCTCGTTCCATATCGGCTACCAGCACATGGATTATTCGGCGCAGTATCTCGCGGATATGGATGCGTACAGTCTGGGGCAGCTCCCTCTGGAGGAGATCGCGGCGAAATACGCGGCGGTGCCCGTGAGCTTTACCGTGACCAATCCGAAGCAGTGAGCGGTATCAGGGCTCTTGCCCGAAGTATCTATAAAATAATATGCCCCTGCGGCGAGTGTAGCGGCCCCTCTTTGTCAGACGAAGTATCTGACGACAGGGGCGGACACGTGCCGCAGGGGCATATTTTATCTTTCCGTATTCGATGACAGATGCGGTCACCCTTTCTGCGAGGCGGAGATCACGGCGCGCTTGCGCAGACGGGGATCAAGGATTTTCTTGCGGATGCGGAGCGACTTTGGCGTGACTTCGAGCAGCTCGTCCGCATCGATGAAGTCGATGGCCTGCTCCAGCGAGAGGAGCTTCGGCGGCACGAGGCGGAGCGCCTCGTCCGAGGAGGAGGTTCTTGTGTTGGTCAGGTGCTTCGTCTTGCAGACGTTGCAGAACACATCCTCGCCCTTGCCGGCCTCTCCGATGACCATGCCCTGATAGACCTCCTGCCCGGGGGTGATGAAGAGGCTGCCGCGATCCTGCGCCTGAAACAGTCCGTAGGTGACGGCGGTGCCGTTTTCAAAGGCGATGAGCGAGCCCTGCTTGCGGTAGGAGATATCGCCGCGGTACGGCTCGTAGCCCTTGAAAATGGTGTTCATGATTCCGTTGCCCTTGGTGTCGGTGAGGAAAGAGTCGTGATAGCCGATGAGGCCGCGGGATGGAATATCAAATTCGAGACGGGTGAAGCCGTTGTTCGCGGTCCCCATGCTGACAAGATTTCCCTTGCGCTCCGAGAGCTTTGAAATGACGGAGCCCGAAAATTCATCCGGAACATCGATGTAGCAGATTTCGATGGGCTCAAGGCGCTTCCCGTTTTCGTCCGTCTTATAGATGACCTCCGCCTTGGAAACGGCAAACTCGTAGCCCTCGCGGCGCATCGTCTCGATGAGAACGGACAGATGCAGCTCGCCGCGGCCGGAGACCTTGAATGCATCGGTGGTGTCGGTGTCCTCTACCCGGAGAGAGACATCCGTGTTGAGCTCGCGGTACAGGCGGTCGCGCAGATGCCGCGACGTGACGAATTTGCCCTCGCGGCCGGCCAGCGGAGAGTCGTTGACGTTAAAGGTCATGGCGATGGTGGGCTCCGAGATCTTCTGGAACGGGATGGCCTCCGGCGCGTCGGGCGCGCAGATGGTGTCTCCGATTTTCAGATCCTCGATGCCGGACAGCGCGACGATGGAGCCGATGCCCGCCTCCGTCACCTCGGCCTTGGAGAGCCCCTCAAATTCGTACAGTCTGGTGATCCGGACCTTTCTGTGCCGGTCCGGATCGTGGTGGTTGAGAAGAACGCATTCCTGTCCGACGCGGAGCGTGCCGTTGTCGACGCGGCCTACGCCGATGCGCCCGACGTATTCATTGTAGTCAATGGTGGAAATCAGCATCTGCGTTCCAGCCTCGGGGTCGCCCGTGGGGGCGGGGATGGTGTCGATGATCGTCTCGAAGAGAGGCTTCATCGAGGAACCGACCGAGCCGAGATCCAGCGTCGCGATGCCGGCCTTGGCAGAGGCGAAGACAAAGGGACAGTCGAGCTGCTCGTCATTGGCGCCCAGATCCATGAGGAGCTCGAGCACCTCGTCGATGACCTGTGTGGGACGTGCGCCGGGGCGGTCGATCTTGTTGATGCAGACGATGACGGGAAGATCCAGTTCCATGGCCTTGCTGAGCACGAAGCGGGTCTGGGGCATCGGCCCCTCAAAGGCGTCGACGACGAGAATGACGCCGTTGACCATTTTGAGGATGCGTTCTACCTCTCCGCCGAAATCCGCGTGGCCGGGGGTGTCGATGATATTGATTTTCACGCCGTTGTAATGAACGGCGGTGTTTTTGGAAAGGATCGTGATGCCGCGCTCCCGCTCAAGAGCGTTGGAATCCATGACGCGCTCCTGCACCTCCTGATTCTCGCGGAAGACGCCGCTCTGGCGAAGAAGCCCGTCGACGAGGGTTGTCTTGCCGTGGTCGACGTGGGCGATGATGGCGACATTTCTGATATCTTCTCTTTTCTGGATCATGAAAAACTCCGTTTCTTAATACGATGTATCACGGAAAGGCCCGCTTTCAAAACCGCATTATTATAGCACTGCGGGAGGGGGAGACACAACTGCGGGCAGCAAAAGCTACACGGCGTCCCCCGCGGTCCTGTGTATGCGGGAGCGCCGCCGGAGCGTTTCTCCCGCGGAGACGAGCTTGTCGGCGAGGCAGACGACAAGGGCCTCGCGGCAGTGCGGAACACAGAACAGGTTGAGCGGCCACATGTGGCTGCGGATGATGTCCTTTTCACAGGGCGTGAGGTCTTCAAAATCCCGGACGGCGTTCTGTAGAGCGGTCTCGGCGTGATGGTAGCCGTGAAGAGGGCCGCGGTAGCTGTGCCAGTCATACAGAAAGTAGTCGTGCAGAACCGCTCCGCGGACCAGCTCGCGGTCCCGCATCGGGACAGAGAGGCGGCAGCGGATGCGGTAGCTCATGCGGGCTACCGCGATGCAGTGATCATAGGTCGAGGTGGAACCGTGCTGGATGTATTCTTTCATCCGGAGCGTCCGCCGGTCGGCGTCAATGCCGCCGAGCAGAGCCCGGAATTTCTGTTCCTGCGAAGCGGATATATTCATAAGAAAGAGTCCTCCCGGCGGTGCGCCTCGTCCGGCGTTTCTTTCCGGCCCTCGCCGGACGTCTCATGCCGGACTTCGTCCGGTGCCGCATTACAGCTCTCGCCGGACGCTTCGTTCCCGCTCCTTTCAGGCGCTTCGCGCCGGATCCCGTCCGGTGCTTCCGGCTGCTGCACGCTCTGTGAGCCTGCGCCGGCATCCTTTTCTTTCCTGCTCCGGGAGGAGGGCAGCGCGGAGATCGCCTCTTTCATTCGCTCTGCGGTGCGGGAGAGACGTTCGGTGCTGTAAAACGGAATGCTGCGGAGGCTGTACTGCTGGCGCTGGCTCAGCGTGGAAGCATATTTCCGGAAGCGATCGGTCATGTCCTCGAGGGCCTGTCCGGATTCCTCCAGCTTGCCGCGGAGCAGGGTTGCCGATTCCTCGGCGGCGCTGCGGATGGCCTGCGGCAGCTCCTCCGCCCGCCCCAGAAGCGCGGCGGAGGATTCCTTTGCCTCTCTGGCATAGGCAGAGATCGCCTGCTTCGGTATGCTGGCTTTCTGCACCGCGAGCTCCATGCGTGTGTCGAACTCGGCCGAGATCTGATCGAGCCTTGCCGTGAGAGAGAGGAGCGTGTCCACCGTCAGCGCAAAATCGGCGGCGAAGAGGGCCGCCAGAAAGATCGAGGCGGCCTCCTCGGCGGGAATCGGGAGAGAAAAGGCGTCCGCTGTCCGCTCAAAAAACGGAAGTACCCAGCGCATGAGGACGACGCCGGCGGCGCCGAAGCCGACAGAGGCCGGGAGACAGATACGGCCGTGAATGTTGAGCGGGACATTGCTGTAATCCCACCAGCGGGCGTGAAAATGCCGCTCCAGAACAAAGGAGGTGAGATATTCAAGGACGGCGCTGCCGAGCATACTTATAAGGAAGACGCCCCACAGAGGGAGCAGCGCGAATCCGGAGTCCGGCGCAGTGAATGCGCGCAGAAGCAGGAGAGCGGTGACGCCGCAGCCATAGATCGGGCAGACCGGGCCGTAGAGAAAGCCGCGGTTGTCCCAGTGTCCGGTTCGGACAGCGCAGTAGATACATTCGTATATCCAACCCAGAAAGCTGAACAGGATAAATCGGTTGAATAGCTGGCTTATCAGCATGGCGCAGATACCTCCTTCGTTTTCTGTGGTTTATTCTAGCACATAATAGTTTCCACCGCCGCGCCATTTATGGTATCATGGGAATCGGCATAAGGGCGTGTGTCCCGGTGCGGCGGCTCCCGCGCGCATGCCTCCGGGAACGGCATAAAAATACTTCGGCATGGAGAATTATGAGCAGAATCATTCTTAAGCTGAGCGGCGAGGCACTGGCCGGGGACCGCAGAACAGGCTTCGATGAGGAGACGGTCCGCCGGGTGGCGCGTCAGGTTCGGCGTCTGGTGGAGGCCGGTCACGAGATCGGCGTGGTGACCGGCGGCGGAAACTTCTGGAGAGGGCGCACCGGCAACGAGATCGATCGGGTCAAGGCCGATCAGATCGGTATGCTGGCCACGGTCATGAACTGTATTTACGTGTCGGAGATTTTCCGGACGGAGGGCATGATGACCAGCGTGCTGACGCCTTTTGAGATAGGGGGCTTTACGAAGCTCTTTTCCAAGGACAGGGCCAGCAAATATTTTGCCCACCACATGGTCGTCTTTTTTGCGGGCGGGACGGGGCATCCGTTTTTCTCGACCGACACCGGCGTGGTGCTCCGGGCGATCGAGGTCGATGCGGACTGTATTCTCATGGCGAAGAGCATCGACGGCGTCTATGACAGCGATCCGGCAAAGAACCCGGAGGCAAAGCGCTTTGACACCATTTCCATCGACGAGGTGATCGCGAGGAACCTTCAGGCAGTGGACATGACGGCGTCGATTCTTGCAAAGGAGAACCGGATGCCGATCCGCATCTTTGCCCTGCAGGAGGAGAACAGCATCGTCCGCGCGGCAGAGGGAAATCAGGGCGGAACAACAATCACGGTTGACTGACAAAACAGGAGTGAGGCCATGAATGAAAGACTGAAAGGGTACGATGAGAAGATGATCAAAACAGTGGAGTTTCTCCGGACGGATCTGGCGTCGATCCGCGCGGGGCGTGCGAATCCTCATGTTCTTGATAAGCTTCGTGTGGATTATTACGGCACGCCGTCACCGATTCAGCAGGTCGCGAACGTCTCCGTGCCGGAGGCGCGCATCATTGAGATCAAGCCGTGGGACAAGAGCATGATCAAGGATATCAACCGCGCGATTCTTGCGAGCGATGTCGGGATCACGCCGATCACCGACGCGTCCTCGATCCGCCTTGTGTTTCCTGAGCTTACGGAGGAGCGCCGCCGGGATCTTTCCAAGGAGATCCGCAAGCACGGCGAGGAGGCGAAAATTGCGATCCGCAACGTGCGCCGAGACGGCAATGATGCCTTGAAGAAGCTCACGAAGACCGAGGATGTGTCGGAGGACGAGGTAAAGGATCTGCAGGATGAGCTGCAGAAGCTCACGGATAAGTACGGAAAGGATATTGATGCTGCGATCGAGGCAAAGACCAAGGAGATCATGACGGTCTGACGCCCCGCGGCAGCGGCAGGGATATAGAGGCAGCGACAGTGAGCAGGCAGGTGTTCCGGGGAATTTGCAGGAGCGTCTGCCTGTATGTCGATCAATCGGACGAAAGGAAGCATTTCCGGGGCGTATGGAACAGGAGAGGCAGGAAAGACAGATTCCCAGACATGTGGCGATCATCATGGACGGAAACGGACGTTGGGCGAAAAAGCGGGGGCTCCCCCGCACCATGGGGCATGCGCAGGGCGCGCGGGTGGTCGAGCAGATCCTTGAGGACGCAAAAGACATGGGGATACGGTATCTCACGGTCTATGCGTTTTCGACGGAGAACTGGAGCCGACCGGCCGCAGAGGTAAAGGCGCTGATGAACCTTCTTCGCACATATATGAAGACAAGCCTTGCGAAGTGTGCGAAAAACAACGTCTGCATCCGGGTGATCGGCGACAAGTCAAAGCTCGACGAGGATCTGCAGGCATCAATTGCGGAGCTCGAAAAGGAGACGGCGGACAACGACGGGACAGGCTTCCAGATTGCGATCAACTACGGGGGAAGAGACGAGCTCGTCCGTGCGGCGCGCCGGCTTGCCGCTGCGGCGGCTGAGGGAACGCTCCGCCCCGGGGAAATTTCGGAGCAGAGTATTTCGGATGCTCTGGACACAGCGGGGATTCCGGATCCGGATCTTCTGATCCGCACCTGCGGCGAGCTGCGCATCTCCAATTTCATGATCTGGCAGAGCGCCTACACGGAGTATTACTTCACGGAGACGGCGTGGCCGGATTTCACAAGGGCGGAGCTGGAGAGAGCGGTGGAGGCCTATCAGCGCCGGGAACGCCGCTATGGAGGACTGGTGCAGTGAAAACTCGTGTGCTCAGCGGTGTTGCCATCGCGCTGGTAACGATAGCCGCCGGGTGGTTTGGCGGCTATACCGTCGGATTTATTCTGCTGATCTGCTCTCTGACCGGCTATTTTGAGCTGTGCCGGGCGTGCCGGGTCGTTCCGGAGAAAGGGCAGAGCGGTCTCTCCGCGGCCGGTCTGGCGGCGACGGTAATCTATTATCTCGGCATCATGTTCGGCGGACGCTATATCGGCCCGGACTTTTTTACGCTCACGGTGATCGTGCTTCTGCTCCTTGTGCAGATGGCGGTCTATGTGTTCTGCTATCCGAAGTACTGCGCGGAGCAGGTCATGGCTTCGCTGTTCAGCTTCGTGTACTGTCCCGTCATGATGAGCTTCATCTACCGGGCGCGGCTTCTGCCTCACGGTCTGTATGTGTTCGCGCTGATCTTTTTCTGCACGTGGATCTGTGACTCCTGCGCCTACTTTGCGGGACGCGCGTTCGGCCGCCGGAAGCTCGCCCCGGTGCTCAGCCCGAAAAAGACTGTGGAGGGCTCGATCGGCGGGATCCTCGGCTCTGTCGTGCTGTGCTTCCTGCTGGCTCTGATGCTGCAGCACAATTATCCCGAGGAGGATACGGTGGGCTTCCGGCTGGCGTTTATTGTGATCGGCTTCGTCGGGGCGGCCGTCAGCGAGATCGGGGATCTGGCGGCGTCCGCCATCAAGCGCAACCATGACATCAAGGATTACGGGAGCTGTATTCCCGGACACGGCGGCATCATGGACCGCTTTGACAGCGTAATTTTTACGACGCCGATCATTTATTTTCTGGCCGTGCTTCTTCTGACCTGACGGCAGGGCGGACCGGCAGGACGGGAAAAAGCGGAGCTCTCGCGTGGGCTTGCGCGATTTTTACAGTGCGTGCTCTGCGTTGTCCTGCATAAAGCGCTGCGGCATGAGGATTTATTATTATGAAGCAAATTACGATTATCGGATCGACCGGCTCCATCGGCACGCAGGCGTTGGATATCATACGGAATTACAGGGAGGAACTCGGCGTCGCCGCGCTGGCGGCGGGACGGAATGTGAGCGGCCTTGAGGCGCAGATCCGCGAGTTCCGTCCGAAGCTTGCGGCGCTCTGGGAGGAGCGGGCGGCGGAGGAGCTCCGCGCGCGGGTCAGCGATCTGCCGGTGCGGATCGTTTCCGGCATGGATGGACTGCTTGAAATCGCGTCGATGGACGAGGGTGAGATTTTTCTGAACGCCGTGGTCGGGATGATCGGGATCCGACCGACGCTGGCGGCCATTGCGGCAGGGAAAACCATTGCGCTCGCAAACAAGGAGACGCTGGTGACGGCGGGGCATCTGATCATGCCGGCGGTCCGGGAGGCGGGGGTGACGCTTCTTCCGGTAGACAGCGAGCACAGCGCGATCTTTCAGTGCATGAACGGAGAGCCGGCCGGGAGAGTGCGCCGCATCCTCCTCACCTGCTCGGGCGGCACGTTCCGCGGCAGGACGCGGGAGCAGCTCGTCCATATGACGGCAAAGGATGCGCTGAAGAATCCGAACTGGAGCATGGGCAGCAAGGTCACGATCGATTCGGCTTCATTGGTGAACAAGGGACTGGAGGTGATGGAGGCGAGCTGGCTTTTCGGCGTCCCGGCCGAGAGGATCGAGGTGCTGGTGCAGCCGCAGAGCCTGTGTCATTCCGCCGTGGAATATGTGGACGGTTCGATTATGGCGCAGCTTGCCTATCCGGATATGCACCTGCCGATTCAGTATGCGTTTTTTTATCCTGACCGGAAAGAGCTGGAGATCCCCGTGCTGTCGCTCGAGGAGATCGCTGCCATACGCTTTGAAAAGCCGGATACCGATACGTTCCGCGGACTTCCGCTGGCGTACCGCGCGGCGGCGGCCGGGGGAAGCATGCCCACGGTGTTCAACGCCTCGAACGAGGAGGCGGTCGCATGCTTCATGAGAGATGAAATCGAGTTTCTGGAGATCTATGAGCTGATCGAGGGAGCAATGGAGGCGGTCCCGCTGATCCGGGAGCCGTCACTCGGGGAAATTCTCGAGACGGAGCGTCTCAGCCGGAAGTATGTGCAGGGGCGCATCTCCTCCGAGGGACGCTGAGTACGGTTCCGGCCTTGTTCCGCTTGGTATTGAGGAAAAAATATGTCCATGCTTGTCAGTGTTCTGATTTTTCTTCTCATTTTCGGAGTGATCGTCACAGCGCATGAGCTGGGGCATTTCGCCATCGCCCGCAGAAACGGCATCCGTGTCCGCGCCTTTGATCTCGGCATGGGGCCGACGTTCCTGCACAGGAAGTTCGGGGAGACGGATTTCTGTCTCAAGGCCTTTCCCATCGGCGGTGCCTGCATCTTTGACGGGATGCCAGGGGAGGAGAGCGCGTCGGATGCGCATTCGTTCGCGGGGGCGTCTGTCTGGGCCCGGATTGCGACGGTGCTGGCGGGGCCGGCGGCGAACTTTCTCATCGGCTTTGTTCTGGCAGTGATCATCGCCGCGTTCAGCGGTACGGACCGCCCGGTGGTCGGCTCCGTCATGGAGGGCTCTGCGGCGGAGGCGGCCGGCATCGAGGCTGGCGATGTGATTACGCGGATCAACGGGCGGGCGATTCATCTTTACCGGGAGGTCCGTCTGGAATCCATGATGAATTACGGGGAGACGATGGACATCCGTCTTCTGCGGGACGGAGAGGTGCTGACCGTCACGCTGACGCCGCGCTATGATGAGACGGACGGACGGTATTACATCGGCATCATCGGCAGCGGGGAGTATACGGAGTGCCGCGGCTTTGATGTGTTCCGCTGCGGCTATTACGAGTGTGAATACTGGTTTCGCGCGACATGGCAGTCCATCGGGCTGATCTTCCGCGGGCATTTCTCCAGCAAGGATCTGTCGGGACCGGTGGGCGTGGTCAAGGCGGTGGACGATACGTATCAGGCGACGAGGCCCTACGGGATTCCCACCATGATTCTCAGCTTCATGAATCTGACGCTGCTGCTCACCATCAATCTGGGGATCATGAATTTGCTCCCCATCCCTGCGCTGGACGGCGGGCGGCTCCTCATCTACCTCGTCGAGGCGATCCGCAGAAAGCCGCTGTCCGCAGAGAAAGAGGGCCTTGTGACGATGGCGGGGGCGATCGCGCTGGCGGCGCTGATGGTATTTGTGCTGTTTCAGGACATTACGAGATTTTTTGAATAAAGTTTTTTTGCAGGCGGAGAGAGCTTTTCATATTAGAAGAGGCCGGTTATGACATATCGTGAGCATACAAAAGAAGTAAAGATAGGAAACCGCGTCATCGGAGGAGGAAATCCGATTCTGATTCAGTCGATGACCAACACGCGCACGCAGGACGTCGAGGCGACGGTGGCGCAGATCCTTCGTCTCGAGGAGGCGGGCTGCGACATCATCCGCTGTACCTGCCCGGACGAGGAGTCGGCAAGGGCGATCGGCGAGATACGCCGGCGGATCCATATCCCACTGGTGGCGGATATTCACTTCAATTACCGCATGGCAATCGAGGCCATCCGCAGCGGTGCGGACAAGGTGCGCATCAATCCGGGCAACATCGGCGGAGAGGATAAGCTGGCAAAGGTGGTCGCGGAGGCGAAAGAGCACGGCGTGCCGATCCGCGTCGGTGTTAATTCCGGCTCTCTCGAGCGCGAGATGATCGCGAAGTACGGCGGAGTGACCGCGCAGGGGCTGGTGGACAGCGCGCTCGATAAGGTCCGCATGATCGAGAACTGCGGCTATGACCGCATCGTCATCAGCATCAAGTCCTCGGATGTTCTGATGTGCATCGAGGCGCATGAGCTGCTGGCAAAGCAGACGGATTATCCGCTTCATGTCGGCATTACCGAGGCGGGGACACTGTGGAGCGGCAACATCAAGTCCTCGATCGGCCTCGGGGTGATCCTCCATGCGGGCATCGGCGATACCATCCGCGTGTCCCTGTCGGGCGATCCGGTGGAGGAGGTCCGTACGGCAAAGCTTCTTCTGCGCACGCTGGGACTGCGCAGGGGCGGCATCGAGGTGGTATCCTGTCCTACCTGCGGACGCACGCGCATTGATCTCATCGGCCTTGCGGACCGGGTTGAGGCGATGGTGGAGTCCTACCCGGCGCTGGACATCAAGGTGGCGGTGATGGGCTGCGCCGTGAACGGACCCGGAGAGGCCAGAGAGGCGGACATCGGCATTGCCGGCGGAGACGGAGAGGGAATTCTCATCAAAAAGGGGCAGATTGTGAAAAAGTTTCCGGAGGAGCAGCTTCTCGCAGTGCTGAAAGACGAGCTGGATCACTGGAACGAGTAGAGAACGCCCCGAAGCGCCTGCCGGAGAACCGGAGGCGGGCGGATAAAGGAGATCATGGCAAAACCGTTTTTTGAAGTTTTTCCGAGAATGCAGGTCACGAAGGAGCTGCATGATATGTTTTCCGAGACCGGGGTGGAAAAGCTGGCGACGAACCGCGAGCATACCCGGTACAAGTTGACGGTCCGTTCCGAACATCTGATTCACAGAAAATATATTTCCTCAATGGAGCAGGCTCTCGTCCGTCAGGTGTTCACCCAGCCGGGGACCGAGGTCTATATCCGGGATCTCTACACGCTGTCCTCGCAGTTTGGCCCGGAGTCCCTGATGCGGGCATACCGGGACAGCCTCGCGTTTGAATTCGGTCTCCGCTCTCGCGTGGCGGCGTCGCTGTTCCGTGAGGCCGAGATCCGTTATCCTGAGGAAAATGTGATCCGCATCGATCTGGAGGACTCCTGCTTTGCGCGGGATCACGCGGGCCGCATGCAGGAATTTCTGGAGAGAGTGTTCGGGGAGCGCTGCGGGATCCCTGCGCAGTTTGAGTTCTGCTACCACAGGGCGCCGGAGAAGAAGCTCATTCACGAGGCGCCGGAATGGAAGCCGATGACGGAGGAGGCGCTGCGGGCTGCGTCCGCGGGCGCAGCCCGCAGCGGCGCGGAACGGGAAACGGCCGGGGAGCCGTCCGGCGGACGATCAGAGCAGACAAGGCAGGGTGCCGTTCAGGAGAGAGCGGCGGCGAGAGCGGCAGCAGGAGAGAGCCGGGGCGGCGAAGCGCCGGGAAGCGGCGGACGCGGCACGGTTCCTCCGCGCCGGGAAAAGAGCGCCCCGGGCGGACGCGGCGGGCGATTCCGGAGAGAGGACAGAGGGGGCTTCGGGGGCGGGTACCGCCGCTCGGAGGATCCGTCCTGTCTCTACGGCCGCGATATCGATCCCGAGACGCCGGTCATTCCGATTTCGGATATCATCGGCGAAATCGGGGAGGTCACGATCCGCGGCAGGATCATGAACGCGGAGAGCAGGGATATCCGCAACAACAAGTCCATCGTGAAGTTCTCGGTGACAGACTTCACGGATTCCATCTGGTGCAAGCTGTTCCTCGGCACGGAATATGTCGAGGAGTTTCTGCGTGCCGTAAAGCCGGGCGCTTTCGTCAAGGTGCAGGGAATGACGCAGAACGATTCCTATGATCACGAGGTGGTCATGGGGTCTCTTCGCGGCGTGCAGTCCATTCCGTCCTTTCTGGTAAAGAGAAAGGATAGCAGCGAGGCAAAGCGTGTGGAGCTTCACTGCCACACGAAGATGAGTGATATGGACGGCGTCTCCGAGTGCCGGGATCTGGTGAAGCAGGCCTATGAGTGGGGAATGCCGGCCATCGCCGTCACGGATCACGGGAATGTGCAGGCGTTTCCGGACGCCGGGCATCTGCGGGCGGAGCTTCTCGATGCGGAGAACCGGAGACGGCGGGAGGAGGGGCTTCCTCCCATGGATACGCAGAAGTTCTTCAAGGTGATCTATGGCCTTGAATGCTATCTGGTCGACGATCTGAAGCCGGTCGCGGAGCTGGGGAGCCGCGAGAACGCGGGCACCCGGCTTGATTCCTGTACTTATACGGTGTTTGATATCGAGACGACGGGACTCTCGGCAGACCGGGACCGCATCATCCAGATCGGCGGCTACCGCGTGGAGCTGTTCCGCGAGGAGCCGGAGGCGGCGCAGTCATCCGGCGCGGTGGGGACAGAGCAGGGAAAAGAATCGTGGAAAGATGGAGAAGCGGCCGGAGCGGGCGCTCCCGCCGGGAAAATCACGGGTCGCATCGCGGGGGGATTTTCCGAGCTGATCGACCCGGAAATTCCGATTCCCTATCTTATTCAGAAGCTCACGCAGATCGACGACAATATGGTCATCGGCCGGGATACGATCGACAAGGTTCTGCCGCGCTTTCTGAAATTCGCGGAGGGGACGGTGCTGGTGGGGCATAACGTTGCCTTTGACTGCGGTTTTCTGAGAGCCAAGTGCCGGGAGCAGGGGCTTCCCTTTGATTTCACATGGACGGACACCATGGGCATGGCGCGCGCGGAGCTGCCGGGGCACAACAATTACCGTCTGGAAACCGTGGCCAGAGAGCTGGGGGTCGTGCTGGATCAGCATCACCGGGGTGACGCGGACGCGCTCTGCACGGCGGAGATTTTCTTAAAGCTCCTGCCGCTTCTCGAAAGGGACGGGGCGGTGACGTTCGGCGTGCTGAACAAGCTGAATGAGAGCAATGCGGATGTCGTGAGCCATCTGAAATATTTTCACTGTATCATTCTTGCCAAAAACGTGACGGGGCGGACGAATCTCTATCGTCTTGTGAGCGAATCGCATCTGAAATATTTTGCGCGCAGGCCGCGAATCCCGAAGAGCCTCCTTGTGAAGTACCGGGAGGGGCTGATACTCGGCTCGGCCTGCGCCATGGGCGAGCTGATGAGCGCCATGATCGACAGCCGCTCGGAGCAGGAGCTCGCGGGGATCGCGGACTTTTATGATTATCTGGAAATTCAGCCCATCGCCAACAATCGCTTTCTCATCGAGGCGAGAAACCGGAACGGCGAGAAGCGCTATCCGGAGTTCAACACCGACGAGGATCTCCGGAATCTGAACCGCCGGATCGTGGAGCTGGGGGAGAGGCTCGGAAAGCCCGTCTGCGCTACCTGCGACGTGCATTTCAAGGACCCGCAGGATGAGATTTACCGGAGCATTCTGCAGCGGGCGATCGGTATTTCCGAGGAGGAGCCGGCGCCTCTGTATCTTCGCACGACGGATGAGATGCTCGAGGAGTTTGCCTATCTCGGGCCGAAGAAGTGCGAGGAGGTGGTCGTCACCAATACGCGCCGGATCGCGGATATGATCGACGTGATTTCACCGGTGCGGCCGGACAAGTGTCCGCCGGTCATTCTTCGTTCCGATGAGCTGCTGCGCGAAATCTGCTACCGCAAGGCGCACGAGATGTACGGGGATCCTCTGCCGCAGGTCGTGGAGAGCCGGCTGGAGAGAGAGCTGACCTCGATCATTAAGAATGGCTACTCGGTCATGTACATCATTGCGCAGAAGCTGGTGTGGAAGTCCAACGAGGACGGGTATCTTGTGGGCTCCCGCGGCTCGGTCGGATCTTCCTTTGTGGCGACGATGGCGGGCATCACGGAGGTCAATCCGCTTGCGCCCCATTATCTCTGTCCGAATCCGGAGTGCAAATGCTCGGACTTTGATTCGCCGATTGTGAAAGAGTACGAGCTCCGCACCGGGATCGATCTGCCGGAGAAGATGTGTCCGAAATGCGGGACGAAGATGCAGGGCATCGGCTTCGGCATTCCGTTTGAGACCTTTCTTGGCTTCAAGGGGGACAAGGAGCCGGATATCGACCTGAATTTCTCGGGCGAGTACCAGTCCAAGGCCCACGCCTACACGCGGGTCATTTTCGGAGACAAGCAGACGTTCAAGGCGGGAACCATCGCGACCGTGGCGGACAAGACGGCCTACGGCTATGTGCGCGGCTTCTTTAAGGATCAGGCGGAGGAGGCAAGGGCGCGGGCGGAGCTCTCGGGCGGCAAATCGAATGAGACGGCGGTGGAAAAGCGGCAGTGCGAGATGGAGCGGATCGCCGCGGGGCTTGTCGGCGTGCGCCGTTCGACGGGACAGCATCCCGGCGGCATCGTCGTGCTGCCGGTGGGCGAGGAGATCAACACCTTTACGCCGACGCAGCATCCCGCCAACGACATGACGACGGATATCATCACGACGCATTTTGACTATCATTCCATCGACCACAATCTGCTCAAGCTCGATATTCTGGGGCACGACGATCCGACCATGATCCGCATGCTGCAGGATCTGACCGGCGTGGATCCTATGGGAATTCCTCTGAACGATCCGGCGGTCATGAGCCTGTTTCAGTCCACGGAGGCGCTCGGCGTGCAGCCGGAGGATATCGGCGGCGTCCGGGTCGGAACACTGGGCATCCCAGAATTCGGCACGAAGTTTGTCATGGGGATGCTCGAGGCGACGAAGCCGACCACCATGACGGAGCTCGTCAAGATATCCGGCCTTTCTCATGGGACGGACGTCTATCTGGGCAATGCGGAGCTTCATATTTCGCAGGGGGACTGCACGCTTCTCACCTGCATCGGCTGCCGCGACGATATCATGTCCTATCTGATTGCGCAGGGGCTCGACAATTCCATGTCCTTTAAGATCATGGAGAACGTCCGGAAAGGAAAGGTGGCAAAGGGCGGCTGCAAGGAGTGGCCGGCATGGAAGAAAGAGATGCGGGACAAGGGCGTGCCGGACTGGTACATCGATTCCTGCCAGAAGATCAAATATATGTTCCCGAAAGGCCATGCGGCGGCCTACGTCTGCATGGCGCTCCGGATCGCGTGGTTCAAGGTGTATGATCCGTTGGCCTATTACTGCGCCTATTTCAGCATCCGCGCGACGGATTTTGACTATGAGATCATGGCGCAGGGCAGGAATCACCTGCTCGCGGTGATGGAGGATTATGAGCGGCGCCGGGACACTCTGACGGCCAAGGAGCAGGCGACCGTGGAGGATATGAAGCTGGTGCAGGAGTTCTATGCCCGGGGCTTTGAGTTTCTGCCGATCGACCTTGCGCAGGTGCAGAGCCGGATCTTCCAGATCATAGACGGAAAGCTCATGCCGTCCCTCAGAAGCATCGGCGGCATGGGTGAAAAGGCGGCGGACGCCGTAGTGGAGGCGGTGGCGGCAGGGCCCTTTACCTCCAAGAACGATTTCCGCAGCCGGACCAAGGTCTCACAGACCAATATCGACCAGCTTTCCGCGCTGGGTATTCTGAAAAATCTTCCCGAGACGGATCAGATCAGTCTCTTTGATCTGATGGGCGGGGGCTTTGCGTCGCTTTGACGGAGCGGGCGGCGCTCATGCGGAAGCTGCGGGGCGTCGTTCCGTATTTTTTCTTAAAGACATTCTGAAAATAGGCCTGCGTGGAAAAGCACAGGTACTCGCTGATTTCACTGATGGTTTTATCCGTGTAGCGGAGGAGGCTCCGCGCCTCCTCGAGCTTCCGCCGCATGATGTAGGAGCTGATGTTAAAGCCCAGCTCCCGCTTGAATTTTTTGGAGAGGGTGCTCCGGTTCATATGGAGCGCCGCGGCGGTCTGCTCCACGGACAGCGGCTGATTGATGTGGTTGGAAATGTACTGGATGCACCGGAATATTTCCTGCGACATGCCCTGCGGAATTTTGGATTCCGCGACCCGTCTTGTAAAATCGCAGACAGCAGACTGATTGAGCATCTGCACGGCGTCTGCGTCCGTCATTTTTTCCATTTCCTGAATGTAGGTGTCCGACAGCTGGTATGCAGTCTCGATATCAAGTCCCCCGGCGATGGCGTGTCTTGTATACATCGTGATGGAGGCGACAAAAATATTCTTGGTCTGCCTCACATAGTCCGGACCGACGGAGCCCTCCCGGAGAGGAGGAATGGCTTTGAGAAAACTGTCGAGGCCCGCCACGTCTCCGGCCTCCACCAGCCCGTAGTATTCCTGTTCGAAGTAGAAGGTGTCGTGATAGTTTTCGTTCTCCTTTCTTTCCATCAGCGTATCGGAGTGGACTTTCCCGATTTCCTCGGCGTCCTTTGCCTTTGTCGGCTTGTAGATATCCATCACGCTCCGAAGCTCGCCGCTCAGCTGGTAATGAATCATCGACAGAATACTTAAAAACTGGTGCAGCGAAAACGTGGGAGTTCTCTCGAAAAAAGCCTGCGCCTGCAGCTTCATGTCCGGATTGAGGCCGTAGGAGTCCGTGATGTTCCCGATCATTGCGGGCGTCAGGGGAAAGAGGGAGACCGGTCCGATTACGACATCCTCTCCGCAGTCCTCGTTTCTCACGATGCCGAGGTACAGCAGCTCATCGACGGCAAAATAGTCGAAGAGGAGGCCCTCCATGGCGGCCGCGTTCCGATAGGATGAAAGAGCGCCGTCCGGAAAGGACCACCCGGGCAGCGTGAATACGAGCTCCTGCCCGCGGAAATAATGGACAGGCATAAAGGTCGCATTATATAAGAGGGTCAAAAAATCAGCCGTTGCCGCGGTTCTTTTCATCGTCAGTTCCCCGAAAGTCTCTTTGTTACAATATATTTCACACAGCTACAATAATCCTATCCGCCGGAATGCTACACTGTCAATATCAGAGAGGCTGTATTTCATGGGAAGCCCCATGAACTATGACAGCGGAGCAAAGCAATTGCGGATAAGGAGAAAGAGCGATGGCGGGGAAACCACTCGGAACAGACAAATTCGGCGTTCAGAAAGTGATGCGGAAGAGAGACTATCTCGCGGATTCGCTGGGACAGTTTGCGCTGAACTCCATGTCGGGCCTTGTAGGCCAGCTTACATATTTTTATACGGATAAGGTCGGCATGGCGGCGGGAGCCGTCGCCACGGTGTTCTTTCTCTGCAAGATCATCGATGCCTTTACCGACATCATCATGGGACATATCGTGGATCATACGGCGCCGGGCAGGGAGAAGTACAGGCCGTGGCTTCTCAGGATGTCCGTTCCTGCGGCTGTGATTCTGGTCATGCTGTTCACGGTTCCGTCCGGCTTTTCCGCTCCCGCGAAAATCGCCTATATGTTTATCACGAATATCCTGCTGACCGCCGTCGTCTATACGGCGATCTGCATTCCCTATGCCTCGCTCATGGTTGTGCGGACGAACAGTCAGGAGGAGAGAGGCAACATGGGAATCTGGCGTGCGGCGGCCGGCTATGTGTCGGGCATGATCATTGCGATCGCCATTATTCCGGTCACAAACGCGCTCGGAGGGAATCAGTCCGCGTGGATTAAATTTGGCGTCGGCTTTGCGCTTCTGGTTCTGCTCACACTTCTGATCTGCTATCTGCGGGCCAAGGAGCAGGCTGTTGAAACCGGCTCGGACGCGGCTCCGGAGACCGAAGAGGAGGAAGAGAGCGTTCCGTTCGGGCAGGCGATTGCCAATCTGTTCCGCAATAAATACTGGGTGATGATTCTGGTCATGGGGGTTCTGTCCAACGTGTCATACGGGATCAGCGGGTCCTCGGGCACATTCTACTGCAAGCTGATTTACGGCGACGACAACCTTGTGGGGATCCTCGGCGCCGTCGGCCTGATTCCGACCCTGCTCGGCTTCATTGCCGTCGGCCCCATGGTAAAAAAGCTGGGCGTCACAAAGACGCTCAAGATTTCTTTCTTCATCGGGACAGCGGCGACAGCCGTCCGCATTATCAACCCGACGCACTTCTGGTACAACACGGTCATGGGCTGTTTTGCCAGCTTTGCCAATATTCCCATGATGTGTCTCCTCGGCGTTATGGCAGCCATGGCGATTGATTACAACGAGTATAAATATGACAGGAGAATGGTGGGCACCAGTCAGGCGGCAAGCGGCTTCGGCGGCAAAATCGGTTCGGGCATCGGCGCCTCGCTGGTCGGATGGTGCCTCGGCTTCGCGGATTATGACGGCTTATCAGAAATCGTGACGCCGGCGGTGCGGCAGGCGGTGTACACGTTTGGCATTTATATTCCGCTTGTGCTCTTTGTCATCATGCTTGCGCTCACTCTGCGCTTTGATCTGGAGGCGAAGCTCCCTGCCATGCGGGAGGAAATTGCAGTAAGAAAACAGCAGCGGAGGCCGGAAAATGGAACAGTATGAGAGGGATCACCTTGCACTGGTGACGGACAACGCGGCGGAGTGCACCGTGTTGCTCCGCGCAAACGGAGCTTTTCCGCTGGAAAAGCCGGGAAAGCTGGCGGCGTTCGGCTCCGGCCTGCGCTATACCGTAAAGGGAGGCACGGGCTCCGGCGAGGTAAATTCGCGCTTTCAGTACAGCATAGAGCAGAGCCTTGAGCGCGAGGGCTTTGAGATCACGACGAAGAGCTGGCTCGACGGCTATGACCGGGTGAGGAGTCTTTCGAAGAAAGCGTTTTTCCGGGAGCTCAAAGCGGAAGCCAGAAGAAAGCATGAGAACGTATATCTGTACGCCATGGGAAAGGAGATGAAGGAGCCAGACCATGAGCTGCCGCTGGAAAAGTCCGGGGATGCGGCGATCTATGTGCTGAGCCGCAATTCCGGAGAGGGGAGTGACAGAGAGGCGACGGAGGGCGACGTCATGCTCTCGGCGTCTGAGCTCCGGGATATTTTGGCGCTTCAGAGGATGTATGAGCGCTTCATGCTCGTGCTCAACGTGGGCGGCGTGGTGGATCTCTCGCCGCTTGACGGGGTGGAGAACATTCTGCTGCTCTCACAGCTCGGCGTGGACAGCGGAAAGGTGCTCGCGGACATTCTTACAGGCAGGCAGAATCCCTCCGGAAAGCTGACGACGACATGGGCGGCGTGGGAGGAATACAGCCGGGAGGGGACGTTCGGCGACTGGAATGAAACCAGATATAACGAGGGCATTTATGTAGGCTATCGTTATTTTGACACATTCCGGAAAAAAGCCCTGTTTCCTTTCGGCTACGGCCTTTCCTACACCAGCTTTGCAAGCAGGGTATGCTCCGCGGAGGCAGCGGCAGATACCGTCACTCTCAGGATCCGTGTGAAGAACACGGGGACACGTGCGGGCAAGGAGGTCATTCAGAGCTATGTGTCGCCTCCGTGGAGGAAGCTGGACAAGGCGTATCAGGAGCTCACGGGTTATGCCAAAACCGCCCTGCTGGCTCCGGGCGCGGAGGAAGAGCTGGTCATCCGCTTTGCGCTGTCCGATTTTGCGTCCTATGACGAAGAGGGAGCCGCATACATTCTCGAGGCCGGGGACTACATCGTCCGGGTGGGGAACAGCTCTGTCTCGACGGAGATTGCAGCCGTGATTACTCTCGATGAAACGGCGGTCGTGTTAAAGACAAGAAACTGCCTCGGTACGCCGGATTTTACGGATATCAGACCGAAGAGGCCGCGGCCGGCGGCGGAAACAGCGGAGAAAATCCCTGCGGAGGCGGTCAGGCTGTCCCTCCGTGCGGTCGATATCAAGACGGCGGAGGCTGTTTATGACGCTCCGTATGAAGTCGATGAGCGCGTAAAAGCCCTTTCGGATGAGGAGCTTGCCTGTCTTCAGATCGGCAGCTTTGATCCGGACGCCAGAAGATTCAGCGTCATCGGCAACGGGGCGCTCCATGTCGCGGGCGCGGGAGGAGAGACGACCTCGCAGCTTGCAGGCAGAGGAATCTCACCTCTTGTCATGGCGGACGGTCCTGCCGGCGTGCGGGTGGCGAGGCAGTATTATGAGGACGAAAAGGGCGCCCACGACGCTTCCGGCGGCGGCATGATTCCGGAGAGCATGCTGGGGCTGATGAATCCCTTTGTGAAATTCATTGCAAAAAAAATATGCGGCTCTTCCAAGCCGCCGAAGAATGCCGTCATCAAAGAACATGCAGCCACCATGATTCCGATCGGAACAGCGATTGCGCAGAGCTTTAACACAGAGCTTGCCAGAGCCTTTGGCGATCTGGTCGGACGCGAAATGGAGATGATGGGCATTCACCTCTGGCTTGCCCCGGCGCTCAACATCCACAGAAGCATCCTGTGCGGAAGAAACTTTGAGTACTACTCGGAGGATCCGCTGGTCTCGGGGCTTACCGCAGCGGCTGTCACGGAGGGGGTGCAGGCGCACAAGGGGTGCGGGACCACCATCAAACACTGCGCCGCGAATAATGCCGAGACGAACCGCTACTGCAACAACAGTCAGGTCAGCGAGCGCGCCATGAGGGAAATCTACCTCAGGGGTTTCGGCATCTGCATCAGAAAATCGCAGCCCGCGGCGGTCATGACAAGCTACAACCTGCTGAACGGGACGCATACTTCGGAGCACAGGGGCCTTATCGGGGATATCCTGAGGAGCGAATTCGGCTTCCGGGGCATCGTCATGACGGATTGGGTCATCGCGATGATGACGAGCGCTGCATCCGTTCACAGAAACGCGCTCTCCGACAGGGTCTCGGCCGCCGGAGGCGATCTCTTTATGCCGGGGAGCAGGCAGGATTACAGGAATGTAATGCAGGCGTTAAAGGATGGCAGGCTCACGAGAGAACAGCTCGAAATCAACGCGACAAGGGTACTGCGGGCCGTGGACCGGCTTGCCCGGTAAGGGAAAAGGAAAACGCCGCCGGCTTCGGGGAGGAGCGAATCATGAAAGCGATGCATCTGCGGGTGGAATATTTGACGGATCCCATCGGAATCGATTTTATCCGGCCGAGACTCAGCTGGACCTGCGAAAACGGGGTAAAGCAGACCGCATACCGGATTGTCGCAAAAAGCGATGGAGGAAAGCTGCTCTGGGACTCCGGCCGGGTCGAATCGGATCGGATGCACCTTGTCGAATGGGGCGGCAGCGCGCTTGCAAGCCGCACGGCTGTCGTCTGGACCGTTACGCTCTGGGATGAAAACGGAACGCCGCAGACCAGCGAAGCGGCCTCCTTTGAGATCGGCCTTGTAAGCGCGGGCGACTGGACGGCGAAGTGGATCACGGGGAACTACCGGCCGGAAAAGAAAAAGAGATATCCGGCGGACTGCTTCCGGAAAACGTTCCTTATTTCTCCGGACAGGCGGGTCATGAAAGCGAGAGCGTATATGACGGCCTGCGGCGTTTATGAGGGCAGGCTGAACGGCCGCCGGATCGGACGCTTTGTTCTCGCGCCCGGAATTACGGATTACAGAAAGCGCGTGCAGTATCAGACGGCGGATGTGACGGAGCTTTTGCAGGAGGGCGAAAATTCGCTGCGCTTTATGCTGGCGGACGGCTGGTACCGCGGCTCCGTCGGCGCGTGGGGAATGAAAAACTACTACGGCAGCGAGACGAAGCTTCTGGCGCAGCTTGAAATCACATACGACGACGGAACGACAGATGTCGTCGCGACAGACGGCACATTCGAGTGGTCCGATGCGGGGCCGGTCCGCTTTGCGGATAATAAGGACGGGGAAATCTATGACGCCAGAATGGAAATTCCGGAGGCCTCCTCATGGAAAAAGGCAAAGTGCAGCTCGCATGCGGTGATTCCCTCGGCCTCGGATAATTTCCCGCTGACGGAGCAGGAATACTTCACGAACCCGGAGCTCATCATCACGCCGTCGGGGAAAAAAGTGCTCGATTTCAGGCAGAACATTGCGGGCATTGTTTCCTTTCACCTTGAGGCAAAGGCCGGGCAGAGGATCTTCCTGCGCTTCGGCGAGCTTCTGAAAGACGGAGAATTTACGCAGAAGAATATCCAGTGCGTGAGAAAGCATTACCGGACGCCGCTCCAGCAGGTCGAATATTTCTGTAAGGACGGGGTCAATGAATACAGGACCGCTTTTGCGATCTTCGGCTTTCAGTACATCGAGGCGGAGGCGGATTTCGATATCAATCCGGCGGATTTCACGGCGATATCCGTCTATTCCGATTTTGAGACCACGTTCCGCTTTGAGAGCTCGAATGAGCTGCTGAACCGCTTTGTTGCCAACACGCTCTGGTCGCTGAAGAACAATTCCGCCGACCTGCCGACCGATTGCCCTACGAGGGAGCGGCACGGCTGGACGGGCGATGCGCAGCTTTTTCTGAATACGGCGAGCTATATGGTCAACTATGCCCCCTTTGCGCTCAAATTTGAAAATGATCTGTGCGACTGGCAGGGGGAGGACGGCAATTTCCCGCAGATCGCACCGGAGGGCGGCACGGATTCCTATATGCGGGGAATGAACGGCTCCGTCGGCTGGTCCGACGCGGGCGTGCTGATCCCGTACCGGCTCTGGAAAAAGTACGGAGACAGGAAAATCATTGAGAAATATTATGACAATATGAAGCGCTATGCGGAATACATGATTTCGCGCACGGGGAAAAGCAGCTTCATCATTTCGGAGAAGACGGGACTTTCCCGGGCCGACACAAAATATCTGTACAATACGGGGCAGCATTACGGGGAGTGGGCGGAGCCCGCGGACGTGCACGCCATGAGTTACAGGGATTTTATGACCTCGCGCCCGGAGGAGGCCACTGCGTATCTTTTCTATATCATGGATATCATGGCGGAGATCGCCGGGGCGCTCGGGCGTGAGCAGGATGTCCCGCGCTATGAGGAGTACCGGGACGGTGCGAAAGCGGCCTATCGGAAGCTGCGGAAGCTGAAAAAGTACACCCTTGACACGGACCGGCAGGCGAGGCTTGTGAGGCCGCTCTATTTCGGGCTTTTTGATGAAGAGGATGCGGCCTTTGCAAGGAAGCGGCTGGTGCAGGCTCTCGAGCATTACCGCTGGAGGGTGGGAACCGGCTTTCTCTCCACGCCGTTCATCCTCTATGTGCTGGGGGATATCGATGCGGAGCTTGCGTACCGGCTTCTGGAAAACGAGGAAAAACCGGGCTGGCTGTGTATGCCAAAGGCCGGCGCGACGACCATCTGGGAGGACTGGGACGGCCCTGACTCGGATAATGGAAAGGGCGGCGGGATCGCCTCTCTGAACCACTATTCCAAGGGCGCGGTGTGCGAGTGGGTCTTTGAAAAGATGTGCGGCGTGAAAGTGGACGGGGAGAATCACTTTACGCTGGCTCCGGTCCCCGGCGGGCATTTTACGCATGCCGGCCTGTCCTATGACAGCGTGTACGGTACGGTGCGCTGCGCGTGGAAGAAGAATGCGGATGGAAGCTTCTCATATGATGTCACGGTGCCCGCGAACACGACGGCGCGCTTTCTTTCGGGCGGCCGGACGGAGGAGCTTTTGCCCGGACGTCATCATATAGACGTATAAAACGCGGGAGGAAAAGTAAATGTTAAAAAAGTACTTGCCAAAAAGAAAACGCTGAGATATACTAACATTCGTCCCAAGGACAGGGATACGAACGGGAAACACGGTTCCGTTCGCATGGCTCGTTGGTCAAGGGGTTAAGACGCTGCCCTCTCACGGCAGAAACACCGGTTCGATTCCGATACGAGCTACTGACTGTTTATATAAAACAGTCCAACCCGAAAGTCGCGTTCCGCGAGGAAGCGATGCGCAGGAATGGCGGAATGGCAGACGCGCAGGCTTCAGGTGCCTGTTGTGGCAACACAGTGAGGGTTCAAGTCCCTTTTCCTGCATTCTCCGCAGAGAGCTTCGGCTTTCTCGGAAGAGAAGTCAGATGCGGAAGTGTCGGAATTGGCAGACGAGCAAGACTAAGGATCTTGTGACCGAAAGGCCGTGTGGGTTCAAGTCCCATCTTCCGCAGTTGGACCCGGAAAGCAGGCGCTTGTCCGGGTTTTATCTTAATCGGTGATTGTAGACGGCCGCAAGGGGCCGCCGGGAAACGCCGCAGTTATTGATTCGGGACGGTAGCTCAGCCGGGATGAGCGTTCGCCTCACACGCGAGAGGTCACGGGTTCGATCCCCGTCCGTCCCATTTTTTAGACACAGTCGAAGATCATCGGCTGTGTTTTTTTATAAAATAAAAAGGAAATCGCCCTCCGGCGGAGAATATATAAAATATAGGCGTTGATTCCCCGGGCGGCGGGAATGCCCGGCAGTCCGTCCGGACATCGGAAGTGCGATGGGAGGGTATGGATATTGACGATCCGGGAAGAACTGGAACTGAGAGAAAAAGAAATCCTTGCTCCTTGGGCTGCGTTTTCGCGGCAGAGCCGCGGACGGCGCTTTGCGGAGGAACAGTGCGATATCCGGCCGGTCTTCCAGCGTGACAGGGACCGGATTCTTCACTGCAAGTCGTTCCGCCGGCTGAAGGATAAGACACAGGTCTTCATCACGCCGGACGGCGATCATTACCGGACGAGGCTGACGCACACGCTGGAGGTTTCGCAGAATGCGCGGACCATTGCCAAGGCGCTTCATCTCAACGAGGACCTGACGGAGGCGATTGCCCTCGGGCATGATCTCGGGCACACGCCGTTCGGCCATGCGGGGGAGCGGGTGCTGAACCGCCTGTATGCGGAGGGCTTCGACCACGCGGAGCAGAGCCTCCGGACGGTCGATGTCCTTGAGAAGAACGGGCAGGGACTGAACCTGACGTTCGAGGTGCGGGACGGCATTGTGAATCACCAGACGAAAGGGAATCCCTGCACGCTCGAGGGACAGGTCGTCCGGCTCTCGGATAAGATCGCGTATTTCCATCATGATATGGACGATGCGATCCGCGGCGGCATTCTGACGGAGGATGACGTACCGGAGGAGATCGCGGATGTTCTGGGGCATACGCTGAACGACCGTCTGGATCATTTTATTCATGACATCATCACAGCCAGCGCGGGACGGCAGGAGATCCGGATGTCGGAGGAGACGGGGGCGGCGATGAAGAAGCTCCGTGCGTTCATGTTTGAGCGGGTCTACACGAATCCTGCGGCCAAGGGCGAGGAGAAAAAGGCGGAGCAGCTTGTGGAGACGCTGTTCTATTATTACGTGCAGAGCGATCACACAGATCAGCTTCCGGATTATCTGCGGGAGCTCATGGCCTGCGGAGACAGCCGGGAGCGGGTGGTCTGCGATTATATCAGCTCGATGACGGATCGCTTTGCGATTGCGAGATACAAGGAGCTGTATGTTCCGAACACGTGGCAGTAAGCGCGGAATGGGAGGGTCTGTTTGTATTATCCCGATGAGATACTGGAGCAGGTGCGGGCGGGAAACGACATCGTCGACGTTGTCGGCAGCTATGTGCATCTGAAAAAGCAGGGGGCGAATTACTTTGGCCTTTGCCCCTTTCATAATGAGAAATCCCCCTCGTTCTCCGTATCTGCGGACAAGCAGATTTTTTACTGCTTCGGCTGCGGCGCCGGCGGGAACGTCATCACCTTTCTCATGAAGTATGAAAATTACAGCTTTCAGGAGGCGGTGAAAGCGCTGGCGGAGCGAGCGGGGATCCGTCTTCCGGAGGCGGAATACGGCGAGGAGGCGAAAAAACGGGAGCAGCACCGGCGGGAGCTCTTTGACATCAACCGCGAGGCGGCCACCTATTATTACCGGATGCTGCGTTCTCCGCGAGGCGCGGCCGGCATGCGCTATCTGGAGGGGAGGGGGCTCACGGCGGAGACGATTCACCGCTTCGGTCTCGGCTTTGCCGATGGGAGCGGCTCGGATCTCGTGGCCTTTCTCCGGAAAAAGGGCTTTCCGGACGATTCGATACTGGAATCGGGCGTCGCGGCCTACGACGAAAAGCGAGGGCTTCACGATAAGTTCTGGAACCGGGTCATGTTCCCGATCATGGATGTGAACAGCCGCGTCATCGGCTTCGGCGGCCGCGTCATGGGAGACGGCAAGCCGAAGTATCTGAACTCGCCGGAGACGCCGATCTTTGATAAGGGCCGGAACCTGTACGGCCTCCATCTGGCAAAGAGAAGCCGGACGGAGCAGTTTATCCTCTGCGAGGGCTATATGGATGTGATTGCGATGCATCAGGCCGGTTTTCCGCAGGCGGTCGCCTCGCTGGGGACAGCCTTTACCAGCGGGCAGGCGAGCATCCTGAAGCGCTACGCCAAGGAAATTCTCCTGTCCTATGACAGCGACGAGGCGGGAATGCGCGCGGCTCTCCGGAACAACGGCATTCTCCGTGAGGCGGCGCTGCGGTCGCGGGTTCTGGATCTCCGGCCCTATAAGGATCCGGACGAATTCATGAAAAATCTCGGGGCGGACGAGTTCCGAAAGCGGATCGATGCGGCGGAAAACAGCTTTTTTTACGAGCTGCGGATGCTGGAACGGAATTTTGCGATGGACGATCCCGCGGGACGGACGGATTTTTGCCGTGAGGCGGCGAAGCGTCTCGGCGTCTTCGAGGATGAAATCGAGAGGGATAATTATATCGAGGCGGTAGCCGCCCGGTATTTTATCGATAAGGGCTCGCTCCGGCGCATGGTGGGTTCCTACACGGAGGCGGGCGAGCTGATCCGGGCTCCGGAGCGACCGAAGCCCGCGGCGCCGCGGAAGAAAGAGGGCGGAATCACGCCGGAAACCCGGGCGCAGGCATGGCTCCTTACGTGGATGGCGGAGGACCGGGCGGTATTCGCGCAGGTTTCAAGGTACATTCGGCCGGAGGATTTCGCAGAGGGGATCCCGCGCACGGTGGCGGAGCGGTTTTACGCCGATCCGAAGCCGGGCAGCATTGCCGCGATCATCAGCGTTTTTCCGGAGGAAAGCGAGCAGAACCGGGCGGCAACGCTGTTCAACAGCCGCTTTGAGCTTCCGGAGGGCAGAGAGAATCAGGAGAAAGCGCTGCATGATGTGGTGCTCTCCGTCAAGCAGAGCAGCGGGCGGCGCCGCGCGGCGGAGCTGGCGGGCGATCCGAACGCGCTGCAGGAGATCATACGCAGCAAAAAGGAGCTGGAAGAGCTGAAGACGGCGGTCTTTTGCATTGATACGGAAAAAGGGAGAGAACAGGATGGATGAGCAGATGTTTGAGCAGTTTCTGAAAGCGCTGGACGAGCTTTTGAAGCTCGGAAAGAAAAACAGAAACGTGCTGGATCAAAAGGATATCGACAATGCCTTTGCCGGGATGGATCTGGACGACGATATGTGGGAAAAGGTCAACAACCAGATCGACAAAAACGGTATTGTGATCAGCCTGCCGGACGTGATCGACGAGAGCCCCTCCGATGACGAGCTGATGAACGAGGAGGAAGAAAACGAGGGCGAAAAGGAGCTGGAGATCGATATGGACGCCATGGCAGAGGGCGTCAATATCGAGGATCCGGTCCGGATGTATCTAAAGGAGATCGGCAAGGTGCCGCTCCTCTCCGCGGATGAGGAGATCGATCTGGCAAAGAAGATGGAAGCCGGACGGCTGGCAGAGGAGCTCTCGGCCAAGGGGATCACGGAGACCGCGGGGGGCAGCCCGGAGGGGCTTGAGCTCACGGAGGAGGAGCTCGAGATCGTCCGCGATAAAAGCAGGGAAGAGCTGGCTCTCATGCAGTCCCGCGGAACGGATGCAAAGAACCGGCTGGCAGAGGCGAACCTCCGCCTTGTGGTCAGCATAGCGAAGCGTTATGTCGGCCGCGGCATGCTGTTCCTCGATCTGATTCAGGAGGGGAATCTCGGTCTGATCAAGGCGGTGGAAAAGTTTGATTACCGCAAGGGCTTCAAGTTTTCGACCTATGCGACATGGTGGATCCGGCAAGCCATCACCCGCGCCATCGCGGATCAGGCGCGGACGATCCGGATTCCGGTGCATATGGTGGAAACCATCAACAAGCTGGTGCGCGTGAGCCGTCAGCTCCTGCAGGATCTCGGCCGCGAGCCTACGCCGGCGGAAATTGCGGCCGAAATGGGGATCGGCGAGGAACGGGTCCGCGAAATCATCAAGATCGCGCAGGAGCCGGTTTCCCTTGAGACGCCCATCGGCGAGGAGGAGGACAGCCATCTGGGAGATTTCATTCAGGATGACAACGTGCCGGTTCCGGCCGAGGCGGCGGCCTTTTCGCTGCTTCAGGATCAGCTTCAGGAGGTTCTGGACACACTGACGGACAGGGAGCAGAAGGTGCTGCGCCTGCGCTTCGGGCTCGACGACGGGCGGGCGAGAACGCTGGAGGAGGTCGGCAAGGAATTCAACGTCACGAGAGAGAGAATCCGCCAGATCGAGGCGAAAGCGCTCCGCAAGCTCCGCCACCCGAGCCGCAGCCGGAAGCTGAAAGACTATCTTGACTGATATGACGCAGATGCCAAAGCTGTCAGCCCGTCTGACAGCGATTGCGGAAATGGTGACGCCGGGAAGCCGAATCTGCGATGTGGGCTGCGATCACGCGCTCACGTTGATTTATCTGGTGCTCTCCGGCAGGGCGCGCAGCGCGCTTGCCATGGATGTGGCGGAGGGGCCGCTTTACTCGGCAGAGGGAAATCTTGCGGCCTTTGACTGCTGGGAGGACGTGGAGCTCCGCCTCTCGGACGGCCTTGCCGCATTCCGGGAGGGGGAGGCGGACAGCCTCATTATCTCGGGGATGGGAGGGCTCCTCATGGTATCCATTCTGAGCGCCTTTCCGGAAAAAACGGCCTCGTTCCGGGAGCTGATTCTCGGGCCGCAGCGGGAATTCCGGCGGCTCCGCGAAAAGCTTCGGGAGTTGGGACTGGCAATCCGGGAGGAGAGGATGATCGAGGAGGAGGGGAAGTTCTATCCGCTTCTTCGTGTGAGTCCGGGCGGCCTGAGCGGCGCATGCACTGCGGAGGAGCCTCCTCTCCCGCAGAGGATACGGGATGAGTACGGCCCTTGTCTCCTTGCGGCGCGTGATCCGGCGCTGCGGCGTTATCTTCTGCGGCAGCAGAGGATTTATGAGGAGGTCCGTGCGCGGCTTGACGAGGGAACGCTGCGCAGCGGGCAGGAATCCGGGGCGGCTGCGGCGCGCCGGGAAGAGGTGCAGCGGGAGCTTTCGGATATCGGCCTTGCGCTCGGGTACTGCGGCGGGGCTCTCAGGGAGGACTGATCTATGCGGATGTCGGATATCATAGAGGAGATCGAACGGTTCTGCCCGGTGGATTTTGCCGAGGAATGGGACAATGTGGGACTTCTTGCCGGACGCGGCGACAAGGAGGTGCGGCGTGTTCTGGTGGCGCTTGACGCGACGGGAGGCATCGTGGAGGAGGCCGTGGCGGTGGGCGCGGATGCGCTGATTACGCACCATCCTCTCATTTTTCGCGGCGTGAAGAGGGTGAATGATTCGGACTACGTGGGACGCAGACTCCTGCGCCTTATTCAGAATGACATTTCCTATTATGCCATGCATACTAATTTTGACGTCATGGGCATGGCAGACGCGGCGGCGGACGACCTGCGCCTCTCGGATCGCCGGGTTCTCGAGGTGACCTACGAGGACGACCTGTCGAGAGAGGGCTTCGGACGGGTGGGTACGCTGCCGGAGCATATGACGCTCCGGGACTGCGCCGCCTATGTGCGCGATGTGTTTTCGATTCCTCATGTCCGCTTCTACGGCGATCCGGAGCAGCCGGTTGTGACGACGGCCATTCTGCCCGGCTCCGGGCGCTCGGAGATCGATCTGGCGATCCGGGAGGGCGCGGATGTCATGATCACCGGAGATATCAGTCACCATGACGGGTTGGACGCCGTGGAAAAGGGCATTGCGGTGATCGACGCCGGTCACTACGGGATAGAAAAAATTTTTATTCCGTACATGAAAGCGTTTCTGAACCGGGAACTCCCGGAGCTGGAGGTGCTGGAAACGCAACAGGGCGAGCCGTTTGCCGAGGCATAGCGAACAGGACGGACAGCCGCAGTGGGAAGACAGATCACATAGGAGAGGAGGGACGGCCATGCCGGCACTGATGATTGACGGTTTCACCCGCAGCTATGAGCGCGGAACAAGTTATGAAGCGATTGCCGGGGAGTATCAGGAGGCGTACCAGAACACCATCGCACTGGTATTCGTCAACGGGAAAATGCGGGAGCTGACAAAAAGAGCGGACCGCGACGGGGTTCTCAGCTTCATTACGACAAGAGACCCGATCGGCTACAAGACATTCTGCCGCACGGCGCAGATGATGCTGGTCAAGGCAGTCTGGGATCTGTGCGGTCCGGCGGTGCACGTGAAGATCGAGTTTTCGGTCGGAAACGGGTATTTCTGCTCCCTGCGCGGTCTGGAGAAAGAGGCAGATGAGGCTTTTGCCGCGGCGGTGGAGGAGCGGATGCGCGCGCTCCGCGACAGCAGGCTCCCCATCTCGAAGAAGACCTATCCGATCGACGATGCGATTGCGCTCTTTGACCGTCAGGGAATGCAGGATAAGGTAAAGCTGTTTCACTTCCGCCGCGGTTCCACGGTCAACGTCTACAATATGGATGGCTACTGCGATTATTTTTACGGCTATATGCTGCCGAATACCGGCTTTGTCCGGCGCTTTGCGGTGCAGAGCTACCGGGGCGGGCTGATGCTTGTTCTGCCGACGCAGCAGAATCCCGATGTGCTGGAGCTGTTTGCGGATCAGAGGAATCTGTTTGAATCGCTGATGCTCTCAACGGAGTGGGGCGAGCTGGTGAATATTTCGACGGTCGGCGATCTCAACGAGCAGATCTGCCGCGGCAATATCAGCGACATGATTCTTGTGCAGGAGGCGCTGCAGGAGCGGCGCATCGGCGATATCGCAGAGACGATCTACGGGCGGGAGGACGTGCGCTTTGTGCTGATCGCCGGCCCGAGCTCCTCCGGCAAAACCACGTTTGCGCATCGTCTGTCGATTCAGATGCGCTCGTTCGGCCTCGCGCCGCACATCATCAGTCTCGACGATTATTTTGTGAACCGTGAAAAAACGCCGGTCGATATCGACGGCAATTATAATTTTGAGTGCCTTGAGGCGATCGATCTGGAGCTGTTCAACGCGGATATGATGGATCTGCTCGAGGGAAAAGAGGTCGAGCTGCCGTCCTTTAACTTCAAGACAGGGCGCCGGGAATACAAGGGGAACAGGCTGAAGCTCGGGGACGAGGATATTCTGGTGATTGAGGGAATCCACTGTCTGAACCCCAAGACGACAGCGCTGCTGCCGGACGAATCGAAATTCCGGATTTATACGAGTGCGCTGACGACGCTGAACATCGACGAGCATAACCGGATTCCCACCACGGACGCGCGTCTCCTGCGGCGCATGGTGCGCGACGCGAGGACGCGGAGCCGCGACGCAAGGCAGACCATCGGAGGATGGCAGAGCGTCCGGGAGGGGGAGGAACAGTATATTTTCCCCTATCAGGAAAATGCGGACGCCATTTTCAATTCCGTGCTGATCTATGAGCTCTCCGTGCTGAAGCAGTTCGCGGAGCCGCTGCTGTTCAACGTGCGGCAGGGGGAGCCGGAGTATTACGAGGCGAAGCGCCTTTTGAAATTTCTTGACTATTTTGTGGGTGTGGACACGGCGGCGGTCCCCACAAACTCCCTGTGCCGCGAATTTGTGGGAGGCGGCTGCTTCCCGGTGTAAACGGGGAAATCCGCGGAGCGTCGGGTAGGGGATGAGTGAAGGCGCAGCTTGACAAATGTCAGCTTTCTGACTAAAGTTAATCGCGGTGAGTCGGATGGATGATCGCGGCTGCTGGTCCCGAAAGGGCGCAGGCGAGGAAAGTCCGGGCTTCACAGGGCAGGATGCCGGCTAACGGCCGGCGGAGGCAACTCCCGGGAAAGTGCAGCAGAGAACAGACCGCCGTCATGGGCGGGTTCAAGGCCCGTCCATGGCGGTAAGGGTGAAACGGCAGTGTAAGAGACTACCGGCCGGGTGGCAACACGCGGCGCATTGTAAACCCCATCCGAAGCAAGACCGAACAGAGAGCAACGGCCGGCCCGGCCACGCTTTCAGGTGGGTCGCTTGAGGCGGGCGGCAACGTTCGTCCTAGATAGATGATCATCCTCGACATAACCCGGCTTACAGTCCGGCTCACCGTTTTTATCTGCGGAGAAAGGGAAAGAGGCCCCTGCCGCACGGCCTTTTATAATTCCCTGTCAGCACTGAGGTTTTCGTAAAGAATATAAAGTTTGAAGTTGCGGCGTGAGGTTAGCTATGACAAAGATTGATATTATTTCCGGTTTTCTCGGAGCCGGAAAAACGACACTGATCAGAAAGCTCCTGAAAGAGGCGCTGGCCGGAACCAAGGTTGTTCTGATCGAGAATGAGTTCGGTCAGATCGGCATCGACGGTGGGTTTCTCAGAGAATCCGGAATACAGATCCGCGAGATGAACGCAGGCTGCATCTGCTGCTCTCTGGTGGGTGATTTCGGGGCGTCTCTGAAAGAGGTCATGGAGCAGTATGCCCCGGAGAGAATCCTGATCGAGCCCTCCGGCGTCGGCAAGCTGTCCGACGTGATGAAAGCGGTGAACGAGGTGACGGGTGATGCGGCGATGGAGCTGAACAGCGCCGTCGCGGTGGTCGACGCCACCAAGGCAAAGCTGTACGTCCGCAATTTCGGAGAGTTTTTCATCAACCAGATCCAGCACGCAGGCACTATTCTTCTCACCCGCACGGATAAGGCTTCCGAAGAGGAGATCCGGACGGCGGTCTCCATGCTCCGTGAACACAATCCGGAGGCGGTGATCATCACGACCCCTCTTGACGAGCTGGACGGGAAAATGGTTCTCGACACCATTGAAGGCAACAACGACCTGCAGAAAAGCATGATGGAGGAGGCTCTCGCAAAGCACGCAAAGGATGAGGAGCAGCATCATCACCATCACCACGGCGACGGGGAGGAATGCGGCTGCCATCATCACCACGGGGAAGAGAGCGGGCGCTGCCATCATCACGGCGATGAGGAAGAGCATGACCATCATCACCATGAGGAGGATGAGCGTGGGCACCACCACGATGATGAGGAAGAACACGGTCACCACCATCACCATGAAGAGGGAGAGCACTCTCACCACCACCATCACCGTCATGGGGAGGCGGAAACGGACGGACACGGCGTTCGTCATCACCACTCTGAGCACGATGCGGACGAGGTGTTCGGAAGCTGGGGGATGGAGACACCCGCAAGGTATACCAGAGCGGAGATCGGGAGCTTTCTGGCCGCGCTGGAGGATGGCAGCTATGGCTCTGTTCTCCGTGCCAAGGGGATGCTTCCCGCAGAGGACGGTTCGTGGCTCAGCTTCGATTATGTTCCGGGCGAGAGCAGCGTCCGGGAGAGCCCTGCGGATGTGACCGGAAAGATCTGCGTCATCGGTACGGATCTGAACGACGAGGCGCTGGACAGACTGTTTGAAAAATAATTCACGGGGATATTGCTTTGCCGGCAGAGATCCGGCAAAGCCGGGGCAGCGAATATGAAACCTGTATATGTAATCAACGGCTTTCTGGAGAGCGGAAAAAGCTCCTTTTTTGCCTATACGCTGGGGCAGCCCTATTTCCGGACGCGGGGCACGACGCTTCTTATCACCTGCGAGGAGGGAACCGTAGGCTATGGGCCGAAGCTCCTCGCCGCAACGGATACGGTCCACGAGGAAATACGGAACGAGGAGGACTTCACTCCGGCCGTGCTGATGGCGCTGGATGCGAAATATGATCCGGTCCGGATTCTGATTGAATGGAACGGAATGTGGAATTTCCGCAATTTCAGGCTCCCGAAAAAGTGGACGCTGGAGCAGCAGATGACCACGATCGACGCGCAGACGCTTCCGATGTATCTGAGCAATGGCGATCTGATGTCCTTTCTGACAGAGGAGATCCGGGCGACCGAGCTGATCATGGTGAATCGCTGTGACGGCATTGATAAAAAAACGCTCATCGGCTACAAGCGGAAGCTGAAAGCGGTCAATCCGGAGGCGTCTTTGATTTTTGAGGACAAGGACGGGGAGGTGGACACGGCGGAGGCGGAGGATCTGCCCTACGATGTGCACAGCGATCCGATCCGCCTCGAAGGGCTGGATTATGCCATCTGGTTTCAAGATGTCATGGAGCATCCGGACTGGTATGAGGGAAAGCGGGTGAGCTTCCTCGCACAGGCGATCTTCGGAGGAATGCCGGACGGCTTTTTCCTTGCAGGACGTCCGATCATGGGGTGCTGTATCAACGATATCCGAATTTTCGGCTACCCCTGTCGTTACAGCAGAAAGCCTGCGGTCAAAGAGGGCGACTGGGTGCGTGTCATCGCGGTTGTGAGAGCCGGCGGTCTGTGCGATAGAAAGCCCCGGTCGCTTCGCTTCGGCTACTATGATGCGGTGCCGGGCGAGGGAATCGTTCTTGAGACCGAAGAACTTGCCGTGGTTCCGGCCCCGGCGGATCCGGTTCTGGATTTTACCGCTCCGCAGTGAGTGCGAGAAAGTTTTTTCGGCGGTTTTCCGGGGCGGCTTTTCAGTGATAAAATGGTTTGACAACAGAGGAGCGATACCGTACAATACATCCGTATGTGTCTTCAGGACGAAAAAGCGTGTCTCCGCACCTGAGACCAGAAATATAATCGAAGCATAAGTATGGAGGAAAGTGCGAAATGGCAAATATCAAATCCGCCAAGAAGAGAATTCTGACCAACGCTAAAAAAGCAGAGCAGAATAAAGCCGTGAAGACCGGCGTTAAGACCGCGACGAAGAAAGTGACCGCGGCGCTTGCGGCAGGAGACAAGGATGCGGCGAAAGAGGCGCTTGTCTCTGCAGTGTCCAAGATTGATAAGGCGGCATCCAAGGGTGTTCTGAAGAAAAATACCGCATCCAGAAAGGTTTCCCGCCTCTCTGCGGCAGTTGATAAGCTGAGCTGATTCCGATACCGGACAGAGTGCAAGGCAGGTGATCCCATCCCTCTATGGAATCACCTGCCTTTTTCCGCGTAAGCTACGAGCCACGGACATTTGACCGCACATGCCCCGTGCAGGCTTGCCTGCGGACGGGCGAATGTGCAGTAATGTATCAGCGGCGACAGCCGCGATGAGCAGGAGCGGCTCGCATCTTTGCGCGCCGGCGCAGAGATTTTTCACACGGCTATTTGTGCCGAAGCCCAAATAGCCCCTGATCGCGGCCGCAAAACCGCCTGCGCGGATTTTGCGGTGCGTACCTCGCACAAAGTGCTTCGGCATGGTGATTTTTATGATATCTGATTTCCAAAAGCATATTCGTAATTTCTGCATCGTGGCGCACATTGACCATGGCAAATCCACGCTGGCCGACCGCATGATTGAGATGACCGGCGTGCTGACGCGGCGCGAAATGCAGTCGCAGGTGCTTGACAACATGGATCTGGAGCGTGAGCGCGGCATCACGATCAAGTCTCAGGCCGTCCGTCTCGTCTATCATGCGAAGAACGGTGAGGAGTATATTTTCAATCTGATTGACACGCCTGGCCACGTCGATTTCAATTATGAAGTCAGCCGCTCGCTGGCGGCCTGTGACGGCGCGATTCTGGTTGTAGACGCGACGCAGGGAATACAGGCCCAGACGCTTGCGAACTGTTATCTTGCGATTGATCATGATCTCGAGGTCTTTCCGGTCGTGAACAAAGTGGATCTTCCCTCGGCCCGCCCGGACGAGGTGCGGGAGGAGATTGAGGATGTTATCGGTATCGAGGCTGCGGATGCGCCGCTGATTTCCGCCAAAACAGGGAGCGGCGTGGATGAGGTTCTGGAGGAGATCCTCCGCCGGATTCCCGCGCCGGACGGAGACCCGGAGAAGCCGCTGAAAGCCCTGATTTTTGACTCTCTCTATGACAGCTATAAGGGAGTTGTCGTTTTTGTGCGGGTTCGCGACGGCGTGCTGAAAAAGGGAATGAAAGTTCGCATGATGGCGACCGGCGCACTGCAGGAAATCGTGGAGGTTGGGTATTTCGGCCCCGGGCGCTTTATTCCCTGCGAAGAGCTCCCTGCGGGAATGGTCGGGTATTTTACCGCATCCATCAAAAATATCCGCGATTCCCGGGTCGGCGATACCGTGACGGACGCTTCCCGTCCCTGCGAGACAGCCCTCCCCGGCTACAAGAAAGCGCAGCCGATGGTTTACTGCGGGATGTACCCCTCCGATACGCAGCGCTATCCGGACCTCAAGGATGCGCTGGAAAAGCTTCAGCTTAACGATGCCGCGTTGACCTTTGAGCCGGAGACCTCGCTGGCGCTCGGCTTCGGGTTCCGCTGTGGCTTTCTCGGACTTCTCCATATGGAGGTGGTTCTGGAGCGTCTGGAGAGAGAGTATGATCTCGATATCATTTCCACCGCGCCCGGCGTCGTATATAAAGTATTCCGGACGGACGGAACCATGATCGAGCTCACGAATCCGGCGAATCTCCCCGATCCGTCCCTCATTGAACATATGGAGGAGCCGATCGTCAGTGCGGAGATCATGGTCACGACGGATTATATCGGTCCGATCATGCAGCTCTGTCAGGAGCGCCGCGGCCGCTATCTCGTCACGGATTACATTGAGAAGACCCGGGCGATTCTCAAATATGAGCTGCCGCTCAACGAGATCATCTATGATTTCTTCGACGCGCTGAAATCCCGCTCCAAGGGATATGCGAGCTTTGATTATGAAATCAAGGGTTATGAGACTTCCTCGCTTGTCAAGATGGATATTCTTGTGAATAAGGAGATGGTGGATGCCCTTTCCTTTATCGTGCATGCGGATGGAGCGTATGAGCGCGGCCGGAAAATGTGCGAAAAACTGAAAGAGGAGATTCCGAGGCAGCTCTTCGAGGTGCCGATTCAGGCGGCTGTGGGCGGCCGCGTCATCGCCCGCGAGACAGTAAAGGCGGTTCGGAAAGACGTTCTCGCCAAGTGCTACGGCGGCGATATCTCCCGTAAGAAGAAGCTGCTTGAGAAGCAGAAAGAGGGAAAGAAACGGATGCAGATGGTAGGAAATGTCGAGATTCCCAAGGATGCGTTCATGAACGTTCTGAAGCTGGACAGCGGGGACTAGACGGGGCATGACAGACCGTGAGCTCGAAAGGCTGGAGGAGCGGAGCCGGGGAGGCTTCTGCTCGCTGTATCTTCATATTCCGTTCTGCGTCCGGAAATGCGCGTACTGTGATTTTCTCTCCGGCCCGGCGGACGCGGTGCAGCGGGAGCACTATGTGCGTTCGCTGATCCGTGAGATTCGGGAGACAGAATGCGAGCAGCCGGTGGACAGTGTTTTTTTCGGAGGAGGTACGCCGTCGGTGCTCGCGGCGGAGCAAATGTCACGGATTATGGCGGCGGTTCGGGAACACTTTTCACTGGAGGAAACGGCGGAGATCACGGCGGAGTGCAATCCGGGCACGGCACGGCAGGAGGACTTTTCCGTCTGGCGGGAGGCGGGCATCAACCGGATCTCGCTCGGCATACAGTCACTGGACGACGGTGAGCTCCGTCTGCTTGGACGGATTCATACGGCAGAGGAGGCGCGGGAGAGCTTCCGCGCGGCCAGAGCGGCAGGCTTTGGCAACATCAGCCTTGATTTGATGAGTGCGCTGCCCGGTCAGACGCCCGACCGCTGGGAGGAAACACTTTGCGGGGCGGCGGAGCTGGAGCCGGATCATATTTCGGCGTACAGTCTCATCATTGAGGAGGGGACTGTTTTCGGCAGCCTCTATGCCTGCCCGGCACCAGGAGGAGACAGCTTTCCGTCGCTCCCGGATGAAGAAACCGAGAGAGAGATGTACCGGCGGACGAGGGAGGTGCTGCGGGAATACGGCTACGAGAGGTATGAGATCTCGAGCTATGCCCGCCCGGGACGTGTGTGCGCACACAATATCGGCTACTGGACGGGGCATCCGTATCTGGGATTGGGGACGGGAGCCGCCTCTCTGGCTGTGGGACCCGGGCCGGGAGCGAGCCGTCTGCGATATGCGAATACCTGCGATATGAATCGCTATCTGGGGAGAAAAAGACTTTCGGAGATCCGTGAGGACCTGCAGGAGCTTACGGACAGGGAGCGCATGGAGGAATTCATGTTTCTGGGGCTGCGCCTTGCTCTGGGGGTCTCGGAAACGGAATTTTTTGCCCGTTTCGGGCGGCCGCTTCCGGAGATTTACGGCGATGTGTTGGCGCGTCACGAAGCGCTGGGACTCGTCCGGCGGGAACGTGGGAGGATCTTTCTCACGGAATACGGAACGGATGTCAGCAACAGCGTCATGGCAGACTATCTTCTGGATCCGGAGAGCGCAGCTTCTGGGCGGGAGGAGTAAAATACGGTAAAATACGGCAGCGAAATACCTGTCTTTTCATTGACGGAAGAGGATTCCATGCATAGAATAAAAAACAGCCTCGTCTGATTTCGGGGCTGCGGCGGCTGTATGCTGCGCCGCATATCGGCATGGCGCTCTGTTTCACAGGGCGGAGCGAAAGACAGGAGAGAGCGGTGATCGCGCTTCGGAAGAAGCGCCCGGCGTGGAGGAGCAGCTTGAGAGACTGGAAAAAGAAACTGAAATACCTGATGATCAGCGCGGCAGCGCTTGTTTTTGCGGCGGCAGGAAAACCGCAGAGCACAGAAGTGCAGGCGGCGCAGAAAGGAATCGACGTGTCGCAGTGGCAGGGGACCATCAACTGGGGCGCTGTCAGAAACAGCGGCATCAGCTTTGCCATGATCCGCTGCGGAAATATCAAATATGGCATGGATGCCAGCTTTCCGTTTAATATGACGGCGGCGAACGCGGCAGGCATCCGCACCGGCGTTTACTGCTATACCTATGCGCTGAATCCGGCGCAGGCCATGCAGGATGCGCAGTTTGTCGTGGCGGCCTGTCAGAATTTTACGGTGTCCTTTCCGATTGCCGTTGATTTTGAGGATAAAACCCAGGTGGGGCTTTCGCCGCAGCAGCAGGCGGAGATTGTCAATGCGTTCTGCGCTGTGATCTATAATGCAGGCTACACACCGATGGTTTATACCAGCCGGAATTGGTTTGTCGAGCGGATGGGGCCGGTGAGCTGGGATCACTGGGTCGCGCAATACAACTCGGTCTGCGATTATCCGGGCGCCTATGCGATGTGGCAGTATACGAGCAGCGGCCTTGTTCCGGGCATCAACGGCCGTGTGGACATGAACTATCTCTACAAGGACTATTTCACACTCATCAAGCAGAACGGCTTTGATACCCGCAATGGAAATACCTATTACTATCAGAACTACAAGAGAGTGGTCGGCCTCCAGAATATAGAGAGCAGACTGTATTTCTTCGATGGAACCGGCGCTATGCAGACAGGCTGGCTCGGCGCGGGCCCGGCGAAGTATTATTTTGATCCGTCGGACGGCGGAGCGGCGGTATTCGGGTGGAAAACCATCGACGGTTTCCACTATTATTTCGGCGCGAACGGTTTCGCGTCTGTCGGACTGACCGCCGTGGACGGCGCCAATTACCTCTTCGACGGAGAGGGCCGGATGACGACCGGCTGGGTGAGCGCGGCGGGAGCGACGCTGTACTTCGCCGAAGACGGGCGGCAGGCGCTGGGACTCACGCAGATCGACGGCAGCAGCTATTATTTCAATACGGACGGCGCGATGGTAGCGGGGCTTTTCACTCTCCCGGACGGAATGACCCGCTTCTTCGGCGCAGACGGCAGGATGGCTGTCGGCTGGCAGGAGATCGGCGGAGGCTGGTTCTTCTTCGGTGAGGATGGTGTGCTGGTGCGTGACGCGATCTTTAACGATAATGCGGGCATCGGCGTGCAGGTCGATGCCAACGGACTTCTGGTGGCTCCGCTCGGGTATGTGCCGCAGTAAGCGCTGCGGGGAGAGGAACGTCCGGGCCGGCGCTTTGAGGACGGCGCTTCGGCGGGCGGCAAATTCGTTCTTGCCGGAACAGGAAGTTTGTTTTATAGTCTCTATATCGGCTGCTCATGCGGGGAGGGTCATCCCCGCATGAGATAAAGCCGGAGCTTTCTCTTTTTCTTTTCTGTTTTCCGTATTTTCTTTATTAATCACTATTTTTTCATTTGGTTTCACTGATTTTGTTCTGTTTTGCTTTTTCTGTTTTTCTCTGTTTTTTCTTTCTCTGTTTTTCTTTTTCGGTTTTTGGCATTTCCCATTTTTGCTGTTATCTGTTTCTCGTTGTTTTGTTTCGCGTCTGCTTTTCTTATTCAGTTCGGACTTTCTGCTTTTTCAGGCAGCTTTTTGAAAAAGCGGCCAGGAGTATATCTCGCGGGAGGATTTTCTATGTTCAGCAGGGTCGTGACAGGAGCGGTATTCGGCATCGTAAGCTACTGCATGTGCGTGGAGACGGACATCTCAAAGGGGCTTCCGGTGTTTTCCATGGTCGGATTTCTGAGCAATGAGATGAAAGAGGCGGGAGACCGCGTCCGGGTCGCTTTGCGCAATGCGGGTGTGGAGCTGCCGCCATCCCGTATCGTGATTAATTTTTCTCCGGCGGATATTCCAAAGCGGGGAATGGTGGTCGATCTTCCGGTGGCGGCGGGAATTCTGGCTGCGCTGGGGGTGGTGCGGCAGTCGGATATGGAAGGGCTCCTGATTGCCGGAGAGCTGGGGCTGGACGGGGAGGTAAAGCCCATACGCGGGGTGCTCCCCATTGTCCGGAGTGCAAGGGAGAGGGGAATCAGAACCTGTCTTCTGCCGGTAAAAAATGCGGCAGAGGGCGCGGTGTTCAGCGATATGCGCATCATCCCTCTCTCTTCGCTCCGCCAGATGATACGCTATCTGCTGGAACCGGCGGAGGGACGGGATGCGCTGATCCCGCCATTTCATATGAAAAGCGGGGCGGCGGCTCCGGCAGGCGGAGAGGCGGGCGGAAATGATTTTTCGGTGATTCACGGGCAGGCCGCCGCAAAGCGGGTTCTCGAGATTGCCGCTGCGGGCTTTCACAACACGCTGCTGATCGGCGCGCCGGGGAGCGGCAAGAGTATGCTGGCCCGCTGTATGCCCGGGATCATGCCCCCGCTCACACAGGAGGAGAGCATGGAGGTTTCGGCGATATACAGCATCGCAGGGCGGCTTCCCCCGGAGCAGCCGCTTATGACAAGGCGCCCGTATCTTTCGCCGCATCACACCATCACGAGGGCGGCTCTCACCGGAGGCGGTGCGGTGCCTGTACCGGGTGCCATCACGCTCGCCAACCGGGGCGTGCTGTTTCTCGATGAGCTGCCGGAGTTCGGCAGGGAAAAGCTGGACCTGCTCCGGCAGCCTCTTGAGGATCATCAGATTCCCCTTTCCCGCCGCTGTGGAAGCTTTGTCTATCCGGCCCGTTTTCTTATGCTGGGGGCGATGAATCCCTGTCCCTGCGGAAGCTATCCGGATCGGAGCCGGTGCCGCTGCACGGAGCCGGAGATCCGCAGGTATCTGGGGAGAATTTCGGGGCCTTTTCTGGATCGTATGGATTTGTGCAGCGAAACCTCGCGCATGGGAGCGGAGGAGCTGATCGGCGCGGGAGCGGAGGAGAACAGCGAGACGGTTCTGGGGCGCGTGATGGAGGCAGCGGAAAGACAGGCGCGGCGCTTTCGGGGAACGGAATTTGTCTTCAACGCCGATATGGATGCGCGTGCGGTAGAGCGGTACTGCATGCTGGGAGATGCGGAGCGCCGGCTGATGCGGCGCATGTTTGACAGGCTCGGACTGACAGCGCGGGGGTATCATCGCATGCTCAGGACGGCGAGAACGATTGCGGATCTGGCGGGAGAAGAGAGAATCAAGGAGATACACCTTATGGAGGCGGCAGGATATCGCGCCGCGGACCGACGATATTGGGGAAAAGAGGGAGAGGAGGCACAGCTTTGACAAGGAGGATGGAAATGAATCGTTATGCCTGCTGGCTGTACAGCATTCCCGGAATCGGCAGAATCCGAATCCATGCGCTGCGGCGCGCCTTTCTTCGCTGTTACCGCGCGGATCCCCGGCTGTTTCCCTCCTCCGTGTTTCGGATGTCGGAGAAAGAGCTCCGCGCGCTGTGCCAAAACGGCGCGGAAGAGGGGGAAGAAGGTGCGCGTGACAGGGAGACGTTGCAGCGCGCCTGTCCGTACTTTCTTGCCGGGAGACAGCGGGAACCGGAGCAGGCGGTTTCCGCGTGTCGGCGAGCCGGATTGTTCTTTGTTTCCTATGATGATCCGGGTTTTCCGGAGCGGCTGAAGAGGATTCCGGAGCCGCCGTATGCCCTTTATTTCCGCGGCAGTCTTCCAGAGGAGCAAAGACCGTCGGCCGGAGTCGTCGGCGCGCGGCTGTGCTCTGCCTACGGGCGGGAGCAGGCAAGGCGCTTTTCTGCGGCGCTTGCGGAGAACGGGATACAGATCGTGAGCGGGATGGCGCGCGGCGTGGACGGGATTGCCCAGCGGGCGGCCATGGATGCGGGCGGCAGGAGCTTCGCCGTGCTGGGATGCGGCGCGGACATCTGCTATCCTGCGGAGAACGGCGCGCTGTATGAGAGGCTCCGGGCAGAGGGCGGAATCATTTCCGAGTACCCGCCGGGAACGCGGGCGGAGCCGGGACTGTTTCCGGTCAGGAACCGGCTGATTGCAGGATTTTCCGATCTCGTGCTTCTTGTCGAGGCAAGGGAGCGGAGCGGGAGTCTTATTACCTGCGCGCGGGCTCTCGAGCAGGGAAAGGAGGTCTATGCTGTTCCGGGGAGAGTGTGCGACGCCCTGTCTGTCGGGCCGAACCGCCTGATCCGGGACGGCGCTGGGATTGCGACGCAGGCGGAGGATGTGATCGAGGTGCTTTTGGGCATCCGGGGAGACGCCGGGGCCGGGGAGCGGAATCCAGAAGTGGAAGAGGAAAAGGCGTTGTCTCTGCCGGAGCCGGAGGCTTCGCTGTACCGCGTGCTGGAGGAAAGAGAGCCCTGCGGACTGAGTGAGATGCTGCAGGGCGCGGGGGAGAGCCTTCGCAGAGAGCTCCGTGCGGAGGAGGCGATGGGCTGCATGATACGGCTTGAGCTGAAGGGCCTTGTGGAGGAGGCCGGCGTGGGGCAGTATATCCGGCGCCGCTCATAGCTTTTGCAGGATCTTAGCGCCGGATTAACGCGATGTTTCATAAAGAGAGCAGATTCCGGTTGACGCATCGATTCCTTATTGGGTAGAATAGGCCCGCACACTGGTGAAACGGTCCGGTCAAGGAGGGGAAAATTATGCAGCAGCTGGCGGGACTTTTGGGAAATGCGGCGGAGACGACGCCGCAGATGGCTGTGATGTGGATCATCGGCGGAATACTGATGTATCTGGGGATTGTGAAAAAGATGGAGCCGTCGCTTCTCGTTCCGATGGGCTTCGGTGCGGTTCTGGTCAATCTTCCCTTTTCGGGGGCCGTCACGCAGACCATTGCGGGTGTTGTGGAGAAAGGACCGCTGGATGTGCTGTTTCAGGCGGGAATCTCGAATGAGCTGTTTCTGCTTCTTCTGTTCATAGGAATCGGGGCGATGATCGATTTCACGCCGCTTCTTTCCTGTCCGCAGATGATGCTGTTCGGCGCGGCGGCGCAGTTCGGCATTTTCTTTACGCTGAGTCTTGCGACGCTGTTCGGCTTTTCCCTGCAGGATGCCGCTTCGGTTGGCATTATCGGCGCGGCGGACGGACCGACCTCCATTTTTGTCGCCAATTATTTTCATTCCGGGTATCTCGGGGCGATCATCGTGGCGGCCTACTCCTATATGGCGCTTGTGCCGATCATCCAGCCGCCGGTGATCCGTCTCGTCACCACCAGGAGGGAGCGCAGAATCCGTATGGAGTACAGCCCCCGCAGCGTATCACGGACGGCAAAGATTCTGTTCCCGGTCTGCATTACGATTGTGGCGGGGCTGATCGCGCCCCGTTCCGTCGCGCTGGTCGGCTTCCTTATGTTTGGGAATCTCATTCGTGAGTGCGGTGTGCTGGATTCGCTTTCCGAGACGGCGCAGAGTTCTCTCGCCAATATCATTACGCTGCTTCTCGGCATCACAGTGGCGTCGCAGATGCGGGCGGAGGATTTCCTGAATGTCCGCACACTGTTTATTCTTCTTCTGGGGCTTGCCGCATTTGTGTTCGATACCATCGGCGGCGTCCTGTTCGCGCGGCTTCTGAATCTGTTTCTGCGCAAAAAGATCAATCCCATGATCGGGGCCTGCGGGATCTCCGCATTTCCCATGTCGGCGCGTGTCATCACGCAGATGGGGCTGAAAGAGGATTCCTCCAATGTGCTGATCATGCAGGCTACAGGAGTCAATGTGTCAGGGCAGATTGCCTCGGTGATTGCGGGAGGGCTGATTCTGAGTCTGATTCCCAGACTCTGACAGCCGGCGGCGCAGCGGATATGATGAAGAAAATGGCCGCGCAGGGTGAGCCGGGCGCGCGCCGTGCCAGGGAGTGGTATGAGAATCAATCTTTTTATGGAATCGTTGAAAATTATGGGACTTGGCATGCTGGGAATCTTTCTGGTCGCGGCGGTGCTGATTGCCGTTATGGTGGTGCTGACAAAGCTCTTTCCGGCAAAGAAAGAGCAGAGCGAAGACAGGCAGGACTCCTGAGGGGGAGGCAAAGCGCGGGGAATTGGTTATTCTGTTGAAAATACGCGCGCCGCGGCGGGAAGCTTTGTTGTATTTTCCGGTTTGCTGTGCTAAAGTATTTCCTGTGAACTGCGGGGGAGCAGGGACAGGATGACAGGAAATCGGATGCTGAGACTACATATCAGAGTAACGGGGGCGGTACAGGGAATCGGGTATCGCCCCTTTGTCGTCGGACTGGCGGAGCGTCTCCATGTGCGGGGGACGGTCCGCAATGCCGGCGGCGTTGTGGAGATCGAAGCGGCGGGCGAGTCCGCCGCGCTCCGTCAGTTCCGTCGGAGCCTTGTGCAGGAGGTTCCGCCGGGCGGCGTCGTGCTGGGAGCAGAGGAGACGCCGGGAGAGGGAGAGCTGCCGCCGGGCTTTCGGATTGAGGAGAGTACGGAGGATACGCTTGAGGAGGGGGGCTCTGAGCTTCCGGTGTTTCCGCCTGATCTGGCGCTCTGCCGCGCCTGTGAGCGGGAGCTGCTCTCTCCTGGAGACCGGCGATACCGTTATCCTTTGATCAGCTGCGTTTCCTGCGGGCCTCGTTACAGCATTCTGAAGCGTTTTCCGTATGACCGGGAGACAACTGCCATGACGCCGTTCTCCATGTGTCCGTCCTGCGGGGCGGAATACCATGCCGCCGGAAGACGGCGGCATGCGCAGACGATTTCCTGCCACGGCTGCGGGCCGCAGATGCTTCTGCGGCGGTACGGCGTCGGGGAGGACATCTCCGGCGAAGAGGCAATGCGGGAGGCGGTTCGCCTGCTGCGGGGCGGGGGGATTCTCGCCGTGAAGGGAATCGGCGGCTATCAGCTCCTGTGCCGGGCGGACGATCGCGCAGCGGTGTTCCGCATCCGGGAGCTCAAGGGCAGGGAGAAGAAGCCCTTTGCCGTCATGGTGCCGGATCTTCGCGCGGCGGAGGCTCTTGCCCTGCTGAGCGAGAGGGAAAAGGAGCTGCTTTCCTCTGCGGCTCGTCCCATTGTTCTCGTTGAAAGAAGCTCCGAGGAGACCGATGAGGCCGACGGCGGGGAGGACGTGGTGAGCAGCGGCAGCCGTTTTCTCGGACTGATGCTTCCCTCTACGGGTGTCCATCGCCTCCTTGCCGGAGAAATTCCGGCCATGGTCGTGACCAGCGCCAACCGCACGGGAGAGCCGATTCCGATCCGGGACGAGACGTTTCTCGGGCCGGTCTGCGCGGTGCGGCCGGACGCTGTGCTGTATCACCGGCGGGAGATTCTGCGTCCGCTCGACGACTCGGTGATCCGGGCGGAGGAGGACGGCGGAATCTGCATGATCCGGAGGAGCCGGGGCTACGTACCCTTTCCGGTCTTTCTCCGGGAGCTGCCCGGAGAGGGGGACGCCCCGCAGAGGAGCAGGCGGACGATCTTTGCGGCGGGAGGCGATCTGAAAAGCGCCTTTGCTCTCCGGCGCGGCGTCCGCGCGATTCTCTCTCAGTATTTTGGCGATCTGGAGCACTATGATATTTTCCGGAATTACAGCCGGGAGGAGAGAGCGATGGAGGCTCTTTTTTCCGCGGAGCCGGAGCTTGCGGTCTGCGATCTGCATTCGGGCTACCACTCGTCGGCCTTTGCGGAGCGCTACGCCCGGGCGCGCGGCATCCCGCTTGTCCGGGTGCAGCACCATCACGCTCACTGTGCCTCGGTGATGGCGGAGCACGGGCTGCTCTCCGCGCTGGGCATCGCCTTTGACGGAACCGGATACGGCACGGACGGCGCGCTCTGGGGCGGTGAGTTTCTCCTTTGCCGCGGGGGGACGATGGAGAGGAGGGGGTCGCTTTCTCCGGTTCTTCTTATGGGGGGCGACAGCGTTTCTTTCCGCGCGTCTCTGGCGGCGGACTGCTACCGCGCGGCGCTGGGAGAGAGGACGGCAGAGCCTCTGACGGCTGCGGCCCTCCGAAGCGGCGAAAATACGATCCGCAGCACCAGCGCGGGACGGCTCTTTGACGCGATGAGCTCCCTCCTCGGGATACGGCAGGAAAACAGCTATGAGGGAGAGTGTGCGTCCGCGCTTGAAAAGGCCGCGTGGGAATATGAAAGCCGCGGACCGGGCGGGGGAGGAAGAGAATATCCGCTTCTTCCGGAGGTGAAGCTTTTTCGTTCTGCGGAGGACGGCCGCTGGCTTCTGGATCAGCTGTCGCTTGTGCATAGGATCCTCTCTCTTCGTGAATCCGGCGCTACGGCCGGCGAGTGTGCTCTCGAGTTTCATGAGGCGCTTGCGCGCGCGGCGGGGGCGCTTGCGGAGCGCATTGCCGGTGAAGCGGGAGAGCGGCGGATTGTCCTTGGAGGCGGGGTGTTCGTCAACCGGCTGTTTTTAAGGCGGCTGTCGGCATATCTGCGGGGGCGGGGATTTTCCGTATACCGGAATGAACAGATTCCGGGAAACGACGGAGGACTGGCGCTCGGACAGGCGTGGCTCGCCGGTTTTTACAGCGGAGAAAAGGGAGAGTAGGACATATGTGCGTTTGTTATCCGGGAATTGTCCGTGAAGTGCGTCCTCACAGCGCGGTTGTGGATTTCACGGGGACGGAGGTGGAGGCCCTCACCGGCCTTGTTCCGGTCCGCGCGGGGGATCGGGTACTGGTGCACGCGGGCTGCATTATGCAGGTTCTTCCGCCGGAGGAGGCGGATGAGACGGAAAAGCTCTTTGCGGAGCTTGCGGCGCTGACGGAAGAGGATATGAAAGAAAGACCGGGACGGTATGGGGACCGGTCGGAGAACGGGGCCGTACATGATGCGTACGCTGGATGAAATTACGGAATTTCTCCGGACGTACGACGGTCCGGAGATGCGCATCATGGAGGTCTGCGGCTCCCACACGGCCGCCATTGCAAGAAACGGGATCCCCTCGCTCCTGTCTCCGGGGATCCGTCTGATTTCGGGGCCGGGCTGTCCTGTCTGCGTGACGGTGTCGTCCTATATCGACCGCCTGACCGAGCTTGCCATGGAGCCGGACACGGTCGTTGTGTCCTTTGGCGATCTTCTCCGGGTGAAAGGCTCGGGAAGAAGCCTTGCGGAGACAAAGGCGGACGGAGGAAAGGTGATCGTGGTCTATTCCCCGGCGCAGATGCTCGATCTTGCGGCGGCGGATCCCGGGCGCTGTTATGTTTTTGCCGCGGTGGGCTTTGAGACGACGGCTCCGGTCTATGCGCTGCTCCTCGAGGAGGCGGAGAGGAGGGGCATACGGAATATCCGGCTTCTGACCTCGCTGAAAACGATGCCGGCGGTCATGGAGCGTGTCTGCCTCGATGCCGGGGTCTCAATCGGCGGCTTTCTCGCGCCGGGACATGTCTGCGCCGTGACGGGCTATGAGCTGTTCCGGGGGACGGCGGAGCGCTTCGGCGTGCCTTTCGTCGTCTCGGGCTTTACGGGGGAGCAGCTTCTGGCCTCGATCTGCCGCCTTGTGCAGCTCCGGGGCAGGGGGACGGTCGAGAATCTGTACCGGACGGTGGTGAAGCCGGAGGGAAACCGGGAGGCGCAGCAGCTTATCCGGCGGTGGTTCCGGCCCTGTGACGCCGTGTGGCGCGGCATGGGAAACATTCCCGGCTCCGGACTCTGTCTCAGGGAGAGCGCCCGGGACAGGGATGCCGGCAGTGCGGGACTCGTGGAGGATCGGGCCGGGAACGGCTGTCAGTGCGCGTCGGTTCTTACGGGACGGATCCCGCCGACCGGCTGCCCGCTGTTCGGCGCGGCGTGTACGCCGCAGGATCCCCGCGGGGCCTGCATGGTCTCGCAGGAGGGGGCCTGCTTCAATTACTTCATTTCGGGAAGAAAGGGGAAATAAGGTCATGCAGGAGCCGGTGATCACCATGGCGCACGGGAGCGGAGGCGATGCGACGGGCCGCCTCATTGCGGAGCTGTTCGCAGAGGCCTTTCACAACGAATATCTTGACCGCATGGAGGATGCGAGCGTTCTTCCCGGCTCTGGCAGGATTGCCATGACGACCGACAGCTTTGTGGTGTCGCCGCACCGCTTTCCGGGCGGCGATATCGGGAGACTGAGCGTCTGCGGCACCGTCAACGATCTTCTGACGAGCGGTGCGGAGCCCCGGTATCTCACGGCCGGCTTTATTCTTGAGGAGGGACTGGCGCTTTCCGAGCTCCGGGCCGTCGTGCAGTCCATGGCGGAGACCGCGAGGGAGGCCGGCGTTCTGATTGTGACGGGGGATACTAAGGTGGTCGAGCCCCGGCGGCAGCGGGGCGGGATTTTGCAGAGCGGACTTATGATCAACACGGCGGGTGTCGGCTTTATCCCGGAGGGACGGACCGAGCTCGGCGCGGCGCATATCGAGGACGGCGACGTCATTCTGGTGTCGGGGACGCTGGGGGAGCATCACGCGGCGATCATGGCCGGACGGATGGGACTGGAGAACGCTTCTCTTTTCAGCGACAACGCGCCGCTCGGGGATATGGCAGGGCGTCTCCTCCGCTCCGGAGTGCGGGTCCATGCGATGCGCGACGTGACGCGCGGCGGACTGGCGACGGTGCTCGGCGAATCGGCACGGGCCGCAGGTCTCCAGATCACGGTGGAGGAAAACCGGCTGCCTGTGCAGCGCGAGGTTGCAGATTTCTGCGGGATCATGGGCCTTGATCCGCTGTATATGGGCAACGAGGGAAAGCTGGTGATCGCCGTCGCTCCCGAGGACGCGGAGCGAGCGCTGGCGCTTGTCCGCGGCAGCCGGTACGGGGAGCGCGCGGAGCGGATCGGCTTTTGCCGTGCGGTCCCCGAGGGAGAGGAGCCGCTTCTCCTCCTGCAGACAGCGATCGGGGGGCGCAGAGTCCTCGGCCCGCTCTACGGGGAGGGACTGCCCCGGATCTGCTGACAGAGTCTGTCCGGAGCTTCCGGCGGGCAGGCGTTGCACCGGCCGGAAAATCATTGTAATATAGTACGGTGTCCGCGGACCGGCGTTGTGCGTAGCGCCGCGGCGGACTGGTTCTGTTTTCTGGAAGAGGGTGGAAATGGCATTGACGAAAAAGCCGGTCACCGGCATGAAAGATATTATGCCCGGAGAGATGGAGATCCGGGATTATTGTATTTCTGTCATCAAGAAAACCTACGCGGAATTCGGCTTTCAGGGCATTGAAACGCCCTGCGTGGAAAGCATTGAGAACCTGACGAGCAAGAGCGGCGGCGACAATGAGAAGCTGATTTTCAAGATTCTCAAGAGAGGCGAAAAGCTGAAGCTCGATGCGCAGCCGACGGAGCAGGAGCTTGTGGACGGGGGACTTCGCTATGATCTCACGGTTCCGCTGGTCCGCTACTTTTCGGCGCATGAAAATGAGCTGCCGTCCCCGTTCAAGGCACTGCAGATGGGAAATGTCTGGCGTGCTGACCGGCCGCAGAAAGGCAGATACCGTCAGTTTATGCAGTGCGATATCGACATCATCGGCGAGCCGACGAATCTTGCGGAAATCGAGCTGATTCTCGCCACGACGACGACGCTCGGGCGTCTCGGCTTCCGGGGGTTCCAGATCCGCATCAATGAGCGCCGCATCCTGAAAGCGATGGCCGGATACAGCGGCTTTCCGGAGGACCGCTGTGACGAGGTGTTCATCATCCTCGATAAAATGGATAAGATCGGACGGGACGGCGTGCGGGAGGAGCTGATCGCGGGGGGCTTCGGCGAGGAGAGCGCGAACCGCTATATCGCGCTGTTCTGCGGGATGGACGGCCTTGAGAGCGCGGCGGATAAGCTCGCTTTTCTGGAGAGAGAGCTCGCGGGCTGCATCGGCGGGGATGTGATACCGAATCTCCGGGAGACCATCGAGACGGTTGAGGCGACCCGGCAGGCGGAGTTTTCGCTGGTATTTGACCCCACGATCGTCCGGGGGATGAGCTATTACACGGGAACGATCTTCGAGATCGCCATGCCGGAGCTCGGCATAAGCTGCGGCGGGGGCGGGCGCTACGACGGCATGGTCGGGAAATTCATCGGGCGGGAGGTTCCGGCCTGCGGCTTTTCCATCGGCTTTGAGCGGATCATCCTGATTCTGATGGAACGGAATTTCAAAATCCCGGGAGCCGCGGAAAAGATCTGCTATCTGCTGGAAAAGGGGCTTCCGGTGGAAAAGCTCCGGGAGGCGATAGCCCGGGCGCAGAAAGAGCGGGAGGCCGGACGGAGCGTTCTGGTTGTCCGCATGAACAAGAACAAGAAGTTCCAGAAGCAGGCGCTCACGGAGCAGGGCTATACCGGCTTTGAGGAATTCTATGCGGATCCGATCCGCTGAAAAACCGCTGTTGTCAAGGAGGAGAAAGCAGTGCAGAGCAGAACACATACATGCGGAGAGCTGCGCATGGCCGATGCGGGAAAGGAAGTCGCGCTCGTCGGATGGCTCGAAAATATGCGTGCCGTCGCGGGAACGCTGGCGTTTATCGTTCTGCGTGATTTTTACGGAACCACACAGATCGTCGCGGAGACACCCGAAATGATGGAGGCGTTCCGCGACATCACGAAAGAATCCACAATTCAGGTGACGGGGACGGTCCGGGAGCGCTCCAGCAAGAATCCGAAGCAGGCGACCGGAGATATTGAGGTGCTGCCCTCGTCCGTAAAGGTTCTCGGGCGCTGCCGCAATGCGGAGCTTCCTTTTGAAATCAATCACAGCCGTGAGGCGGATGAGTCGCTTCGTCTTCGCTATCGCTATCTCGATCTGCGCAACCCGGAGGTGAAGAAAAACATTCTGCTTCGCTGCCGGGTGGTTTCTGCGCTCCGGCAGGCCATGACGGAGCACGGCTTTCTGGAAATCACGACGCCGATTCTCACGGCAAGCTCTCCGGAGGGGGCGCGGGATTATCTCGTGCCGGCCCGCAAGCACCCGGGAAAGTTCTATGCTCTGCCGCAGGCGCCGCAGCAGTTCAAGCAGCTTCTTATGACGGCGGGCTTCGACCGCTATTTTCAGATCGCTCCCTGCTTTAGGGATGAGGATGCGCGGGGGGATCGTTCGCCGGGAGAGTTTTATCAGCTCGATATGGAGATGGCGTTCGCCTCGCAGGAGGATGTCTTTTCCGTGATCGAGGATGTTCTTCCCCCGATCTTTGCGGAATATGGGATTTATGACCGCGCGTCCGGCGCGCCGTTCCGGAGGATTCCGTATCTTGAGGCGATGGAGAAGTACGGCTCGGACAAGCCGGATCTGCGTATCGATCTGACCGTGCAGGATGCCACGGAGCTTCTTTCGGGCTGCGGCTTCGGGCCCTTTGATGAGCCGGGTGCCGTGATCAAGGCGGTCGTCGTCTCCGGCTTTGAGGGGACGCGCAAATTCATTGACAGGACGCTGGGCGAGGTCGAGGTGCAGGCCGGCGCGAAGCCTTACTGGTTCCGTGTGGACGAAAACGGCGTTCTGACAGGGGGCGTCGCCAAATTTGCGGAGCCTGTAAAGGATGCCGTTATTCGGGCGCTCGGCCTGAAAAACGGTGATTTTGTCGCGCTCTCCGCAGGAAAGCGCACGCAGGCGCAGAAGACGGCCGGCGTGCTTGTCAAAACGCTGGGAGCGGCCGTGCCCGGCCATATGGACAAGGAACAGTACGCATTCTGCTGGATCGTCGATTTCCCGATGTATGAAATGGGAGAGGAGTCCGGCGAGCTGGAATTCTGTCACAATCCGTTCTCCATGCCGAGCGGCGGCCTTGAGACGCTGCTGCGGGCGGAGCGCGGGGAAATCGATCCGCTTGCGATCACGGCGGATCAGTACGATCTGGTTGTGAACGGCGTGGAGCTGTCCTCCGGCGCCGTGCGGAACCATGATCCGGAGATCATGGTCAGGGCTTTTGAGATGGTGCGGCTCGGAGAGGAGGATGTCCGGCAGAAGTTCCCGGCCATGTATCATGCGTTCACCTACGGCGCTCCGCCGCACGCCGGCATTGCTCCCGGAGTGGACCGGATGGTCATGCTGCTGGCGGGTGAGGATTCCATCCGCGAGATCATTCCGTTCCCGATGAACAAAAACGCGCAGGATATCATGATGGGAGCCCCGTCGGAGGTTACGGACGAGCAGCTCCGCGAGCTTCATATCCGCTGTGCGGACGACGGAGCAGAGGAGCTTTGAGACGGACGGCGCGGCAGCGCGTCCCATATATCGCATCAACATTTTGTACCGGAAATGGAGACTGGAAATGAAAAAGAGAAATGCAGTCATCGCTCTGCTTCTTGCGGTTGTGCTCTTTATCGGCGCGGGATATCTTGCGCTCGTGGGTATCGGCCTCGAGGGCAGCGGATCCATCTATGACATCAGGCTCGGCCTCGATCTGGCGGGCGGCGTCAGCATCACCTATCAGGCGGTGGGGGAGGAAACGCCCTCGGCCGAGGATATGGATGACACCGTCTACAAGCTCCAGAAGCGTGTGGAGCAGTACAGCACGGAGGCGCAGGTCTACAAGGAGGGTGACGACCGGGTCAATATTGAGATCCCGGGCGTGACGGATGCAAACTCCATTCTGGAGGATCTGGGAAAGCCGGGCTCGCTGTATTTTATCCGGCAGACGGACGCGGACGGAAACGCCAACTACCAGATGAATTCGTCGACCTATCAGTACGAGCTGACGCGAAGCCTTGACGATATCATCGAGACCGGCGACGCCGTTCTCTCCGGGACGGATGTCGCGGATGCGCAGGCGGGATATCAGAACGACTCCATGAGCAATCAGGAAATTGTCGTGGAGCTGACCTTTACCGACGACGGCGCGAAGAAGTTCGCGGACGCGACTACGAGCGCGTACGGAAAAGGCGAATCCATCGGCATTTATTATGATGGGGAATTCATCAGCGTTCCGAGAGTGCAGGCGGCCATCACGAACGGGCAGGCGGTGATCACCGGCGAATCCACCATCGAGGACGCGAGGGAGCTGGCGTCCACCATCCGCATCGGCGGTCTCAAGGTGGAGCTGGAGGAGCTTCGATCCAACGTAGTCGGCGCGCAGCTCGGTCAGAACGCGATTGATACCTCTCTCAAAGCGGGCGTCGTGGGACTCATTCTGGTCGTGGTGTTCATGTGCGTGGTGTACTGGCTGCCGGGACTGTGCGCAAGTCTCGCCCTGCTGTTTTATACGTTCCTGATGATTCTGATTCTCAATGCCTTTGAGGTGACGCTGACCCTCCCCGGCATAGCGGGAATCCTGCTTTCCATCGGTATGGCGGTCGACGCGAACTGCATTATCTTCGCCCGCATCCGCGAGGAGCTGGCAACCGGCAAGACGGTGTCCTCCGCGATGAACATCGGTTACAGCAAGGCGCTGTCCGCCATCATTGACGGCAATGTCACAACGCTGATCGCGGCGGCTGTGCTGGGACTGCGCGGCTCCGGAACGGTCAAGGGCTTTGCACAGACGCTTGCCATCGGTATCATCCTTTCCATGTTCACCGCTCTGTTTGTGACAAAGCTCCTGATGAAAGCCGCTTATGCGCTGGGCTTTAAGGATCTCCGTTTCTACGGCGTCGGCAGAGAGCACGATCCGGTGAAATTCATCGGCAGACGCAGGATATTCTTTGCGGCCTCCGCGCTGGTCATTCTGGCCGGCTTTGCCGGCATGTTCTTCCATGCGGCAAGAGGGGAACGGGCGCTGAATTACAGTCTGGATTTTGTCGGCGGAACCAGCACCAGCGTCACCTTTGACAGACAATACACGCTGGACGAGTTGGATGCCGAGGTTGTTCCGGTTTTCCAGAGCGTGACTGGAGACGCCAATGTGCAGGTGCAGACGGTGGCGAACAGCAATCAGGTCATCTTCAAGACCCGCACGCTGCGTGTGGAGGAACGCGAGAAGCTCGATTCCGCGCTGGAGGAGCAGTTCTCTATTCCGGAGACGGATATCCAGTCCGAGACCATCAGCTCGACCATCAGCAGGGAGATGAAGAGCGACGCACTCTCGGCGGTTCTGATTGCCATGGCCCTGATGCTGCTCTATATCTGGTTCCGCTTTAAGGATGCGAGGTTCGGCGTCTCATCGGTGGCGGCTCTTGCGCATGATGTTCTGGTCGTGCTTGCCTGCTATGCGCTGCTCCGGGTTCCGGTCGGCAGCACCTTTATCGCCTGCATGCTGACCATCGTCGGATATTCCATCAACGCCACGATCGTCATCTTCGACCGTGTCCGCGAGAACCTGCAGATTTACGGCAGCGGAGATCTTGAGACCATCGCGGACAGAAGCATCACGCAGACGCTCTCGCGGAGTATTTTCACCTCGCTGACGACGTTCTTCATGGTCTTTGTGCTGTATATTTTCGGTGTGTCCTCCATCCGTGAATTTGCACTCCCGATCGGTGTCGGCGTGATCAGCGGAACCTATTCCTCCATCTGTCTGGCGAGCGCGTTCTGGTTTGTGCTTCGGCGTCATGCGGCGAAAGTCAGGGCAAAGAAGCCGGCCGCGGTCGCTGCTTCGGGAGAAGCCGGCGCAGGCGGAAAAGACGGCAGGAAAGATAAGAAAACAAAGTAAGCGGAGGCTGCCGGCAGAGAGCAGCGCATCCGCAGAACACATGGACTGTCGGTACGGGGGATGCAGCTTCTGCAGCCCCCTTTTTACCGTAAAGGAGGAGCATGGCCAAATGGTTTATCGCCCGCCGGGGCGGCGACTTTGCGGCGATCGGCGCAGCCTGCGGAATTTCGCCGGTGCTGGCAAGACTGATACGGAACCGGGGAGCGGTCGGTGAGGAGGAAACCCGCCGCTATCTGGAGGGTGGGACGGAGGCTCTGATTGATCCGCTGCGGCTTCCGGACATACCTTCCGCCGTGCGCCTGCTCAGGGAAAAAATAAGCGCCGGGGAGCCGGTCCGCATCATCGGAGACTACGATGTGGACGGGATCTGTTCATCCTACATACTGCTGCGCGGGCTCCGGGAGCAGGGAGCCCGCGCAGACGCAGTGCTTCCGGACCGTATCCGGGACGGCTACGGCCTGAATACGGAAATGATCGAGCGGGCGGCCGGCGAGGGCATACGCATGATCATCACCTGCGACAACGGAATTGCGGCGGCAGAGGCAGTTCATCGGGCAAAGGAGCTCGGCATGACGGTGATTGTGACGGATCACCATGAGATTCCTTTTGTGACCGATGCGGACAGGCAAAGGGAGTACTGTCTGCCGGAGGCCGATGTCATCGTCGAGCCGAAGCTCAAAAAGCCCGGGACCGAAGAAAATCTCTATCCGTTTCCGGAGCTCTGCGGCGCGGCCGTGGCATGGAAACTCATCTGCGCGCTGCGGGGAGAGAGCGCGGGACAGGCGGGAGCCCAGGGACTTATGCGGGAGCTGCTCGCATTCTGTGCGATCGCGACGGTCTGTGACGTCATGCCGCTCCGGGGAGAAAACCGCATTCTTGTCCGGGAGGGGCTGCGGGCGGCGGAAGAGACGGAAAATCCGGGCCTCCGGGCGCTGCTTCGGGCCAATGAGCTGGAGGAGAGCACGCTTCGCCCGTTTCATGCGGGCTTTATCCTCGGCCCCTGCCTCAACGCCTCCGGAAGACTGGACTCGGCGCAGCGCGCCCTCAATTTGTTTGACAGTAAGGAGAGCGGCGTCGATCCGGTGACGGCTGCCGCAGAACTTCGCAGGCTCAATGAGGAGCGTCGTGCCATGCAGGAAAAGAGCATGGAGAGCGCGGAGGAGTACATTAAGAGAAAGCGGCTGCTCCGGGATTTTGTGCTGGTGCTTGTTCTGCCGGACTGCCATCAGTCCCTCGCGGGGATCGTCGCCGGGAAGCTGCGCGAGCGCTACGAAAGACCGGTGTTTGTTCTCACGGACAGTGCGGAGGAGGGAATGCTCAAAGGCTCGGGGCGCTCCATCGAGGCCTATGACATGTATGCGGGAATGCAGGCCTGCAGGGAGCTCCTGATTCAGTTTGGAGGGCACAGAAAGGCCGGCGGACTCACGCTCCGGGCGGAAAACGCCGAAGCGCTCCGCCTCCGTCTGAACGAATGCTGCGGCCTTTCCGAGGACGATCTGTGCACGGAGCTGCATCTCGATCTGGAGCTGCCGCCCGGGCAGGTCACGCCTGCGCTGGCGGAGGAGCTGGGGCGGCTGGAGCCCTGCGGGAATGAGAATTCTCCGGCGCTTTTTGTCTGCCGGAATATCCGTATCATCGGCGCGGCGCTCCTCGGGCACTCCGAGCGGGCGGTGCGCTTCTTAGCCCGGGACGAGGGCGGGGAGGCGAGAGAGTTCATCTTTTTCGGCAATGCCGGGATGCTTGCCGCGCGCTTTGACGGCGCCTGCGGGCAGGGCGCGTGGGAGAGGCTGCTTTCTTTTTCGTCTCCATCCGCTTTCGCTTCGCGCGGGCAGGGAGACGGTGCGGTCTGCGCCGCCAATCTTGCCTATGAGCCCCGCATCAACGAATGGAGGGGGCGCCGATCGGTTCAGCTTGTGGTGAAAGACTTTCAGTTTTTAGACAGGAAACAGGCAGACAGGGTATAATTTCTCTTGAAGACGCCACAGAGCGGGAGAGCGCTATGATTACGACGGTTACGCTGAATCCGGCGATTGACAGAACCATGACGGGAGCATCGCTCCTCCCCGGCAGGGTGAACCGCATGGAAACCGTGCGGGAATATGCGGGCGGCAAGGGAGTCAATGTCACCAAGATGCTCCGCCGGCTCGGGGAGGAGGTCACGGGCGTGGGCTTTCTCGGGGGCTTTACAGGGCGGTTTATTCTGCATTACCTGAGAGAGCTCGGCGTCCTCTGCGACTACACGGAGGTTCCGGGTGCGACCCGGACGACGCTTAATCTTCTCACGGCGGACGGCTACGTGACGGAAATTCTGGAGCCGGGAGCGTCGGTTCCCGCGAACTGCGAGGAGCGCTTTCAGCGCTCCTTCAAGAGAGCGCTTGCCGGTTCGCGGGCGGCGGTTCTGTCCGGGAGCCTCCCGGCCGGTCTTCCGGAGGATTATTACGCGGGGCTGATCCGCTTCGGAAAGGAGCAGGGCGTGCGCATGTTTCTTGATGCGAGCGGCGCGGCGCTGGCAAAGGGCGTGCGGGCGGCGCCGTTTCTCATTAAGCCGAACACAAAGGAGCTGGAATACCTGATGGGAAAGCCGCTCCGGCGGCAGGAGGAGCTGGCGGAGGCCATTGTCACGCTGATGGAGAGAGGACTTCCCTGCGTCGTGGTCTCCCGCGGCTCCCGCGGACTGATGACGGCGGTGAAGCAGCCGGAGGGCTATGAAATCATCACCGCGTCAGCGCCGGAAGTTCCGGTTGTCAACACGGTGGGGAGCGGGGACGTCTCGGTGGCGCTTCTTGTGCAGGAACTCGCGGACGCGCCGGACAGGCCGGACGCGGTGCGGATGGAGAGAGCGCTTCGCCGGGCGGCGGCCTATGCCTCCGCGAATGTGACGACCATGGAGAGCGGTGTTGTTTCAGAGGAGACTGCGGAGCGGCTCATGGGTGACGTGAAGACGGAACGGTTTCCGTTTTGCGGGAAGAGCTGAATACCACGAGAGCCACCCGGAAGTCCGGATGGCTCTCAATGGTTTCTTATGAGGGGGGAGATAGTGAATTTCACTTCAACTATCTGATTAATACAATATCCTATAATTGTGACGCAGTTGTGTACATGAGATAACGATTCCCTAAAATTTCTAAAGTATTTATAAAAATAACACAGGATGGGACGACGGATGAAGAAACTTTCAGAACTGCTTGAGACATTGGAATACCGGCTTGAGAGAGCGGACGGCAGCCCGCTTTCGGGGAGCGCGGCGAAGGAGGCCCTTGGCGCCGGAATCATCGATATCACGAACGATTCCCGAAGCGCTGCGGAGGGCACGCTGTTTTTCTGCATCGCCGGGGCGAACCGGAACGGTCATGATTTTGCCGCCGAGGTGACGGAGCGGGGGGCGAGAGCACTGGTGATCGGGAGGGATGTCGAGCTTGCCTCGGTTTCCGAGGAGAAAAAAAGAGATCTGATTCTCGTAAGAGTACCGGATACCCGCTATGCCATGGCGTTTATATCCGCCGCGTGGTTCGGACATCCGGCGGAGCGGCTGCGTGTCATCGGCGTGACCGGAACCAAGGGAAAGACGACGACGACCTATCTCATCAAAAGCATTCTGGAGAAGGCGGGGCGCCGGGTCGGGCTCATCGGAACCATCGAGACTGTGATTGGGGACAGACATATCCCCGCGGCCAATACGACGCCGGAATCGCTGGTTTTGCAGAGAACCTTTGCGGAGATGGCGGAGGCCGGGATGGAGATTGTCGTGATGGAGGTCTCCTCGCAGGCGCTCATGCTCCACCGGACGCAGGGCTTCCGCTTTGATATCGGCGTATTCACGAATCTGGAGCCGGATCATATCGGGCCGAACGAGCACCGGGATTTCCATGAATATATGCACTGCAAGAGCCTGCTGTTCCGTCAGTGCCGCATCGGCATTGTCAACGGGGACGACGGGCATCTCCCCGGAATTCTGGAGGGACATCTCTGTGAGGTGGAGACGTTCGGACTGGGGGAGGGAAATGATCTGCGGGCAAAAGATCTGCGCCTCCTGCACCGGCCGGGCGAGCTGGGGATCGCCTTTTCTACGGAGGGCCTGCTCGCCCTTTCGGCGGAGGTTCCGACGCCGGGACGCTTCAGTGTGTATAATGCGCTGTGCGCGATCGCCGTGGCGCGCCGTTTCGGCGTCTCGGCGGAGGAGATCCGGGCGGCTCTCCCCGGCGTGAGAGTGCGGGGACGGATCGAGATGATTCCGGTGAGCGATACGTTCACGCTGATGATTGACTATGCGCACAACGCGATGGCGCTGGAGAGCCTCCTCACCACGCTCCGGGCCTATCAGCCGCACCGGCTGGTCTGTCTCTTCGGCTGCGGGGGCAACCGGAGCCGCCAGCGGCGCTATGAGATGGGGGAGGTGAGCGGGCGGCTCTCGGACCTCACGGTCATCACCTCCGACAATCCCCGGAACGAGGAGCCCATGGCGATCATTGCGGATATCCGCACGGGCATCGGGCGGACGGACGGCGCGTTTGTGGAAATTCCCGACCGACGGGAGGCGATCCGCTATGTGATAGAGCACGGGGAGCCGGGAGATATCATCGTGCTTGCGGGCAAGGGACATGAGGATTATCAGGAGATCCGCGGAGTGAAATACCCGATGGATGAAAGGGAGATCATCGCGGAGATCCTTAAGGAAAAGCCGGAGGAGTGAGGGCGGCCCGTTTCCGGGTCCTCCGGGACGGACGCCGGAGCCGGAGAAAGGTGCGGGATGAAGCGGATGGAAGAGCGGGAAGAATTTGCGGATATCATCATTGACATATCGCACGAGCGGCTGGATCATCCGTTTACCTACCGCGTGCCGGAGGCTCTCCGGGGGCGTCTTTCTCCCGGAGACCGCGTCCGCATTCCGTTCGGAAGAGGGAATACGGAGCGGTTCGGCTACTGCATTGAATTAAAGAGCGAGTGCGGATATCCGGCATCCGGAATCAAGGAAATCCTCTCCGTCTGCGAAGACGGCGGGAATGCGCCGGACGGGGCGGGAGCCCGGGATCCGAGAGAGACGGCGCTGCGGCTCGCGCTGTGGATGAAAGAGACCTATGGGAGCACAGCCATCACGGCGCTGAAAACCGTTCTCCCGATCCGGCGTGCGGCCCGCCCCGAGGAGCGCCGCAGGGTGTGTCTCCTCCTTTCCCGAAAGGAGGCTGGGCAGGCTCTGGAGCTCTGCCGCAAAAAACATCAGACGGCAAGAGCGCGTCTTCTCGAGGGGCTTCTCCTGTCGCCGGAGCAGCCGTATTCCCTCCTTGTTTCTCGGCTTCATCTCACTGCGGCGGTGATCCGGGCGGCGGAAAAGGCGGGACTCATACAGATTGAGACGGAGCGGTCGCTGCGGAATCCGGTCCGCGGGATGGAGGCAGCGCGGACGGCGGAGGTGCTGAGCGCCGGCCAGCAGGCGGCGGCGGACGGCGTGCTCGCGGATCTGGATGCGGGAAAGACGACGGTGTCTCTGCTTCACGGCATCACGGGCAGCGGCAAGACAGAGGTCTACATCCGGATCATCGAGGGTGCCGTGGCAAGAGGACGGCAGGCGATCATGTTGATTCCGGAGATCGCGCTCAGCTACCAGACGCTGCTGCGTTTTTACGGACACTTTGGCGACCGGGTCACGGTTATGAACTCCACGCTGTCCGACGGGGAAAAATACGATCAGTTTGAGCGGGCCCGCCGCGGGGAGGTCGATGTCGTGATCGGCCCCCGCTCCGCGCTGTTTACACCGTTTCCGAATCTGGGGGTCATTGTCCTCGACGAGGAGCATGCGGGGAGCTACAAGAACGAGACGATGCCGAAATACCATGCGCGGGAGACGGCGATCCGGCTCGCCGGGCTGTGCGGTGCCTGCGTCGTGCTGGGGTCGGCGACGCCCTCCATGGAATCCCGCTACCAGGCAGAGTGCGGCAGCTACCGGATGTACCGCCTCGGGGAGCGCCTGACGGGAGGGAGTCTTCCGGCGGTCCGGATTGCGGATATGCGGCGCGAGCTGGCGCAGGGGAACCGGACGATTTTCTCGGAGGAGCTGCAATCCCTCATGGAGGACCGGCTTCGCAGAAATGAGCAGATCATGCTGTTTCTCAACCGGAGAGGGGTGGTCGGCTCCGTCTCGTGCAGGGCCTGCGGGCATGTTCTGCTCTGCCCGCACTGCGCCGTCTCGCTTACGGAGCACGGCAGGGACCGGCATCTGGTCTGTCACTACTGCGGCTATACGCAGCCGGCAGTCCGGCGCTGTCCGGAGTGCGGCTCTCCCTATATCGCGGGCTTCCGTATCGGCACGGAGCGCGTGGAGGAGAACGTGCGGGAGCTCTTTCCCGGGACGCGGGTGCTGCGGATGGACGCCGATACGACGGCGCAGAAGCATTCCCATGAGCAGATTCTCTCCCGCTTCGCGGACGGCGAAGCGGATATTCTCATCGGGACGCAGATGATCGTCAAGGGACACGATTTCTCCGGGGTCACGCTGGTCGGCGTTCTGATGGCTGATCTCTCGCTGCATGCGGGCGATTACCGGGCGGCGGAAAGAACCTTTCAGCTTCTCACGCAGGCTGCGGGACGCGCAGGCCGGGGAGAGCGCCCGGGTGAGGTGGTGATCCAGACATACGATCCCGGAAATTATGCGGTGCGCTACGCGGCGAAGCATGACTACGAGGGCTTTTACCGGGAGGAAATGGGCTACCGCAGGCTCCTTGGCTATCCGCCGGTCTGCCATATGCTGGCCGTGCAGGTGCAGGGCGAGGATGCGGATGCCGCCCTCGCCATGGCCGGAGAGATCCGGGCTGCGGCGGAGCGGGAGAGGGAGGAGAGCGGCGGGGCAGATGCCGTGCTGCTCGGGCCGTCGGAGGCCGCGCTCGCCCGTGCGCGCGACCTGTACCGCTATGTGGTCTATATCAAACACCCGAAATATGATACACTTGTTCGGTATAAGGACAGGATTGAGAGCCGTCTGGGAACAGGCGGAGAGGGCGGCAACGTCACGTGCGCTCCCCGCGGCAGAGCCTGCCAGATCCAGTTTGATTTTGATCCGATGAATCCGTTCTGAGGCTTCGGGCGCTCTGCGGGACGGCTTGTTTTGAAAAGGAGAGTATGATTATGGCAATTCGCAGTATCCGTGAGGAGGGGGACCCGGTTTTGTCCAAGCGGGCAAAGGAAGTGGCGGAGATCACGCCCCGCATCCGTGAGATGGCGGCGGATATGCTGGAGACCATGTATGACGCGGGCGGGGTCGGCCTCGCCGCGCCGCAGATCGGCGTGCTGAAGCGCATGGTGGTGATCGACTGCTCGGAGGAGCAGGATCAGCCGCTTGTCCTGATCAATCCCGTGATCGTGGAATCCAGCGGGGAGCAGACCGGCTATGAGGGCTGTCTTTCCGTTCCGGGAAAGTCCGGGGTGGTCACGCGGCCGTCTTATGTCAGGGTAAAGGCTATGGACCTCGAGGGCAGGCCGCTTGAGCTCGAGGGCACGGAGCTTCTGGCGAGGGCGTTCTGTCATGAGATCGATCATCTGGACGGTCATATGTACACAGAGCTGGTCGAGGGTGAGCTCATCGACAATGAGCTGCTTACGCGGCAGAACGAGGCGCAGGAACAGAATTCGGAGCAGAATCAGGCTCAGCAGCAAAATCAGAATCAGGAGTAAGGGCAGAGAGGTCAGCAAATGAGAATCATCTTTATGGGAACGCCGGATTTTGCCGTGGCGCCCCTCGAGGCCCTGATGCAGGCGGGAGAGGAAGTCTGCCTTGTCGTCACGCAGCCGGATCGGGCGCGGGGACGGGGGCGTGAAATGGAGAAGACGCCGGTCAAGCGCTGTGCGGAGAAGTGGGGCATTCCGGTTTTTCAGCCGGACCGCATCAGGAATCCTGAGGCGGCGGCGCGTCTCCGGGAGGAGGACTGCGATCTCATTGTGGTCGCAGCATTCGGTCAGATTCTTTCGCAGGAAATTCTGAATATTCCGCCGCGGGGGGCGGTCAATGTACACGCCTCGCTCCTGCCGAAATACCGGGGTGCGGCGCCGATTCAGCAGGCTGTCATCGACGGGGAGAAAGAGTCCGGCGTGACCATCATGCAGATGGACGCGGGGCTCGACACGGGGGATATCCTGTTTCAGGAGAGGATCCCGCTTGCACCGAAAGAGACCGGTGAGAGCCTGTATGAAAAACTGGCGGCGCTCGGCGGGGAGCTTCTTGTGAAAGCCCTCCCGGCCATCGCCGCGGGGGAGCTTACGCGGATTCCGCAGGATGAAAGGCTCTCGAGCTACGCCGGAATGCTGCGCAGGGATATGGGGACGGTGGACTGGAACGAGTCCGCCGCCGTCATCGAGCGGCGGATCCGTGGGCTCAATCCGTGGCCCTGCGCCTGCACGGTGTTCCGGGGGAAGAAGCTCAAGCTCTGGGCGGGAGATGCGGGAGAGCAGACGGAAGAGGATGCGCTTCTGCCCGGGACGGTCGCCGGAACCGACCGCGGGCACATCTATGTCAGCACCAGCGACGGCGTGCTTGCGCTCACGGAGGTGCAGCTTGAGGGGAAAAAGCGGATCTCCGCGGAGGAGTTTCTGAGGGGATACCCGGTGAAGCGGGGAGAACGGCTCGGCTGACCGCGGGAAACAAGAGAAAGCGGAGAGAGGACTCATGGAACGGAACAGCAGAAATACGGTTCTCCGCATTTTGATGGAGACGGAGCGCGATCCGGTTCGCTTCTCCGCGGAGCTCCGGCGGGCGCTCGATGAGCGCGCGGAGCTGCCGGAGAACCAGAGAGCGTTTCTCAAGCGGCTTGCGGAGGGGTGCCTCGGCGACCGCCTGCGCCTTGATGCGGTGATCGATCGCTTTTCAAGGCAGCCTGCGGCTCGACTCCGGCCCGCCATACGCTGGATTCTGCGCATGGGAATCTATCAGATTCTTTATATGGACGCGGTGCCCGATGCGGCGGCCTGCAACGAGCAGGTGAAGCTCGCGAGGCGGTATGGCTTTGGAAACCTCGCCGGCTTCGTCAATGCGGTGCTGCGGCGCGTGGCCGCCGAAAAAGAGAGCCTGCGCGCGGAACTCTCCTCCGGGCGGACGGATATCCGCTATTCGATTCCGGACTGGATCCTTGCGCTCTGGCGGGAACAGCAGGGCGGGCAGCGCGCAGAGGAGATTGCGGAGATGATGAACCGGATCCGCCCCGTCACGATACGGCTCCGGGAATTTCTGTCTCCCGCCCGACGGGAGCGTCTCCTTGCAGAGCTCGCGGCAGCCGGTGCGGAGCCCGTCCCCTCCCGCTGGCTCCCGTATGCCTTTTCTCTGCGCGGCACAGCGGATATCCGGAGGCTCCCGGGCTTTGCCGAGGGGGCTTTCACGGTGCAGGACGAGAGCTCGCAGCTCTGCGCGGAGGCGGCGGGCATACGGGGCGGGGAGACCGTCTATGACGTCTGTGCGGCGCCGGGCGGCAAAGCCATGCACTGCGCGGATAAGCTCCTTGCCTGTGCGGCGGCAGGCAAGGACGGCGGAGGCCTTTCCGGCGCGGGTGGACTTCCGGCGGGCGCTTTGCATGCGGGCCGGGTGTTTGCCTTTGATCAGTACCCGGGAAAGCTTCGCCGCATCGAGGAAAATCTGGAGCGCATGGGGCTTTCGTCTCTGGTTACGGCGGGAATACGGGATGCGCGTGCCAAAATCCCGGAGAGCGAGAGGAAAACTGCGGATCTTGTGATCTGCGACGCTCCCTGCTCCGGGCTTGGCGTCATGGGGCGCAAGCAGGGTATCCGCTACCGCGTGACGCGGGAGGATCTGGATGTACTGGCGCACCTGCAGAGGGAGATTCTGCGCCGGGCCGCCGGCTACGGAAAGCCGGGCGGCGTTCTGATTTACAGCACCTGCACGATCAACAGGATGGAGAATGAGGAGAACGCGGAGTTTATCGAGCGCGAGCTGGGACTGCTCCCGGATCCGCTGAAAGGGCTGCTGCCGGAGGGACTTCCAGGGATCCGGGGCAATACCGTGCAGCTTATGCCGGATATTCACGGGACAGACGGCTTTTTCATCGCCAGATTCCGTTTTCCGGAACGGTAGGGCCGCTCCGCTGTGGAGATGCGTATGACGGATATCAAATCACTGACGCCCGGGGAGCTCCGGCTCTATCTGGAGAGCTTTCATATGCCGCGGTACCGCGCGGATCAGATTTTTCGCTGGATCCATGTGCAGCTTGCGCGGAATTTTGATGAGATGACCAATCTTCCCGCTACGCTTCGGACGGGGCTCCGGGAGAGCTTTGCGTGGAACACGCTCCGCATGGAGGACAGGCAGATCTCGGCGCTTGACGGTACGCAGAAGTTTCTGTTCGCCCTTCCCGACGGAAATTTTGTCGAGAGCGTGTTCATGCGCTACCGCTTCGGCAACAGCGTCTGCATCTCCTCGCAGGTCGGCTGCCGCATGGGGTGCCGGTTCTGTGCGTCCACGCTGAACGGCTGGGAGCGGAACCTCGCCGCCTCCGAGATGCTGGAGCAGATCTATGAAATACGGCGGATCACCGGGGAGAAAATATCGCATGTGGTGGTGATGGGAACCGGGGAGCCTCTGGACAATTACGACAATCTGGTCCGCTTTCTCCGTCTTCTTTGCTGTGAGGAGGGGATGAATCTCAGCCAGAGGAGCATCACCGTCTCTACCTGCGGCATTGTTCCCCGGATCCGGAAGCTTGCCCGCGAGGGGCTGCAGATCACGCTGGCGCTCTCCCTGCATGCGGTGACGGATGAGAGGCGGCGGGAAATCATGCCGGTCGCGGAGACCTATACCATCGAGGAGACGATGTCCGCGCTGCGCTTTTATTATGAGACGACCGGCAGGCAGGTGACGTTTGAGTACACGCTGATCCGGGGCGTGAACGATTCCGTCTCCGATGCGGAGGGACTGTCCGCGCTGGCGCTCTCCCTGCGGGCGCATGTCAACCTGATCCCGGTCAACCCCGTAAAGGAGCGCGGCTATGTGGAAACGGGCGCAGAGGCCGTGCAGGCGTTCAAAAACAGACTTGAAAAAAGCGGCGTTAATGTTACTATTAGGAGAGAGATGGGCAGAGACATTGACGGTGCTTGCGGGCAGTTAAGACGCAGGCACATTTTGTCGTAACGGAGAATTATGCTGAAATCGGCCGCGATCACCAATATCGGACAGAAACGAAAACTGAATCAGGACAGCTTCTACACCTCGGATGCCCCGGTGGGCAGATTTCCAAATCTGTATATCGTGGCGGACGGCATGGGCGGCCATCGGGCCGGGGACTTTGCCTCCCGCTATGCGGTGGACCGGGTGGTGGAGGCGATCCGCAGCTCCGACCGCGGGGAGCCGCGGGAACTGGTGCAGCGGGCGTTGGCAGAGGCAAACCGCGGACTTCGCGATACGGCGGCCGAGCATGAGGAATATTACGGCATGGGAACGACCTTTGTGCTGTGCACGGTGGACGGGGACCGGATGATGGCCGTCAACGTCGGGGACAGCAGGCTGTACATTGTCTCGGCGGACGGAACGATCCGGCAGGTGACGGTGGATCACTCTCTTGTGGAGGAAATGGTTCTTGCCGGGGGGCTTGATAAGCGGGTTGCGAGAACGCACCCGGACAAGAACATCATCACCCGGGCGGTCGGCGCGGAGGAGGAGCTTATGCTCGACTATTTTTCCGAGACGATCCGCAGCGGCGACACCATACTGATGTGTACCGACGGCCTCACCAACATGGTCGAGGATGAACGGATCGCGCAGATTGTTCATGAGGACGGCACGGAGGACGAGCGGGCCAGAGAGCTGGTGAATGAGGCGAACCGGAACGGGGGACGGGATAATATTACGGTAATTCTGATTGAACCATATCCGATGGGAGAGTAGCCCTGCCGTTTCTGCGGGAGGCAGCAGAAGAGCCGGCGCTGCACAGCAGCCGCGCAATGAGGTTTTGAATGATTAAGATAGGAATGTTGATCGCCGATCGTTATGAGGTTCTTGAAAAAATCGGAACGGGCGGGATGTCGGATGTCTATAAGGCGAAAGACCACAAGCTGAACCGCTTTGTCGCCGTCAAGGTCATGAAGCAGGAGTTTGCGGACAATGCGAATTTCGTCTCCAAATTCCGCGTGGAGGCGCAGGCGGCCGCCGGGCTGATGCACCCGAATATTGTCAATGTCTATGACGTCGGAGAGGAAAAGGGCGTCTATTACATTGTCATGGAGCTGGTCGACGGGATCACGCTCAAAAAATATATCGAAAAAAAGGCCAGACTCTCGGTCCGGGAGGCGGTCAGCATCGCGATACAGGTCTCCATGGGACTGGACGCGGCGCACAGAAATCATGTCATTCACCGGGATATCAAGCCCCAGAACATCATCATTTCCAAAGACGGCAAGGTCAAGGTCACGGATTTCGGCATTGCGAAAGCGGCGACCAGCAATACGATCACATCCAATGTCATGGGCTCCGTTCACTACACCTCGCCCGAGCAGGCGCGCGGTGGGTACAGCGACGAGAAGAGCGACATTTATTCTCTCGGCATCACGCTGTTTGAAATGCTGACCGGGCGTGTCCCTTTCAACGGGGAGACGACGGTGGCGATCGCCATCAAGCACATCCAGCAGCCGATGCCCTCTCCCTGCGGCTTTGTCCCGGAAATCCCCCGCAGCGTGGAACAGATTGTCCTGAAATGCTGCGAGAAGAGTCCGGACCGCCGCTATCAGAGCATGCCGGAGCTCATTGCGGATCTGAAAGAATCGCTCCTCCATCCGGAGGAGGACTTTGTTCAGCGCGTGGATCCCGATGAGGAATCGGCGACACGCATGGCGACGGAGCGCGACCGCAGAGATATCCGCGGACAGTATGACCGGCGTCCCGAGCGTCCCGCTCCGGAGGAGCTGGACGACCCGGAGGAGATCGCACCCAGACGGCCGCGCGAGGGACGGCCGCGCAGCGCAGAGCCGATGCGGCTTGAGCGCGATGTGCGCCGCCGCTACGAAAAGGATGATTACGGGGACGACTTTAATGACGACGAGGACGATTACAGCCCCCGCATGGAGCGGCTTACCACCATTCTTTCCGTGCTGGCGGCGCTTCTCATCGGTCTTGTGATCATTTTCCTCGCGGGCCGCGCCATGGGCTTTTGGGGAAATGCCTCCGGGACGGATGACACCCGTGCGGAATCCGGCATGGTGGTCTTCCCGGACGGGATCGTCGGCAAGGATGTGGAAACGGCGAAAACAGAGCTTGAAAATCTGGGGCTTGTGCCGCAGGTGATCTATGCGCAGTCTTCGGAGTACGAATCCGGGAAAGTCATCTCCGCAAGCGCGGAGGCGGGGGCGGAGCTTGCCTCCGGCACGGCGGTGGAGCTGACGGTAAGCGCCGGGACAGACGGAACCATGGTCGACGTTCCGGATGTAAAGGGACAGGACAAGGCGGTCGCCAAGTCCCAGCTTGCGCAGAAAGGCTTTAAGGTCAATGTGCAGGAGCTGCCGAGCGCGGATGTAGAGGCAGGCATCGTGATATCGCAGGATCCGGAGGGGAACAGCACCGCGCTGAGCGGAACGGTGGTTACGATCACTGTCAGCTCCGGCGAGGATACGACCGGCAAGGTGGCGGTGCCTACGCTCACGGGAATGACGGAGGAGGACGCTATGGCGCTCCTCGTGGAATCCGGTCTGGCGCTCGGCGAGGTCACGGAGGTGGACAGCGACGACAACAATCTGAAAGGGCTTGTGACGGAGCAGAGCGAGAAGCCGCGCAGCTATGTCGAGGAGGGGACGAAAGTCAACATCACGGTCGTCCGGGACAAGGCTGCGACATACAGTTACAGCGGAGACATCGCGGCGCCCTCCGCGGCGGAGAATCCGAATTACCGCCCGGGAACGCCGGTCTATGTCGTGATCATTGCGGCGGACGGTACGACGCTGCTCAATACGACCTACGACAGCTTCCCGCAGGCGTTCAGCATTCTCCATGTCTCCTCCGCCACGGCGACGCTTCAGATGACATGGGCCTATACGGCGGATTCGACGGTGACGACGGATCCCTCCACCGGTGCGGCGGTCACGGCGCCGGGCGGCACCAGTCAGCAGACAATCACCCGGGCGCTGACATTTACACCGGATACCTGAGGAGGCGCTTTGCAGGGAAAGATCATCCGAAGCCTCTCCGGCTTTTATGAAGTGCATACCGGGACGGAGCAGTACCGCTGCCGGGCGAGGGGTGTGTTCCGTTCGATGGGCGTAAAGCCGTTAGTGGGGGACGATGTTCTTTTTGACGTGACGGATCTTGCTTCCGAGCCGAAAGAGGGGAATGTGACGCGCATCCTGCCCCGGAGGAATCAGCTTCTGCGTCCGAGCGTGGCAAATGTCGATCAGGCGCTTCTTGTCTTTGCCATTACCCGGCCTGCGCCGAGCTATAATATGCTTGACCGTTTTCTTATCGCGATGCAGGAGGCGGGGCTGCCCGCCATGCTCTGCTTCAATAAGGCCGATCTCGCCGGTGAGGCGGAGAGGAATGAGCTGCGCGAGATTTATGAGCACTGCGACGCGTCCGTCCTGTTCATGAGCACGCGGGATCCGGCGGACGTAGAGCGGCTCCGGGAGCGGCTCGCGGGAAAGACGACCGTTTTTACCGGTCCCTCCGGCGTCGGAAAGTCGACGCTGATCAATCTTTTGTGCCCTGACGCGCAGATGGAGACCGGCGAGCTCACACGCAAGATTCAGAGAGGAAAGAATACCACGCGTCATGTGGAGATTTTCTCGGCGGGGGACGGCGCCTATGTCTGCGATACGCCGGGCTTTACCTCGCTTTTTCTCGAGGGGATCGGCGCAGAGCAGCTGCGGGACTGCTATCCGGAGTTCGAGGGACCGGCGGCGCAGTGCCGCTTTCACGGCTGCCGGCATCTGGAGGAGCCCGGATGTGCCGTGCGGCAGGCCGCCCGGGAGGGAGCGATTTCAAGAATCCGCTACGAGAATTACCGTGAGCTGTATGAGGAACTGAAAAGCAGAAAACCGGTATACCGGAAAGATGCGCCGCGCTGACCGCCCTGAGGGGGACGCCGTCCGCGCCGGGCTGCGAATGCGAAAATTCTGAATGTAAAAGTTCTAAATATAAAAGCTCTGAATGTGAAAGCTCTCCCTGCGGGGAGGGTTTTTTGCGGCTTACAGGACAAAACGGGCTTATAGGAAAAATGTGCCGGCAATTTTTTACGTATCGCTGTTGACGAATACTTTCCTAGCGCACTAATATAATAGTGCACTAGGAAAGAGAGGAGGACAGAATGAATTATGACGCATCCATTCCGATCTACCTGCAGGTCGTGACCGCGATCCGAAAGGACATTGCATCCGGCGTGCTTCGGGCCGGCGACAAGCTGCCGTCCGGGCGCGATCTGGCAATCCGCTATCGGATCAATCCCAACACTTCCGTCCGGGTATATCAGGTACTCGAGCAGGAGGGAATCTGTCACACAAAGCGGGGGCTGGGAACCTTTGTCAATGAGGATCCCGGTCTGGTCGACAGGATAAGGCAGGAGATGGCGGATGAGCTGCTCGCATACTTCATGCAGAATATGCGGGAGCTCGGCTTTACGACAGAGGAAATTACGGACATGATACGGGAGGAGGAAAACAACGATGCTGGAAAGCAGAGCAATCAGTAAATATTTTTTGAATAAGAGGGCGCTGGAGGATGTGACGCTTCGGATCGAGCCGGGCAGAATCTATGCGCTTCTCGGACCGAACGGGAGCGGAAAAACGACATGGATGAAGATCGCCGCCTCGCTCACAAAGCCGAGCGCGGGAGAGATGCTCTTTGACGGAGATCCGGTCGGGATCTGCAGCCGCCGTTCTGTCGCCTATATGTCCACAGAGCCGTATTTCTATTCATGGATGACAATCCGCGACGTCGGGCGCTACTATGAGGACTTTTTCGAGGACTTTTCCATGGAGCTCTTCCGTGAGCTTTTGGGGAAAATGGAGCTCTCAGAGGAGCTGAAAGTAAAGAATCTTTCTTCGGGAATGATGGCAAAGCTGAAAATCGCCGTCACGATTGCACGGCGTGCGAGGGTATATCTTCTGGACGAGCCGCTGAACGGCATCGATCTGATCGCCAGAGACCGCATTATGGAGACGATTGTCGGCTCTCTCGAAGAGGGCGTCTCGCTGGTGCTGTCGAGCCATCTGGTCGAGGAAATCGAGACGGTTGTGGATACAGCGGTATTTATCCGCGGCGGGAAAATTGTGGAAATCTGTGATACGGAGAATCTGCGCTCGGAGCACGGGCAGTCGCTTGCGGACCGCTACCGGGAAATCATGCAGTGAGACGCTTCGGCGGATACAAAGGAGGATGTTTATGTTAACGCTGTTCAAATATGAGGTTCGGAAAACCCTGTCTCTTAAAATCGCTGTCATCGTGCTGACCTTTGTCATGGAAGCGATCTTTCTGATCGGTTTTCTGTCGGGAAAGGGGACGAATTTTCAGAACGACGGGAGTTATGTGGGATTCCTTATGGCGGGAACCATAGGGCTGATGTTCTGCGGACTGCTGGGGCCGCAGCTCTGGGCCCTGCAGAGTATTCAGCTTCTTTACAGGGAACTGAATTCCAAGCAGAGCTATATGCTGTTCATGACGCCGAACAGCAGCTACTCGATTCTCGGGGCGAAGTTCCTTGAGAGCATGCTTTCTGCTGTTGCCGGCGGTCTTTTCTTCATCGCGCTCGCCGCTGTCGATGTACTTCTTCTTGTTGTGAATACGGCGGGTATTCCGGGAGAGGCGTACCGCATGCTGCGGCTCGAGCTCGCTTCCGAGGGCCTGACGGCAAATGCGGCGCTCAGCGCTGCTCTGGGAATCCTTGTGTGGTGGATCAGCGTCATTGCAGCGGCATTTTTCTCCGTCGTTCTGCAGGCGGCGATTATGAACGGGAAGCGCTTCGGGGCGCTGATCAGCTTTGCCTTTTTTGTGGCCGTGTCCGTGCTCTGGGGATATCTGAAAGGCTTTGTGCTTCCGCACGGAAACGGACTGTCGGGACTGCTTCTTTTCATCGGCTTTGATGTTGTCATTGTGATCGCGCTTTACCTCTCGGCCGGCTGGATTATGGACCGGAAGCTGAGCGTATAAGCGTTCGGAGAACGGCGGTTTGGGCCCGCGCCGGAAGAAGCTGCCGAGAGCCGCCCGAAACAGAAGCTCATCGGCAGCCGGAACCAGAGGCTGCCGCCGCGGCGCAGGACCGCCGTTTACCTCTGCGCGGCGGTAAGACCGGCTGTTGTGCGGAGAGAAAGACTATGTTATTTTATAGACATATGGCAGAGGCGGGGAGACAGCGGTCTGTTTTTCCGCTGTCGGCGGAAAGGAAATCACATAGAATAGATGGAATATCACAGCAGGACAGAGCAGGCAATGGATCATTTCATAAAATGTCTGAATTTTTCGGGGGGGGGGTGGGCAGAATTGTAAGATTTTGCGCCTTGTTTTGTGTCTCTTTCTTTGCGAATCGAAAGCTTCCTGTGCAGAATTTCTGGATGCGCGGAAACAAAGCTGAGAGGGAGACGGGAAATGATCTTTCTATTTGCTGCGATTGATGTTCTGGTCATGCTGGCGCTTTTTGCAGATCGCTTTATGCGCAGAAAGCTGCCGGTCCGCCGCAGCCGGGTTTTTAATATTCTGATGTACAGTCATGTTCTCACCATGACGGCCAATCTGCTGTCCGCGCACATGAATGCCGGGCACAGACAACATTCTGTTGCACTTCTTGTTTTTCTGAATACTCTGTACATTCTCTGCATCGTGTTCAGGGCATACTTTTTTTATTACTATTCCATTCTGCTCTTCGGTCTGACTGCGCGGACGGAACGAATATTTGAACGAGCGGGACAGCTTCTGCTCGTCCTGCCGATTTTTGTGACGCTGGCGGACATGTGGAGGACGAGGGTATTTTATTTTGATCCTCTGGGTTACCGGCGCGGCAGCTTGATGTATCTGATTTTTTCCCAGACGATACTCTATGTTCTGATCTGCATTGTTCTGCTCTGGAAGCAGAGGAAACGCTTTACCGTATTCCAGATATATTTTGCCGCGCTGTATCTGCTGACGCTCTTTGTCGGGACTCTTGTGCGCGCGATGATGGAGCGGAACGTCGGCATGGGAATGTTCGGGAATCTGGCGATCGCCTTTGTATTCATCGCCTTTGAAAACCCGGATATTTATCAGCAGGGCAATACGGAGATGTTCAACGAGGATGCGCTGGAGGAAGCCCTTGAGGAGAGGCTGCCACGGGGCGCATACTGCTTTTTTGCGTTTAAGATAAGTCTCTATTACGAGAATATCGAGATCTGCGGGAAGGCGCAGGTCGACGCCGCCGTCATGGAGGTGGGACGCTTCCTGCAGGACCGCTATCCCGATGTCAGCATGTTCTATGCGGAGGGCAGGTTCTGCCTGCTCGGAGGGGCGGACTTTGATGCGGGAAAGACGGTGACGGAGCTGAAAGAGCGCTTCCGCCGTCCGTGGCGCTTCGGAAACTGGGAGTTTTATCTGACGCCGGTGTTTGCCGTGACCGATGATCGCTGCGGGATAACGTCTCATCTGGAGCTGATTCAGAGCATGAAGTCGATTCTGCTCCGGAGAGAGCGCGCCGGCTGCCGGGGATTCATGGTGACGCCGGAGGAGCTCGCAGAGGTCAAGCGGGACTGGCATGTCAAGCAGCTTCTTGCGGGCGCGGCACGGCAGAATATTGTGGAGATGTTCCTGCAGCCCATTGTGGATGCAAGGACGAGGAAGCTTGCGGGTGCAGAAGCTCTGATGCGCCTGCGTGATACAGACGGGAGCTGTGTGCTCCCGGATCAGTTTATTTCCCTGGCGGAGCAGAACGGAGCAATCGAGAGTCTCGGAAAACAGATTTTTGACCGCGCCTGCGCGTTCTTTGCGGAGCACAGCGAGAGACTCGGACTGCAGTGGATCAACGTCAATCTTTCCCCGGTGCAGTGCCTGAATCCGACGGTGCCCGGCGAGTTCCGCGCGATTGCCGGCCGATACGGGGTTCAGCCGGGACGGATTCATCTGGAAATTACCGAGGAGTCCTGCATTGACCGGCAGCGGCTCCTCCGGTTCATGAAGCAGATGGAGGAGGCGGGATTTATTTTTGCGCTGGATGATTACGGCAGTGGGTATTCCAATGCGTGCCGGATCAAGGAACTGCCTTTCCGTAACATCAAGCTGGATAAAGAGCTGGTATGGGATCATTTCCGGCAGCCGGACGCGATTCTCGAGATGACAATCAGCGCGTTTCGGAGTCTTAGCTACACCGTCACAGCGGAGGGCGTGGAGACGCGGGAGGCCGCGGATGAACTGGAACGGCTGGGCGTCGACTTCCTTCAGGGCTTTCTCTTTTCCAGACCGCTTCCGGTGGAAGAATTTCTGAGCGCCTGTGAGTCGCTTCATGCTCATACCTGTTGTCGTCGCTGATGTCCCTGTCCGCCGGTGAGCAGGGCCTCCGTGGGTCAGGATCATCGCGGCTGGACTTTCACCGTAAATTGCGGCAGCAGTATTGAAATTTGAAGCGGATCGATGTATTATCAATTTAACCGATTAAATAAGTGAGGATACAGCATGAAACGAGCCACACTGAAAGATGTTGCCGAGAGGGCGGGCGTATCGAAAGCGACAGTGTCATATATTCTGAACAATGCCGATAGGCCGATCACGGAAGAGACGAGAGCAAAAGTAAAAAAGGCAGTCGAGGAGCTCCAGTATGTTCCCGACCTCGGCGCGGCCTCGTTGACGAATAAGATGTCGAGAATGGTGGGCGTGGTGATACCGCAGACAGAGCCCGGCAGTCAGCTGATGTTTCAGAACAGCTTTTACAGCGAGATCATCAGCGCGATCGAGTATCACGCCCGAAAGATCGGATATCACATACTGATTTCCGGGACGGATGTGGATGAATCCTACCGGAAGCTCGTGTATGAAAGAAATCTGGACGCGGTGATCGCCATCGGCGTTTATCCCGACGAATTTTTCGAGCAGTTCAAAAAAATAGGGATTCCAGCCGTGCTGATTGACAGTTACTGCAAGGATGAGCATTTTCACAACATCAGGATTGACGATGAGCTCGGCGGGTATATGACCACAAAGTATATGCTGGAAAAGCATCATACAAAAATCGGCTTTTTGTCCGGGAGGATGAAAGAGGACGGCGTGATCAAGAAGCGCCATGAAGGGTATAAAAGAGCGTTGTCTGAGTGCGGGATTCCATATGACGAGGCTCTGATTTTTGAGGGGGAGGTTGACTTTGACAGCGGAGTGGAAGCGGCGGAAAAAATCGTAAGGGACGGAATACCGGTCACGGGGATTGTCACGACGGCGGATGTTTTAGCCATCGGCGCCATCAAGGGCTTTTACCGGATGGGGAAGCATGTTCCCGCTGATTACTCGGTGATCGGCTTTGATGATCTGGAAATATCCGGATATATCACGCCTGGACTGACCACAATCAGGCAGGATATTTATGGCAAAGGGAGAATGGCGGTCGAGATTTTGGCAAGAACTCTCGAGAACAGGTCTTATCCAAGGCAGGATATCGCCATGCAGTTTGAGGTGGTGGAAAGAGAAAGCGTGAGGGAGCCGGTGCGATAAATCCCGCGGCGCCTTTCGGCATGGCGATATTCATGACGGCATGGTGATATTCATGATACGACTCGATACAGGAAAAAGCAGCGAAACAATTAAAACAGGCAAAAGGGACACAGCTGTATCAATCGGGTTGAGGAAAAGTTCTGCAATCAGGGAGAGAAGACTTATTGCAGCATCCCGTTCTTTTTTACGGATTCCGGGTGGGGACTGTTTGTCGAGACGGATTGCGAGACGGCCTTTGCGTTTGACGATGACATTCAATGCAGCGTTCCGCTGAGCGCTTCGCTGCTTTTGTTTCAGGGGGACCCGGCGGATATTGTCAGGGAATTTAACCGCTATATCGGCGGGATAAAGGCGCCCCCCCAAATATGCCTTTGGTCCATGGGTCTCGGCAAATCGGTGGAATTCGCAGAGGGCTGTGGAGGAGGTCGTCAAAAATCTGGGAAAATACGATCTTCCCGCCACGGTCATGGTTCTCGAGGCGTGGAGTGATGAGGCCACATTTTATATATGGAACGGGGCGAGGTATAAAGAAAAATGGACTGCAGGCTCATTTTTTACACGGCTGCCCCGCTGCGTGGTGCCTCTTCGGGGGCACTTCGGCATTGGAGAATACTATGTCAAAGGAAAAGCAAAAAATAGTTCAGGCGATACCGTTCATGCTTCCGAGCATCGTGGGAATGATGATATTCAGTTTTTTCCCGATTCTTATGGCGACCGCGCTCAGCCTGACAGACTGGAGCGGTCTGGAAAAATTCACGATTCACACGATACCGGATCATTTTGTGGGATTTCAAAACTATATCCGGCTGCTGACGCATAAGGAGTTCTGGAATACGCTTCTGCATGTTCTGTATTATATCGTGCTGTATATTCCTCTCGGATTTATTTTTTCCATGATCATTGCGCTTATTTTGCATACGGACAAAAAGCTGACAGGCGTCATGCGAGTCCTTTTTTATGTCCCGGTTTTAACCTCATGGGTGGCGGCCAGTCTCATTTGGAAGTGGGTGCTCAGCTCGCAGTATGGGGTTATCAATTCCATCATAGGGATATTCGGGATGAAAGGGCCGGACTGGCTGACCAATCGATATTGGGCTATGCCCGGCATCGTGCTGGCTTCCGTATGGAAAGACATGGGATATTACGGGTTATACATTTTCAGAGGCCTCAGAGGAATCGATCCGACCTATTACGAGGCGGCCAAGGTGGACGGCGCAGGAAAACTGAGAACCTTGTTCAGCGTGACGATGCCCCTTTTGTCTCCGACGTTATTCTATTGCCTGATTATGTCCCTGATCAACGCCTTTCAGCTGTTCCCGCAGGTGCTGATTATGACGGAGGGAGGACCGAACGGCGCGACGCAGGTAATGGTTGAACGAATCTATACATACGCATTCAGCTATTTCAAAATGGGATATGCCGCGGCATACTCGTGGCTGCTGTTTGTGATCATACGGATATTGACTCTGGCCCAGCTTAAAATGCAGAAAGTGTGGGTGCATTATGAATCGTAAGACACAGAAGGCAGTTTATAATATCTTATTTTACATAGGGGCAGCCGCATTGACGGTTATCGTCACCATTCCTCTGTACTGGATGATTTCGACCTCGCTGAAATCAAAGGGAGCCCTGATGGCTCTTCCCATCCAATGGATTCCCGAGCATCCCTCGCTTAATTCGTATAAGAAAGTGTTTACCCTGTTCCCTTTTGCCAGAGCCATCGCGAACAGCGCGTTCATTACCGTCATGTATGTTGCGATCACCGTGCTGTCCGCGTCTATGGCGGCGTTTGCGATCGCCAAAATCAGATTCCGGGGAGCAAAGCTGATCTTTGCATTATATTTGACCTCGATGATGATCCCGGTTCAGATAACGCTTATCCCGATGTTCATCATTATGAACAGGCTTTCGCTGATCAATACCTATACAAGCGTCATTTCTCCGCCTGTTTTCAAAGCGTTTGCAGTATTTTTGCTTGTGCAGAATATGAGGGCGCTGCCGGATGATTACATGGAGGCCGGCAGGATCGACGGTGCGGGGCTGTTTCAAATCTATAAGGATATTATCATGCCGATGATGCTTCCTGCGCTGGCGACGCTTTCCATTACTACGTTTATGGAAGCATGGAATGATTATTTATGGCCGCTTGTCATGCTGTCCGACAAAAATAAAATGACGCTCACTTTGGCGTTAAATACGCTGAACGGACAGTATGATACGGAGTATAATGTTCTGATGGCAGGCAGTCTGATGTCTATGCTGCCCATCATTATGATATATATCGCCGCACAGACGCAGATGAAGCGGGGAATCACAGTAGGAGGAGTGAAAGGATAATGATCAGAAAATACCGTATTGGGAATCCGATAGAGACAGACTCTGTCGTCGCCGATCTGCCTGTCGAGGACGGGCCGGTTCCTTATTATGAAAAAGTAAACGGAAAGAACGAAATGGTTCTTCCGATGGATAAAAAGGACAGAGTATACGGTCTTGGTGAAACCGTACGGGGAATGAACAAAAGGGGCTTCATTTATACAAGCAACTGCTCGGATGATCCCGTTCATACAGAGGATAAACGGTCCCTGTACGCGGCGCAGAACTTTTTTGTCTTATGGGGAAAGGACAGAGGCTTCGGAATGTATGTGGATACTCCGGGGCAGGTATCCTTTGATATCGGATATACGGCAAAGGATTTCTTTTCCATATGCTTTGAGGATTTCGATGCGTATCTATATGTCATCGAGGGCAGAAGCATACTGGACATTGTAAAACAATTCAGGGCGATCATCGGGAAAAGCTATGTTCCTCCCCTGTGGGCTTTCGGCTTCGGGCAGAGCAGGTGGAGCTACATGAATGAGCAGCAGGTCCGGGAGGTCGTCGATCAGTATGAAAAAGCGGATATCCCGATAGACAGCGTTTACTTGGACATTGATTATATGGACGGCTACAAGGATTTTTCCGTAAGCGAGGAGAGATTCCCTGATTTTGAAGCGTTTGTAAAGGAGATGGCGGAGAAGAATATCCATCTTGTTCCGATTATCGACGCCGGAGTAAAAATTGAAAAGGGCTACGATATTTACGAGGAGGGCATAGCGGGCGATTATTTCTGCAAAAAAGAAAACGGGGAGAATCTGGTCGCGGCCGTCTGGCCGGGCAAGGTTCATTTTCCGGATTTTCTGAATGAAAAGGCCAGACGATGGTTCGGGGATAAGTACAAGCTTCTTTTAGACTGCGGAATAGACGGCTTCTGGAACGATATGAACGAGCCGGCCGTTTTTTACACGGAGGATCACCTGCATGAGGTGTTTGAACAGATCAGGGAGCTTGAGGGAAAAAATCTGGATATCCGGTCCTTTTTCAGGCTGCAGGATATGGTGACCAGCCTTGCGAACAACGAGGCGGACTATAAACGCTTTTATCATGACTACAAGGGCGCAAGATACCGGCATGACAAGGTTCATAATATATTCGGCTACAACATGACGAGAGCGGCGGGAGAGGCGTTTGAGAGGCTGTCCCCTGATAAGAGAATACTGATGTTTTCCCGCTCCTCCTATATCGGGATGCATCGTTATGGCGGCGTATGGTGCGGCGATAATAAGTCGTGGTGGAGCCATCTGCTCCTGAATATCCAGCAGATGCCCGCGCTGAATATGTGCGGATTTCTGTACAGCGGCGCGGATGTGGGAGGCTTTGGAGCGGATGTCACGGAAGACCTGCTGATGCGATGGACGGAATTCGGGATTTTCACCCCTCTTTTCCGGAATCATTCTGCGGAGGGCACACGGAGACAGGAGCTCTACCGGTTTACGGATACGGAGAGCTTCCGGAACATCGTGAGGCTCAGATACTCGCTGATTCCGTATCTCTATTCGGAGTTTATGAAAGCCGTAAGCAATGACGACATGCTGTTTAAGCCGCTGTGCTTTGCCTATCCGGAGGACGATATGGCGTATGAGACGGAGGATCAGCTGCTTGTCGGCGAGAGCCTTATGATAGCGCCTGTCTATAAACAGAATGCCGGCGGAAGATATGTGTATGTTCCGGAGGAGATGAAGCTGTGCCGGTTCAGGAGCTATGACGACTATGATACGGAAATTGTGGAAAAGGGACATCATTACATTGCCGCGGCGTTAAACGAGGTTCTGGTGTTTATCAGAAAGGGACATGCTCTTCCCATGGCGGTTCCGGCGGGCAGAACCGGTCGGATTGATTATTCCGCTCTTCGGTATGAATGCTTTGACTGCGGGAGCGATGCGTACAGCCTGTTTGCGGACGACGGGATTTCCCGGTTATAAATCAGCATAAGAAAGCCACTGTGGCCGCTTCCGGTACGGAACGATGTCCGCAATACTTTTTGAATGCGGCAATAAACTGTTGTTAGCTAAGACAAACCGTGTTATTCTGAAGCATATAGAGACGCTTCACGATAAGGATGCGGCAATATGGGAGCATGGAGAAAGCATCTCTGTGCTCCTTTTTGCGTGGACAGGGCGCGAGAGCGGATAAGAGAGCTCATCGCTGTCAGGTGCGGAGGTGCGCAGACAAATGCTGAGCGAAAAAGAGAAGCAAAGGATCACAAAGAAGTATCAGAGGATGATGGAGCCTGCGTGCCGGAATGCGCTTGCAAAGCGGTATGGAGCGGATAAGGCTGATTTCTACTGGCATAAGACAAAGCAGACGTACAGCCGCATTTTGAGCGAAGCACCGGATATCGGCGGGGCGGCCAACAGGATGAGCCATAACCTGTATCAGGCCGCATGGATGCTTGCTCTCTATGAGGTGATGGAACGAAAGCTCAGCGAAGAGGAAATCAATGCCCTCATGCACGGCGTGATGGATAAGCATTTGAATCTGCTGCGAAAGCTCCCGGGCCGGTTTCTGATCAGCAGAAAGCTCTCGCGGAAGCTGTTTATCAGGCGTCTGGAACGCTACCAGATAAAACTGAAGCCCCATCTTCATAAGGACTGGCATAACACATGGGGGATGGAAGTATACCGCGATACAGGCGAGGGGATTCATTTCGGACTTCGAGGCTGTCCGATCTGCGATTACTGCAGGGAGCATGATATGATGGCAATTCTGCCGTATCTCTGCAACATGGATCATTGGCTGATACAGGCGATGCATCTGTATCTGATCCGTCCGACGACCTGCTCGAACGGGGATGCGGTGTGCGATTACATGATCGTTGCGGACAATAGTCCCTTGGCAGGGACAAATCCCGTCGCGGAGATGGACAACGGACTGCTGCTGACGAAAGAGGACAGAACGCATGTGATTTCAGGAATACGGAGGAGGCCGGCAAAGTGAAAGCGGATTATAAAAACTGGATGCCGAAAGGGATGATTTTGATTGTCGCGGCGGCCGCAGCATTGGCGGCTGTGACCGGCATATGGGTTTCATACGTTCCCGCACGGATCGCGGCAGGTATTCTATGTATTGTTTTTTCGGCTGTACTGCTGTGGATGATTGCCATGTACAGAGCATTTGATTACCGGGGAAAAAGGCAGATGTCCCGTCAGATCATTGAGGGGATTGCGGAATATGTCAACGTGCCTGCCGGCGGAGCCTTGCTGGATGTCGGATGCGGGAGCGGTGCGCTGACAATCGCCTGTGCAAAGAGAAATCCGGCTGCGGTGATCACGGGGCTTGACCGCTGGGGAAAGGACTATGCTTCTTTCAGCCGGGAGCTCTGTGAGAGAAATGCAGAGGCGGAAAGCGTGACAAATACCCGCTTTGTGCAAGGGGATGCCGTCTCGCTGAACTTCCCGGATGAAAGCTTTGATGCCGTCGCCAGCAATTATGTGTATCACAATATTCCCTCAAAAAACCGGCAGGAGCTTCTTCTGGAGGCGCTGCGCATATTGAAGAAAGGCGGTACCTTTGCCATTCATGACATTTTCTCGAAGTCAAAATATGGCGATATGGATGCCTTTGTGGAGAAGCTGAAAGATATGGGCTGCAGCGAAGTGCGGTTGATCCCGACGACGGACGGGCTGTTTATGACCCACTCGGAGTCGCGGTGGATGGGACTTGGCGGCTCGGCTCTTCTGCTCGGGAGAAAATAAGAAAGGGGGGGAAGAGGCCATGTCAAAGAAAGCGACGGAGTTCCAGAGAAAAGCGATGTCCCGCAGCTACCGGGGAAAAGGAATTTTCAAGCCCCTGAATACGGGATGGATCGACGGCCGTGTCTGCACGGTCCGGGAGTGGGTCGCAAATATTTTCTTTTACAGGAAAGGCGGTCAGCTGCTGATGATCGACGCCGGGTACAATTATGACCGGCTGGAAGAAAAGATGGGCTGGCTTGATCTGAAGCCATCCATGGTTCATGAGATCCTGATCACTCATCAGGACACCGACCATGTCGGTGCAGTGGAGCGCGACAGCCCGGGCTTGTTTCGCGGCGCAGCGCTGTATATCGGCGAGACGGAGAACCGATATCTGACAGGGGAAGAGAAGCGCCGGGTTCTGTTTCATCTGTACACGCTTCCTCCGGTTGTCATCGACAACCGCAAGAGCCTTTTGAAAGATGGAGATATATTTCGCATCGGAGACATCAAGGCGGAAGCGATTCTGTGCCCGGGGCACACCAAAGGCCATATGGTTTACCTTGTGGATGACAGCTATCTTTTTACCGGAGATGCGTTATGGCTTGGCGCCGATGGAGGATATGGCTTTATTAATGGGCTGGCCGATGATATAGAGGAACAGAGCCGCTCATTATTCAAGCTGCGGTCTATTCTGCGTTCCCGCAATTTACGGCCGGTCATATGCACAGGCCATACAGGCTGGACGGACGACTTCGATTTTGCCTTTCGCCATATCGACAAGGCCTGCAGCGTATGGAAGAGAAAGCAGAAGCCGATCGATCCGACAGCTCCCTTTGACGGTTACGATGAATCGGACGATACAGAGGAAAAAGCGAGAACCATACGTCTTCCCAAAGCGTATGAAGCCGGGTGAAGCCTATGGCGCGCCGCCGGGCGGCGTACTTCTTTCCGGAGTCGGGTGAGGAGAGGCAAAAAGGTACGTATATGAAAATGCCGAGACAGGATATTCAGAGTGGATCAGAATCCGTAATCAGGCTTGAGGGAATGAGCAGCAAGCAGATAGAGGAAATTTCCCGTCAGGTTGCGGACGCTTTTTATGAATACAGATATAACGAAGAAGATACCGGCCTGATCGGCTTCCTCCCCACAAGAGAGGCCGTGTTTACCTATATCCATGCGATCGTGCAGGCTGCGTATAAGGGCGGCGTTCTCTATGCCGCGTCGGATCATCATGAGGGATATCTCATACTGTCCGGAGAGGGGGCCGGCGGCAGAATCGGCTTTTTTGATGGAATGAGGATGATCTTTGCAGAGAAGAAAGCGCTCGGCGGGTTCAGGAACATGAAAAAGTTCATCCGCGCCTGCTTCAGCGATGGCGGAACGATTGAAACATATTGAATCAGTCTTGATACATTTCCCGCAGTGAAATTAACTTGATTCTGGCATCTTCTGATTCGTCAGCATCATATCCGCTTCGGGAAAAGAAGCCATAACGATACGCTTTTAATCCGCTATGATTCACCTGCTCGATTTCCTTTTTAATGATCTGCTCTGTAATAGGCTTTGTTCTGAATTTTGCTTCATAGAAGAAGTATCCGTTTTTGTCTTCCGTGACTACATCGAATTCCCCGTTCTTTCGTTCTTTTGGCAAATCATAGTAGTATTTGCCGATCCTCTCAAACGATTCTTCTATGGTTCCCATTTTATTCTGCCGGATCAGATATTGCCTGCAGATGATCTCAAACCGGTTTGGTACATATCTGGATTCAAAATCTTCTGAGATATATCTGTCATAAAAAATATCCGGGTTCATAATACTTCTTTGAGAGGCGAAACGAAAAATATAACGGAAGAAGAACAGTGAGAGATTATCACTGATATGGTAACTGGTTTTCTTCCTGTTATTTTCGTCATTGATCGGCGTTTCTTTGACGACGACCTCCATATGTACAAGCCGTTTCAGTACATCGGCAAGAGCAGGTCCGCTGGATACGTGCGACTGGTCAAGAATGTCTTTGTACTTGGAATATCCTTTTGCAAGAGTCTCGAACACTTCGTTCGCATTTTCGATTTTGCCTATTTCTGTCTGCAGATAATTTGTAACCTCATCTTCAAACCGCGATCCCGGCTCTACGATCAGATTCATCATATTCTCACGTACGCTCAGCGAATCATCGATCTGTCTGTTGTAATATGGGATACCGCCAAAGACGCTGAATATGCGAACCTTATCCTCTGGAGAATAGCGCGGATAAAATTTCTGTGTATCAAAGTAGTCCATTGATTTTAGTTCAATGGCAGTCATTCTTCCGTATAGCGGATTTTCTTTTTCAATCATAGAACGCATGATATCTACAAATGAACCGCAGATAATCAGCTTCATTTTTGAAGTATCTTTATATTGATCGATCAGCACCTGAAAGATGCTGTCCAGCCCCTCTGTCTTTGCCCGAAGATAGGGATATTCATCGATCACAAGAATAAATGGGTCGATTTGCGATTTCTGAAAAAGAAAATGCAGAGTATCCTCCATGGTTGCGAAACCGAGCGGCGGCATATTCATTTTTTCAGAAATAATGGATAAAAGGCTTACAATATTGTTCTTCTCGGAAGTCTGTTTGCACTCATAATAAATTCCCATAAGATCTGAATCACGCAATGCCTGTTTGATTAATTCACTTTTGCCTATTCTTCGGCGGCCATAAATTATGAAAGCATCAAATGCATTCTTTTTGAATGCCTTGGATAATTTGGTAAGCTCCTGCGTACGTCCAATAAATTTCATTTTAGTCAATCCTTTCTGACTCAATGAGCTCTGACTAAAGCATACGCTTAGTCCTGCAAAAATGCAAGTTGAGTCAGCCATGGGAACGCTTCGGGAATCATCCGTTTGGCGGATGCCGCCGGGCGCAACGCGATTTTATACTGTATAATGAAGTAGCGTATGTTATAGCCCGCTGCGAGGGGAAACGGATCTGATCTGCGGCGGCTATGAGGGGCATGCAGGCATGACGCTGACCTGCTGCCTGCATGTGAATCAATCGGCATGGCTGCGGCCGGAAAGGTGAAGAGATGAAAACGGCGGGAAAGAGGAGAATGCTTATCATCAGCATCCTTGCGGCGATGTTGATTTTCTTTGCCGCGCTGATCATATGGAATGTGGCCCATGGGAGCGCGGGCCGGGCCGACGATGAGGCGGCCCGCCGGAAAAAGACCAAGACGCCGGGCGCGGTGACGATGGATTCCGGCGCCCTCACCGGCGCCGTCTGGCAGAGCGATGCGTATTACGGCGCCGGAACGGCGGCGCTGACGCTGGTCAATGAGCAGCGGGCTGCGGCGGGACTATCACAGCTTGCATGGAGTGATCCGCTCGCGCAGTGCGGACTGGTGCGCTCGGCGGAGCTGCCGGCGGCATTCTCTCACACACGGCCGGACGGAACAGACTGGTATACGGTGAACAGCGATCTCATGTACGGGGAAAATCTGGCCATGGGATACAACAGTGCGGCGGAGGTCGTCGCGGCGTGGATGGCTTCGCCCACCCATCGGGACAATATCCTCACGCCCGGCTTCAAGACCTGCGGAATCGGCGTAATAGAGATCGGAGGGGTCTGGTACTGGTCGCAGGAATTCGGATATTGAACGCCCGGGAGAAAAATGTGGATATGAGAAAAGCGCAAATGACGGATATACCGGGGATCGTAATGTTTCTGCTGATGATGAGTCTGCTGCTGTCCTCCTGCGGGAGGAGCGCAGGCTCTTTGCATGAAGCGCCGGGGGCGCCGTCTGCCGATGCGGCGGTTTCTTCGGACGGCACAGCGGGGGCGCCCTCCTTTACGCTGCTGGTGTATATGATCGGGTCGGATCTCGAGTCGGAATACGGAGCAGCCTCCGAGGATCTCATGGAGATGCTTGCGGCCCCGGCTCCTGACTTGGGTGCGAATGCGGCCGAGGAGACAGGGGAAGATGAGGGAGGACTGCATATTCTGATTCAGACCGGTGGCGCAAAAAAGTGGCTGTCGCAGGGAATCGCCCCCGAGGTGCAGCGCTATCAGGTCAGAGACGGAAAGCTGGAGCTGCTCGAAACGGTCGGAGACCGGAGCATGGCGGATGCGGAAACGCTCTCGGACTTTATCACATTTTCCAGAGAGAAATATCCCGCGGAGCGCTATGGGATCATACTCTGGAATCACGGCTGCGGCACACTGAACGGCTACGGCTACGATGAGCGGTATCCGCAGGAGATGCTCTCTCTTTCGGCGCTTCGTCAGGCGTTTTCAGACGGCGGCGTGCATTTTGATTTTATCGGCTTTGACGCCTGCCTCATGGGGACGCTGGAGACAGCCATGGCGGTTTCACCCTATGCGGACTATCTGATCGCCTCGGAGGAGACGGAGCCCGGAACGGGATGGAGCTATACCGGTATTCTTGAGGCTCTGCGGGAGAATACGGGGATGGAGACAGAAGCGCTCGGACGGAGGATCGTGAATGATTTTGTCCGCGGAGAGGATGTCAGCATCTGGGACGGGAATACGCTCTCCGTGATCCGGCTGGCGAAGATACCGGCGCTCTGCGGCATGCTCTCGGACTATCTGCAGGAGGCGGCCGGGGATCTGGACGGGGGTTATCCGGCCTACTCGCATGCGAGGGGAACGATCCGGGGCTTCGGAGAGGGAAAGTTTGAGCAGATCGATCTGATCGGCTGCCTTGAACAGATGCCGGGTGAGCCGGAGAAACGGGATGCCGTGATCGAGGCGGTAAAGAGCGCGGTTGTGTACAGCGATGCGCTGGAGGAGGGGATTCACGGTCTGGCATTCTATTTTCCCTATGAACAGCCGGAGCGCTTTGAAGAGCTGACGGGAATGCTGAGAGGGCTGGGCTTTGAAGAAAGCTATTTTGACTTCTACACGCGCTTTCTCAATTCCATGCTTGTAGGACAGGCGGCGGCAGGCGGGGGCAGCGCCTTGGGCGCGGATAGCCCCGCGCAGGCGTTCCGGACGGCGGACTGGTATGATCCGGAGGCCGCAGCGGCGGTCGAGGAAGAGGCGCTTCTTGACGCCGCGGTTCTGCGCATCACGAAAAAGGACGCCGACTACGCTCTTGACCTGCCGGACCGGCAATGGGAATACATCAATGACATCCGCATGGACTGCTATCTCGACAATGGGCAGGGGCTGATCGATATGGGGACGGATGTGCGGTATCATATTGATTACGACGGAGATATCGTGTTCGATTACGACGGGAGGTGGCTGGCGCTGAACGGCCTGAACGTTCCGTTCTATTTTGAATACGAAAGGAGCGAAAGCGAGGGAGGACACTGGTATCAGTACGGCTACGTGCCGGCGATGCTCGGGGAAGAGCATATTCTGATCATGCTCTGCTGGGACGAGGATCACCCGGACGGAACGGTGGCCGGGTACCGAAAGAGCGGCGAGGATATGCCGGAGGTTCCGTCCAAGGGACTCCGTACGTTCAAGGAGGGAGACGAGCTTCGCTTCTACTATTATTTCATTGATTATGAAAACAGCGCTTATCAGGCGTATTACATCAATGACGAGCCGCTGATCTACGACGGGCTGCTTGAGGTTTCCTACGAGCCGGTCACGGAGCAGGAAGCGACGTGCTATCAGGGACTTGCGGGATATCAGGTTCAGTTTGAGCTGACGGATATTTATCGGAACCGGTATGATACGGAGTCGCTGTGGATGGGATTCTGATAAAGCGAAGCAGGCGGGACAGTTCAGCCGCACAGGAGAAGTCTGGCTGATAGCAAGAGTCAGATTCATAAAATGCGGCTGAAATATGATATAATGCTGCAAGTATTGAGTGAAATCCCGGCTTGTGGAGATGAAGCTATGATTGTATTGGAATTAGTCTTGTACTGCCTTTTATTTACCATAATGGTGAGATATGCTGTGAGAGGCGGAGCGATTGATGTGCTGTATTTTTATCCGAAGACGGTGCAGGATCGGGCCATTGCAATAGGCCTGACCACAAAAGAAGCGATGCGGCGCAAACAGAAGATCTTCATGACGGAATTCTGCATTGTTATGCTGGCTGCGCTGGTGCTTATCATCGGTGTGCGGCACAGAGCATCAGATTTCAAAACAGCGTATCTGCTGGCATTGTTGTTTTTAGAGGTGATGAACTGGTATGATGGCATCGTAATTGACAAACTGTGGGTAGGGCACAGCAGGTTCTGGATACTGGCAGGCTGCGAAGAACTGCCGTTTGTTCAGACTTGGAAGCAGGTGTTGAAAAAGCGAGGCTTTCTTACCTTGATTTGGGCTGCCGGTGCAGCAATTGTCGCAGGAATCGTCGTGCTGGTTTTTTAGCATATCGCGGGAATAAAATTGCGGGACAGAGGGGCGGAGCAATGCAGCGGGTCGGCGTAGTGGTTCTTAATTTCAACAATTATGAGGAGACAATCCGCTGCACGGACAGTCTTCTTGCGCAGAGAGGGATTGTGCTGTCCCTCGTCATCGTGGACAACGGCTCGGCCAATGATTCCTGCGGCCGCCTGCGGGAGCGCTATGAAATGCCGGCCGCCCGGGAAGCGCGGACGGATGAAGAAAAGCAGCCTTGTCATGAAATTCCGGCGGAGCACAGGGCGGCTGTCACGCTGATTCATTCCCCGGAGAATCTGGGCTTTGCCGGCGGAATGAACCTTGGAATCGACGAGCTGCGCGGACGCAGAAGACGCACAGATACGGAAATTCGTCAGCTCCGTCTTCCGGAGACGGTACTTCGGGAGAGCGGGGAGCCGGCGGATTTTATTTTTCTGGCCAATTCGGATCTTGTCTTTTCCGATCCGTATATTCTGCAGCAGATGGTGCGCGCATGGGAGCCGGGGGTCGGCGTCGTCAATCCGATGGTGGTGAACACGGACGGCTCGCCGGCGCTGCGCGTGCATTTCAGGGCAAAGTACCTCTGCCTCCGGATGCTGAAGACGTATTTTCCTGTACTGGAAACACTTCGGAGCAGGCGGAGGAGAACGGCGGAAAAGGAGGCCGGAAAAGAGGCCGGAAGAAGCCGGATCGAGCGGGGAGAATATACGGTCGTCGGCTGCGGCTATATGTATGGCCCGGACTTCTTCCGCCATTATGACCGCATGTACCCGGAGACCTTTCTTTACGGGGAGGAATACGCCACGATCCTGTATCTTCATAAGGCAGGTCTTTGCACGATGCTGGCGGAGACCGCGCCGATCATACACCGGCACGGCGCGTCGACGCCCGCTGATCTTCACAGCGACCCGGCATTCCGGGAGAAAATGAGGCGGCGCGGGCATAATGTGCTCGTCCGTCTCATGCTGCGGAGCGAGCAGTCGATACAGAAAAAATACGGCAGCGTATCGCGGAAAGAAAGTGGCGGCGAACGGTGGGAGAGCAGCGGGGAGTGGCGGTGAGTTCCTCGGAGAATAAAAGCGGAATCAGACTTCACGGCGGATTTGTTCTGTCAATTTCAGGACAAAAAAGGTATAGTAATAGAGATATGAAACGGAGAGCCGGACTGGAGGGAAAATATATATATCGTCGGATCTGCTATCTGATCCTTTCCGCGCTGGCTGCTGTCGGCTTTTTTGCGGTATGGTTTTCGTTTGTTGAAGAGAATAACCAGACGGGACATCTTACCGGGACTGGCAACCTTGCAATGGCGGTGGGAATTTACATTGCAACGTATCTCTATATCGGACGCGGACTGAATGCGTTCCGGATCGGGGTGGAAAGAAAGACGAATTTGTTGGCATCGCAGGTGATGACGCTGTTCTGTGTCGATGTTCTGGAGCTGTTCGTCTCGATGGCTATTACCGGTCAGTTCCGTTTTTTTAATGAATTTCTCATTAGATATCTTCCGCTCTGGCTGCTGCAGTCGTTCGTGCTGTGTATTTTGATTCTCCCCATGGTGAACCTCTATCGAAAGCTCTTTCCTCCGCTTCAGGTACTGGAGATCATCGGCGATCATCCAAACAAGCTTTTCGGAAAAATGAACAACCGGCCGGATAAGTATCATATTGCAAGGACGATCAGCTTTCATGAAGAGGAGGCGGAGTTCCGCCGGGAATTTGAGCGGTACGATGCGGTTCTGATCAATGATATCCCGTCGTCGGCAAGAAACCGGCTTCTCAAGCTCTGCTTTGATATGGACAAACGGGTATATTTTACGCCCAAGATATCGGACATCATCGTGAAGAGCTCGGAGGAGCTCAACCTGTTTGATACGCCCCTGTATCTTTGCCGGAACCGGGGAATGGGCATCATACATGCAGGGATCAAGAGACTGTCGGATATCGTGTTGTCCGGGCTGGCGCTGATTGTTCTGAGTCCCGTCATGCTTGTTGTCGCTGCGGCGATATATTTTGAGGACAAAGGCCCTGTATTCTTCCGGCAGCAGAGACAGACGGCCGGGGGCAGGGAGTTTTCGATCATCAAGTTTCGTTCCATGGTTGTGGATGCGGACAAGAGCGGGGGTGTTCGTCCTGCAGGAGCAGAGGACGACCGCATCACGCGCGTGGGTCGCGTGATCCGTCCGGTACGTCTCGATGAGCTGCCGCAGCTTATCAATATTTTCCGGGGAGAGATGAGTCTTGTCGGTCCGCGTCCGGAAGCGCTTCCCATGATGGAGCAGTATACCAGAAGCATCCCGGAGTTCAGCTATCGTCTCAAGGTCAAGGGCGGGCTGACGGGGTATGCGCAGGTGTATGGAAAGTACAATACGCTGCCGCTTGATAAGATTAAAATGGATCTGTTCTACATCATGAATTATTCTGTTCTGCTCGATGTACAGATCATGTTTGAGACGCTCCGCATTCTGTTCCAGAAAGAGAGTACAGAGGGCTTTGCCTCGCAGCAGACGGCAGCAGGTGCGGAAGCCGGCAGAGCGAATGACGAAAGGGAGACGGACGGGAATGAGTGAATTCAGAGGGAAAACACTTCTGATTACGGGAGGAACCGGAAGCTTCGGTCACTGTGTTCTGAAACGCTTTCTTTCCGGAGATATCGGTGAAATTCGGATCTTTTCAAGAGATGAGAAGAAGCAGGACGATATGCGGCATGAGCTGCAGGCAAATTATCCGGATTATTACGGGAAAGTCAGGTTCTATATCGGCGACGTCCGGAATATGCAGAGCCTGCGAGACTGCATGACCGGGGTCGATTATGTTTTTCATGCGGCGGCTCTGAAGGAGGTGCCGAGCTGTGAGTTCTTTCCGATGGAGGCGGTCCGGACGAACATTGAGGGCACGGACAATATGATCCACGCTGCGGTCGAGAACGGGGTCAGGCATGTGGTCTGTCTCTCTACGGATAAGGCGGCATATCCGATTAACGCCATGGGAATTTCCAAGGCGATGATGGAGCATGTGGTTTATGCAAACGCACGGATGGCAGCGCTGAAAGGCACCATACTGAGCTGTACCCGTTACGGTAATGTAATGTGCAGCCGGGGCAGCGTGATTCCTCTGTTTATAGAGCAGATCCGAAACGGGCATCCGATTACCATCACTGACCCGAACATGACGCGGTTTATGATGAATCTGGATGAAGCGGTTGAGCTTGTGCTGTTTGCATTCCGGCACGGCAATCCGGGTGATCTGTTCATTCAGAAAGCAGATGCCAGCAGCATCGGAGATCTGGCCTGTGCAGTGCAGAGGCTTTTCGGTGATACCGGTACCCGCGTCATTGGCTCCCGGCACGGCGAGAAGCTTTATGAAACGCTGATGACGAGGGAGGAAAGGCTTCGGGCCGAGGACATGGGCGGCTATTATCGCGTCTGTGCAGACGGCCGGGATCTCAATTACGACAAATTTTATGTCGACGGAGATGTGCAGACAGCGGCGGAGGAGGCATATACCAGCCATAATACAACGCGGCTGGACGTGGATGGGACGGTGCAGAAGCTCCTTACCGCGGAGTATGTTACGGAGCAGCTGAAACGGATGAAGAGTATCTGATTCATGAGAGAGGAAAGCAGGAAAGCAGACAATCGGACCGGCTCCGCAGCGCTTCGCATTCTTGTCGTTACGGAATGCTTTTATCCGGATATCTATGCGGTTAATGACATTGTGGCGGCTATGGTGCGGCGCGGGCATCGCGTCACGGTTCTCACGGGACTCCCGGATTATACGACCTCCCGGATCCCCGAGGAATATCGACACGGACGTAACCGTCACGAGCATTACAGGGGAGCGGATGTCTATCGTGTTAAAACCATTGCGAGGCGCCGCGGCCCAATCTGGCGAAGCCTCAGCTATCTGTCCTTTGTGGTATCGGGGAGCGTTCGGGCAAGAATGCAGGACTGGCTCCATACGGAAGCATGGGGAATGGAGGGCTCCGAAGAATGTGGAGACTTTGATGTTGTCTATGTCTGGGAGGTTTCTCCCGTCACGATGGCGGTTCCAGCCATTGTATTGAAAAAGCGGTATCATAAGCCTCTGTTTCTGTACTGCATGGATATCTGGCCCGAGTGTGTCAAGGCGATGAATATACGAGAGGGCAGCTTGGCTTATCGCCTGATCCATCAATGGAGCAGTCATATTTACCGTCAGTGTGACCATATTGCCGTATCGTCCCGGCCTTTTTTTCAATATATGGAGGAGATGAACAGAGTTCCGGCGGACCGCATGAGCTACCTGCCGCAGTATGCGGGAGAGGAAATGCTGGAGAGGGATTTCCGGCGCAAAAGATTTCCGAAAGAAGAGGCCGTCGTTTCCTTTCTTTTTATCGGAAACATCGGCAGGGCGCAGAATCTCGATACGCTGATACAGGCCATGACGGTGTTCCGGGATCGGACGGATGCCGTGCTGCATATGGTAGGAGGGGGCTCGGAGTTGGAGCGGATCCGAAAGCTGGTTTGTGACCTGAGGCTTGATCGGCAGGTGTTCTTTTATGGACCGCGACCGGGAGCGGAAGCGCAGAAATTTTATGAAAAGGCGGACGCCTGCGTGCTTACGCTCGACGGGAGCACGCATATCGGAGATACTCTGCCGGGAAAGCTCCAGACCTATATGGCGGCGGGCAAAACGGTGCTGGCGGCGGCAAACGGAGCGGCAGCCGAGGTGATCGCCGAGAGCGGCTGCGGGGCCTGTGTTCCGGCAGGAGACGCCACAGCGCTGGGAGAGCTTCTTCTTGATTATGCGGAGCAGCCGGAGAAATACGAGGCCTGCGGAGAAAAAGCAAGAGAGTATTTCAAAAAGCATTTTACGGAAGAAAAGCATTTCCGGGAGCTGGAACAGAAGCTTTATCAGCTGGCAGAGAACGGACGAGGGCTGTGATCAGGATGCCGCAGAAAATGCGGCGGAGGATGGGGATGAAAATACTGGTGACCGGTGCCAGGGGCTTTGTCGGGAAAAATCTTGTGGAGAATCTGAAGAATATCCGGGATGGCAAGGATCGGACCAGACCGGGTCTGGAAATAGAGGGAATTTTTGAATATGACAAAGATACCGATCCGCTGCTTTTGCAGGACTGGTGCCGGGAGGCAGATTTTGTGTTTCACCTCGCGGGGGTAAACAGGCCTGAGGATCCGAAGGAATTCATGGAGGGAAATTTTGATTTTTCTTCAAAGCTTCTGGACACGCTGCGAAAATTTGGCAGTCAGGCTCCGGTGATGCTGGCGTCGTCGGTTCAGGCATCCCTGACGGGACGTTTTGCAGAGTCTGCATACGGGAAGTCCAAGAGGGAGGGGGAGAATGCCTTTTTCCGCTACGGGGACGAACAGCATGTAAAGGTGCTGGTGTACCGTTTTCCCAACCTTTTTGGGAAATGGTGCCGTCCGAATTACAATTCTGTCATTGCGACGTTCTGTCATAATATTGCGCGCGGGCTTCCGATTCAGATCAATGATCCGGGCACGGTACTTGAGCTTGTATATATCGACGACCTGATCCATGAGATGCTGGATGCCCTGGAGGGGAATGAGCACTGCTGCGAGTATGACGGTGTTCGTGCGCTGCCCAGAGAGGACGGCCGCTATTGCTTTGTTCCGGTGTCTCATGAGGTGAATCTGGGGCAGATTGCAGAGCTTCTGTATCAGTTTGAAGACATGCCGAGAACCCTGATGATGCCCGATATTCCGGAGGGAAGCTTTGCAAAGAAGCTGTATTCCACCTACCTGTCATATCTTCCGGAGGAGAAAGCGCTCTATGATATTCCTATGGCGATCGATGAGAGGGGGAGCTTTAACGAGCTGCTGAAATCAAAGAGCTTTGGACAGGTCAGCATCAATATTTCCAAGCCGGGGAAGACCAAGGGACAGCACTGGCATAACAGCAAGTGGGAGATTTTTATTGTTGTGGCGGGGCATGGCCTGATACAGGAGAGGAAAATCGGCACGGATCCGGAAACGGGAGCGCCCTATCCGGTGCTCAATTTTGAAGTCAGAGGGGAACGTCTTCAGGCGGTGCAGATGCTGCCCGGTTATACGCATAATATTATCAATCTTTCCGAGACGGAAGATCTGGTTACGGTGATGTATGCCAATGAAATTTTTGACCCGGACAGGCCGGAGACGTATCGGGAGATTGTGGAATAACCCGGAATGCAGTATAAAGACGGGATGAGCTGACGAGAACAAAATATGTGTGGAATAGCGGGATATATCAGTAAAGAGCATATAGATCCTCAGATTCTGGTTAGAATGGCGGATCGCCTTGCCCGCCGCGGACCGGATGGGAGCGGATATTATTATGACAGCGATGCGGGCTGTGAGATAGGTATCGCGCACAGACGGCTTTCTGTTATGGATCCCTCAGAAAACGGAAGTCAGCCGATGGTGTCGGAGAACGGCGCGGTCGTACTCAGCTTTAATGGTGAGATATATAATTTTAAGGATCTTCGCAGAGGACAGCAGGCCAGAGGGTGCTCTTTCCGATCCGAATGCGATACAGAAGTTCTTCTGAATTCTTATCTGGAGGATGGGATCCGCAGCGCAGAGAATTTTCATGGGATGTTTGCATATGCTGTTTATGATAAAGAGCAGAAGAAGCTGTTTCTCGTCCGGGACAGAATGGGAGAAAAACCTCTCTATTACAGCTTTTCGAGCCGATATTTTTGCTTTGCGTCTGATTTGAATGCTCTTCGGGAATTTTCTTTGTATCGTCCCGAGTTGAATGTTCAAGCACTTCAAAGCTATATGTGGAATCAGTATATCCCCGCGCCGCAGACGATCTATCAGAATACCTACAAATTACGCTCCGGGAGTATTCTGTCCTTCGATATGAAAACGGGAAAAGTCAAGGAAGAAGTGTACTGGGATCTGCTGCGGCTTCATGAAGAGACAGAGCCATGCAGGAGAGAGAAGAAGAACGAGACATACTATATCGACGGCCTTCATGAAGTTTTGAAAAAAGCGGTAAGAGAGAGAATGGCAGCGGATGTTCCGTTAGGAGTGTACCTGAGCGGAGGCATCGACAGCTCTCTGGTTTCAGCACTGGCCAGACAGCGCGGAAAACAGATCGATACCTATTCCATCGGTTTTAGGGAAGAAGGCTATGATGAAGCGGGATATGCCAGACAAGTGGCCGGGGCCTTGGGAACCAGACATCATGAGCTGTATATTTCCATGCAGGACGCGATGGAACTGGTGCAGCAGACTGCGGAATGTTATTCGGAGCCGTTTGCGGATAACTCGCAGCTGCCGACCATGCTTTTGAGCCGGTTTGCGAGACAGGATGTCACGGTGGCTCTTTCGGGGGATGGAGGAGATGAGCTTTTTTGCGGATATCCGAATTTCATTCAAAAGCAGCGGATGTATCTGACGAGGCATGCGTCAAAATTGCTTCGGGCAACGACAGGCAGAGAGCGGATGAAAAAACCGTATGCCTACCGGGACTGGATTCTGGCCAAAGCGTGTACGGCGTACAGTGCGGAGAATATTATTAATCTTGATTACATAACGGCAGAGCAGATTACAGGCGGGCTTTTTCTTGAAAGAGAGGAGAAAAATCAAAGATATTTTGATGCTATTCCGGATTCCGGGAAGCTGGCGGAGCGTTGCATGACACAATTCATGCAGTTATATCTTCAGGAAGATATCATGGCGAAAGTGGATCGTGCCAGTATGTATTATTCATTGGAAATGCGCGCTCCTTTTTTGGATCAGGATGTTGTGGAATTCAGCCTCGGGATGCCGCTTTCCATGAAATACAGGAAGGGAGAGCTGAAGTATCCGCTGAAGAAAATTTTGTGTCAGTATATTTCAAAAGAGCTTATTGACAGACCCAAGAAAGGCTTTGGCGTCCCGATCAGTCTATGGCTGCACGGGGAATTTCAGAAGCTGCTTTCCGGATTCTTCGACAGGGATTTTCTGCGGAGTCAGAATATTTTCAATGTCGAAGAAATGGAGTGCTTCTATCGTGCTTTTATGGAAAAACCGACGGTGATACTGGACCGTATCATGTGGTCGGTCATGCTGTTTCAGCTTTGGTACGGGAAACAACATTTGTGATGTAATCGACAGGGAGTATAGGTTTGAACGTTCTGCTGATGCAGAACGTTCAAACCCCGACATCGGTGCGGGGTACCGAGTCGCAGATTACATCGGCGAATCCGAAATTCGCCTCGCGGAAAAGAGGAAAAATGAATCTGAAAAGCTGTCTCAGAAAGATTCCGGGACTTATGCAGCTCAGAAATATACAGCTGGCGTTTCATGCGCCGTTATCTGAGCAGATCAGGAGTCACAGGGTAATTTGTCAGTATAGAAATCTGTATGAGGGAAAACGCTGCTTTATTATCGGGAACGGACCCAGCCTTTCTGCTGAGGATCTGGATAAGCTGCGGGATGAGATTACTTTTGGTTTTAATAAGATATATCTGATCTTCCCGAAAACGGAATGGAGGCCCACCTTTTACTGCGTACAGGATGAGCAGGTTCTTTGCGGAATCGAGGATCACATGCTGGCGGAGGTTTCCGGGAGGAGTCAGGCGACCTTTGTCCGGATGCAGTCTTTCGGGAAAATTTCCGGACGGGGCATCCGGGCGGAAAAGCTGATCAGTGTTCCGATTTGGAATCGTATCTCCGGGGATGGCAGAATTCGTTTTTCAAAACGTGCAGATCGTTTCACCTATGACGGCTCCACGGTCTCCTATTTTGCTTTGCAGCTGGCGGCGTACATGGGGTTCCGGGAAATATATCTTCTGGGTGTTGACAACAATTTTCCATATCGGATGAAACGAACAGGGGAGATTGTGGCCAACGATACGAGTCTTAAGGCGCATTTTTTTGATGGAACAAAGGATGATTTTGCCAGGGATTCTCTGATCAATCGATCCAACAATTATGAGGTCGTAAACAGTGCATACCGGTCTGCGGAGGCGTTTAGCAGAGCTGACGGCAATTTCCGGATATTTAATGCCACCAGGGGAGGGATACTCGAGACTTTTGAAAGGGTGGATATGGACGAGGTGCTGAGGAACAGATGAATATCGTCAGGCGAGGTGTATATAAGCTGCTCCGCATCCGGGAGTTTCTAAAAGACAGAGCGGTGTACTGGTGCCTGCTTCATGATGCGGGCAGAAAGTACAGCTTGTCTCACTTTGTGCTGTGGCTGCTCCGCAGAGGCAGAAAGCTGGTTTATTTCTACGGCGAATGCCATATCAATATTTATCGGGAAGCGCTTGGACATAATGCGGAATTCAGAAAGCGCTATCTGATGGTGGGAGCGCGGGACACGGAGTATCTTGCCGCAAAGCACGGGGATCGTCTTCTGCGGAGAGAGTCGTGGAGTAAAGCAGACGTTCTGATTTATAATTTCGGCGTACCGGAGCGGCCGGATGTGCCGGCTCTTTCGTCTGTACTTGAATGGATTCCGGAAACCTGTTTTCAAATTTCCGTTACGAATGCAGTATTTAAGGGATATATGCCGCAGCATACGGAGCGGGTATTTGCAAATGAAGGGTATTTCGTATGGGGTGACAAAAATCTGAACCATATTCTGTCGTCAGAGGAAGATCCGGAGGAGGAGCTCTCTCATCTGGCCGGGGAGGATTTTTATGATCCGGATTATGTCGATCGCTATTTCTCTAAGTCTCTCAGACATTTGAAGCTGTATGAAAAGGGGTGCGATATCGGGATTGCCGATTATATTGAAGAGCATGGAAAAGAAAGGATTCTGTATTATTCCGTCACGCATCCGGAGCAGGAGATCATGCTGGAGATATCGCGCCGTCTCGCGCTGAAGCTGGGGATTGCTCCGGCAGGGAACGGCGGGCCTGACGCGGCGGATATCATGGAGCTGCACAGCCATGGTGAGGTGGTATATCCGAGTGTCTGCAAAGCTCTCGGGCTGCCCGGGGAATGTAAAAAAAGGGCGATCAATCCGGGAAACTATAATGCTCTCTATACATTTTCAGAATATATGAGAGAATATGTTCGGGCATATAGGGAGAGTGCTTTCGTCGGAAGCGAGTGAGACGAAAAACAGGAGAAAAGGAGTACGGAATAAGGATGCGCCGGCCGAAAGAAGCACCGAAGCAAAACATTATGGAACTGCGGACGAGATTGACGCTATAATAAACGGAGCGGATGTACAATGAGCAGAGCGGAGATACTTGAAAAACTGATTCCGATTTTTCGCGATATTTTTGATGATGATGACCTTACTGTCACAGAGGAAACCAGACGGGAGGATATAGAGGATTGGGACAGCATGGGACATATTTATCTGATTGTTGAGATTGAGGATGTTCTTGGTGTCAAGCTGGAAGACAGTGCAGCTGCAAAGATTAGGAATGTGAGCGATATGATTGATTTGCTGTTGAAGCAAGGGATTTAACTGCCGGTCAGCGCGGAGGAAAGATGGCTAGAATCGTGACGGATTATCTGGAGGAGGCGTATAGCCGGTATCCGGATAAGATTGTAATTGCAGAGGAAGGAAGAGCGGTTTCTTTCCGGGAACTCAGGGACAGCGCAATGCGCATGGCTTCTTTTTTTATTTCGGCGAAGATATTCAAGAAGCCGATTGCGGTCTACCTTGATAAAGGTGCGGATGTGGTCTCCTCGTTCATGGGCTGTGCGTACAGTGGAAATTATTATACGGCGATTGATCCGCAGATGCCACCGGCAAGAGTGCAGAGCATTATACATACGCTGCATCCGGAGTATATAATTACCAGTCGGAAATATGCAGATTGTGTCCGGGAGCTTGTTCCGGGAACTTCTCTTTTACTGTTTGAAGAGGCGCAGGAGCTGGAGGCTGATGAGCAGGAAGTAAGGCAGTGTACGGCTCGTATTATTGATACAGACGTGCTTTATGTTTTGTTTACATCCGGGTCTACCGGCGTGCCGAAAGGTGCCATTATCAGTCATCGGGCAGTTATCACTTATATCGAATGGGCCTCTGAGACATTTTCCATTCATTCCGATGAAATTCTGGCCAATCAGACACCGTTCTATTTCAGCATGTCTGTATTTGATATTTATGTGAGTCTCAGGAATGCCTGCACGATGTTTCTTGTTCCGCGACAGCTTTTTTCGGAACCGCTTGCTCTGCTTGAATATCTTGACGTCAATCGCATCAGTCTTCTGTATTGGGTTCCGTCAGCCCTTATTCCGGTCGCGAATTCCGGGGCTTTGAAGCAAAAGTCTCTCCCCTGCCTTAAAAAGGTGCTGTTTGCGGGAGAAGTAATGCCGATGCGGCAGCTCAATCTATGGAGGGAAAGCCTGCCGGAAGTTTTGTTTGCCGATTTATTCGGTCCGACAGAGGTGACAGATATCTGCACTTATTTTGTGGTGAATCGACAATTCGCGGATGAGGAGTCGCTTCCCATTGGTTTCCCCTGCAGAAATTCAGATATTCTGGTGCTTACGGATAAGGACTGTCTTGTGGAGAGCAGCCGGACGGATCTTATCGGAGAGCTGTGTGTGCGGGGGAGTACGCTTGCATACGGTTATTACAATGATCCGCTCAGGACGGCGGAGGTTTTTGTGCAGAATCCGTTGAATCCGTTTTATCCTGAGACAATATACAGAACAGGAGATCTTGTCCGTTATAATGACAGGGGAGAACTGGAATATATCGGCAGGAAAGATTTTCAGATCAAAATAAACGGTTATCGGATTGAGCTTGGAGAAATTGAGACCGCGATATCCTCACTCTCAGAAATTGAAGAAAGCTGCTGTGTTTTTGATGATGAAAATAAGCTTATTATATGTATTTATTCTGGAAAGGCAGAGAAGCAGAGTATTCGGAAGAAGCTGCGGGGATTGCTGCCGAGATATATGATGCCCCATCGTTATATGAAGCTTGATCATATGCCGCATAACAGCAATGGAAAAATTGACAGGACGCTGCTAAAGCAAAAGGCAGTCAGTGACGGTTTGTCTCGAATGGGAGAACAAGAATTATGATCAATGGGAAAAAAGTGGTGTCGATGATACCGATTAAACTGAACAGCGAAAGAGTAAAAGACAAAAATATCCGCAGATTTTTTGACGGAAAATATCTGGTAGAATTTATTGCCTCTGCTGCAATGGGAAGCCGATATCTTGATGAGGTATATGTATATTGCAGTGATGAGCGCATCAGGAATTATATTCCCCAAGAGGTGCGCTTCCTGCAAAGACCCGGATTTCTGGACGGCAATGACCGGAACTGCAATGACATCATCCGTGAATTCATCAAAGCTGTCGATGCGGATATTTACTGTGTCAACCATGCCACGGCGCCGTTCACATGCAGCGGCAGCATTGATCGATGCATAGAAGCAGTGGGGAATGATAATGAATATGATTCTGCTTTTCTTGTAAGAAAAATACAGACATTTTTCTGGAGCGACGGAAAACCGGTCAATTTTGATCTGCAGCATTTTCCGAGGACACAGGATCTGGAACCGGTGTATACGGAGACATCCGGAGCGCATGTTTTCACAAGAGAGGTATTTGAGCGTTTTGACAGAAGAGTAGGGGAGCATCCCTGCCTTGTGGAGACAGGTGAGCTTGAGAGCCTTGACATTGATACAGAGGAGGAGATGACAGAGGCACAGGCGATCTATTGGTATATGCAGCAGCAGAAAAAACAGCAGGGGAGGAGCGCAAGGTGAGCATACAGATATCGGACTGCACAATTCGCGACGGCGGATATCTTCTTGCAAAAAATTCAGATCCGGAATTTGTCAAAGGCGTAATTGAGGGTCTTACAGCGGCAGGAATAGATTATATTGAAACCGGATTTCTGCAGGACGTTGTCATGGGGGAATCCATTGTCTATGAAAATTCAAAGGGAGCCAGGCGATATATCCCGGACGATCGCAGACGCTCGGAATTCGTGGGCTTCTGTGATAACAGCAGGTATTCGAACAGAAATCTGGATCTTTGTGACGGCAGCTCTTTTACGAATCTTCGTATTTCCTTTGCAAAGCACGAATGTGATGATGCACTCCGATTCTGCGCAGAGGCAAAAGCAAAGGGATATCATGTATTTGTGCAGCCGATGGATGCGGTCGGCTATTCTTCAAAAGAGCGGGAGCAATTAATAAAAACGGTGAATGAGTTTCAGCCGGAGGCTTTGGCCATCGTAGATACGTTCGGTGCGATGTACATGGAAGATCTGGAGAGCATTTTCCGGCAGATGGATAAATATTTAGATAAGAATGTGAAGATTGGTCTTCATACGCATAATAATCTTCAGCTGTCCAGTGCTCTGGCGGAAAGGCTGATTGCCATGGCGGCAGAGACAGATAGAAGCGTTGCGGTTGACGGCTCCCTGCTCGGGATGGGCAGGGGGGCCGGAAACGCTCACACCGAGATTGTGGCGGATTATATCAATAAATATTACGGCGGCCATTATGATATGGAGCTGCTGCTGGAGACAATCGAGAGATATGTTGCGCCGCTTAAAGCGACTGTTCAGTGGGGGTATGATATCCCCATGTTTATCTGCGGAACAGAGGGCGCTCATGTTGATAACGTAGAATATCTCAAAAAGCACACGGATTGTAACTGGGTTGATATTCTTCGCGTGATCGACCGGCTGGATAAGGATAAGAGAAAGCGGTACGGTAAAGGCTATTCAAAAACGGATTTTTCTTTGATAGCGGAGGAGTACAGGCGGCTCAGGAATCATGAGTGAGGCGGGATGGATGAATTGCTCAGAATATTTGGTGGATTTTCTGATACATAAAGGCGTGACGGATGTCTTCGGGTATGCCGGAGGGTATATCGTACCGTTTATGGATGCTCTCCATGATCGGAAGGAAGAGATTACCGCGCATGTCTGTTACAATGAACAGGGGTGTTCTTTCGCGGCGAATGGCTATGCACGTCTCAAGGGCGAGCTGGGAGTGTATTTTACGACTTCCGGTCCCGGAGCGGTCAATGCGCTGGGAGGTTTGGCGGATGCCTGGTTTGACAGCGTCCCCCTGCTTGGAATATGCGGAAATATTCCCACAAATGAACAGAAAGGCTATTCCGGAATACGCCAGAACGGTTTTCAGGAAATGGATATTGTTTCTGTGACACGAACGATAACAAAGTATGCGGTTACGCCCAATAGTGCGGCTGAGTTTCCGGAAATTATAGAGCGGGCATACAATATAGCGACTCTGGGCAGAAAGGGAGGAGTTATCATTGATTTTCCATTTGACATCCAAAAAGCCGATATTAGTTGTCGGTAACGGCGTTCGCTCTGCGGAGGCAAAGAAGCTACTGCTGGAATTTGCCGAAAAGACGTCGATCCCTGTTCTGACGACAATGAACGGGGTCGATCTGATACAGGATGAACTCAGAATCGGATTTATAGGCGTTTACGGCAATCGCGCAGCCAATATGATCGTTAATTCAGCGGATCTTGTCATCGCGGTCGGTGCTCGATTGGGACTCAGACAGGTTGGAAATGCGAAAGCCTTTTTTGCGCCGAACGCAAGGCTGATCCGTGCAGATATTGATCAGTATGAGCTTTCGCGATCCATTAAGGAAGATGAAGAAAAATATCTGATTGATGCCGCAAAGTTTCTTCAGGAGCTGCTTGGGGAGGAAATTCCTCGCTACGATGCGTGGAAGAGAAGATGCTTTGCGGTGAAAGAGCTCCTGGCTGAAACAGATCAGGAGCCCGGCAATCTGTGTATTAGAAAAATAGCGGAGCTGCTTCCGCCGGATCCGGTGATTGCAGTCGATGTCGGACAGAACCTTTGCTGGTCGGCACAGTCTTTTTCGCTCAAGGGGCAGAGGGGACGGATACTGATCGGCGGAGGATATGGCTCCATGGGCTGCGCATTACCGTTTGCGATCGGCGCATCCATTGCGGAAAGTAAAGGGACCGTATATTGCGTTACCGGTGATGGCGGTCTTCAGATGAATATTCAGGAGCTGCAGGTGGTTGTGCGGGAGCAGCTTCCGATCAAAATTCTTGTGCTTAATAATCATGTTCTCGGAAAGATAAGCGAGATTCAGCAGTTTTCCTATGACTGCCGTTATGCTCAGACGACGCGGGAGAGCGGATACACGGTGCCGGATTTCAGGAGAATTGCCGAAGCCTACGGGATCAGGGCGGTTTCTGTTGACAGTTTCATGGAACTGGAAAATTATCGCGCGTGGCTGTCGGATAAAACGCCCTGCCTGATTGATATCTGTCTGGAAGAGGACAGCCGGTTGATTCCTAAAGTCAACTGGAACTCCAATCAGATTCTGCCCGAAATTGATGCGATGCTGCAAAAAAAGGCAGAGGAACTTTTGATGTGAGGATATATGAAAATCGTTTCTTCTACAGGACAAGGGTTTACCGGATCTACGGCAATTACCGATCTGATCAGTGAATATTCTTCGGCAAGAACATGTGAAAGCCATGGCTATGAACTGAAATTTTTTCATGATCCGCAGGGGATTTTCCATCTGTATCAATATCTTGTAAAGTGCTCGATTCCGGGAGCAAGGTATGCGGCTGTTAGAGATTATTACCATAGGTGCCAGACATGGGCAGCTTCCGGAGCGCGCATGAATTACGAGATTTTTTTTGATGGGCATTTTATGGAGTACACAAAAGCTTATTTAGAGGATCTCGGAGGTGAGAGCTACTACCTGATTCATGACACGTCGGGGATGACACAGTTGCAGCAATTCATATCCAGAGTTGTAAATAAACTGTATTACCTGCTGGCCGGGCTGCGCTATAAGAAAGAATATGGAAAACAGCCGATCAGACCCTTGAATCTCTTTTCCCGAATGGAAAAGAATTATATGTATCTTCTGGATGAAAAATCCTTCGAGGAAAAGACGCGAGCATATATGATGCGCCTGTTTGAAAATATTTCCGACAGGGAGTTTTTTAATATTCATGAATTGATCCCGGTACATATGATTGACGAATGCGGCAGATATTTCCGCGATCTGTATGTTATTGCGACAGAACGGGACCCGAGAGATATTTTTCTGACGGCGCGGCATCTCTGGCTGACGCCGGATTATCCCTGCTACGATGTTGAGGTATTTTGCAAATATTACCGCTGGACAAGAACTTTGATTCGGAAAGCGGAAAATATCAGAGTTCTGTATGTACAGTTTGAGGACCTCGTTTTTGCATATGATGCGACAGTGAAACAGATTGAGAATTTTCTCGGGCTCAGGGCAGAGGATCATATTTATCCTAAAAAATTTTTCATTCCGGAGGCCTCGGGCAGAAATTGCAATCTGAAAAACAAATTTCCGGAGGAAGCGGAGAATATACGGATCATTGAACGGGAATTATCGGAATGGCTGTATAATTTTGACGAGCAGAATACGACGGATGCTGCCGTAGGGGAAAATAATGATGCTGATTCGCGTTTTAAATAAATTCAGGCGCATTCTTTCCGGAAAACAAAAGAAATATATCATATTTCTTGTATTGATTATGATCCTGGGGAGTTTTTTGGAGACGGTTTCCGTCTCGTTTATTCTTCCCTTTGTAGAGGCGATCATGAGCCCGCAGGAGATCATGTCAAATCCTGCTGTCCGTTCCTTCTGCAACCTGTTTTCTGTCAGGGATTACCGGCAGCTGCTGATGCTTATGTCGCTGGGGATGGCGCTGGTTTATCTTTTGAAAAATGCCTTTCTTCTGTTTCAGCTTACCATTCAGAATCGTTTTGTATTCGGCAGTATGTTTGAAATGCAGAAAGAATTGCTGCGCACTTATTTGGCACGTCCTTACGAATATTATCTGGGGGTCAATTCGGGAGAAATTCTCCGGGTCATCGGAAAGGATACCGAATTCGCGTTCAATAATCTCTCATATGGTCTGACACTTCTTTCGGAGCTGGTTGTTTCTTTTGCTCTGATGCTGACAGTTTTTGTGATTTCTCCGAAGATTACACTTGCAATCGGCGGCCTGATCCTGCTTTTGGTGCTTCTGCTTCACAGAATTATCCGGCCCTTTTTGAAGAGTGCGGGTGTCACATATCAAAATTCTTATGCCGGGATGTATCAGTGGATACTGCAGTCAATTCAGGGGATCAAAGAGGTTAAAATTTCTCAGAGTGAAAACTATTTTGAGAAGAAATTCGAGCAGGATGGGAGAGCTTATGTAAGAAGCCGGTATCTGCATCTGACACTGAGCGTTACCCCCCGCTATGCGATTGAAGCGATTGCCATGAGTGTTTTTTTTGTGGCGATGTATCTTATGATTGCGGATGGTGTTGTGGTGAAAGAAATCCTGCCGGTCATCTCTGTCATTGCGATGGTCGCGATACGGCTTTTGCCTGCGGCGAATAAAATTTCAAACAGCATGGCAGGAATGACGTTTGGCGAACCGGCTCTGGATAAGCTGCTGCTGAATCTTAACCGCATTGAAAGCTACAACTCGGATAAGAAGCACGGATTCCGTGCGGGGGCAGGAGAGGAAAAAGAGCAGGGATCAGAGAGGAAAGCGAAGACGCAGAGAAGCATCTGCGGTTTTTCTGACAGGATTGAGTTGCAGGATATCAGCTATGCTTATCCGTCGGGAGCAGAAAATGTATTGGAACATGTCAATGTCACGCTGAAGCGAGGGCTTTCTTTCGGCATTGTGGGTGCGTCGGGAGCGGGAAAGACTACGTTGATTGATATTGCCTTAGGTCTTTTGGAGCCCCAAAGCGGTCAGGTTATTGTCGATGGAACGGATATCCGGGAGGACATCAGCGGCTGGCTTGCGAGGATCGGCTATATTCCGCAGTCGATTTTTATGCTGGACGGGAGTATACGGGAGAACGTAGCGTTTGGCTGTTCTGAAGATGAGATCAGCGATGAGAAAATCTGGAGGGCGCTTCGGGAGGCCTCTCTTGAGACTTTTGTCCGTTCACTTCCCGACGGACTGGACACACAAATCGGAGAGCGGGGAACGCGCCTCTCAGGAGGGCAGAGGCAGAGAGTCGGCATTGCGAGGGCTCTTTATGCTGATCCGGAGATTCTGTTATTTGATGAAGCAACATCTGCACTGGACAATGAAACCGAGTCAAATATCATGGAGGCTATCCATGCACTGCAGGGAAAAAAGACCATGATTATCATTGCCCACCGTCTTTCAACGATTGAGGGCTGCGACGTGGTTTTACGGGTTGAGGGCAAAGGAATTCGGGTGGAACGGAAAGAAGAGCGATGATTGAATACTTAGTGATGGATGTCGATGGGAGTTTGACAGACGGGAAAGTATATATCGGGAATGAGGGGGAGTTGTTTAAGGCGTTTTCCGTCAAAGACGGATATGCATTCCGCTATCTCTTAGAGCCGAGCGGGATAGAGCCGGTTGTCATTACTGCCCGGGAAAGCCGTATAGTAGAGAAGCGCTGTGCAGAGTTGGGAATACGACAGGTACTGCAGGGGAGAACTGATAAGATGGAGGCTCTCAGGAGCGTTTTGCCCTCCGCAGAGGCGTTGCAGAGATGCGCATACTTCGGAGACGACAGTTTGGATCTCGTATGCATGAAAGTGCTCAGAGAGGCCGGGGGAGTATCAGGCTGTCCCGCGGATGCGATTCCGGAGGTGAGGGCTGCGGCCGACTATGTATGCTTTTCCAGGGCAGGAGACGGAGCGCTTCGTGAATTTGCCGAGTGGCTGGTTTCTCTTCGGGAAAAAACGAATGAAAGAAAGATATCTTCGCGAGTTGAACAGGCGATTTCTTTTCTGGGGAATCTGGATCGGACGAAATTGCAGCCGGGTCGCTTCACAGTGAATGACGACTTTTATTATACAGTACAGGAGTATGATACACGGGAGAGTGCGGAGTGCCGGCTGGAGTCGCATCGGAAATATATTGATATTCAGTGGATTATCCGGGGAACTGAAGAAATTGATATTGCCCCTACATCGACACTTCAGAGGAAAACGCCATATGATCCGGAGAAAGATATCGAATTTTGGAACGAACCGGTAAGGATGGCACAAATTGTTCTCCGCGAGGAGGGATATGCTGTTTTTTATCCGGGAGATGCGCACAGAGGCTGCGTGAAGGTCGGAAAATCCTGCAGAATCCTGAAGCTGGTAGGCAAGGTGAGGTGCTGTTAAATACCGGAAGAGGAGTGGTTTTATCGCATGGAAAAATGTTTGTCAATCTGTATTCCGGCTTATAACAGACCGGCAGAGCTTTTGCGTCTTCTGCGTTCGATTGACTCTGTAATGTATCGGGATCGGATTGAAGTGGTCATACGGGAGGATCAGTCTCCGAAAAGAGAGGAGATTCGGGCATCTGTGAAGAGCTTTCAGACGGAGAGCAGTCTGGAAGTTCGTTATACGGAAAACCCTGAAAATTATGGCTATGACAAGAATCTCCGTACACTTGCAGGAAGTGCACAGGGGCGCTACGTCCTTATCATGGGAGATGACGATGTTTTCTGTCCGGGAGCATTGGATCCATACCTTTCATTCATTGAAGAGCACTCGGATATAGGATATATTCTGCGGAGATACCGGGCGCAGTATGCGGATGGCACGGTGGAGGATTACCGCTATGCAAAGCAGAATGTGTTTTTTGAGCCCGGTGAGGACAGCTATGTTGAGTTGTTTCGCAGAAGCCTGTTCATTTCGGGATTTACTTTCAGAAAAGCGGATTTCAATGATTTCGGGCAAAAAGCATTTGATGGTACTCTGCTGTTTCAGCTCTATATAGAGGCGACGGTCTGTCTGAACAGGAGAGCGGCTTATTGTGATATCCCGCTTACCATGTCGATAGAGGGTGGTATTCCGTATTTCGGGAGCAGTAAAAACGAACAGGCACTTTACACCTCCGGTTCGAATACGGTCGGCAACAGTATCAATTTCATGAAACAGGTGATATATACCTCGGAGCAAATTGATCGTATTTTTCAGATAAAATGCAGCCGGCGTATTGTGGAGAGCTACTCCCGCTATTCTTATGGATTTTTGCTGGAACACAGGCAGGAAGGAATACGGGTTTTTACTCGCTATGCACGGGAGCTACGCGAGCTCGGCTTTGGCTGTACACTGTATTTTTATCTTTATTACCTGATGCTGCTGTTTCTGGGCAGAAAAGGAACCAGAAAACTGATTGTTTTTGTAAAAAAGCTTTGGGGGAGGACTCCCCGCTTATAGCGTGATGAATCTGCCGCAGGCAGGGAGGAAATATGCGGAAGCTTGCAGAAACCGACCCGATTCTGATTGTCGGAGCCGGTGATTATCCGATTTATGAGACGGCACTCTATGAGGGGCTGATTGCGCTGGGATATGCAAAGACCTCACTCTTCACATGGAATTCATATTATTCCGGAGACGGTATATTACGCGCACTTATTAAAAGGGCGGAGATCAAGGCGTCATATGGATTCATTGCAGCAAGAATAAATAAAGAGCTTCTGGAATACTGTGTCCGGATTCATCCTGCTCTGGTTTTTCTTTATACCTGCCGTCTGATTTATCCGGAGACGGCAAAGCGGATACATGACATGGGGATATGTCTTGTGAGCTATTGTAACGATAATCCGTTCTCGGATTATTTTCCCTCGTATTTTTGGAGAAATTATATCAGGGCACTACCGTATTGTGACATCAATTACGGATATCGAAAGGAAAACTTGGAGGATATTCGGAAGAAAACAGGGAGAGCGGGAAAGCTGCTGCGATCCTATTATATTGCGGGCAAAAATTACCCGTGCATGGAAAAGGAGCTGCTTCCAGATACGCCAGAGGTCATATTCCTCGGGCATTATGAGGATGATTACAGGAAAGAATATCTGGAGGCGCTGCGGGAGGCCGGTATTACGGTAGGACTTCCGAAGCAGGAGTTCTCTTCATGGGCAGAGGGCAAAAAGGGGATTATCCTGCTGGAGGATACGCGAAGACTGTACAATAATTATCTGTGCAGCTGTAAGGTTCCGATTACCTTTCTTTCTACACTGAACAGGGATACGTATACCAGGCGCTGTTTTGAGATCCCCGCGGCAGGAGCGCTTCTTTTCAGCTTATATACAGAAGATCTGGCATCTCTTTTCGACGAAGACAAGGAGGCGGTTTTTTTTCGAGGGAAACAGGATTTTATTCAAAAGCTGCAATATTACCTGGTGCATGACGAGGAACGGAAACGCATCGCAGAGGTGGGCCGGCAGAGAATTCTGAAAGATGGCCATGAGGTAAGAGACCGGGCAAAGCAGATCCTGAGAGACGTCGGTGAGCTGCAGCAGAAAGGGCGCGGAAAAGAGTGAGGCTTGTCATTATCAATTCTGTGTATGGTTATGGCAGTACCGGAAGAATTTGTGCGGCACTTGCAGAGGAGTACAGAAAAAAGGGCTATGAGGTCAGAGCGGCCTATGGTCGGAGCATGTCCGGAATGGTGCAACCGGAAGCGGAGACGGTTCGCATCGGAACGGATGCAGATGTACGCCTGCATGGAGTTCTCACACGACTGACAGATCGCCATGGACTTGGTTCAGCGAGGGCGACGCGGAAATTTCTTCACTGGCTCGATGATTTTGCACCGGATGAGCTCTGGCTTCATAATCTTCATGGCTATTATATTCATTATGAGCTTCTCTTTGCGTGGATAAAAAAACACCCGGGTCTTCGTGTGACGTGGACCTTACATGACTGCTGGGCCTTTACCGGACATTGCTCACATTTTATGGCGGCAGACGGAGGACGCGAATGCGCCAAATGGAAGACCGGGTGCTCCTGCTGCCCGGCGAGGAAAGAGTATCCGGCGAGTCTGATGCTCGATCAGAGCCTGAGTAATTACATGCGAAAGAAAGCGGCATTTAGCGCTGTGGGCGGACTGCATCTGATTGTTCCGTCGAAATGGCTCAGAGATCAGGTGAAGCAAAGCTTTCTCGGCGGATATCCTGTCGAGGTCTGCTATAACACGATCAATAAAGATGTTTTTCGCCCGCGCGGCAGCGATTTCCGAAAACATTATCATTTGGAAGACAGAATCATGATTCTGGGTGTGGCGAGCGTCTGGTCAGATAAAAAGGGTCTGGATGATTTTGTCCGTTTAAGTCGTTTTTTGGGAAACGAGGCCGGCCGTTTCTGCATTGTTCTGGTAGGTATCCCGAAAGAGCTTGCCAAGGTGCTCCCTCCGGACATTCTTTGCATCGGGCGAACGGAAAGCGCAGAGACACTGGCGCAGATTTATTCTGCGGCTGATATATTTGTGAATCCGACCAGGGAAGATAATTATCCCACGGTGAATCTGGAGTCAGAAGCCTGCGGAACGCCGGTGATCACTTATGATACAGGGGGGTGCCGCGAAACGCTGCATCTGCCGGAGAGCTCAGCCATCAGGCCGGAGTTCGGTGCTCTTGTGGAGGAACTGGAGCATAGGTACGGAGTTCTTACTTTATCTTGTTCGAAAACAGAACAGTAAAAAGGAACGCGATGAGATGATAGGGAAAGCTAGAATGTTTTTGGGATAGAGGTATGGGGAAGTACATTGACGATATGGTAAGAATTCCTGCACTGGAAGCAGGTGATAAGCTATATCACGATACTTCTGCGGCAGGATTAAAGGGGATTACTGAGGGCTGAGGGAAAATTCTGGGCGACGGAAAGGCATTTTTTGAATGATCCGACGGAATTTCAAGTGGCGACAGAAATATTCGAAGAGATTATTCGTAAGCATATAAAGAGCAAATCTGGAACATATAAATTTGTCAGAAAGTTTAAAAAATTCATCGAAAAGGACAGTTCTCTAGATCATATGAATTCTGAAAGAAAACTGAGTGGGGAATATGTAATTTCGTTTTCGTTGAAAGAGGACAGTCCGCTTATGTGGTCTGAATTTTCGGATTTCTATGGATACTGTATTCGATTTGATTTTGAAAAAATGTATAAAGCCATGGGTGGGCAATTCATATTCCATGGCAAGGTTATATATGATCATGATGAACAGATACAGATTGCCCCAAAGGCTCTGAAAACGTCGCTGTTTTGCTCTGAAGAATATCCTGCTATTGTGGATTGGGTAAGTTTGGAGTCAGCAGAAGATGAACAGATGGATCGCATGGCAGACTGGGCATCGGCTATCTGTATGCTTTGTAATATGTTTTTTAAGAAGAAATGCTTTGAGGGCGAGGCTGAATATCGTTTTGTATTTATGGAATTGCATGAGAAAATCGGCGGAAAAATGGATTCCTTGCCTATACGGTTCAGAATACGTAATGAGAGTCTTGTCCCTTACGTAGAGAAAGCATTATCGGATATTTCCTGCATTGAGTCGGTTACGGTGGGACCTAAGAACAACACTGATATTTCAATAGAGGGATTGAGATGGTTTTATCGGAGCAAGCACTTGGAGGTTGAGATCAAACGGTCAGAGATGCCGCTGCGGTATTGAAAAAAGAGGTCATGCGGGAGCACAGAGAACTTTTAAAAATTCGGAAAAGATCGGTTTCTAGTCCGATGGATAAAGTTGAATAAAATGCAAAAAAAGATGATTAAATCACTCGGAATAATGTAAATTTTATGATAATGTTGCATTAAACGCGCTGATGTGTTTTTATAGAATAAATTATTCTTATACAGAAAGGCATCGCGGAATGTATCGGAAGATCTATGAAAGGTTGAAAGAATGGAAAAATAGCAAATATCGTAAGCCACTTATTCTGCAGGGACCGAGACAGGTTGGAAAAACGTATTCCGTGTTGGAATTCGGAAGACTTGAGTATGAGCAGGTGGCTTATTTTAACTTTCAGACCGATCAGAAACTTCTGCAGACCTTTGAGGAAAGCCTGCATCCGGATTATCTAATTCCGCTGCTTTCGAGAATTGCGAAAGTGACAATTACTAAGGGGCAGACTCTGATCGTGTTTGACGAGGTGCAGCTCTCGGAACGTGCACTGACGGCGCTGAAATATTTCTGTGAGGCCGCGCCGGAGTACCATGTCATAGCCGCTGGAAGTTTGCTTGGCGTTGCCGTCAATCGGGAACAGTTTTCGTTCCCTGTCGGTAAGGTTGATATATTGGATATGTATCCCATGGACTTTGGGGAATTTCTGCTTGCGATGAGAGAAGAAGAACTCCGTAAAGAGATTGCGGAGCACTATGCCTCCGATGAGCCAATGCCGCTGGTGTCGCATGATGCGGCGATGCAGATGTACAGGGAATATCTTGTTGTGGGCGGTATGCCGGAATGTGTCGGCAAATATGCTGCTACAAAGGATTTTGTCCTGATCAGACAGACGCAGGACGAAATCCTGACTGGATATATGAATGATATGAGCAAATATAACAAGAATACGGAAATACAGAAGACGAGGCTTGTTTATAACTCGATCATCGTGCAGCTGTCCAGAAAAAATACGCGCTTTCAATATAAGCTTGTGAGAAAGGGGGGACGTGCCTCCGAGCTGGAAAATGCCATTGAGTGGCTTGTGCTGTCAGGAATTGTTTCCAGAATTTACTGCATTGACAGGGCGTGGAAACCACTGGAGAATTACAAGAACATAGACGCTTTCAAAATCTATATGTCTGACACCGGACTGCTGTGCGCAAAGCAGGACGTGGTTCCTGACGACGTGCTGTATATGACCTCTGAGTTGGATGAGTTCAAGGGAGGTATGACAGAGAATTATGTCAATTGTCAGCTTGCGGCAAATGGTTATCGAAGCTATTGCTGGTCGCCCGATTCGAATACGGAGGTAGATTTTGTAATTCAGAAAGCCGGAAAGATTATACCGCTTGAGGTCAAGGCGGGGGAAAATGTCGGAGCAAGGAGCCTGAAAAAGTATATGGATATGTATACCCCGGAATATGCGATCCGTCTGTCTGCGAAAAACTTCGGTTTTGATGATGGGAAAAAGAGCGTGCCGCTCTACGCCACATTTTGCATCTAAATGCAGGGCTGGCAAAATTTGTTTTTTGTTTTATCATATCATTCATAAAAACTCATTTTTTGAATTTCATGAAAATGTACGGTGAGAATTATGGAAACAACAGCACTTACCAAATATGAGCAGGACGTTCTTTTGTCTCTGTTTACAGAACGCTATGAGACGCAGCGCATTCTGTCGGAGCGGACGGGCTTTTCCATCGGCATTGTGAACCGCGCGCTGAAGCGGCTGAAAGCGGCCGGCTGTCTCAACGAGGACATGGAGCTCACGGCGCGCGCGCGCGAAATGCTGCGGGCGGGCGCGCCGCGAGCTGCGGTCATTCTGGCGGCGGGCTACGGCATGCGGATGACGCCGGTCAGCATGGAGCTGCCCAAGGCGCTGCTCCGTGTGAAAGGGGAGGTTCTGATCGAGCGGATCATACGTCAGCTTCACGAGGCAGGCATTTACGATATTTCTGTCGTGGTCGGCTTCATGAAAGAGCGCTTTGAATATCTGATCGATGAATTCGGTGTCTCTCTGATTGTGAATTCGCTTTATTCCGTCCGGAATAATCTGTATTCTCTGAGCCTTGCGGCAGCCCGGATCGGCAATACCTACATTATTCCGGCGGATATACGGGCGGAGCGCTCCCCCTTTTCCAAAGCAGAGGCGTATTCATGGTATATGATTTCAGAAGCTCCGGACCGGGACAGCTCTGTCCGTTTGACGAGGGGACAGGAGCTGGAGGAGACGGACGGCAGAGACGGCAGCGGGAACCGGATGATCGGGATTGCTTATCTGGAGGGCGGGACGGCGGACAGGGTCCGTGCCAGAGTGGAAGCGATGGCGGAAGATCCCCGTTTCGATGACTGCTTCTGGGAGGAGGCGCTGTATCCGCCCCGCGCCGATCACCGCCGCCCGCGCAGGATGGAGCTCTGGGGGAAGCTCGTGGATGAGGAGGCTGTGATTGAGATCAATACCTGCGAGCAGCTGCGGGAGCTGGATGCCGCCGCAGAGGCTCTCAGGTCGCGCGCCTTTTCGACGCTTGCCGGAATTTTTCATGTGCCGCCCGAGGAGATCAGGGACATCGACGTCCTGAAAAAGGGAATGACGAACCGCTCCTTTCTGTTTTCCTGCGGCGGCGTGAAATATATTATGCGCATTCCCGGAAAGGGGACGGAAAAGCTGATCGACAGAGAGCAGGAGGCGGCGGTCTACCGCGCGATATCCGGGCGCGGGCTGTGCGATGATCCGGTTTATATCGATGCTCGCACCGGCTATAAGGTGACGCGTTACCTGCCCTCGGTGCGAAGCTGCGATCCGCATTCAGAGGAGGATCAGAGGAAAGCGATGGCCATTCTTCGCAGGCTCCATGAGATGAAGCTCAGCGTGGATCACAGCTTTGATCTGTTTGCGCAGATGGAGCGCTACGAGGCGCTGTGGGGCGGAGAGGCGTCGGTTTTCCGCGATTACGAGAGAACGAAGAGGCAGGTGCTGTCGCTGAAAGACTATATCGCCTCCTGTCGGCCGGAATATGTGCTTTCGCATATTGACGCGATACCGGATAATTTTCTTTTTTATGCGGATGAAGCCGGAGAGGAGCGGGTTCAGCTCACCGACTGGGAATACGCGGGGATGCAGGATCCGTATGTGGATATCGCCATGTTCTGCATTTACAGCGCGTACAGCCGGGAGGAGAGCGATCATCTGATGGAGCTTTACTTCGGCGGAGACTGCGGGCCGGCGATACGGGCGAGAATATACTGCTACATGGCGGCGGGGGGACTTCTCTGGTCGAACTGGTGCGAGTACAAACGCTCGCTCGGGGTGGAGTTCGGGGCGTATTCGCTGATGCAGTACCGCTATGCCAAGGAATTTTACCGTCATGCCGCAAGGCTGATACAAGGCTGATAAAGGAGATGAGCCATGTCTGATGAGAAAAATAGGAGAGCGGGGGGGCGTATCGACTGGCTGATCACACTTCTCCCCATGCTCTCGATTACACTGCTCGGCGTCCTGTTTTTCCTGTTCCCCGCGGGCGCCAATCGTGTGCTGGGGGATATCCGCACATTGCTCGGCGATACGTTCGGGGTATATTATCTTGCCGTCGGTGTGTTCATCTTATCCGTGACGCTCTATATGGCGTTTTCAAAGTACGGGAACATTGTATTGGGAGAACCGGGAGAGAAGCCGAAGTATTCTTTCTTTACATGGGGCGCGATGATGTTCACCTGCGGGCTTGCCGCCGATATTCTGTTCTATTCGTTCTGCGAGTGGATTCTCTACGCCGCGGATCCTCATATCGGCGAGCTCGGCAGCATACAGGACTGGGCGAGCGTGTTTCCGCTGTTTCACTGGAGCTTTATTCCGTGGGCGTTTTATCTGGCGCTGGCGGTGGCGTTCGGCTTCATGCTGCATGTGAGGAAGGGCAGCAGGCAGAAGTATTCCGAGGCCTGCCGGCCGCTGCTCGGCAGGCTTACGGACCGGTGGCCGGGGCGGCTCATTGACCTGCTGGCGGTGTTTGCGCTGATCGCGGGCACGGCGACGACGTTCAGCGTGGCGACGCCGCTGATGGCGGGCGCGATCGGAGAGCTGTTCCATGTCCCGCTCGGCAGAACCGCAGTGACGGTGCTGATACTTCTGGTTACCTGTGTGATTTATACGTATTCGCTGCTCAAGGGAATCCGCGGGATCAGTATTCTCGCAAAAGGCTGCATTTATCTTTTCTTCGCGCTTCTTATCTATGTTCTGCTGCTTGGAGGGGAGACGCGCTATATTGTGGAAACGGGATTTTCGGCCATGGGCCGGCTTTTTCAGAATTTTATCGAGCTTGCGACCTTTACGGATCCGCTCCGCACAACCGGGTTCCCGCAGAGCTGGACCATCTACTACTGGGCCTACTGGATGGTCTGGTGCGTGGCGGCACCGTTCTTTATCGGGAGCATATCGAGGGGGCGCACGATCCGGCAGACGGTGCTCGGGGGCTACGGCTTCGGCGTGGGCTCGACGCTGATCAGCTTTATCATTCTGGGAAATTATTCGATGGGAAAGCAGCTCTCCGGAGCCTGTGATTTCATCGCCGCATATCGCGAAAACGGCGATCTCTATGAGATCATCATAAGCATGATCCGGACACTTCCGTTTCCCGCGCTGGTTCTGGCGCTTCTCCTTGTCACCATGATCGCGTTCTACGCGACCTCCTTTGACTCGATCGCGCTGATCGCGTCCTGTTACAGCTACCGGCGTCTGGAAGAAAACGAGCAGCCGGACAGACGGATTGAGCTGGCTTGGTGTATACTGTTAATAGTGCTGCCGATCGCGCTGCTCTTTTCCGAGAGCTCGATGAGCAATATCCAGTCGGTGAGCATCATTGCGGCATTTCCGATCGGGATCGTGATGCTGCTGATCGTGTTCAGCTTTTTTAAGGATGCGAAGCGATATCTCTGATTCTGTCTTTCGGGAGAATAGTGTGAAAAATCACGCTGATGCGCTGATTTTTTACACGGCTATTTGTGCCGAAGCCCAAATAGCCCCTGATCGCAGCAGCAAAACCGCCTGCGCGGATTTTGCGCTGCGTGCCTCGCACAAAGTGCTTCGGTATGGGGAATTATGTCAAAGAATTATTTTGCGGATAACGGAAAACTGAAGCTCCTCATCATTGTCGGCACCCGTCCGGAGATCATCCGTCTCTCGGAGGTGATCCGGAAATGCCGGCGCTGCTTCGATACGGTGCTGGCACACACGGGGCAGAATTATGACTACAATCTGAACGGCATCTTTTTTCATGATCTGGAGCTGGCGGAGCCGGAGGTGTATCTGAACGCGGTGGGAGCCGATCTCGGAGAGACGATGGGAAATATCATCGCGTATTCCTATCGGCTGATGCGGGAGCTCCGCCCGGATGCCGTGCTGGTGCTGGGCGATACCAATTCCTGTCTCTCGGTGATCAGCGCGAAGCGTCTGCATATTCCGATTTTCCATATGGAAGCGGGCAACCGCTGCAAGGACGAATGTCTTCCGGAGGAGACGAACCGGAGAATCGTGGACATCATTTCCGACGTCAATCTGGCGTATTCCGAGCATGCGCGGCGATATCTGGCGGACTGCGGACTGCCCCGGGAGCGCAGCTTTGTCACGGGCTCCCCGATGGCGGAGGTGCTCCGCAGAAATCTGCCCGGCATCGAGGCGAGCGACGTGCATCAGCGGCTTTCGCTGGAGAAAGGCAGATATATCCTCCTGTCCGCCCATCGGGAGGAGAATATGGATACCGAGGCAAATTTCCGTTCTCTGTTCACGGCGGTCAACCGGATGGCGGAGAAATACGATATGCCGATCCTTTACTCCTGCCATCCCCGCAGCAGAAAGCGTCTGGAGGCGTCGGGCTTTGCGCTGGATGAGCGCGTGATCCGCCATGAGCCGCTGGGCTTCCACGATTACAACTGTCTGCAGCGGCATGCCTTTGCGGTGGTATCGGATTCCGGGACGCTGCCGGAGGAGAGCAGCTTCTTCCTCAGCATCGGGACGCCCTTTCCGGCTGTGTGCATCCGGACGAGCACCGAGCGCCCGGAGGCGATGGAAAAGGGCAATTTTGTTCTGGCAGGAATCCGTACGGAATCCCTCCTGCAGGCCGTGGACACGGCGGTCCTGATGAACCGAAGAGGCGACTGGGGCGCGCCGGTGCCGGACTATGTGGATGAAAACGTCTCGGATAAGGTAGTGAAGATCATCCAGAGCTACACGGAAATCGTGAACCGCGTGGTATGGAGAAAGCCGGCGGAGGAATGCAGTCAGCAGCAGGAGGCTGCGGAACAGGAGCGTGCGGCATGGGTATTCTGATTCCGCTGCCGATCGCGCTGGTGATGGCGCGCCGGTGCCGCAGGAGCATGGCGGAGACGCTTCCGGTCACGCATATCCTGATGATTTTCTGCCTCTTTTTCTCCGGTGTTCTGGGAAGCTTTCTGCCGGGGCTGTGGCTCCTCTGCGTGGGCTCGGGGCTCTGCCTTTTGTATCTTGCATGGACCTGGCTTCGGGAGAAAGCGGCTCCGGCAGAGGGAGCGGGGGCTGATCTTGCGCTGTATTTCCTGTATGCGGCGATCTTCATGGCGTTCAGCTACGGGCGCTCGATCAACGACAGCGATGAATTTGCGCACTGGGCGCTGGCCGTCAAGGACTATTATCAGTATCATCGCTTTTCAAATATTTTTCCGGCGACGGATATGTCGCCGACCTATCCTCCGTTCACGACGATCTGGGAATATTTTTATACCCGGACATGGATTACGTATTCCGAGGGCTTTTCCTATCTGGGGCTGCAGATGCTGATGGTGTCCCTCATGCTGCCGGGACTGCGCGGGGGACAGCGCGAAAATAGAAATAGAAATGAAAATGGAATGGTCCGCACCGCGGTTTTTGTGCTCGGATCGCTCCTCCTGCCGCTCATGTCCTATGCGGACGGCTTTACGACGCTTCTGCCCGATACCTTTGCCGGGATTCTGTCGGCGTATATTTTCTGGATGTTTTATCGTGCCGAGACCGATGCCTCGCCGCGCTTTTATGAGGCGGGGGCGATGCTCGGGACGGCGGCGCTGGCTGTTTCAAAGAACAACGGCACGGTGCTCTGCGCGGCGCTTGTCGGAGTCCTGCTCTGTGCCCGCGCACGGCGCCATCTTGCGGCAGGACGCCCGTTTTCGGAGTATCTCCGGGGGACGCTGGGGTATCCTGCGGCGTTTTCCGCCGGATACTATTCATGGAAGTGCTATCTTTACTGCTCGAACGGGCAGGGCCCTGTCTGGCGGGGGATGGTTCGGTATACGGGCAGAGTGCTTCTCATCATTCTGGTATTTGAAGTGCTGTCGTGGATTTTTGCCCGGCTTTTTTACCGCTGCCGCAGGCACAGGTGGGGGCTTGCCGCCTTGGGAGCTTCCGGCGCGCTTTCCTATCTTGCGGTGCTTCTGCTTGCGGTGCGGCATTATCAGATGCCGGCGCACTATGTCAGAGCTGTCTCCAGCATGTTTCTGAAGCACTTGTTTCTCACGGAGAGAAACAGCATCGGAAATCTTCTGCCGGTGTCTCTTTGTGCGTTTCTGATCCTCTCGGCGCTCGGCATCGCAGCCTTTTTTGCCGTGCAGAAGCGGACGGTAGCCGCACAGGAGACGCCCGGGACGGGAGAGGAGGCGGCGGATGCGGAGGCAAAGCGCCTGTTTCTTCTTGCCTATCTGATGATCGGGCTGTATCTGGCGGTGCTCCTCATCATGTATATTATTTCCATCGGCCCGTCCAATGGAATGAGCATCTGGCTGCCGTCCTTTCACCGCTATCTTGTCCCCTGCATGACCATGCTGATGCTGATCGGCCTGTATCTTGTTCTGGACCGGTACCGGGGAGGGGGCAGGGCCTTTTATGCGCTGCTCGCGGCGGTGATCGTGCTGTGCTCCGACCCCGGAGCGGTCGTCTCGCTGGTTCTTGACAGAGAGCCGGAGACGGTGTACTGGGCGATCCCTCACTCCGGGATTGCGCTGTCTTCCGGGGACCGCTTCTATCTGATCGATCAGGACTGGGACAATCCGGATCAGTGGCGGCAGTTCCATTACTGCGTGTGGCCCGGGCGGGGGATTTTCACGCCGGAGGGACGTCTTCGGGAGGACGGAGCGGAGGACGGGGCAAAGATCACAGTCTCGGCGCTCCGCAGCGATATCCTTGCGCAGGACTGCAATTATGTCTATATCAACGAGCTGGAGGATGCCGAAGAAGTCAGACGGCGCTATGGGGAGCTCTTTGCGGCGCCCGGCGAGATCGGCGACTGCACGCTGTTCCGGGTGACGCAGGAGGACGGCAGGGTGATCCTTAAGCGGATCGGGCAGTAGCAAAGCCGAGCGGGCGACTTGTATATCCGGTGATGCCGGTATCATGACGCGGGGGTTGGCAGAGTATTTCTTGCGGAGAGAAAGGAAAGCGCGCGCTATGCAGGAACACGCTTTTGACAGGGAGGACAGCCATGTCATGAAAGGCATCGGCATTGTCCTGATGCTGATGCACCATCTGTGGGGATTCCCGGATCGAATCGCGGGCGGCGGGCTTCGCTCGCTCCTTACATTCGGCGATCAGAGCGCGGCGGTCTATCTGGGGACGTTCGGCAGGATCTGCGTGTCACTGTTCTTCTTTCTGGGCGGCTACGGGCTGGCCTGCCGGTACAGAGGCCGGCGCTTTGATCTCATCGGGAGAATACGGGGCCTCTATCTCTCTTATTGGAAAGTTTTTCTGATTTTCATTCCCATTGCGTTCCTGTTCTTCCGGCATCAGCCGGTCTACTGCGGGAATGAGGGAATCTGCAGCCGCTATGCGGTGTTCAGCCGGGAAGAGCTGTTTCAGAACTTTCTGGGGCTCAGTACCTCGTACAACGAGGAGTGGTGGTTTCTCCAGAGTTATGTCGGAGCGATCATTCTGTTCCCCGTGATCCGTTTCCTCTGCGACCGGTTCTCTGCGGCGGGGGCCTTTGCGCTCACGCTGGCGGCGTCGGTTCTGATGCAGAACGTTTTTCCGGCGCTCGGGAATCTGTCCTCACTGGGTTCTCCGAACGGCAATTATCTGTATTATGCGCTTCTGGGGCAGGGCGGGCCGCATTTCATCTGCTTCTGGATGGGGGTGCTGATGGCAAAGGACGGCCTCCTGCTCCGGCTGCGGGCTTCCATGGAGAGCCATGCGCTCCTGCGGCCCCTGCCGGAGCTGCTCCTTATCGCGGGGATCGTGTATCTTCGCGAGTCCGGGCCGGGCGATACGCTGGATTTTCTGTATGTGCCCGTTCTGACGGTCGTGTCGCTCGATCTGCTGCGAAAACTCTCGCCGCTTCGCCGTGTTGCCCGGCGTCTCGGAGAGGAAAGCACAAATATGTGGCTTATTCATACCTTTCTTTGCTATTATTTCTATCAGACGGCCCGGCTCGTCGCCGCGCCGGGATGGGCGGTGCCGTCTCTTGCGATACTGGTGGCGGCGAGCTATGCGTGCGCTGCCGCGGTGACATATTTCTGGAGGCTTGCAGGACGGATATCCGGGGCGGCCCGAAAGACGCCGATGAACAGGAAAGAGGGATCATGCTTGCAAAAATAGGATATATTCTCACAGCAAGGGAAAAGCGGAGACTGGTGCTGATGTTTTTCATGGTGGCGGTCGGCAGTGCGCTGGAGCTTCTGGGCGTCACGATTTTCATGCCGTTTATTGAAATCATCACCGATCAGAGCAAGATCCACAGCAACCGGTATCTCCGCCTGCTGTATGAGCGGCTGGGCTTTCACGAGGCGACGGGCTTTCTTGCGGCGCTGGCGGGCTTTATTATCTTTATCTATATCGTAAAAAACGCCTATCTGATTTTTGAGAAGAACATCCTGTATAAATTCACCTACGGGATCCAGCAGCGAATCTCCGTGAGCCTCCTGTCGGCCTATATGAAAGAGCCCTACACCTTTCATCTCAATAAGAACATCGCCGTGCTGCAGAGAAGTCTTCAGGAGGACACCGATCAGTTCACGAAAGCGATCAATCATGTGATCGAGCTCAGCATCGAGCTGCTGGTGTGCACGGTGCTCGGCGTTTATCTCTTCATTGTCAGCAAATCCATCACCATCATCGTGCTGGTGATTCTTGTGGTGTTGGTGGGCGGCTTTACGCTCCTCACAAAGAAAATCACAAAGGCGCTGGGACTCCAGAATCAGAAGCTCAAGGCGGAGCTGTATCAGGGGATGAATCAGGCGCTCGGCGGCATCAAGGAGGTCAAGGTTCTGGGACGGGGAGACTTTTTTATCGATCGCTACCGGAGGACCTTTGACGAGTTCATCCGGGGACAGAGGAAGACGAGGCTTCTCGGCATCCTGCCGAAATACTGCGTGGAGGCCACCTGCATGACGGGGCTCCTCGCGGCGATCATTGTGAAGCTCTATTTCGGGCAGAAAGATCTGATCGCGTTCATCCCTCAGCTTGCGGTCTTTGCGGTGGCGGCGTTCCGCATGATGCCGTCTGTGGGGCGGATCAACGAGTATATTACCTATATTGTCTATGAAACGTCGTCGGTGGATCTGGTATATCATGATCTGCGGGATATCGAGCAGCTTGATCTGGATCAGAGCGTCCGGGACGAGAGCTGGAAGCTGAAAGACCGGATTGCGGTCCGCCATGTGAGCTATCACTATCCGGACATTGAGGAATGTGTGATCGAGGATGCGAGCTTCGATCTGCAAAAGGGGAAAACCATCGCCTTTGTCGGCAGCTCAGGGGCCGGAAAAACCACGATGGCGGATATTATTCTGGGGCTGCTGGTTCCGCAGAAAGGGCATATCTATGCGGATGATCTCGATGTGATGAAGAACCTCCGCACATGGCAAAAGGAGATCGGCTATATTCCGCAGGTGATCTACCTGTCCGACGACACCATACGCAACAATATCGCATTCGGCGTTCCGGAGGAGGAGATCGACGAGGCGAAAGTGCAGGAGGCGGCGGAGAAAGCGCAGCTCTCCTCCTTTATCGAGACGCTTCCGGACGGCTTTGACAGCTATGTGGGGGACCGGGGCGTCAGACTGTCCGGCGGACAGCGGCAGCGCATCGGCATTGCCAGAGCGATGTATCACGATCCGGAGGTGCTGGTGCTTGACGAGGCGACATCTGCCCTTGACAACGAGACGGAGAACGCGGTCATGGAGTCCATCGACCGGCTGCGCGGACAGAAGACCCTGCTCATCATTGCGCACCGTCTGTCGACGATACGGAATGCGGACGTGATTTACGAGGTCAGCGGGGGCCGGGTGACGGAGCGCACGAAAGAGGAGGTTCTCGGCGGAGTGCCGGGAGGAGAGGTTTGAACGTCCTGCTGATGCAGTCCTTTCAAACTCCGGCCCCGGTGCGGGGCACCGGGGCGCAGATCGCATCGGCGAATCTGAAATTCGCCTCGCGGAAAAGAGGAGAAGCATGAAAAAGCTGAGCATAGAGGAGGAGCAGTCAATTCAGCTTGAAATGCTGGATTATCTGGACGCCGTCTGCCGGGAGGAGAAGATTCCGTATTATCTGGCATATGGAACGCTGCTGGGAGCGGTCCGCCACGAGGGCTTTATCCCGTGGGACGACGACATCGATCTGTTTATCCGCCGCACGGATGCGGAGCGTCTTGCCGAGGCGGTGAAGCGCCGCCCGGACCCGCGCTTCTTCTTTCAGGACGAGCATACGGATCCGTTCTATCTGTACCCGGGGATGTTCCGGCTGTGCCGGGACGGGACGCTGAAAATGCCGGAGACGTACTGGGATGCGCCGTTTCACAAGGGAATGTATCTGGATATTTTTGTGCTCGACGAAGCGCTGGCCGACCGGCAGCGCGACCTCGCGGCCTATCGGCGCTGCGCTCTGGCAAAAGTTCTCCTCCGGACAAGGTTCAAGAAATTCCGTGAAAATACCAGCCTCAGGGGAGCGGCGGCGTGGATGCTGGCCCACACACTTCCGTACGGCATGCTGCAGCGTTATGCCGTGCGCCAGATTACGGGGAGAAAAGGCCGAAGAGATGAGGAGACGCTGATCACCTACCTTGGCATGGAGGACGATCCGGCGGAGGGAATCTGCCCGTCTTCGTGGTTCGCACGGACGGAGGAGGTGAATTTCTGCGGCAGGCGCTGCCCGGCGCCGGCCGGAGCGCATGAATTTCTCCGCTTTCTGTACGGGGATAACTATATGACCCCGGTAAAGACAAAGGATCATTTCTATCCGGCGTATCTTCTGGACGAGGAAGAAAGAAAGAGCTTCGAGAGGGCGGAATGGGGAGCAGACGGTTGAAGCAGAGAAATACGGCGATGAACCTCGTCAAGGCGCTGGCGATGTTCATGATCTTTGCCATTCATTGTCCGTTCCCCGGCGTGTTCGGCGAGTATCTGAAATCGGTGGCAAGCTATGGGGTTCCGCTGTTTTTTGCCGTCTCCGGATTTTTCAGCGCCGGCGTGAGCGGAGCGGGGCTGAAACGGCGCATGGGACGGCTCTTTCGGTGGATTGTTCTGTACAATGCCGTCTATCTGGTCTGGGACGTTCTGTATTACCGCGCGCAGGGCGTGGCTCCCGCAGAATTTCTCTCCTCCGTGTTCTCTCTGAAAAAGCTGGCGGTCATGCTGCTTCTCAACGAGTCACCGGTCCGGGGACATCTGTGGTTTCTGGGGGCTCTGCTGTACTGCTATGCGGCGAAGCTCCTCTTTGAAAAGCTGTCCGGCGGGCAGGCGTGTCCTGCGCGGCTCATGGCTCTCCTGACCGGGCTCCTCCTTGCGGCGAACATCGCGGGCTCTCTGCTTCTCCTGCATACGGGGAGAGGCGACAAGATCGCAAGCTACATACGCAACTGGGCCCTCGACGGCCTCCCGTTCTTTATGCTGGGAGAGCTTCTGGGAAGAAACGAGGCGAGGTTTCGCCGGATTCCGAGGCCGGAGCTTTTTTTTCTCGCGCTGCCGCCGGTCATTGTCCTGAACCTGCTGGAAACCGGACCGGCCGGTCAGGGGAGGGTGGTCTATGCCGCGACGGTGCTGCTGGTGGCGCTGCAGCTCATACTGGCGGCGGCCTTTTCCGGGCGCCGCTTCGGGGCGGGGCTTAAAAGGCTCGCGGCATATGCCGATCGCCTTGCGCTGTCCATCTATATTTTTCAGATCATGGTACTCAAGACGATGGAGCTGTTCCCGCGGGCGGATCGACTTCTGAAAGAGGCCGCGGGCGGCTGGCTGCGGACGATTGTCCTGTTTGCGCTGACAGTTCTCGTGGCCTGCGCAGCGGACGGAGCGGGCAGGATGATAAAAAAGGAAGAGATCAAATTACAGAAAGAGAAAATCAAGCGGTGCATCGCGCGGCTTAGCTTTGCATGGAACCGCCGCTTTCGGAAAGCCGGGGCTCTGCGCGTGGAGAGCATCGGCGACACCATAAAACGGGTCGGAGAAGAGGAGCGTAGTCTTGTCCGCTTCGGCGACGGCGAGCTGCAGCTTATCCGCGGGCGCTCCATTCCGACGCAGGCCTATGATTCGGTGCTGGCGGGACGCCTTGCCGGGCTCCTCGCCTGTCCGGAGGAGAAGCTGGTGGTCGCGATTCCGCAGATTTTTGACGACCTCTCGCTGTTTGTTCCGGCCTCCCGTACGTTCTGGATGGATCATCTGCTGTTCTGCCGCCGGTATTATGAGCGCTTCTGCCGCCGGGACAGGGTGTACGGAAACGCCTTTTTTTCCCGCTGCTATCTCACGGTGCAGGACCGGACGCCCTGCGAGCGCTGGTTTCGGGATATCCGCCGCCTGTGGGCCGGGGCGGAGCTCGTCGTGGTAGAGGGGGAGCGGTCGCACAACGGCGTCGGCAACGACCTCTTCGGGGAGGCGCGCCGGGTGAGGCGCATTCTCTGCCCGTCGGTCAATGCGTTTGCCGTGTATGACAGAATTTTGAAAGCCTGTCTGGAACAGCCGGAGGGGACGCTCTTTCTTCTCTCCATCGGCGCGGCGGCAAAGCCGCTTTCGTATGACCTCTTTCAGAGCGGCTTCCGCGTGATCGACATCGGCAACATGGACGGGGAGTATGAGGCGTTTCTGCACGGCGTCGGGGGCAAAAACGAGCTGTCCGCGGACAAGTATGAGCTGCGCGGGAGGCAGGCGCATGTGAAAGCCGGATACGGCGCGTACTGGGATGAAATTGTGTGCAGGGTCACGCCCGGAGAATAATTCCCTGCCGCGCATGGCGGAGAAATAAGGAGTGCATTTGCGTATTTTGTATATTGCGCCGCGGTATCACACCAATCAGACCGCGGTCATTCACGGCTGGCAGCTTCACGGAGACGAGGTCTTTTTTCTCGCGCGTGCGGTCGGGCCGACGGAGGATCACCGCTTTCTTGTTCCGGATATCATCCCGTATTCGCCGCTGTTCCTCGCCGTGGAGCGGCTCTATGAGGCGCTGCATCAAAGGAGCGAGAGCGCGCACGACATCGGTCTTCATTATGGCTTTCCCTCACCGCCGAGGGTCCGTGCCTATATCCGGGAAAAGAAGCCGGATATTGTGGTGCTCCGGGAAAAATCGGTATACTCCATGATCTGCTATTCCATATGCAGGTGGCAGGGGATCCGGACGGTCATCTATAATCAGACGCCGCTGCTTCTGGAAAAGGAAAAGCTCCGTCGCGGGCCGCTGCACCGCCTCGTGGACCGGCTTACGCCGGCGCGGCGCTTTACGCCGGTGCGTTCGCTGGGCGGCACGGAGAATAAGGAAGCGGATCCCCATGCGTTCTTTGTCCCGTTCATCGCGGAGCCGATGTGTGCGCCGGGGGAGCGCCGGTACATGCCGGAGGGCGTCGTGAGGCTCCTCGATATCGGGCGCTTTGAGAGCCGGAAAAACCATCTTCTCATGCTCCGGGTCTTTGAGAGGCTCCGGTGGGAGCATCCCCGGCTTCACCTCACGATCGTGGGGGAAATATGCCGGGTGCAGTATCAGGAATACTATGACGCGGTTCTGCGCTTCATCGAGGAGCACGCGCTCGGAGAGTGCGTTTCGGTAAAGAAGAATCTGAGCACGGAGCAGATGGCGGAGGAATACCGCCGGACGGATCTCTATGTGCTCCCGAGCACGGGGGAGCCGGCCGCGATTTCGCCTCTCGAAGCGATGTCATACAGCATTCCGGCGGTGTGCAGCGACGGCAACGGGACGGCCGACTATATTCTTCCCGGAAAAACGGGGGACATCTTCCGCGACGGCGACGAGGAGGATCTGTATGAGAAGCTCTCGGCCATTCTGCGGGAGCCGGAGCGGATCCCTGAGCTCGGCCGGGCGGCCTATGAGCACATTTGCAGGGACTACTCCTTTGCGGCGTATTATGATGCGCTGATGACATGGTATGAATCGGATGCGGAATGAGGACGGGAAAAGAAAACTGAGAGTTCTTGCGCTGATCTGGAGCATGGGGGACGGCGGGGCGCAGCAGGTTCTCCTCAATCACCTGCGCGCCTTTAGCGGGGACGACGCGATCGACTTTCACGCGGCGGTGTTCTGCGGCCCGCAGGAGAACCGCTACTGCGAGGAGATACGCCGGAACGGGTATCCGGTCGACTTTCTGGGAAATCCGAGGAGCCGTCTGTCCGTGCCGTTTCTCCGGTGGCCGCTGAACCGGCTGGCGGCCCGCCGGGCGTGGGAGCGTTACCTCCGGGATTTTCAGCCGGATGCGGTGCATGTGCATATCTCCGGCCTGCTTGCGGATGTTCTTGTGCCGGTCTGCCGCGCCGGTATTCCGCTGCGCTTCGATTCTCTGCACAGCAGTCCGTACCGCTATCGCGGGCGGGAACTGCGCGCGATTCAGAGAGCCTTTCAGAGAGAGCGCTTTGTGGGTCTTTGCCTGAATGAGCGGCAGGCCGCGCAGGCCGCGGAATATTACGGCATGCGCCGCTTTGAGATTCTGCACAACGGCATCGACATGGCGGCGATTCGGAGCCGCCTCCTGCCGCGGGCGGAGGCGCGGCGAAGCCTCGGGCTTCCGGAGGAGGCGTGCGTTCTTGCCGGCGTGGGACGGCTCGATCCCGTGAAAAACTACCCGTTTATGCTGGCGGTTTTCCGGGAGGTCCGGCGGCGCAGGGAGGATGCTCTTCTCGTGATTGCGGGGGACGGGCCCGAGCGGGAACGGCTCCGGGAGCTTGCGCGGGAGCTGGGGCTGGAGCAGGCCGTGCGCTTCCTCGGAAACCGCAGGGATGTCGTCCCGGTATACTGCGCGGCGGATCATTTTCTCATGACCTCGGACAGCGAGGCCTCGCCGCTGGCGCTGCTGGAGGCGCAGTGCTGCGGTGCGCACTGCGTCGTATCGGAGGGCGTGCCGGAGGAGAGCGTGATTTCGGACGGCGTGTATCGCTTTGTGTCCGGCGAGATGAGGCCGGAGCGCTGGGCGGAGGCCGTCCTTGGAAGCGAGGTCAATACAAGGCCGCGCTTTACGGCGGAGGACTATGATATCCGCACGGCGGCCGCGCAGCTTCGGCGCTGCTACCTGAAGCACTGGGAAGAATATCAGAGGAGACGGGAGCTTGCAGAATAAGATGGACAGACAGCGCTGCTTCATGATTTCGGTGGATACCGAGGGGGATGATCAGTGGGACAATCAGCATGAGATCACGACGGAGAATGCCGCGTTTCTCCCGCGCTTTCAGGAGCTGTGCGAAGCGCACGGACTGAAGCCGGTCTGGCTCACCACCTACGAGATGGCGCAGGATCCGGCGCTTGTGGACTTTCTTGCGGACCGGCAGGAGAGAGGACGGTGCGAGGTGGGCATGCACCTCCATGCGTGGAGCACGCCCCCGGAGGCGCCGCTTGCGCGGAGCACGCCGGCGCGGGAGTTTCTCATTGAATATCCGGAGGAGGTCATGGAGGCCAAGATCCGCACGATGACGGAGTGCCTCACGGCGCGCTTCGGCGTGCGCCCGGTTTCCCACCGGAGCGGGCGCTGGATCATGGACGAGCGCTATTTCCGTCTGCTCAGGCGCTTTGATTATCTGGTCGACTGCTCCGTGACACCGCTGGTTTCATGGGAGAAAACGCAGGGCGCGACGGGGCGGGGCGGCTGCGATTACCGCGGGGAGAGTCTGCTTCCCTATTTTCGGAACGACGGCATTCTGGAGATTCCGGTCACGATACGCAGGCTCCGTTTTCTCGACCGCGCGCGGATCCGCTCTCTTCATTCCGCGCTGCGGGAGCTCCGGAATCTGGCGACGGGCGTAGCGCAGTGGCTCCGTCCCTTTGACGTATATTCGGAGCAGGGGATGCTGACGCTCCTTAACAATCTGGAGCGCAGCGAGCCGGACAGCGACCTGCTGTTCACGCTTCATTCCTCGGAGCTGATGCCGGGCGGCAGCCCGTCCTTTCCGGACGAGGCGTCGATCGAGGCGCTGTACCGGGAGATGGAGCAGGTGTTTTCGCGGGCGGAACGCGCAGGGTACCGGGGCGTGACCATGCGGGAATATTATTCGATGAAACAGAGGGAAAGGGAGAGCCATGTACAGGGTAGATAACGCCGTGATCCTCGCGGCAGGGATGTCCAGTCGCTTTGCCCCGCTCTCCTATGAGCGCCCCAAGGGGCTCGCGGAGGTAAGAGGGGAGCGCCTCATTGAGAGGCAGATCAGACAGCTCCGGGAGGCAGGCATCCGCGATGTTTTCATCGTGACGGGGCATCAGGCGGAGCAGTTCGATTATCTGCGCGGGAAATACGGCGCGACGCTCCTCTATAACAGCGAGTACCGCGCGCGGAACAACCATTCGTCCATTTATGCGGCGCGGGAGGTTCTTGGCGGCAGCTATATCTGCTCGGCGGATGATTATTTTACGGTTTCTCCCTTTGCGGCAAAGGAGGAATGCAGCTATTATGCCGCGGTGTACGCAGAGGGAGAGACGCAGGAGTGGTGCCTTACGGCGGATGCCGGGGGATATATCCGCTCTGTCCGGATCGGCGGCCGCGATGCGTGGTACATGCTCGGACAGGCGTTCTGGGACGGGACGTTCACCCGGCGCTTTCTGGAAATCCTCGAGGAGGTCTATGACCGGGAGGAGACGAAAGGAAAGCTCTGGGAGAGCATCTACGCGGAGCATCTTGACGCGCTGCCGATGAAGATCCGGAAATATCCGCAGGGGCAGATCATGGAATTTGATACGCTCGATGAGCTGCGGGCCTTTGATCCCAGCTATGAGGACGACACCCGCTCGGAGGTCTTCCGGGACGCGGCCCGCCGCCTCGGCTGCCGGGAGAGCGAGCTCCGCGCGGTTCTGCCGCTTTTGGGGGAGGACGGTGAAGCCGCGGGCTGCTCCTTTTCGGCCCGCGGACGCCGGTATGAGTACCGCTATGAGGGAAAGCGCCTTGCAGAGGCACCCGCGGGAGGGACGGCTTGACTGGTCAGAAAAAAAACATTCTGTTCTTTACCCATCATCTGGGGCACGGAGGCGCGGAGAAAGCGGTCCGCACGCTGGCGCGGTATTTTCACGGGCAGGAGGGCTACGAGAGCTATGTCTGCGTCGTCTACGACGATCCGGAATTTCACGGTGAGGTGGACAATCTCATCGTGATGGAGCACCGCTCCCGCCCCGAAGACGGAAAAATGCGAAAGGCCTGCCGCGTACTGCTTCAGATCGCGGAGCTCCGGCGCATCAAGAGGCGCTATGCCATCGACTGCTGCATCAGCTTTCTTCCGGGAGCGGATCTCATCAACGTGAGCTCCGGGGCGGGGGAGAGGCAGATCGTCTCGGTGCGGAACCGGGAGTCCCTGTTTGTCAGTTCGGTTTTCAAGAAATGGTACGTGCAGTATTCCTACCGCCGCTGCGATCATATTGCCGCGGTGACGGAGCTGGTGCGCCGGGACTGCATGAAATGCTTCGGCGTTCCGGAGAACCGGATCACGACGATCCACAACGCCGTCCCGGAGCTCCGCCGCGGAGGGGAACCGCTCCCGGAGGAGGAGCGGCGGATGGAAGAGGAGGCGGAGCGCTTCTGCCGCGGGCATGAGGTGTTTGTCAATGTGGCGAGACTCGCGCCGGAAAAGGGGCAGGACACCCTGCTCCGGGCGCTGGCGGCCGCATGCCGGACAAGACCGGGGCTGCGCCTTATGATCCTCGGGGAGGGCCCCCGCCGGGAGGAGCTTACGCGGCTCGCCTCGCAGCTCGGCCTTTCGGAGCAGGTGCTTTTTGCGGGGAACCGTCGGGCTCCGCAGCGCTTTCTGCGCATGGCGGACGTCTTTGTGCTCTCCTCCGTGGTGGAGGGGATGCCGAACGCGCTGCTGGAGGCCATGCAGTGCGGACTTCCCTGTATTTCCACGGAATGCGGCGCGCGGGAGATTCTTGCTCCCGGAACGGACTGCGAGGAGACGGCAAAGACGATGGATATCGCGGAGTACGGGATCCTCGTTCCGGTCGGCGAGGAGACGGCGCTTGCCGGCGCGATGCTCCGCATGCTGGAGGAGCCGGCCCTGCGGGAGCGCTTCCGGGAGAGGGCGGCGGATTGTCTCCGGCCGTTTGCAACGGAAGCGGTCGGGGCGCAGTGGGCGGATGTCATCGAGGGACGGGTATGACGGCGATGCGGACAGGTTTTCTTGCAATTCTCACCCCGAGTTATGAGAGGGCGGACCGCCTGCCGAAGCTCTATGAGTCGCTGTGCCGCCAGAGCGATCCGGATTTTGTCTGGGTCGTGGCGGACGACGGGAGCACGGACGGGACCGGACGGCTGATCCGGGGATGGCAGGAGGAGGGACGGCTTGATATCGAGTACCTCTTCAAGGAAAACGGCGGCAAGCACACCGCGCTGGCGCTGGGGATCCGCCGCATCGCGGCGCTGGGGGCACAGCTGACCTTTATTGTCGACAGCGACGACTGGCTCACGGAGGATGCGGTGGCCTCGATCCGGGCGATGCAGGGCAGGGAATGGACGTCGGAGCGGCGCATCGGCGGGTTCTGCTTTCTCCGCAGGGGGAGCGACGGAACGATCAACGGGGGCGCGTTCCCGCAGGATATCATGACGGGGAACTACACGGAGCTCAGGATCAACCGGGGCGATCTCGGGGACAAGGCGGAGGTCTACGATACGCGCGTTCTGGAGGAGTACCCGTTCCCGTGCTTTGGAGAGGAGCGCTTCCTCCCGGAGGATGCGGTCTGGATCCGGATGGCCGCGCGCTATGACATGGTCTTTGTCAATCAGGCGATATACTACTGCGACTATCTGGAGGGGGGGCTTACAAGATCCGGCAGACGGATGAAGCTCCATTCGCCCTGCGGGATGATGTATCGCTCCGCCGGGTATCTCGAAAACCCGCGCGTGAACCGGAGGACGCGCCTGAAAATGCTGCTCCTCTGGCACATCTACCACAGCTTTGCCGTGAAAAACGGGATGGACGCCGAAACAGAGAGGCTCTGCGCGGTGCGGAAGAATTTCTGGTTCTATCTGCTGCTTCTCCCGGGGAGGCTTCTCGGCCTTGTATGGAAATGGAAATATGCGTGAAACGAACATGATGCAAAAAACGGAGGGCTGTACGCCGGAGGAGCTTCTTTTTTATATCTATTTTGCCGTTATGCTGCTCTGCAAGGGGCTCGGGCTCGTGGACGGGCCGCTGTACCGGCTGTGTCTTGCCGGCAGCTCTCTTCTGGTGCTGGCAAAGCTCCTCGTGGATAAGTATACGGCGGCGGAATATGCGCTGTCTGTGCTTCTTCTCGCGCTCGGGGCGGCCGTCATGCTGAGCTCGCACAATCAGGGTGTGCTCCTTTGCGTGCTCCCCGTCGTCGCGATGAAGCACATCGACCTGCGGCGCTGCTGCAGGGAGGCGGCGCTGTTCTGGGGAGGAGCGTTTGTTCTTCGGGTCCTGACGCAGCTTGCCGGTCTCGGAAGTCGCGATTTTGTGATCCATGACAAGCTTCGTCTGGGCTATGTCATACGCTGGGCTCTCGGCTACTCGCATCCGAACGTTCTGATGATCGCCTATGTGGTGCTCCTGTTCTATCTGGGGTGCACGCTGCGTCCGGAGGGGCGGGAGCTCTGGCGTTTTCTGACCGCGGCGCTCCTTGGCGGCGGCTATATTTTCCTGTATTCCCTGAGCGTTACCGGCCTCCTGTTTCTCTTCATTTTTCTTGCACTGGCATTCCTCTTCGATGCGGTTCGCCGCCGTGAGGAGAGGGTGCAGAGCGGGCGGCAGGGGACAGGCCACCCGTCGGCGCTTCTTGCCGCAGAGCGCCTGCTGATCCGGCTGGTGTTTCCGGCGGCCGCCGGCATCTCGGTGATAGGGCCGCTGACGTTTAAGGGGCGTCTCTTTGATTTCTTCAACCGGCTCCTCAATACCCGCTTCTTTTTGTCGAAGTATATGCTGACGCGGGAAAATCTGTCGCTTTTTGGCAGGGATCTCTTTGACGCGACGCTGACGCTCGACTGCTCCTACACGAATCTTCTCATCAGCGGCGGAAGTATCGCCTTTGTATTGATGGCGGCCGCTTACCTGCTTCTCATCCATGATATGATAAAGGATATGGATACGGCGGAGGGGTGCTTCGCCATGGCGGGGACGCTGGCGCTGCTCGTCGCGGGGATGTCGGAACCTTTTCTCTTCAATACCTCCTTTAAGAATGCGACGCTGCCGTTCATGGGCTGTTATCTGTACCGCCGCCTTGCCCGCTCCGGCGGGAGGGAGTACCGGATCATCCGGCTTCCGGAGATGCTCCGCGCCCTGATCCGGAGGAAAACGGCAGAGCTCTCCGTCTGGATCATGAAAAAACAGCTGCGGCTCCGCGATGCGGCGCTGCGTCTGCGTGCGGCGCTTCTTCGGAGGAAAGGAGCTGCGGCGGCGCTTTTCCTCGCGGGGGCGCTCTGCGGTGTCTGGGCAGGGCTCTGCCTCGTCCGGGTTCCCTCCGTGGTTTACGCGCCGCGGAGCAGCAGCACGGCGGACGATACCAGAAAGAATCTTTATTTTACGCGGGAACAGGTCGCCGCGCTCGAGCAGACGCAGGGAGCGGCGGTTCTCGGCTACCGGGATGAAATGACGCCGATGCAGGAATTTGCGGATCCCGGACTGGCGCGTATGGAGAGACTCCGGGCCGCGGGGAGTCTGGCTCTTGCCGGGGGCTGCGCGGGGCTTCTTATCACGGGAATCTGTCCAGCCTGTCCGCGCCGCAGGACCCGGAGAAAATCGTGAAAACGCAATGACAACAGAGATGTGGTAAGGAGCGCGGAAAAGAGGAAAGCATGAAAATCGGAAAGCCGGTGAAAACCGCCGGAACGGAGGTCCTTGCCGCCGTTCTCCTCTGGGGGATGCTGGCCGGGGCGGTCATATGGTTTCTGTATCCGGTGTTCTTTGCCTTTCCGGCGGAGGATGACTATTATTATGCCGTTTTGCTGCTCCGCCGGCTGCGCGCGGGGGCGGCTCTCCCCGGCGCGGTTCTTTCGTCCGTCGCGGAGACCTATATGACGTGGCAGGGGAATTATTTTTCCTTTCTCGTCATCTATCTGCTTGCGGCGGCAGACGGGCTGCATCCGGCGTGGGTGAGGCTCTTTCTTGCCGTCAGCATTTTGATCTTTTTCGGCGGCCTCCTTGCGCTTCTCAGGGAGCTTCTGCGGCTTCTCGGGGGGGGGCGGACCGGGGGGCTGCTCCCGCTCGCGGCGCTGTGCCTCATCGTGACAGGCCTCAACCGGGCGTCCCCCGGTGAGGCGTTTTACTGGCAGAATGCGGTCTGTGTGTATACATTCCCGTTCGCGCTGTCCCTTTGGGGACTGGCCTTTCTGCTCGCGTATCGGAGAACGGGCCGCCGCGCCGCCCTTGCGGGGAGCGCTGCGGCAGGGGTCTGCGCCGCGGGAGGCTCACTGATGATTGCGGGCTTTGCAAGCGGAGCCTGTCTGTTTGTTCTGCTCGCATCCCGGTATTCTGCATGGCGGAAACAGAGGCGCGCATCGCACCGAAGTGCGCCGCCGTTTCCCGGAGCGGGGGCGGCGAAACCCGGACCTGCGGAAGAAAAAAGCGCCGGAGCGCGCCGCCTCTGGCTGCCGTTTGTCTTTGCCTTTACGGGCTCCGCGATCAATGCGGCGGCGCCGGGGAATTTCCTGCGGCAGCGTGAGATTTCGTCACAGGGCGTGGAGCCGCTCCGGGCGCTTGGCGATACGGCGCAGGCAATTTTGCCGAGGATGAGCTGGGCCCTTCGCAAGGGCTATCTGATCCCGATTCTTTTCCTTCTGCTGGCGGTGCTGCTCCGGAGGCGGGAGAGGGGGACGGACGAGCGCCCGCAGGGAGGCTTTTCTCCGCTTCTGTGGTGGGCGGGAGGCTTTGCGGTTCTGTTCGTGACGGCCTTTCCCGTGATTCTCGGCTACGGCAGCGCAGAGATCACGCCGTGGCGCTTCTGCACGGTCTTTGACCTGCTGTTTGCGCTGTATTTTGTCGTGGGCGCCGTCTGCACGGCGCTCCCTGCTTTGGAGAAATCCCTGCGGGGACGGCGGGGAGCTGCGGTCTGCCTTGCGCTCGCGGTGCTTTCGCTGGGGCTCGAATACGGTTATGCCGGCACGGGAGAAATGGCCATCCGAACGACGCTCTATGAGGCGAGACGGGGGATTCTTGCGGAATATCGGGAGAGCGAGCAGCGGATCCTCGATGCGATGGAAGCGCTGCCGGCTCACAGGGACGTAGTGATCCTGGGGAGCCGGTACGAGTGCTTTACGCTGAAGCACACGCAGCTGTCAGAGGATCCGGACTACTGGACGAACCGGGCGATGGCCGAATATTTCGGATGCCGCTCGGTGACGCTGCTCCCGGAAAACGGAGACGGCGGGGACGGAAGCGAAGCGGAAGACAGAAAGGAAAGAGGCGAATGAAGCACACGGAAAAACAGAATCAAAGACCGGAGGAACGGGCTGTTTTTCCGGTCGACAGGGCCGTTTTTGCGCTGCTCGACCGGTATCTCTTTCCTATTGCCGCACTGTTTCTTTTCATAGGCTCTCTGTATATCCGCCGCTCGATGATCTATTTTGCTTCGGGCGACTATCTGGACTGCATCGTGGTGTGGGTTGAGCAGTACCGGGCTCTGGGACTGCGGCAGGGGCTTGCCTCGACCATCGGGGATTACTATGTGCCGTATAATCTGATCCTTGCGCTGGCGTCCGTATCCGGGCGGGAGCCCTACGCGGTGGTGGGAGGCTTTTCCGTTCTCATGGAATACGTCGGGGCGGGAGCGGCGGCGGGGATATGCCGCGGCCTCCTAGAGGAAAAGGGGGTAACGCATGCGCGGCGTCTGTCCGTCCTTGCGGCGCTCGCCCTGCTCTACATTCCGGAGGCGGCGATGAACGGGGCGCTCTGGAAGCAGTGCGACGCGGTGCACACCGGCTTTATTCTGGTCAGCCTCTATTTCCTCCTCCGGGAGAGGTATTCGCTCAGCTTTGCCTTTCTTGCGCTCGGCTTTGTGTTCAAGCTGCAGACGCTGTTTGTGCTTCCGTTTTATCTTATATTCTATGCGGTGCGGCGGCGCTTTTCGATTCTGCAGTTCCTCTGGCTCCCGGCGATGTACCTGCTTGCGGGGCTTCCGGCCATTCTCCTCGGACGAGACGCGGCGCAGACCTACGGCGTCTATTTCTCGCAGACGGGACACTATCAGCTGATGACGCTGAACGCGCCGAATATCTGGAGCTTTGGCATGACGGATTATCCGAGCCTCAAGAGCTTTGCGCTGGTGCTGACAGCGGCGGTGTTTGCCTGTATGCTTATATTTATTGCGGGGCACGCGGAGAGGCTTTGGGGCGAGCATTGCCTGCTGCTCGCCGGCTGGTCGGTCATGACCTGCTTCATGTTTCTCCCCGCGATGCACGAGCGCTATGATTATGCGGCGATTGTGCTCCTTACGGCCTATGCGCTCCTATTTTGCAGGAAAATGCTGATCCCCGCGGCAGGAATGATCGTCTGCGGGATGGTATCCTACGGCAATGCGCTGTTTGCTTCGGAGGCCGGCATCGGGCTTCTGCCGTTTGCGGCGCTCTACTGCGCCTGCTGGGCGGCGGTCACCGCGGGGATGATACGGATTTTCGGTCGGAGAGATGAGAATGCAGAGTAATGTACTGGAATGGCTGGACCGCACGGCGGACCGGCAGGCGGAAAAAATATGCTACCGGGATGATCGGGAGAGCATCACGTTTGCGGAAGCAAGACAGGAGGTGCGGCGCATGGGCGAGGCGCTCGCGGAACGGCTCGAAAGCGGAAGCGGAGGCGACGGGTCGGCGCTTGAGGTTTCGCCCGTGGCGGTGATGCTGGGCCGAAGCGTGCGCACGATTCTCGGCTATCTTGCGGTGGTGTATGCGGGGCACTGTTATGCGCCGGTCGACGCGGCGCTCCCCGCGGAGCGCATACGGAGCATGCTGGATACGCTCCGCGGCGCTCCGGTCCTCACGGACAGGGAGCACGCCGGGGTTCTGAGGCAGCTCGGGTTTACAGGGACGGTGCTGCTCATGGAGGAACTGGCAGCGGGATGCGAAAAGGCAGGATGCAAAGAAGCGAACATCAAAGAAGCGAATAGCAAAGAAGCGGAAGCCGCGGGCGGCGGGACAGGACTCTCTCTCGCGCGGGGGCGTTCGGCGTCTGACCCGCTCTATATCATCTTCACGTCGGGATCGACCGGCCGGCCGAAAGGGGTTATCACCGCGCATGCCTCGCTCATGAACTACATCGAGGCCTACCGGGAGGTCATGAACATCGGCGCGGACGATATTCTCGGCAATCAGTCGCCGCTTGACTACATCGCGGCGATCCGGGACATCTATCTGCCGCTTCTTACGGGCTGCTCGAGTTATCTCATCCCGCGGGAATATTTTATGGAGCCGGAGAGGCTCTTCGACTGTCTTGAAAAGAACAGGGTCACGGCCGTGGGGTGGAGCGTTTCCGCGTTCACGGTGCCGGCGGCGCTCGGGGCCTTTGCGGAGCCGGGCGGTCTGCGGCTCTCCGCGCTCCGCAAAATCTGCTTTTCCGGTTCTGTCATGCCGGGCAGGGTGCTGCGCCTGTGGCAGACGGCGCTCCCGTGGGCGCGCTTTGTAAATCAGTACGGGCCGACGGAGGCGACGGCCTCCTGCACCTATTATCCGGTCGATCATCCTGCCGGGGAGGACGAGACGCTTCCCATCGGCGTCCCCTACCGCAATTACCGGGTCTTTCTCCTTGGAGAGGACGGACGCGCCGTCCCGCAGGGGGAGGAGGGCGAGATCTGTGTCGGAGGGCCGGTGCTGGCGCTCGGCTATTATAATGATCCGGATCGGACAGCGCGGGACTTCATTCAGAATCCGCTGAACCGGAGCTTTTTTGAACGGATCTACCGGACCGGAGATTACGGCGTTTTCCGTGCGGACGGGATGCTCGAATTCCACGGGCGCAGGGACAGGCAGATCAAGCACATGGGGCACCGCGTCGAGCTGGACGAGATCGAGACGGCCGCCATGAAGCGGGACGGCGTCGGCGAGTGCGCGGCTCTGTATCAACCGGATAAGGAGATCATCTATCTGTTCTATACCGGCAGCTTATCGCCCCGCGAGGTCATTCTGGGGCTGCGGGAGAGCCTGCCCGGCTTTATGGTTCCGCGGAGGGTAAAGCAGCTTGGCGCGCTGCCGAAGCTCCCGAACGGAAAGACGGATATGGCGGCCCTCCGGGAGCGCATGCGATAAAGCGGGAGCGCATGCAGTAAGGGAGCGCATGCGGTAAAGCGGGAAAGACTGCGGTAAAATATTGCCGTGCGGGAGACGGCGGCATGCTATAATGATCGGGAATTCAGAACGCATAGAAATTCGTTGCAGTGGAGGATAAGTCAATGAGAGAAGAGCTTCTGGAAATTCTGCAGGATGTCCGGCCGGATGTGGATTTTGAGAAAGAGCAGAAACTGATCGGCGACGGGATACTGGAATCCTTTGATATCATTTCTCTGGTTTCGGAGCTGAATGACGCGTTTGACATCGAGATCACGCCGAGGGAGCTTAAGCCCGAGAACTTCAACAGTCTTGACGCGATGCTGGCGCTGATCCAGAGACTGCAGGAGGAGTGATGGGCGCGGCGGTGATCGGCGCGGCGCCGGAGACGCCGGCCTATATACTGGACGAAGCTGTGTTCCGGCGGCGGGCCGCCGCGGTCAGCGCAGCCTTTGAGGGGCGCATCCCGCTTGTCTACTCCATCAAGGCCAACGCCTTTTTGCTGCATGCGCTGCCGGAGGAGCTGAGACATGTGGAGGTATGCAGCCCGGGAGAGCTGGCGCTCTGTGAAAGGCTCGGCGTCGCCCCGGAGAAAATCATTTATTCCGGTGTGATGAAAGAGGCGGAGGATATCGCGCGGGCGATCCGGTACGGCGCGGATATTCTGACGGCGGAGAGCCCGGAACATTACCGCCTCATCTGCGAGCAGGCGGCCGCCGCGGGGATTACGGAGGATCAGCCGCTTCGCCTGCTTCTGCGGTTTACCAGCGGAAACCAGTTCGGGATGAGCGGGGAGGAGCTCTGCCATATTGTGAAGAACCGGCGGGAGCATCCGGAGCTTGCGCTGATTGGAATTCATTATTATTCGGGGACACAGAAAAAGCTGCGTCAGATCGAGAAAGATCTGGCGCGGCTTGAGGCGCTTCTGACCTCGCTCAGGGAGGAAGCGGGCTTTGAGGCGGCGCTCGTCGAATACGGACCGGGGCTTCCGGCCGATTATTTTGAGGGAACGGACCTGGGCGCGGCGGCGCTCGCGGAGGAATGGGAGATGGGGGCGCTGCGCGATGCGGCGGCGCGGCTTCTCCCCTTTGCGGGAAAATATCCGCTGTCCGTCGAACTGGGACGTTTTCTGGCCTCGCCCTGCGGAGAATATCATACAGCCGTCCGGGATATCAAGCGGAACGACGGGACGGATTATGTGATCTTGGACGGAGGCATCCATCAGCTCCGCTATTACGGGCAGACCCTGTCCATGCAGGTTCCGGAGCTTCATGTGCTCCGGAACGGCTGCGAGGCGGAGAGCCCGGCGGAGCGGAGGCCGTACTGCCTTTGCGGGAGCCTGTGCACCGTAGCGGATGTCCTCGTCCGCGAGGCACAGCTCCCGACGCTCGCTGCCGGGGATGAGCTGGTGTTCGGCCGCTGCGGGGCCTATTCGCTGACGGAGGGCTCGGCGCTGTTCCTTACAAGGCAGCTTCCCGCCGTCTATCTGCGGCGCGCGGACGGCACACTTGAAAGAAAGCGGGCGATGACGGAAACCTGTGCGCTGAATGCCTGAGCCCGGTGTGATGAATGAACGGAACTGAGAAACTGAAAAAACTGCTTCGCGCGGCTTTGTTTATCTGTATTCTGCTGTCGGCGGAATTTGCTGCGAGATATGCCATGAGCGACGACCGCTATGCGGTCTCGCGTTTTATGCTGCATGAAATGTACACCGGCGAGGAGGATATCGACGCACTGTTCATCGGCGCGTCGCATGTGCAGCTCGCCTTTGATACCGGTCTTCTGGATGAGCTGCTGGACGGGGAGACGTTCAATGCGGGCAGCTCCATGCAGAACCTCGGGACAAGCTATGCGCTGCTTCGGGAGATCGGCGCGCATCACCGGCTAAAGCGCGTTTATGTGGATCTGGATCCGTCGATGCTGCTCTCGGACGATGTCAGTCTGGAGAGCATTTTTGCGATATCGGACTATATGCGGCCCTCTTTCCGGAAGCTCGGGTATCTGCTTGATGTCACGCCGGAGGGGAACCTCATGAATACGCTCATGCCCTTTGGAAAGGGACGGAGCTATCGGAAAGAGCCGGCTGCGGTGCTGGAAAACCTCCGCTACAAGCTGTCCGGGGACTATCTTCATTACCGGGAGCCGGACGGCTCGTATGCCGGCAAGGGGTATATCGCGAGCCGCGTCCGTCTTCCGGGCGACAGCTTCGGGACGGGAGGCAGCTTGTCCCCGCTGTCCGGCAGGATCACGGAGCGGAATCTTGCCTATCTTGAAAAAATCATCCGCTACTGCCGTAAGGAGGGGGCGGAGCTCTCCTTTGTGGTCGTCCCCATGTCGGATTTCCTGCTTCTGGGAGAGGGAAATTATGACAGCTATGCCGCGGAACTTCGGGAGGCTCTCGCGGGGAGCGGCGTCCCGCTCTATGACTTCAATCTCATGAAGCCGGAATATCTCGATCTGCGGGAACAGCGGTATTACTCGGATATGGAGCATCTGAACCGGGGGGGTGCGGAGCGCTTTGCCGCGGCCTTTGCCGCGCTGGTCCGGGGAGACGCGCCGGCAGAGGATATGTTCTTTGGCTCTTACGGGGAAAAAATACAGGAAGAGACAGAAAACGGAGATCAGAGCTACTACGGCGTCGCTCTTCAGTCGGAGGAGCACGGCTTCCGGCTCACTCCGGTCGCGGCCTGCACGGAGGAGGAAAGAGCCCGCATCCGCTACCGTGTGCGCTATGATGCGGAGGGAGATTATATCACCGCGGAGCTGGACGGAACGATACTCGGCGAGAGCTTTGTCGGCGCGGAGGAGATCAGCGGTGAGAACCGTTTCCTTGGAGAGGAGGGCGCGGCGCCATGAGCATCACCTCTCTGCCATTTTACCTTTTCGTCTTTTTATTGCTCGCGCTGTACTACACCGCGGGTCGGCATTTTAAGTGCCAGTGGGGGATTCTTCTTGCTGCAGGAATGCTTTTTTATGCGTATTCCGGAGGCAGGAACATCGCCCTGATCATCTTCACCGCGGGCTCCTGCTGGTGCGGCGGGCTGTGGCTCGAGCGCTTTGATGCGGGAACAGGAAGCGCAGCCGGGGAAAATGAGAGCCGGGAGCTGCGGAAGCGGAGAAAGGAGCGTCTACGGAGACGGAAAAAGCTCCTGCTGATGCTGCTTCTCCTTTTGAATCTCGGTATTCTTGCCGCTTTGAAATACTGGAAGCTCGGAAGGCTCGGCATACTGCTCCCTCTGGGAATTTCTTTCTATACCTTTCAGTCGCTCGGATATCTCCTTGATATCTATTACGGGAGATGCCGGGCGGAGAGGAACTTCCTCCGGTTTCTCCTGTTTGTTTCCTTTTTCCCGCAGCTTCTTCAGGGTCCCATCAACCGCTATGATGCGATGAAAGAGTCCCTCTTTTCGGAGCACAGCCTGTCGTGGGACGAGCTGAAGCGCGCCGTGCTGCAAATCGGGTTCGGCCTTGTCAAAAAGCTGGCGGTGGCCGATCTCCTCGCGCAGCCGGTCGCGGATGTTCTGGACGGGGATGTCTCCGGCCGCTCCGGCGCGCTGATCGCCTTTGCGGTGCTCCTTTATTCCGCGCAGCAGTACTGCGATTTCTCGGGAGGAATCGACGTCGTCATAGGGGTGTCCCGTCTGTTCGGCGTGACGATGGCTCCGAACTTCCGCCAGCCCTATATGGCGGTGTCTCTGGCGGATTTCTGGCAGCGCTGGCACATTTCCCTCGGCGCATGGATGAAAGACTATGTGTACTATCCGTTTGCCCTGAGCAAAACGGCGCAGCGGCTGCAAAAGCGGGCGGCAGGGCGCTTCGGGCGGCGGATGGGCCTTGTACTCGTCGGCGCTCTGGGAAATCTGCTGGTGTTTTTCCTCGTCGGGCTGTGGCACGGGGCGGAGCTTCATTATATTCTCTGGGGGCTGTATAATGGACTCATCATTGCGCTGGGAACGCTGCTGGAGCCGGCCTTTGCGGGCTGGAGAGCGCGGCGCGGCATAGCGGACGGCGCGGCGTGGCTCCGGGGCCTGCGCATTGTCAGAACCTTTCTCATTGTCAATATCGGCTGGTATTTTGACCGGATCGCCGACGCGGGCATGGCCTTTGCTGCGCTTCGGCAGACGGCGGTGCATTTTTCGGCGGCGCCGTTTCTGCCGCAGTACCGGACGCTTGTCGGGGAGGACCTCTCCGGACAGAAAATCGTCCTTGCGGCGGCGGGACTTCTGCTGGTGCTGGCGCACAGCATACTGCGTGAGAGGAAAACGGATGCGGCGGCGCTCCTCCTGCGCTGTCCTGTCGTTCTGCGCTGGGGTTTTTATTACGGCATGATTCTGCTGATTCAGATCGCCTGTGATATCAGCTCCGGGGCGGCGCCGTTTTTATATGCGTATTTCTGACGCGGGAGGAAAATGAGGCGGATATGAACCGAAGACGGATAGGGATCTGCACCGCCCTGATCCTGATGGCGTTTGCTCTCTCGAAGAGCCCGTGGTATGCAGGGTATATGGCGGAGGCGGAGCGGCTGGGCTGCGCCGGCGCGCGGGAATGGATCGCGGAGCGCTACGCTGCTGCGGCGGAGGCGGAATGGGCGGAGGGCGAGAATGTTTCCCCGGAACAGGCGATGGAGCTCCTTGGCGAGGTGCTGCAGACCTCCTTTGACGGGAGAAGCATTGAGCTGGACAGAGAGAACGGAACAGCGGGAGGGCTCTGCCGCGGCGGCGGGACGTTTTTCTTTTCTTTCGATTCCGACCTGCGCCGCCTTTCGGTGCGCTGCGGTCTTGGGGAGCATGGGGACGGAACAGGAGAACAGGCAGGCAATGAGGAATAGGGTCATAAGAGTGACGGAACTCCTGCTTGCGGCGGCGGAGCTGCTTTTTTTGCTTGTCACCGCGCGGGCTTTTCTCGTCCGGACGGAGGAGCACCGCTTTTTGCAGGAGGATATGGAGCTGCAGCGGGAGGGCGTGGAGACGCAGCCTGCCTTTTATGTCGACGATTCCTTTGACGGCATGGGCCGCAGCATAGTGAGTCCCGTGATGGAGCTGGACCGGGGAATCTATGCCGTGACGGTGGAGTATCTCACGGATAATCCGGAGGACGGGAGAACGGGGGTCTGGTCCGTCGCGGAAGGCGGCAGCGCCGTTAAATCCGACGAGAACCGTCTTCCCGCGCAGGGAAATACGCTCCGCTACCGGGTGTATGTTTATCAGGGAAAGCAGTCCGTCTGCATCCGGAATTATATTCACGACGACCGGGAAAATTATCTGCTGATTCACGCGGTCACCGTGACCTATCTGCGAAAGCTGTCGGCCGCATATGCGCTGGTGCGGCTCCTGTTTTTCTTCCTGCTTCTGGATCTGCTGCTCTATTTTTTCGTCGTCCGCGGGAGAAGAACGAGGGGGCTTCTGAGGAAAAACGCGCTGGTGACCGTCGTGTTGGCCGCGGTGCTGTTTCTTTCGCAGTATGCACTGCTTGTCGATTACATTCCCTACGGGGATGATCTGATGTATCACGGCTATCGGCTGCAGCAGCTCGGGGAGGGACTGAAAAACGGATATTTCCCGGTGCGTCTGCAGCCCGGGTGGATGAATGGCTACGGCTATGCTCCGGGTATCTTCTACGGAGATCTATTCCTGTATCCGGCGGCGCTGCTCTCGGCCTGCGGGGTTCCCACGGCGTCATGCTACCGGCTGTACATTCTGCTCTGCAACGCGGCGACCGCAGGCGTTTCCTATTTTGCGTTCCGGAAGATGAGCGGGCGGAAAATAACCGCGCTGCTTGGTTGCGTTCTGTATTCCCTCTCCATGTACCGCCTCGCAAACCTGTATACCCGGGCAGCGGCGGGAGAGTTTACCGCGATGATATTTCTCCCTCTTCTGGTGCTTGGCTTCTGGACGCTCTGCGCCGGGGAGGAAGAGGACAAGGCTGCGGCGAAGCGGCCGGATACGGCGGGCTGGCTGTATCTCACGGCCGGAGCGACGGGGGTTCTGGAGTCGCACATGCTCAGCGTGCTGATGGTGGCTCTGTTCGGGCTGCTGTTTGGGATTCTTGCATGGAAAAGAATGCTCCGGAGACGGACGCTGCTTTCGCTGGGAAAGTTTGTCCTTGCCACGCTGCTGCTGAATGCCTCGTATATCGTCCCGTTTCTTGATTATTACATTCATCTTGATATCCGGAACTCCCATATGGTGAGGAACCTCGCCGGGCGCTCCATCCAGATCGCGGATCTGTTCGCCGTGTTCCCGCAGACCTCCGGTGTGTCGGAGAGAACGCCGTTTACGCTGGGGCTGGCGCTCGGGGCCTGCGTTCTGCCGGCTGTTCTGATGCTGCTTCTGCGTGCGTTCGGAAAAAATCAGGGCCTCGTCCGAAGCGTCCTGTGTCTGAATGCACTGGCGCTTTTGATGTGCACAAGAGCGTTTCCTTATGAGTGGATCCGCAGCAATGTGCCTCCGCTCTATCATGTGCTGCAGAATCTTCAGTATCCTTGGCGGCTGCTGGAAATTGCGACCATTCTTTCCGTCACGCTGTTTGTGTACGCCATGCCGCATTTTGAGGACCGGTACGGGAGGAGCTGCCTGCTGATCGCAGGAGGGTTTCTCTGCATGACGGCCGTCTATCAGGGCGTGTCCTATCAGAGCGCCTTTCTGAATGAAAATCCGCGGGAGGAGACTCTCTATTATTTTTCGGACAGCTTCTGTCAGTCCGGGGGCGAGTACCTCCTCGAGGGGACCAATGTGGAAAGGCTGAAAACCGATACGGCGGTCCGGGCCGTCCGGGAGGGAGCGGTTCTTCTTGGATCCGTGGGACGAAAAGGGCTTTCCATGGAGGTGGAGGCGGAGAATCTGACCGATCAGGAGGAGACCGTCGAATTTCCGCTTTTTGCCTATCCGGGGTATCGCGCGGAGGAGGCCGGAACGGGGCTTCGGCTCGAGACGGGAGAGGGGGACAACCATCGCGTGGCGGTGCGGATCCCGGCGGGTTTTCAGGGCAGGATCCGGGTGTTCTTTCAGGAGCCGGTGCTGTGGAGGGCGGCGGAGTTGCTGACGCTTGCGGCGTGGATTGGAGGAATCGTATATCTGAAACGGGTCCGAAAGTGCAAAATTGTAGAATCCGTAGAAATTCATTGACTAAATCGGTTAATAAATCTATTATATAAGAGATGCGGCATCATCTGACGGTCACTGTATATTGTGGTATCTGCTTTGCCTGAGGCGATATCATGTTGATATGCGGGTGTCCGGGGAGCGAGGCTGCACAATGACAATTTTATAAGGAGGTGCTCCTGTATCATGCTGGAAATTATCATCGCTACAGTGATAGTTTCCCTGTTGATCGCGGTCCCTGTGACCTTTGTGCTCGCCCGCAATTACGTCAGAAAGCAGAATGACGAAAAGCTCGGCAGCGCGGAGGAAAAGGCGAGAGCGATCATCGACGAGGCACTTACGACTGCGGAGACGAAGAAGCGCGAGGCGCTTCTTGAGGCGAAAGAGGAGAATATCAAGGCCAGAAACGACCTTGAGAAAGAAATCCGGGATCGCCGCGGAGAGGTTCAGCGCAATGAACGCCGTGTCCAGCAGAAGGAAGAGGCCATCGACAGGAAGTCGGATACTCTGGAACGCAAGGAACAGAGTCTGGCTTCCAGGGAAGATTCACTTCACAGAAAGCAGGAAGAAATTACCAGAATCCATGAGCAGAAAGTACAGGAACTCGAAAGAATTTCAGGTCTGACCTCCGAACAGGCAAAAGAATATCTGCTCAAAACTGTTGAAGAAGATGTAAAGCACGATTCCGCCATCATGATCAAGGAAATGGAGGCGGAGGCAAAGGAAGAAGCGGACAAGAAAGCAAGGGAATATGTGATCGCGGCCATTCAGCGATGCGCGGCAGATCATGTTTCCGAGGCGACGATCTCTGTCGTGCAGCTTCCGAATGATGAGATGAAAGGCAGAATCATCGGCCGTGAGGGGCGCAACATCCGCACCCTCGAGACGATGACCGGCGTCGATCTCATCATCGATGACACCCCTGAGGCAGTCGTTATTTCCGGCTTTGATCCGATTCGCCGCGAGACGGCCCGAATCGCCCTCGAAAAGCTGATTGTGGACGGAAGAATCCATCCCGCCAGAATCGAGGAGATGGTCGAGAAAGCAAAAAAGGAAGTGGAATCAAAGATCAAGGAGGAGGGCGAGGCGGCGACGCTTGAGGTCGGTGTGCACGGCGTCCATCCCGAGCTCGTAAGACTTCTTGGAAAAATGCACTACCGCACCAGCTACGGACAGAATGCGCTCAAGCATTCCATCGAAGTAGCGCAGCTCTCCGGACTCCTTGCCGGAGAACTCAGTCTGGACGTCCGCATGGCGAAGCGCGCAGGCCTCCTGCACGATATCGGCAAGGCGGTGGATCATGAGATGGAGGGCTCTCACGTACAGCTCGGCGCAGATCTGTGCCGCAAGTACAAGGAGAACCCGATTGTCATCAATGCCGTCGAGTCCCACCACGGGGATGCGGAGGCCACCAATCTCATTTCCTGCATCGTGCAGGCGGCGGACACGATTTCCGCAGCCCGTCCCGGTGCAAGAAGAGAGACGCTGGAGACCTACACGACCAGGCTCAAGCAGCTTGAGGATATCACCAACAGTTTTAAGGGAGTTTCTAATTCTTATGCCATTCAGGCAGGCAGAGAAGTTCGCGTCATGGTAGTTCCTGAGCAGATCAGTGATACTGATATGGTTCTGCTCGCCCATGATATTTCCAAGCGCATTGAGGGCGAAATGGAATATCCGGGGCAGATCAAGGTCAATGTGATCCGCGAATCGCGGGTTACGGACTACGCAAAGTAAAAAGCAAGAGGAGAGGGCGGTTTGCTGTGAACGTGCGGCAGCCGTCTTTTTTGTAAGAGAGGAAACCGGGATGTCCTTTATTTATAATCAGAAGCTCCCCACGCCGGAGGAGATACAGGAAGTGCTCCCCATGTCCACGGAGCTGAAAGAGCAAAAGCGCAGGAGAGACGCGGAGATCGCGGCGGTGCTGACAGGGAAAAGCGACCGCTTTCTTGTGATCACAGGGCCCTGCTCGGCCGACAACGAGGATGCGGTCTGCGATTATGTGAGCCGTCTTGCACGCGTGAACGACAGGGTGAGCGACAGGCTCATTCTGATTCCGCGCGTATATACGAACAAGCCCCGCACGACCGGCTCGGGATACAAGGGGATCGCCTCGCAGCCGGACCCGGAGGCAAAGCCGGATCTGCGGGCCGGTCTGATTGCCATGCGCCGGATGCACATCCATGCCATCGAAGCGTCGGGAATGACTGCGGCGGACGAGATGCTCTACCCGGAGAACTGGGGCTATGTGGAGGATATGCTTTCCTACGTGGCGATCGGCGCGCGCTCCGTGGAGGATCAGCAGCACCGCCTTACGGTCAGCGGCTTTGATGTCGCCTCGGGCATGAAGAATCCGACCTCCGGTGATGTGACGGTCATGCTGAACTCGGTGTATGCGGCGCAGCATCCGCACAGCTTCACGTACCGGGGCTATGAGGTGAGAACCTCCGGCAATCCCCTCGCGCACACAGTGCTGCGCGGCTCGGTCAACGCCTACGGGCGGAATTATCCGAACTATCACTATGAGGATATCATGCGGCTGTATGAGCTCTATGCGGAGATGGACCTCGCTAATCCGGCCTGTGTGATCGACACCAATCACTCCAACTCGGGCAAGCGCTTCGGGGAGCAGATCCGTATCGCGAAAGAGGTGATGCACAACCGCAGGATCAGCCGGGAAAACCACGAGCTGGTGAAAGGGCTGATGATCGAGAGCTATATCGAGGAGGGGACGCAGCGGATCGGCGAGGGCGTCTACGGGAAGTCGATTACAGACCCCTGCCTCGGCTGGGAGGATACGGAGAGGCTGATTTACAGCATTGCGGAGCAGTGCTGACGGGAGCGGCCGAAGTGAGCTATAATAAGAGCGGTGTCCAACGGCAGCGTCGCTGCCGTTTGTCTCAGTCAGCCGGTAATGGGGGAGGTCAGGCATGAAGAATATACTTTTTATTGCGTCCGAGGGAGTTCCGTTCATCAAGACCGGGGGACTTGCGGATGTCGTGGGGTCTCTTCCGAAAGAGCTGGATGCACGGTATTATGATGTGCGCGTCATACTGCCGAAATATTCCTGCATGAAGCCGGAGCTGCGGGACAGACTCGAATACATCACCAGTTTCTACATGGATTTCAACTGGAAAAACGAGTATGTCGGCCTGCTGAAAGCAAAGGCGGACGGCATCACCTATTATTTTATCGACAACGAGCACTATTTCACCAGCTTCAAGCCCTATACCGAGGATCCGCTCTGGGAGATCGAGCGCTTTGCCTATTTTTCCAAGGCGGCGCTGAGCGCGCTCCCGGTTCTGGATTTCCGGCCGGATCTGATTCACTGTCATGACTGGCAGACCGGCCTTGTTCCGGTTTATCTGAAAGAGCGCTTTCAGGAAAATCCGTTTTTTCAGAGAATCCGTACGGTGATGACGATTCATAATCTCAAATTTCAGGGGCGCTGGAATGTGAAAGAGGTGGAGGAGATCACCGGACTGTCCGGGTATTTTTTCTCCCCGGACAAGCTGGAATTTCACAAGGATGCGGATCTTCTGAAAGGGGGTCTGGTCTACGCGGACGCCATCACGACGGTCAGTCCGACCTATGCGCAGGAGATCCGGACGGAATTTTACGGAGAGGGGCTCGACGGCCTGCTGAACGCCCGTGCAGGCGATCTGCGGGGCATCATCAACGGCATCGACTACGACAGCTTTGATCCCGAGAAAGACGCGCTGATCGCAAAGCCCTACAATGCCGTCAATTTTCGCAAGGAAAAAATAAAGAACAAGCGCGCGCTGCAGGAGGAGCTCGGCCTTGCGCGCGACGATAAGACCATGATGATCGGGATGGTTTCAAGGCTCACGGATCAGAAGGGCTTTGACCTCATCGCCTATGTCATGGAGGAGCTCTGCCGGGATGCGGTGCAGATCGTCGTGCTCGGGACAGGCGAGGAGCGCTATGAAAATATGTTCCGCTACTTTGACTGGAAATATCAGGACAAGGTCTCGGCGAACATCACCTACAACGAAGCACTGTCGCACAGGATATACGCGGCCTGCGACGCCTTTCTGATGCCGTCTCTCTTTGAACCCTGCGGCCTGTCGCAGCTCATGGCGCTCCGCTACGGGACGATTCCGATCGTGCGTGAGACGGGCGGCCTGAAAGACACCGTGGAGCCCTACAACGAGTATGAGGGGACGGGCACCGGCTTCAGCTTTACCAATTACAATGCCCATGAAATGCTCCGCACCATCCGCTACGCGGAGCAGATCTACTACGACCGCAGGCGCGAGTGGAACCGGATGATCGACCGCGCCATGGCTGCGGATTTCTCATGGAAGAAGAGCGCCGTGAAGTATCAGGAGATGTATGACTGGCTGATCGGCTGAGCGCGCAGCGGAAAAGGAAAGGAAGCAGGGGAATCGGCCCTATGGCAAAACGGATCAATCGGGATTCTCTTCGGCTCCGGGATCATAACGGGAGCGGTCAGCTTGCGCTGCAGGCGGGTATTCTTGCGGCGGCCTCGATTGCGGTGCGCATGATAGGGCTCCTCTATCAGTCGCCTCTGACGGCGATCATTGGGGATGAGGGGAACGGCTATTACAGCCTTGCCTATAATATTTACACGATCATTCTTCTGATCTCATCGTACAGCATTCCCTCTGCGATTTCCAAGATCATGGCACAGAAGCTGGCTCTGGGAGAGTACCGGAATGTCCAGCGTATCTTCCGCGTGTCTCTGGCCTATGTCTGCGTGATCGGGACGGCCTGCGGCCTGTTCATGTACTTCGGGGCATCCCTCCTTGTGGGCGCCGGCTCGGTGCCGGTGCTCCGCGTTTTCGCGCCGACCATCTTTCTTTTCGGCATTCTGGGGGTGTTCCGGGGGTATTTTCAGGCGCACTCCTCCATGCTGCAGACCTCTATCTCGCAGATCATCGAGCAGATCATGAACGCGGGAATGTCCATTCTCGCGGCGTGGCTCCTCATGCAGCGCGTGCGGGGGGCGGATCACACGACGCAGGCCGTGTACGGCGCGGCGGGGAGCGCGCTGGGAACCGGCTGCGGCGTGCTGGCGGGGCTCCTGTTCATGCTCTGGGTCTATTATCTGAGCCGCCGCCGGATCCGGCGGCGCTGCGAGAACGACAGCACCGGGAGGGAGGACGCCTACGGGACAATTCTCCGCACGGTGATGGCGGTGGTGACACCGTTTGTTCTTTCGAGCTTCATTCTCAATCTTACGACTTCTCTCAATCAGACCATCTATACCAGAATATTCACGAGTGCGCGCGGCCTCGACGAGGCGGCGGTCACGATGGCTTACGGCATTTTTTCCCGCAAGGCGACGGTGATCACGAATATTCCGATTTCGATTGCGACGGCGACCTCGGCGGCGGTGATTCCGAGCATTTCCTCCTCCTTTGCGGGCGGAGACAGGAGAGAAACGCTGCGGCGATGCCGGAGCGCCGTGCGCCTGACCGCGTTTGTCGCGCTGCCCAGTGTGGTGGGACTCATGGTGCTGGCGGAGCCGATCACCATGCTGCTCTTTCCGCAGAGGGCGTCTTTGGAGCAGGCCTCATGGCTTCTCGCCGCGCTCGCTGTCACGGTGTTCTTTTATTCCATCTCGACGGTGACGACGGCGATTCTGCAGTCGACGGAACATATGCGGCTGCCGCTTGTCAGCGCGGTGCTTGCTCTGGTGATACAAACGGCGGTGCTCATCGTGCTGCTGCTTTTTACCCGGGCGGACGTCTATGCCCTCGTGATCGCCAGTGTGGTCTACTCGGTTCTCATCTTTGCGGCCAATGAATTTTTTATCCGGAAATACCTTGGCAGGCATGCCTTTCCGTCGTACCGGAGCTATGGGAGGACGCTCATCTCGGCGCTGATCATGGGAGCGGGAGCGTTCAGCAGCTACCGTCTGCTCTGCTTTGTCCTCGGGCTGCTTGGTATGGAGGAGACGCGTTATCTGACCAACCTGCTGGCGCTGCTGCCGGCTCTTGTGATCGCTGTTTTTCTGTACGGCTTTATGCTGGTCAGAACCGGAGCAATCAAAGAGGCGGATCTTCTGAGCATGCCGAAAGGCAGCTCGCTGATCCGCCTCATGAAGCGTCTGCGATGGATATGAGACAGGAGAGCAGGGGAGTGTAAAAAATTTCCGCCGTCTCCTCAGTTTCTTGTCAGGGTACTGAAATCAAGCTCGTCGAGGTTTTTGCCCTCCTCCACGGAATAGCCCATTTCCCGGAGGATGATGCGGCAGACCGCCTGCGCGTACATGCGGCGTCCGGCGGCGTTCATGTGAATGCCGTCCAGCAGATACTCGTCATAGTTGGCGTTGGTGATGCCGCTGACATCATAGGCGTCAAAGCAGTCCACGCCGAGCTTCTGCGTCAGGCTCTCGACTGCCCCGGCGTAATCGGCCAGAGTGGCATAGCCGTTGCTGACCATATTGGAATCGCCCTGCAGCGACCGGTTGTTGGACTTATTGAATACTGCGTAGGTGGGCGTGCAGATCAGAATTTTCGCATTCGGGTAGGTGTCTTTCAGAACCGTGACGGCATTGGTGATCGCTCCGGTGTAGGAGTAGGGGTCCGCATTATATGCACCCACATGCGGGTGCTTTGCCAGAAAATCGTTGACGCCGTATTCGATCACAAACACATCTGTCTTGGAAAAATCACATTCCGAAAACTGTCTGTGCGCCTCAAAGCCGTCAAAGAAGCTGTCGTTCACCTTTCCGGCGACGGCTCTGGCGATGCCGAGCCCGCAGCGGGCATTCCAGTTCTCATCGCTGGTATTGTCCACCTTGTCGAGGGAAAAGGTCGTTCCGCCCATGGAGAGATTGTACACATCCGCCTGCAGGTAGTGCATGACGAGATAGGCGATCCCGGTGTCGTCGCGGAAGTTGTCGAGCTGGCTGTCCCCGAGGAAGACGACCTGCAGCTGCTGGCCGTTTTTGTTTGTGACATAGCCGTCAAAGCTGGGCCTCTCGGATTCCTTGTTTTCCGTCGGCTCGACCTCGGGCTCGATCAAGTCATGTTCATCCGCGACAATGACTTCTGTCTTTGCTGTATCTGCGTTCTCGCCCTCGGCTTCTGCCGTCTGCTCTGCCGAAGGCGTTTCCTTGTCCGTCTCTTCTTCGGCAGCGGTGGTTCCGGCCGAGGCCTCCGTGTTTTTGGGGGGCTCGGAAGCGGAGCCGGCGTCCTTTTTGCTGCTGCCCAGGGCATAGCCTGCAAGAAGCGCGGCGCACAGCGCAAGAGCGGCAATACAGGACAGCATGATATTCTGCTTTGTTTTCTTATTCATAGCTTGTCTCCTTGGATTCGGATACATTTCCGAATGCCTGTATTATAACACCGCAGGGCGGATGTGTATCAGGAAGATATGACTTCTTTGATTCCCGAAATATCCGTCCCTGCCATCATGGAATAGTTGCTGTGGTAGATGACGAAGCCCGGGCGGGAGCCGGCGGGCTTTTTCACCTCGCGGCGAAGAAGATAGTCGATCTCCACGCGGCCCTGCGTCCGGCCGCTGGAATAATAGGCGGCGAGAGCGGCGGCCTCCTCAAAGGTTCTGTCGGGAATTTCCTCCATTTTCTGTCCGTTTGTCTTCAGAATCACATGGGAGCCGGGCATGTCGTTCGCATGGAACCAGATGTCATTTCCTCCGGCGAGCCGGAACGTGAGCGCGTCATTCTGCAGATTGTTCTTTCCGACATAGATGTCATACCCGTCGCTGCTCCGGTAATGGAAAGGATGGCTCTGCGGTGCGCGCGTCTTTTCTTTTTTGGCGCCTTTCCCGGTCTTTGCCGCGCGGCTCCGGTGAAGCAGGCCGCTTTTTTCGAGCTCCTCCCGAATCTCGGAAAGAGAGGCCTCGTCGGCGGAGAGCTCAAGGGAAACTTGTATATTCTGAAGCTGAACGATTTCGGCCTGCGTGTCTTCAAGGAGCGGCAGCAGCGCGTCGGCGGTCCGTTTCAGTTTATTGTAGCGGTCGAAGCAGCGGCGCGCGTTGGCGGAGACGGACAGCGCGGGATCAAGCGGGACGGTGAGCTTTTCGCCGGTATAATAATTGTCGAGTACGGCGGAGCGGGAGCCCTCCGGGATGTTGTAGCCGTAGGCGTTCAGAAGCTCGCCGAAGATCCGGTATTTATCCCGCTTTTCCGTATCTTTCAGCTGTTTTGTCTGGAGCTCGTGCTTGTGGAGATCCCGCTCAAGGAGGGTCTGCACGGTGCGGCGAAGATCGGCGGTACGCTGCCGGATCCGTGTGAATTTGTTTTTTTCGCCGTAGTAAAATTCCAGCAGCTCCGACATGCTCTCAAAGCGGCGCGAGGCGGCAGGGCTGTCCGTTTCGGCAGCGCTCTCCACGGAGAGCAGGGAAAAGGGAGAAAAAGCGGACGGCCGGAACGCGTCGGCGCTTCCCGGAAGCGCCTCCCGCACACCGTAGACGGTCGGCTCGAAATCCCCGTTTTGAATCGCTGTCCGGAGGGCGCAGAACGCGGCCCAGAGGCGGTCCTTTTCCTCCCGCGTCATTTCGCCCGCACAGAGATCGTGTTCGATGCCGGCGCGGAAAACCAGCTCCTCTCCGGTGATATCAGAGAAGCCGGTGTAGCTTCTGACGAGGAGCGCCGCGGGCGGCCGCTCGCTGTTCAGCATGGCGTAAAAAGCAGGCTCCGTCTCGGTGAGCGCGTCGCGCTTGTTCTGGGTGTCCGGGACGAAGTAGGGTCTTCCGGGCAGCACCTCGCGGACGGAGCTCACCATGGAGGAAACTCTTTTGATGCTGTCTACGATTTCTTCATGCTCATCGAGGAGAATGAGATTGCTGTACTTGCCCATCAGCTCCAGCACAAGCGTATGAAAGCAGAGATCGCCCATCTCGTTCCGGTGCTCGATGCGGAAACGCAGAATGCGCTCAAGACCGGGCTGCGAGACCGACGATATCTTTGCATTTGAAAGATGCTTGCGCAGAAGCATGCAGAATGCCGGGGCCTGCGCCGGCGAGGGCTTTGCGAGCTCCGTAAAGTAGCACAGTGGAAGAGAGGCGTCCGCCGAGAGCAGAAGCCGGAGCTGGCCGCCGCCGCGGGATATCTCGGGGCGGATGGTGAGAATGATCTCGTCGCTCTCGGTCTGCGCGATTTTATAGATCCGTCCGCCGGTCACTCTGTCGGAAATCTCACGGCAGAGGGCGGCAACGGTAATACCGTTGAATGCCATAGAAATCACCTCATGGAAAGGACTGCTGCCTGCGGCAGCGTTCGACTGCCTTGCGACCCGGATTACGATCTAAAATGATACGCCATCGCCGGGAATAACACAAACGCAACGTGGACCGCATTGATGTTTGAGGACCGCACGATTTTACTCTGGACATATAATCTGGAAACGCTGTTGGCTGAGAAACTGGAAACGATTATGGCACGAGGGACAGCAAACACAAGAATGCGTGATTTCTACGATATTCATGTCATTAGTCGGCAGGAGCCTTTGAACCCGACAATCCTTAAGCAAGCCCTTTTTGCCGCGAGCAGTAAACGGAATACCACAGATCAAATCAATAATTTCAGGAGCATTCTGGTGAATGCAGAATCAGACGATGCTATGAGGAGACAGTGGGAAAACTTCCGGAAAGAATCTTTCTTTATTGATGAGCTGATGTGGGATGAAGTCATGGAAAGTGTAAAGCTGCTGGCAGAGTCAGTTCTATGAGACTCATGAGGTGGGGCCTGCTGATAAAAATCAAGTATGAGATCAAGCGAGAAAGTAAATTTCTTGACGCGGCCCATGGCGGCACCTATAATTCAATATGTATGTCCGCAGGATAATCATATGATACAGGAATAAGGAACACCATGATCAGGAGCATGACCGGCTTCGGCCGCAGTGAGATCAGCCGGGACGGCCGCCGGGCAGCGGCGGAAATCCGTACGGTCAATAACCGCTATCTGGATCTCTCGATCCGGATGCCGAGAAAGCTGAATGCCTGTGAACCGCAGATTCGCAATGAGCTGAAAGCGTATTTGCGCAGAGGCAAGGCAGAGCTTTCCATTACATATGAGGATCTGTCGGACGCGGGGGTTTCTGTCCGCTACCACAGGGAGGTTGCGGCAGAATATGTGAAATATCTGCATCAGATGGGAGAAGATTTTGATCTGGATAATGATATCCGGGTCTCCTCCCTGTCGCGTTTTCCGGAGATATTCACGATCGGAGAGAGCGCTGCGGCAGAGGATGAGGAGCTTTGGCCCCTGCTCCGGGAGGCGGTCTGCGGTGCGGCGGCGGAGCTTTTGCAGGCAAGAAGCCGCGAGGGAGAGTTCCTGCAGCGCGATCTGCTCGGAAAGCTCGGGGAAATGAGCGCCTGCGTCGCTTTCATTGAGGAGAAGTCGCCGGATATCATCGCGGCCTATCGGGAGAAGCTGACGCGAAGAGTGCAGGAGCTTCTCAGCGATGCCGGGGTGGAGGAAAACCGGATTCTGCAGGAGGTTGTGATCTATGCGGATAAAATCTGCGTGGATGAGGAGCTGGTGAGGCTGAGAAGCCATATCGGGGCGATGGAAACTGCGCTGCGGAACGGAGACGGCGGCACCGGCGACGGAATCGGCCGACGGCTCGATTTTCTCGCACAGGAGATGAACCGCGAGGCTAATACCATACTCTCAAAAAGCGATGATCTGGAAGTCTCGGATCGAGGGATTATACTTAAAACTCTCATTGAACAGATCCGCGAACAGGTTCAAAACGTGGAATAGCATCAAGCCATGCACCTCCCGGCATTCGGGTTCACCGGTCGAGTGCTCGCACTCAAGCCGGCGGACCCGAATGCAGGGAGGTATACGGCGCGAGCCGTCCATCGAGCGGAGCGCTCCGCGCCGCGAGATGGTTCATGGCTTGTCGGCATGAACCGAGCGAATCAGGGAGCGGAGCGCTCCGCGCCGCGAGATGGCTGATAGATGACAGTGGGAAAGGAACACATGGCGGAAAAAGGAAGTCTTGTAGTCATATCCGGTTTTTCCGGCGCAGGAAAGGGTACGGTCGTAAAGGAACTGGAAAAGCTCGGCGGTAATTACTGGACATCGGTTTCCATGACGACGCGCCGCCCCCGTCCCGGCGAGGAGGAGGGGCTCTCTTATTATTTTGTCACCCGGGAAGAGTTTGAAAAGACCATTGAGGAAAACGGCTTTCTTGAGTATGCGGCCTTTGTCGACAATTATTACGGAACGCCGCGAAAATATGTCGAGGAAAAGCTTGCGGAGGGGCGGGACGTCATTCTTGAAATCGAATCGAACGGCGGCTCGCAGGTCAAGACGTTTTTTCCGGAGGCCATTCTGATTTTTATCACCGCGCCGAGCGCCGGCGAACTGGCGCAGCGTCTCCGGGGGAGAGGCACAGAGGCCGCGTCGGTGGTCGAGGGGAGGCTTCGCAAGGCTCGTGAGGAGTCTTTTATTATTGATCAGTACGATTATCTTCTGGTCAATGAGAACGGAAAGGCGCGTGAGTGCGCAGAGCAGATCCATGAGATCATCAGAAAAGACCGATACGCGCCGCGGCGTCAGCAGGCGTTTATCCGTAAGCTGCAGGACGGCTTTGCAGAGCTGATCGAACGGCATCTGCAGGAAAACGGACCGTAACGGAACAGAAATACAAGAGAATCACAGCAGACAGGCAACAAGAGGAGAAAACAGACAATGAACATGCTGCATCCGAATTATGTGGAACTGATGAAGGTCGTCAATCAGGAGGTCGAGGAGGGAGAGGAGCCGATTATCAGCAGCCGCTATTCGGTCGTCATGGCGGCGGCCAAAAGAGCCCGTCAGATCGTCCTTGGCGCGGAGCCGCTTGTGGAGGCGGACAGCAAGGTGAAGCCGCTCTCCGTAGCGGTCAACGAGCTGTGGCAGGACAAAATCAGTATTCTGCCGAACGATGGCGGCGATCTGGAGGATTACGGCGTGACCTATCAGTCCGGAAAAATTGTTTCGGTCTCGGAGGATGATCTCAATGAGGATCTGGAGCCGGATGTGTCCGAGGACGAGGAGCTCGACAGGGAAGAACTGCGTGAGGAGGACGATGCCATCGCGGAGAACGTGGATGCCAACTGAGAATCGGGCCGTTTCGCTCTGCCGGAACGAGGCGCTTCGGCATGAGGAATTTGTATGAAGATTTACTTTGTCTCTCTCGGCTGTGATAAAAATCTTGTCGATGCCGAAAAAATGCTTGGCAGTCTCGCAGAGCATGGCCATAGCTTTACCGATGATGTGGAAGCAGCAGATATTGCCGTGGTCAATACCTGCTGCTTTGTTAAGGATGCGCAGATGGAGAGCGTTCAGGTGATTCTCGAGATGGCGGAACGCCGCCGCGCGGGGTCCCTTTCCGCCCTCATCGTAGCCGGCTGCATGGCGCAGCGCTACCGGGATGAAATCCGCAAAGAGGTTCCGGAGGTCGATGCGGTCATCGGCACCTCGGCCATCGATGCCATTGTCCGCGCAGCGGAGGACGTGACGGGGGACTTATCCCGGGACAGCACGCCGGGAAGCGGGAACAGCTTATCCCGGGAAGCGTTGCCCGCCGGGACAAAGAGCGCTTCGGAGCGGATTTACATGCAGCCGCTGGACCGGCCGGAGCATGGCGGCCAGAAACGGATTCTTACCACCGGGGGACACATCGGATATCTTAAGATCGCGGAGGGCTGCAGCAAATGCTGTACCTACTGTGCCATTCCCAGCTTCCGTGGGCCGTATCGGAGCGTGCCGGAGGAGGAGCTTCTGACGGAGGCGCGCGCGCTGGCCGCGGAGGGCGTGAAAGAGCTGATTCTTGTCGCGCAGGAAACGACGGTCTACGGAACGGACCTTTACGGAGAGAAAAGGCTGCCGGAGCTGCTGCACGCGCTTTGCCGGATCGAGGGCTTTCGCTGGATACGGATTCTTTACTGCTATCCGGAGGAGATTACGGACGAGCTGATTGAGACGATGGCATCGGAGCCGAAGATCGTTCATTATCTTGATATGCCGGTTCAGCACGCCTCGGATGAGGTTCTCCGGCGCATGGGAAGAAGAACGAACCGCAGGGAGCTTGAGGACATCATCGGGAGGCTCCGGGAGAGGATTCCCGATATCTGCCTCCGGACGACGCTCATCACAGGCTTCCCCGGAGAGACGGAGCAGGATCACCGGCGTCTTCTGGCCTTTATCCGCAAAATGAAATTTGACCGTCTCGGCGTCTTTACGTATTCTAAAGAGGACGGTACGCCCGCGGCAAAGCTCCGGCCGCAGATACCGGCTCGGGTGAAAAAGCAGCGGCAGAAAGAGATCATGCTGCTCCAGCAGGAGGTTGCGTTCCGGAAAGCCCGCCGGATGAAAGGGCAGATCATGGACGCGATGATCGAGGGGCGCCTTGCAGACGACGGAACGGTCGGGAAACGGGCGGACCGGTGGCATGAGGTTTATACCGCACGTACCGGACGTGACGCGCCGGAGGTGGACGGCATTCTGTTCATCGAGACGGAGCCGGGAAAAGAGTTCGTGACGGGCGATTTTGTCAGGGTGCGCATCACGGGCTCGGAGGGCTATGATCTCATTGGAGAACCGGCGATGTAGAAACAGGACGTCCGGCTCTGCGGAAAGGGAGGAGTATTCTATGAATCTGCCGAACAGGCTCACGGTTTTCCGTGTGATTCTGATACCGTTTTTTGTTTTCTTCATGCTGGCTCCGGTTGGCGGGGCCTATGCCGGATGGATCGCGCTTGCGATTTTTGTGATCGCAAGTCTCACGGATCTTCTGGACGGACAGATCGCCCGCCGGTGTAATCTGGTCACGGATTTCGGCAAGTTTATGGATCCGCTGGCGGATAAGATGCTGGTGATATCGGCCATGGTCTGCCTCGTGGAGCTGGGGAGGATTCCGTCATGGATCGTGATCATCATCGTGTGCCGTGAATTCATCATCAGCGGCTTCCGGCTGATCGCGGCGGAGAAGGGCGTCGTCATTGCGGCAAGCTACTGGGGCAAATTCAAGACGGTCTTCCAGATGGCAATGGTGATTCTTATGATTGCCGATCTTGCGCCGCTCCGCATGCTGACCCGTATTGTCATGTGGATTGCGCTGGCGCTTACGGTGGTCTCTCTGGCGGATTATCTTGTCAAAAACAGAGCTGTTATGTCGGATGTGAAATAAACCGTTCCGGCAGGGTGTATGTATGCGTAAATTAGTAGGACAGATCGTAAAGTTCGGTGTGGTCGGGGTGATCTGCTTTTTTATTGATTACCTGATCGGTCTTGCGGCGGTCAATCTGATTCTCCGTTTCCGCCTTTTCGGGGAGAGCTCCTTTATCATAGGCTCGCAGATCGGCGCGGCGCTCGGCTTTGCGGTGTCGGTCGTCGTCAATTATATTCTCAGCTTCAAATTTGTGTTTGCCCGGCGGGAAGAGATGGATCGCCGTGCAGAGTTTATAATTTTTCTCGTACTGAGCGTGATCGGTCTCGGAATCAATCAGCTCATCATCGGGATCGCGACCGGGCCGCTGTACAGCGGCGTGCGCTGGCTCAGGGAAACGCTGGGGTACAGTATGATGTACACCGGTGCGAAGATTCTGGCAACCGCCGTGGTCATGGTCTATAATTTTGTGACGAGAAAAATATTTCTGGAGCAGAAAAAAGCCGCGCAGTGAATAAGGAATTTCAGGGATCGTGATGTCCCCAAAAGCAGCGGCACAGTCGTATTTCGTGACTGTGCCGCTGCTTTTGAGCTTTCAGAGGAGTGGTGTATTACAAAAAATCATTTTTGCAATCCTACACATATCGTTCCGAATTGCATGATATCCATATTGTGACTCTCCATAAAGAGCAGTCCTTTCATCATAAGCTCTGCACAGAAACACATATTTTTTGCCGCCCGTGCAATCGTCAAAGCCGGCAACAAAAGTTATATATCTCCTATGAGCGGGTATATCGGGTATATATTGATAAATATTGTAGCACAGATCAGGAATATGATTGATAATGAAAATACGAATGATATTCAAAGCGGCATAGAGCGTATGCAGCTATTGACAGAGAAATAAATTATTATGATATGAGGGAAACGGTTCATGGACGGCAGAAACGGGAAATGTATTCTGATGTGCGCCGGCGCATTTGTGCCGATGGAGATCGATGTGGAGGAGGCGGATACGGTCATCGCGGTGGACGCCGGTCTGCGCTATCTTGAGATGCTGGGAATTCGCCCCGACTATCTGATCGGGGATTTTGATTCCATGCAGGAGACCCAGTTCCGGACGGTGATGGAGTTTATGGAATATTCTCCGGAGCGCGTCATCCGTCTTCCGGTGGAAAAGGACGACACCGATACGATCTATGCTCTGAAATTCGGTATGGAGCTGGGGTACCGCAGATTTTTCCTCTATGGAGCCATGGGAGCGCGTCTGGATCATACGGTGGCGAATCTGCAGACGCTCCTCTATGCAAAGCAGCACGGTGCGGACTGTTATCTTCTGGACGAACGCTGCATGGCCTTTGTGATTGCGGAGGAGACAAAGCGCTTTGCCAAGAGACTGACCGGAATGTTCTCTTTGTTTGCCATAAGTGATCGATGTGATGATGTCACCATCACGGGAATGCATTATAATCTGGAGCATGGAACGCTGACCAATGCGTTTCCGCTGGGCGTCAGCAATGAGTTTGACCCCGGGGCGGAGGACGGAACCGGTCATGGTGCGGCGGTGACGATCGGCCGGGGGACGGCGCTTGCGATTGTCACCTATGAAGTGGAACCGAAAACAAGGCCGGGGGAAAAACAGGAGACGGAAAGAGGTCAGTTATGCTGATGGTGCTTCTCAGCTGGGTCTATATCGGAATATTCTGCCTGACGGCGGGAACGGCTGTTTTTACCCTGATCGAGAGAATGACGGGAGTGAGAGCCGCTGGCTTCCGTTCGGTCACGGCGACGGTGATGTGCGGGCTGACCGCGCTTACGGTCGCGGCGGAATGGTTCAGTCTCTTTGCCGGGATCGGAGCGCTCTGTCATCTTGCGTTTCTTTCTCTTCTTCTGCTGTGCGTGATTTTCTCACGAAAACTGCGCGGAGAACTGCGGGAGAGGGCGCGGCGGGTGATCCGTCTCATGCGGCTCCGGGAGGGCGCGTTCTGCGTTCTTCTGCTTTTTGTGATTGCTTTTTTCTCCTCACGGGGAAGCTTCCACACGGATACCAATATTTACCACGCGCAGGCGATCCGGATCATCGAGGAGTATGGAGCCGTCCGGGGAATTGCCAATCTGCAGCTTCATTTCGGCTACAACAGCGCCTATCTTGTGCTCTGCGCGTTTTTTACGCTGCGCTGGCTGCTGCCGCAGGCTCTGCACACAGTCACCGGATTTCTTGCGGCGCTGCTTCTGTGCTATGCCTGCCGGGGATTGCTCCGTTCGGTGCGGAGCAGGGGGCTGCGCGCGTCGGACGGAGCGCGGACGGCCCTGCTTTTCTATGTCATGACCAATCTGACGGGGCTGATGTCGCCGGCGACGGATTACGGTACGCTGCTGTTTGTGCATTATCTCCTGTGTGCGTGGCTGGAGCTGAAAGAGAGGGAGCAGGCGGCAGGAGCCCCGGCCGCCCGGACGGAAAAGGCGAGCGGGGACGAGCTCCCCTCCTACTGTGCGCTCTCGGTGCTCGCGCTGTTTGCCGCCGGTTTGAAGCTGTCGTCTGCGCTGCTTTCCCTGCTTGTGCTTTATCCGGTCTGCATCGGCATCAGGCGGAGAAAAGGAAAGTGGCTCGTGCCGTTTTTTCTTATGGGAATGGTCAGCTTCATTCCTTTCCTTATCCGGAATGTCGTGCTGTCGGGCTGGCTTGTGTACCCCTTTGAGGCGCTGGATTTCTTTTCCGTGCCGTGGAAGGTGCCGGCCGAATATTCCCGGGTGGATTCTGCGCAGATCAAGGTATGGGGGAGATGCCTCTATGATACGGCGCTTGCTGACACGCCGTTGCGCGGATGGCTGCCGGTCTGGTGGGAGGCGCAGCCGCACTATGCGCAGATGCTGATTTATGCGAATTTCCTGTCCCCGGTGCTTCTGGCTTCGGCTTTTTTTCTGCGGCTTCGCCGGATACGGCAGGAAAGGCGCGGGGGGACGGCGGACAAAGCGGCCGGCGGAGAACGGATTTTTCAGGGAAGCCTTGCGGTTTATCTGCTTGCGGTGACGGCCTCCATGGCGCTCTGGTTTTTTACAGCACCCTTTGTCCGGTATGGACTGGCTTTTCTCCTGACGCTTCCGCTGGTTTCCGCAGGGGATTTTATCGAAGAGCTCCGCGGTACGCCGGGGACGCTGTGGCGGATTCCGGGCGTGTTTGCCGCCGTGTGCACCGGGATCTGCTTCGGCGCGTGGATTGACAACTATGCCATGGATGCGCTGGTATTTATCAAGGGAAATCTGGCAGAGCCCTATTATGTTGTACAGAAGCCGTTTGAAAACCGGCCGGAGGAGGCGATTGCCCTTACCGGCGCTTCGAAGGCGGGGGAGGGCGGCATTGTCGTCTACTGTCCTCTGGAAGAGGAAATGAACAGCTATTATGTCTTTCCGAGCTCGGCATACCGTTTCATGATCGACCGGACGGAGCCGATGGGAGAGACGGTGAGGGATGGCTTCCGGGCAAAGTGAAGAACTTCCGCACGGTCCACAGTCTCCGGCCGCGCCGACAGAGAAAGGACGGGACAGGGTACGGATATGAAAAGCGTTTTCGGAGGAATGTCAAAGCTTATTGCCGTTTTCTTTCTGATCATCAATGCCGTTCTGTTTGTCCGGTCGCTGTTTTGTTACCGGAGCGTCAATTTTCTAAGCTATGAGCTGATGACGGCCCCGGTGTACCGCAGCCCTCTGGCAGTGCTTCCTGCGCTCGTGCTTTTTGCCGCAGCGCTGCTCCTCCTGCGCGGTGTTCCCCTCCGGGCGGCGCGGTGCCTGGTTCTGCTGGAGGCGGCAGCGGAGTTTTGTCTGGCGCTCCTTTGGTGCAAGCTGAATACCTATCCGGCGCTTTCGGATCAGAAGACCGTATGGGCGAACGCGGGGCTCATTGCGACGGGCTACGGGCCGCATTTTGATGCGGAATATTACAGCTTTTATCCGCATCAGCGAAGCATGACCATGGTCTTTTCGTGGCTGATTAAAATGACGGGGCGGGAATCGGAGGCGCTTCTCAATGTGGCCAATGCCGCTGGTGCGGCTCTGATTGTCGTGATGACGGCGCTTCTTGTAAAGGAGCTTACGGGGGAGGAACGGCTCGCTCCTGCGGGGAGCACGCTGGCGTTCAGCTTTGTCTCCTTATTGTTGTACTGCTCATATATCTACGGAACCGTACTCAGTCTTACCTTTGCGGCATCGGGCTTCTGGTTTGCTCTGCGGCTTCGGAGAGCATTTATGCGGGGAAAGCTTCCGCGTCTCCGCTTTACTCTTGATGCGCTCGGGGCGGCCGGGAGCCTTGCATTGTCCTGCGCGCTGTATTCCTCCATGCGGATTGCGGTGCTCGCGGCGGTTATCTTTCTTGTGTCCGCGCTGCTCCCGGAGCTGCACAGGGAGCGCGCCGGAAATGCCGGAGAGGAAAGCCGGGGGCTTGTTTCCGGCCGGCTTTTTGCTGCTTTTGCCTCGCCCATGCTGATACTTCTGCTGTCCCTGGGACTGCCGGGGCTGGCTGCTTTGCAGTTTGATCGATGCACCGGTTACCGGAGCAATGGCGGTTTTCCAGTCTCGACATGGGTCAGTATGGGGATTTCGTCCAATGCCGCAGATCCGGAGAGCATTCCCGGGGGTTATGACAAGAGTCCGGTTCGCCTCTATGAGGAAACGGGAGGGGATATGGAGCAGATGGACCGGATTGCGAAGGAACGCATCCGGACGGTGCTTGCGGAATATCGGAGCGGAGAGCGGTCGGCGGATTTTTTCCGCAAAAAGCTTGAATATGAATGGCTGGACCCCTGGTTCGGAGGGGCCCAGATGACCTGCTCGCTCTGGATGGGAGATGACTTTCCGATCAGCGCGGCTTTCCGGGCGCTGCTGACCGGCCCCGTGATGCCGGCCCTGCAGGGCTTTCTTGCCATTCTTCTCTCTTTTGTTTATGGTATGGCGGCGGTGAACGCGCTGTTTCAGCTCCTTGACCGTTCGGCGGAGGGGATGCCGGCGGATTTTCTGCCGGAGCTGTATTTTCTCGGCGGTTTTCTGTTTCAGATTGTATGGGAAGCAAATTCCCGATATTGCCTGCCGTACTATGTCCTGCTTTTCCCTCTGGCGCTCCACGGACTGGAAAGGCTGCGGACAGCTTTTTTTCATCACGGCAAATTTCATCATGGCGGTTTCCGCCGTGGCGGTTCCCCTAAGTTGAATCATCCCGGCCGATGTAGTAGAATAAGCCCGGTTTCCATTCGTGAAACCGGATTTATGCTTGCGATTGTGCGCCGCGTATGTTCTGCGGCGGGTGAATGGAGCGCGCTGCGGCAGGAAGCGTCTGCGCGGCGGTTTCAGAACAGAACGAAGGAGAGATATTTATGACAATGGAACACAGACCGGTTGTTCTTCTGATCCTTGACGGCTATGGCCTCAGCGATGAGAAAGAGCACAATGCAGTGGCGCTGGCAAATACGCCGGTGATGGACGAGCTCGAGCGGAGCTGTCCCTTTGTGAAGGGCTATGCGAGCGGCATGTCGGTCGGACTTCCCGACGGGCAGATGGGCAATTCGGAGGTCGGCCACATGAATATGGGGGCGGGCCGCATCATTTATCAGGATCTGACTCGGATCACCAAGGAAATTCAGGACGGGGATTTTTTCCGGAATCCGGAGCTGCTGGCGGCGATGGAGAATGTGAAGAAGACCGGCGGCGATCTTCATCTGTTCGGGCTTCTCTCGGACGGCGGCGTTCACAGCCACAATACGCATGTCTATGCTCTGCTGGAAATGGCGAAGCGTGAAGGCCTCTCGAACGTCTATGTGGACTGCTTCCTCGACGGCCGCGACACGCCCCCGAAGAGCGGCGTGGATTTTCTTGCGGCGCTGGAGAAAAAAATGGCGGAGATCGGCATCGGACAGATCGCGATGATCAGCGGACGCTACTATGCCATGGACCGGGACAATAACTATGACCGTGTGGCGATCGCCTATGATGCGCTGACAAAGGGCGAGGGCGTAACGGCGGCATCCTCAAAGGAAGCGATCGAGCAGTCCTATGCAAAGGATGAGACGGATGAGTTCGTGCGGCCGACCGTGATCATTCGTGCGGACGGAAGCCCGCGTTCCGTGATCAAGGACGGGGACTCCGTGATTTTCTTTAATTTCCGCCCGGATCGTGCCCGTGAGATCACGCACTGCTTCTGTGATGATGCCTTTGATAAATTCGACGCGCTGGAGAGAGGCCCGCGCGGCCGCCGGCCGGAGGTCTGCTTCGTCTGCTTCAAGGATTACGACCCGACGATCCCGAATAAGAGCATCGCGTTCAAGAAGGTCGAGATCAGGAATACGTTCGGCGAGTGGCTGGCGGCAAAGGGCTACACGCAGCTTCGCCTCGCGGAGACGGAGAAGTACGCGCATGTCACATTCTTCTTCAACGGAGGGGTGGAGGAGCCCAATCCGAATGAGGATAGGATTCTTGTCAATTCGCCCAAGGATGTTCCGACTTACGATCTCAAGCCGGAGATGAGCGCGCCGGAGGTCTGCGATCATCTGGTCGAGGCCATCGGCGGCGGAAAGTACGATGTGATCGTGTGCAATTTTGCAAACCCCGATATGGTCGGACACACCGGCGTCGAGTCGGCGGCGATCAAAGCGGTCGAGACGGTCGACGAGTGTGTCGGCCGGGCCGTCGCGGCGGTAAGAGAGCAGAACGGCGTGATGTTCATTCTCGCGGATCACGGCAACTGTGAGAAGATGTGGAATGAGGAGACGGGCGCTCCGTTCACGGCGCACACCACGAATCCGGTTCCGTTTATTCTGGTGAATGCGGACGAGGGGACGACGCTCCGTGAGGGCGGTGTTCTGGCGGATGTGGTGCCGACGCTGATCGAGCTCATGGGAGAGGATCAGCCGGAAGAAATGACCGGCAGGAGCCTCCTTGTGAAGCGCTGATTCCGGCGACACTGATCCGAAAGACTTTATTTTTATAGAAGAAAGAACTGCCGGCAGCCCGGTGAAACGATCACAGCGGCTGTCCGGGAAAGAAAAGCTCTCTGTATGCTCCGATGTGAGGATACAGAGGGCTTTTTGATGCGAAATGGAGGCTGATGGGCGATTTTTATGATGTGCTTGCATATTATTGGAATTCTGTTATGATTATGTGTACTAGGACAACTAATACACGCAAGACGTATGCTGTTTTACGGAAAGGAGGCCGTGCAAATGTCGATTCGACTGAACTATCAGGACGGTCGGCCTATTTACGAGCAGATTGTTGAGGAGTATAAACGTCTGATTCTGAAAGGAGTGCTGCTACCGGACGAGCAGATGCCGTCGGTGCGGAATCTTGCGGTGGAGCTTTCCGCGAACCCGAATACCGTACAGAAAGCCTATACAGAGCTGGAGCGGCAGGGCTTTCTGTATGTGGTCAAGGGGCGCGGCAATTTCATCAGCGGGGACAGCTCTCTGCGGGAGGCCAAGAAACGGGAGATGCAAAAACAGCTGAATCGTCTGCTGGAAGAGGCGGACGAGCTGGGAATCGCAAGAAGCGAGCTGCTGGAGGGAGTTCGGCAGCATGCAGGAGGATTGGATTGCCATGATTGATATGATTGATCTGGAGAAAACATTCGGCGGAATCAAGGCCGTCAATAAGGTCTCTCTGCAGATCAGAGAGAAAGAGGTATTCGGCCTCATCGGGACGAACGGGGCAGGAAAATCCACACTGCTTCGCATCATTGCCGGTGTGCTGCGCCCGGATGCGGGGACGGCTCTCGTGGACAGGGAGCTCGTCTACGACAATCCGGGGATAAAGGAGAGGATGTTTTTCATTGCGGACGAGCCTTACTTTTTCGCGAATGCGACCGGTGAGGACATGAAGAACTATTACAGCAGCGTCTACACGACCTTCGACAGAGGGCGCTTTGACCGCCTCATGAAGGATTTCGGTCTGGAACCGCTGCGGCGCATCGCCAATTATTCCAAGGGAATGAAAAAGCAGCTTGCGGTGATCTGCGGGATCTCGGCGGGCACGAAATACCTGTTCTGCGACGAGACCTTTGACGGTCTTGATCCGGTCATGCGGCAGGGTGTCAAGTCCATTTTTGCGGCGGATATGTCGGAGCGGGGGCTGACGCCGGTCATTGCGTCGCACAATCTCCGGGAACTTGAGGACATCTGTGATCATGTAGGACTCCTCCATCAGGGCGGCGTGCTTCTCTCCGAGGATATGGAGGCCATGAAGCTGGGGATCCAGAAAGTGCAGTGCGTGTTCCGCAGCGATCAGGATGCGGCCGCGGCGCTGGAGGGGATCGAGGTGATGAACCATGAGACCCGCGGCAGGCTGCATACCATCACCGCAAGAGGAACCAGAAGTGAAATTCAGGGACATTTTCAGGGAGTGGAGCTGACGTTCTTTGAGGTTCTGCCGCTCACTCTGGAAGAGGTATTCATCAGTGAAACGGAGGTAGTCGGCTATGACGTTAAAAAGTTCATCCTCAGCTAATTTGATTCGTCACGGGGGGAGCGTGACGCAGCGTGAAATCACGCGCAGACGGGTGTGGCCCGCGGCTCTCTCGGCTCTGTTCTACCTTATTTACAATGTAGCCGGCGTGGTCATGGTGCTGACCCGCACGCGGACGTTCGCACAGATGTACAGTTACAGCGAGACGCAGATTCGTGAGGAGATGGAGGGCTCGGTCAGCCGGCTCCTCGGGCTTCGCCAGCAGGGGTATCTCTTTGTTATTCTTCTTGCGGTTGTGCTCGCCATTCAGGGATTCTCGTGGCTGGATTCCCGGCAGAAGATCGATTTCTATGAGAGTCAGCCGATTTCCCGCAGAACAAGATTCCGTGCGCTGTTTGTCAACAGCTTTCTCATCTTTGCCGTGCCGTATCTCGTGACGCTGGTTATCGGTATCGCTATTGCGTCCGCCATGGGCGCGATGGAGGGGAGCATCCTGCTCGAGATCGCCTATGTATCGCTCCGGCTGATGATACTCTTCCTTGCGGTGTATGCGATAGCGGTGCTTGCGACGATACTTACGGGACACGTCATTGTGGCGGTCATAGCGGCGGCGGTTCTTCTCTTTTATGAGCTGGCGCTGTGCTTTGTTCTGCGGCAGTATATGTCCGCTTTCTTTGCGACCTATTACTACAACAGAAGCGCGCTTCTGCCGAAGCTGTCTCCGATTTTTAACTATCTCAGAATCGTGAATACGAGTTCTTCGTTTTTGAGGACGCCGGTAATGGACGCCGGATTTTACTACGGAAGCTATTCTGGTGCTCTTACGATGGGAGAGCTGCATCGTTATCTGAAAGCGGGCATTCCGGGAGACATCGTGAGCGTCCTGATTTTTCTTGCCGTCGTCGGCCTTGCATATCTCTGTTACAGACGCCGCGGCAATGAGGCCGCAGGGACGGCGGTTCCTTTCGCATGGGTTCGCATCACGGCAAAGCTGGCGGTTTCGGTGCTCGGCGCTCTGATGACAGGGCTGATGGTTCTGGTGGTATTTGAGGCGAGCCGGAGCCGTGAGGTAATGATCATTCTTGTGGCGTCGATGCTTTTTGCGGCGGCGGTGATCTGCTGCGTCATGCAGATCATCTATGAATTCAACTTCCGCGCCGTGTTCCACAGCGCATGGATGATCGCCGCGGCGGGGATGCTTACCGTCGCCGTGTTCTGTGTCTTCCGCTATGATTTGGTCTGCTATGACAGCTTTCTGCCGGATCCGGATAAGGTCGGGAGCGCGGCGTTCATGCCGCAGGAGTACGCCTCTGCGTATTTTGACGAGGACGGCAGCCCGGTCTACGATACGGATCGCTATTTCAGTGACAATATGTTTCTTACGGATGTCACGGCGGTGGAGGCTGTCGCAAGGATCGCGCAGGAGTATACCGTTGAAATGAAAGCAGCTGCGCCGGGAACGGAGTCGGAGGGAGGCTATCCTGCTGTCATTCTCTACCGCATGAAAGACGGCAGGAAGATATACCGCTCTGTCACGGTGCCGCTTACCATCGACGAGGGACTGATGAATGCGGTGGTCGGAAGCCGGGAGTTCCGGACGGCCTATTTCTCCTGCTACGGCGACGATGCGATGATGGAAAAGACCAAAGCGGGAACGATGGTATACAGCAACGGGCACGGCAATGTTTCCGCAAAAGATACCGACTATCCGGAGTTCCGCGAGGCCTACCAGAGAGATCTGGAGCATTTTGACTATACAGTGGCGCGCGATACGGAGATTGTCGGAACCCTCTCCCTGAACCGGACGCCGGGGGCGGTGACGGACAGATCGTACGGCGGATATTATACAGAGACGTTCCCGATCTACGAGTCCTTTTCCCATTCGGTCGCATGGCTGAAAAAGGCGGGGCTGTGGATTGAAACGGAGCTGAATGCAGAGGATGTGATCAGCATCGCCGTGACCAATTATCACAGCGAGGTCTATGAGGACAATCCGTCCTATGTCGGAGAACCCACGGTTTCCAAAATTTATACGGATACCGGAAAGATCCGGCAGCTTCTGAAAGTGATCAAGGCTCCCGGCAGCTTTTCGCGCTACTGGAAAGGGGAGGATCAGGCAGACTACGACTATGATGTTCAGGTGACCATCGATCCCGAGAAGAACCGGAACAGCAACAGCGCCTACATCAACAATAATGTCTATTCGTATCAGTTCATGGCGAACGAGGTTCCGTCCTTTGTGGAGAAAGATACGGCGCTCCGCTGACCGTCTTGTCACGGGGAAAAGGATATGATATCATAACAACCGTTGCAGAGCGGAGGTATCGGAAAACAATTGCGTTGCGTGCCTGCGGCTTGTCTGCGGGCGGGAGAGAAGCATGGGCGTTATTCGTTGGGTCTTTACCATTTTGATGATTTTGGACGGCGTCGCGCTGGCGTCTGTCATTCTGTTTCAGCAGGGGCGGGATCAGAATCTGGGGGCTATCAGCGGTGCGGCGGAGATGATCGCGCAGTCGGCGATCGGCGGCGAGGATAAGTCGAAAAGCGTATGGAAGCGGCGCACACCGGAGGCAAGGCTCAAGAAAGCCACGGTCGTTCTGTCTGTCTGTTTCTTTGTGTTCGCGATTCTGCTTAACATGAAGTTGTTCTGAGGTTCGGATCAACGCTTGTCCGGCGCCCTTTCGAGAGGAGAGGGCGCCTTTTTCACTTTGCCGGCCGCGGACGGGAATACAGCGGCGTGAGGAGATTTTTTGCGAGGGCGGAAAAAAGCAGAGTATAATACGGAGCGCCGCTATACCGGCGTGTTCCAGAGCAATATCCGGGGCTTCGGCTTCGTTGTGGTGGAAGGGCTGGAGCAGGACCTTTTTGTCCCTGCGGGCCGGACGGGAAATGCGTTTTACGGCGACACGGTGGAGGTCCGCGTTCTCGGGGAAAAGGGAGGAAAACGGCAGGGCCGGGAAAAGCACCGGACGGAGGCGGAGATTCTTCGCATTGCGGAGCACGGTGTCACGCGAATTGTCGGAACCTTTCGCAGGGACCGCGGGCACGGCTGTGTGACGCCGGACAACAGCCGCATTCCCTTTGATTTTCATGTGGCGGGAAAAGACAGCGCAGGCGTGGCGGACGGCGACAAGGTCGTGCTGGACATCACGGATTACGGCTCCCCCGCAAGGAGTCCGCGGGGGCGGATCACGGAGGTGCTCGGTGCAGCGGATGCCCCCGGCGTGGATATTCTGTCGATCATACGGGCGAATGGCCTGCCGGAGGAATTTCCGGAGGAGGTCCGCAGGGAGGCTCAGCGTGTGCCCCGCTCTCTTGGCCCGTCTGCTCCGGACGGCCGGGAGGATCTGCGGCGTCTTACCATGGTGACGATCGACGGGGAGGACACAAAGGATATCGACGATGCGGTGTCTCTTGAAAGGACAGAGGACGGAGGCTGTGTGCTCGGCGTGCACATCGCCGATGTCTCGCATTATGTGACGGAGGGAAGCGCGCTGGACGCAGAGGCCGCGGAGCGGGGAACCAGCATTTATCTTGCGGACCGCGTCATTCCGATGCTTCCCCGTGAGCTTTCCAACGGGATCTGCTCCCTGAATGAGGGAGAGAATCGCTGTGCGCTGAGCTGCATCATGTATTTCGATGCGGCGGGAAACCGCACCGGTTTCCGCATCGCGGAGTCTGTTGTGAGGATAGACGTCCGCTGCAGCTACAACGGGGTGCAGAGGCTTTTTGACAGCGGTGATGCCTCGGAGCTTCGGCTTCGACTTGAGGGGCAGCACGGCGGCTCCGCCTATCGCGGAGAAAAAACGGCGCTCACGCGGATTGCGAGAATGCTGCGCAGAATGAGAAAGCTCTCCGCCGTTCTGACAAGGAAAAAAGAACAGAGAGGAGCGATTGATTTCGCTTTTCCGGAGGCGAAAATCATCCTCGATTCCAAGGGGCGGCCGACAGACATTCGTCCCGGGGAGCGGAGCGAGGCGACGGAGCTGATCGAGAATTTTATGCTGGCGGCCAATGAGTCGGTGGCGGAATTCTGCTCAGGGAAAGAGCTTCCCTTTGTCTACCGGAGCCACGGAGCGCCGGAGCCGGAGAAAGTCCGGGGGCTCCTTGATTTCCTGCGGGGCACGGGACTGGCAAAGCCGGGAGAGGACAGCGTCTCCTCCGGGATATCGCCGGAGCGCATCTCGCCCCTGCAGGTTCGCCGGATCCTTGAGGAGGCCCGCGGGACGGCGGCGGAGGCCACGCTGAACCGGATGGCGCTCCGCAGTATGCAGCAGGCGAGATACACGACGGAGTGCGAGGGACATTTCGGACTGGCACTCCGGTATTACTGTCATTTCACCAGCCCGATCCGCCGCTATCCCGATCTGCAGATTCACCGGATCATAAAGGAATTTCTGCATGCGCAGGCGGCGGGAAGAAAAAAACTTGCGCCGGAAAGAACGGAGCACTACCGCGGGCTTCTGGGAGATGTTGCGCGCCGATCCTCGAACCGGGAGCGCCGTGCCGACGACGCGGAGCGGCAGACGGAAAAGCTGAAAAAGTGCGAGTATATGGCGCGCTTTATCGGAGAGGAATTTGAGGGGACGATATCGGGGGTGACCGGCTGGGGGCTCTTTGTCGAGCTGGAAAATACCTGCGAGGGCCTGCTTCCCGTGAGCTGCCTGAGTGATGATTACTATGTTTTTGATGAGAAATCCTATATACTGAAAGGCGAGCGGCGCGGCAGGAGCTACGGTCTGGGGCAAAAGCTCCGGATACGGGTTGCCGCGGCGGATACGGCGAGCCGCACTGTCAGTTTTGTGCCGGCGGAGAATCAGGCGGCAGAGAGGCCGGGAAACAGACCGGCGGGAAAAGGACATGGCAGAAAGAGAACCGGTAAAGCTGGTCGCAAACAACAAAAAAGCATATCATGATTATTTTATTCTCGAAAAGCACGAATGCGGCATGGCGCTGCTCGGCACCGAGATGAAATCCATCCGGCAGGGGAAGTGCTCGATCAAGGAGGCACTGATCACCATCGACCGGCGCGGCGAGGCGTGGGTCGAGGGGATGAATGTGAGCCCCTATGACCACGGGAATATCATGAACAAGGATTCGCTCAGAAAGCGCAAGCTCCTGCTTCATAAGAAAGAGATCCGGAAGCTGGCGGAGCAGGCGGCGGAGCAGGGGATGACGATTGTTCCGCTGCAGGTTTATCTGAAAGACGGGCGGGCCAAGCTGGAGATCGGTCTGGCCAAGGGCAAAAAGCTCTATGACAAGCGGGAGGACACGAAAAAGAGAGAGCTCCGGCGCGAGGTGCAGCGCGATTTCCGCATGTCGCTGAAATGACTGACTGAAATAACCGGCTGAAACAGCAAATAGTCGGGTGCGGCGCCTGCGCGCTGCCCCGGCGGCTATGCAAAGCGCCTCCGGAGTGCTATACTTTTCACACAAGGGCCTGTAATGGTTTCGACGGGCGGATGGAACTGAATGAAGCATGCCGTAGCGAGCAGCCTACGTTAAAAGGCTCACCAAAATAAACGCAAATAACGTTGAACTTCAGGCAGCCTGAGTATAAAGGCTCCCCGGATTTAATCCGGCTAAGGTTACGGGATATAGACGCCGTACTCCTGTAACTTCAAAAGAGGCATCTGCGCCATGAAGACCAAGCTGTCAGGAAACATGGCTAAGCTCACTGCCAGACCGTCCGGAAAGAGTTTGCGGATTTGCTTCCCGGGCAGGCACAAAGATCCGATAAGCATGTAGAAGACTCAGGGAGTCGCGTTCGGACGCGGGTTCGACCCCCGCCAGGTCCATGGCTTTATTCTGCAAAGCGAGCTTCGCCGTATGCCGGCGGGCTCGTTTTTAAGTTTGCCCGCTGATAAAAAGAGCAGCTGTCCCGGCATGAAAATTTGTGGAAAATCACGGATGGCAAAGCAGGCGGGGATTGTGTATTATTGTATACAGGCATCCGGAAAAGGAATACCGACGGAGCAAGGAGCAGTAAGTATACAACAGTTCGGAGGGAAGCATGAAAGCCTATCAGGAAATGACAAGAGAAGAGCTGCAGGCGGAGTATAAGGCGCTGCTTGGAGAATACCGGCGCTATCAGGCGATGGACCTGAAGCTCGATATGTCCCGCGGAAAGCCCTGCCGGGAGCAGCTGAATCTCTCGATGGAGATGATGGACACGCTGACCTCCGATGCGGACATGACCTGTGAGGACGGGACGGACTGCCGCAATTACGGCGTGCTGGACGGCATTCACGAGGCCAAGGTTCTCATGGGCGACATGATGGAAAACAATCCGGACAATATCATCATCTACGGAAATTCCTCATTGAATGTCATGTACGACACGGTTGCCCGCGCGTACACGCATGGGATCATGGGCAATACGCCGTGGTGCCGGCTGGAGCGCGTCCGGTTTCTCTGCCCGGTGCCGGGCTATGACCGTCACTTCGGGATCACGGAGTTTTTCGGCATTGAGATGATCCCCGTTCCGATGAGAGAGGACGGCCCGGACATGGATCTGGTGGAGGAGCTGGTTTCCTCGGATGAGTCCGTAAAGGGGATCTGGTGCGTGCCGAAGTATTCCAATCCGCAGGGCTATTCCTATTCCGACGCGACGGTACGGCGCTTTGCAAGGCTTCGTCCTGCGGCAAAGGATTTCCGTATTTTCTGGGACAATGCCTACGGGATTCATCATCTGTATGACGATCATCAGGACTATCTGATTGAAATTCTTGCGGAGTGCAAGCGGGCGGGCAATCCGGATATGGTGTACAAGTTCGCCTCGACCTCGAAGATCACCTTTCCGGGGAGCGGCATTAGTGCGATCGCGACCTCGGACAACAATCTGGTGGATATCAAGAGCCAGCTGAAAAATCAGACCATCGGTCACGACAAGGTCAATCAGCTCCGGCATGTTCGCTTTTTCGGCGATATTCACGGGATGGTCGAGCATATGAGAAAGCACGCGGACATCATCCGGCCGAAGTTCGAGGCGGTCGAGGAAATTTTGGGGGAGAAGCTCGGTGGTCTGGGAGTCGGGACGTGGACGAAGCCGAACGGCGGCTACTTCATCAGCTTTGACGCGCCGGAGGGCTGTGCCAGAGAGATCATTGCGGAGGCGAGAAAGGCCGGCGTCACCATGACGGAGGCCGGCGCGACGTGGCCCTATCACAAGGACCCTCACGATGCGAATATCCGCATCGCTCCGACCTATCCCTCGCTGGAGGATCTGCGGACGGCAGCCACCCTGTTTACGGTCTGTGTGAGACTGGTCAGCGCGAAAAAGCTGCTGGCGGATATGAAAAAGAAAGCGGGCTGAGAGAAAACCGCCGCCCCGGGTTCCGGGGAAAGCAGCATATCGGAAAACGGCACATCGGGGAGCGGACTCCCCGGGTGCCGCTTTTGCTTTGCATAAAGTGCTTCGGAATGGTTATTATTTATGCTAAAATAACAAAAAGCTTCGTGAGAGGTCAGCAATTTGTGCCGAAGTCCAAATCGCTCGTTGCTCGCAGCCGCAAAATCGCCTGCGCGGACCTTTACAAAGCGTTTTCGGCGTGGAGGATTAATATGAGTGCAGAATTTGAGGGCGGCGAGGCAGCCTGCCGCGGCGCGGCGGGCAGGCTGGTGATTCCGCCGCAGTATGAGCTTGTCCGGCAGGAGTTTCTGGAGGATATTCAGACAGAGGCCTGTCTCCTGCGCCACAGGAAAACCGGCGCGCGCCTCATTTGTCTTCCGGCGGAAGATAAGAATAAGGTGTTCTTCATCGCGTTCCGCACCCCGCCGGAGGATTCCACCGGCGTTGCCCATATCATTGAACATACGGTGCTTTGCGGGTCCCGGGATTTTCCGGTGAAGGACCCTTTTGTTGAGCTGGCCAAGGGCTCGCTCAATACCTTTCTGAATGCGATGACCTATCCGGACCGGACGGTCTATCCGGTGGCGAGCTGCAACGATCAGGATTTCCGCAATCTGATGCACGTATATCTGGATGCGGTGTTCTATCCGCGCATCTACGCCGAGCGCCGCATCTTTGAGCAGGAGGGGTGGCATTACGAGGCAAAATCCCGTGAGAGCGGCATCACAATCAACGGGGTTGTCTATAATGAAATGAAAGGGGCCATGTCGGATGCCGACTCCGTTCTGGAGCGGGAGGTGATGCGCTCCCTGTTTCCCCATACGCCTTATGCGGTGGAATCGGGCGGAGATCCTGTGAGTATTCCGGAGCTCAGCTACGAGGCCTACCTCGCGTTTCACAGGCGCTATTATCATCCGTCCAACAGCTACATCTATCTCTACGGCGATATGGACATGGAGGAGCGTCTCCGCTATCTGGATGACGCGTACCTCAGCCGTTTCGACATGCAGAATGCGGCATCCGAGATCCCGCCCGAACCCTGCTTTGCCGAGCCGGCGGAGGTGTCCGGCTGCTATTCCATCATGGCGGACGAGGACGAGAGCGGTAAAACCTACCTTGCATTCAACGTCGCACTGCCGGCGGATCTGAATGCGGAGCGGAGCGCCGCGTTCCGGGTTCTCGACTACGTGCTCTGCGACGCGGAGGGAGGACCGCTGAAAAAGGCGCTGCTTCGAAAGGGAATCGGGACGGATGTCTCCTCGAGCTTTGACGCGGGGCTGCACCAGCCGCTGTGGTCGGTGGTCGTCCGGGGCGCGGAGCCCGGGCAGAAGCAGGCGTTTCTCGACACAATTACGGAGATGCTGCGGGATATTGTGTCCCGGGGCTTTGATCCGGATGCGCTGGCGGCGGGGATCAATTATCATGACTTCCGGTATCGGGAGGCTGATTTCGGCGCCTATCCCAAGGGGCTGGTGTTCGGACTGAATGCGCTGGAAACGTGGCTGTATGACGATGAAAAGCCGTGGGACGGCCTCAAGGACGGCGCGCTTTACGAGGCAATGAAGAGCCGCATCGGCGAGGGCTGCTTCGAGGCGCTGGTAAAGGACTTTATTCTGGACAATACGCACAGGAGCTTTGTGATGCTCCGTCCGAAAAAGGGCCTGACGGAGGAGCGGGATGCGGCGCTTGCGGAGCGCCTGAACCGCTTTGCCGGCTCCCTGTCGGACGAGGAATTCGAGGAGATCGTGCGTCGCACGGAGCGCCTCCGCGTATGGCAGGATACGCCCGATGCGGAGGAGGATATGCGCCGGATCCCGATGCTGTCCCGCGAGGATCTGGGGAGGGAGCCCCTGCCCTATCGGAACGAGTTTCGGGAGCTGGGCGGAGGAGCCGGCAGGCTTCTTGCTCATCCCGTCGCCTCGGGAGGAATCTGCTACGTCTCGCTTCTCTTTGATATCCGGCAGCTCCCGCAGCACTTCTATCCGGTGCTTCCGGTGCTGCGGACGGTGTTCGGGGCGCTGGGAACGGAGCATTACGACTATGCGGCGCTGAACAATCAGATCAACATCGCGACCGGCGGCATCAGCGCCGGACTGAAGGTATATCCTCTTCCGGAGAACGGAGAATACCGCTTTGTGTTCTCTGTTTCCATGAAAGCGCTGCGGACGGAGCTTTCCCGTGCGTTTGCGCTGCTGGAGGAAATTCTTACCGGAACAGACTGGCATGACAGGGATCAGATCCGGGACATCATTGCGGAGGAATATTCCAGCGCCCGTATGGAGCTCCCGGCGGCCGGACATTCCACGGCCGCAAACCGGGCGGCCTCCTATTTCAGCGAGGCGGCAAAGGTACAGGACGATCTGAACGGCATCGGCGGTTATCGTCAGCTGAAAGCGTTTCATGAGAGCTTCTCCGAAACGGGGGAGGAGCTGATGGATACTCTGGCGGAGGGAGCCGGCTGGATTTTTGCACGCGAGCGTTGCATGGTGGCGGATGTGACGGCGGATGAGGCGGCGCTCGGCGAGCTGGAGCAGAGGATCGCTGCGCTTCTTATGAAGCTCCCCGACCGGAGCGCTCTGCCGGCCGGAGCGGACGGGCTTGCGGAATACCGCCCGTACCATCTGACGGTCCGAAGCTGCAATGAGGGCTTCGAGACGGCCGGGCAGGTACAGTATGTCTGCCGCGCGGGGAACTTTCTGCGCCGGGGACTTCCCTATACCGGCGCGCTCAAGGTTCTGCGCGTGATCATGGGCTATGACTATCTCTGGAGCCGCATCCGCGTGAGGGGAGGGGCCTACGGCTGCATGTCCAGTTTTGGCAGGGACGGGACCTCCTGCTTTGTATCGTACAGGGATCCGCATCTCATGGAAACGGTCCACGTCTATGAGGAGGCGGCCGATTACCTGAGGAGCTTTGATACGGACGAGCGCACGATGACGCAGTATATCATCGGAACGATCAGCGGCATGGATGCGCCGCTCACTCCGGCGGCGCTCGGCCGCTACTCGCTGACGGGATATCTTTCCGGGATCCGTTCCGAGGATCTGGAGCGGGAGAGACGGGAGGTTCTTTCGTGCACGCCGGAGGATATCCGTGCTCTGGCGGCGTATGTGGAGGCATTCATGGCCGACGGGAGCTTCTGCGTCGTCGGGACGCAGGAGCAGATCGCCGGGAACCGGCCGCTGTTTGACCGGGTGGAGAAGCTGCTGTGACAACAGCGGAAGGGAGGAAAGGATATGAGGGCAACAGGGAAGATGCGTGGGCTGACGGGAGCTGTGCTTTTTGCACTTTCTCTCAGTCTGACGGCCTGCGGGTCGTCAGGCAGCGATTACAGCGGAAATTCATACGCTGCCGCAACCCCCGCCGCAGAGGCGGCGTATGATTACGACTATGCGTATGACGCCGAGGAAAATGGTGCCGGTCTGGACGGCTCCTCCATGCGGACGGGCAGCCAGGAGGACAAGAGCGCGGAGCTTCAGGACGAGAGCGGCGGGGCCGTGGAGCGCAAGCTCGTCAAGACCGTAGATATCCGGTGCGAGACGGACAATCTGGACGCCTTTGAGGAGGCGATCATCGCGCAGATGGAAGAGGCCGGCGGCTATATCGAGAGCTCGAACCGGGGCGGGAGCTCCTCCATGGGTGACTACTCCTATGGGAGAACCGGCGGGCGCTGGGGAAATTACACATTCCGCGTTCCCGCATCGAAGCTGGACGGCTTTGTGGATACGGTGACCGGCTCGTCGAACGTGCTCTCCCAGAGCTCGAACGTCGATGATATCACGATGCGCTACATCGACACGGAGAGCCGGATCAAGGCGCTCCGCATCGAGCAGTCGCAGCTCCTCTCCATGCTTGAGCAGGCGGAGTCGGTCGAGGATATGATCACCATTCAGTCCCGCCTTTCGGATGTGAACGCGTCGCTTCAGGAGTATGAGTCCTCGCGGAAATATATGAACAATCAGGTGAGCTATGCCACGGTCAATGTGGATGTTGAGGAGGTTGTGGCCTATACGCCGGTGGTGGAAAAGGATGCGTTCACCCGTATGCGCGAGGGCTTTATCCAGAGCTGCAAGGATGTGACATATCAGGTCCGGGAGTTCGTGATCTGGATCGTCATCAATCTGCCGCGCATCGTGCTGTGGCTGGTCATTCTCTTCCTGATTATCCTGATTTTCCGTTTTGTTGTTATCCGCGGGAACAAAAAGCGTCTGGCCCGTGCGAAAAAGGAGAAAAAAGCGTCGTCCGGAGCCTATTACAGCGGACAGGCGTCAGGGCAGTACGGTCTTTCTCCGAGCTCCGGCGCAGGAACGGACGGCGAGCAGAAAGCGCAGGAAGCACAGGCGGCAGCGGCTTCGGATCAGGCCGCGCCGGGCAGGGACGGAAATCCGGAGACGAAAGAAAAAGAGAACGGAGTCTGACCACTGCGGGAGCTGTCCCGCAGCGGAACAGACGGCATGGAGGAAGTGATGGCAAAGGCAGGGTTTGTGACTATTATCGGAAAGCCGAACGTCGGGAAATCGACGCTGATGAATACGCTGATCGGACAGAAGCTCGCGATCACTTCCTACAAGCCGCAGACGACGAGACGCCGGATGCGGACGGTATTCACGGAGGAGAGAGGGCAGATTGTGTTCCTCGACACGCCGGGGATGAATGCGGATAAAACCGGAAGCGCGGCGGGAACGGGATATACCGGATACTTCAACACACAGCTCGGAAGCTATATGGAGGAGGCCGCGGAGGGAACGCTCCGGGATGCAGACGTCATTCTGATGCTGACGGAGCCGAAGCCGAGGACTGCCGCCGAGGAGCGCGCGATTCTCGGACTCCTCCCGGACGCGGGGCAGGTTCCGGTATTTCTCATTATCAACAAGATCGATTCGGTCTCGAATGAGACGCTGGGGAAAGTGATCGCGGCCTATTCCGAAATCTATCCCTTTCGTGAGATCATTCCGGTCAGCGCCCGCACGGGTAAGGGGACGGATGATCTGATTTCGACGCTTTTTGACTATCTGCCGGAGGGTGAGCCTCTGTATGACGGGGATACGGTCACGGACGTCCGGGAACGGGATATCATCGCGGATATCATCCGGGAAAAGGCTCTGCGTCTTCTGCAGGATGAGGTTCCCCACGGGATCGCCGTGTCTGTCGACAGCATGAAATACCGGGAGGGCAGGGCCGGGACGATCTGCGATATCAATGCGTCGATTGTGACGGAGAAAGAGACGCACAAGGCGATCATCATCGGAAAGGGCGGCGAGATGCTCAAGAAAATCGGCACGGCGGCCCGGATCGACGCAGAGCAGCTGATCGGCAGCAAGGTGAATATGAAGCTGTGGGTGAAGATCCGCAGAGACTGGCGCGATAATGAGCAGCAGCTCAAAGCGTTCGGATATGACAGCAGGGAGCTACATGAACACTGAAGGAAGCGGAGCGGGTTCGCTCCTTACGGTCACCGGCATGGTGCTGCAGGCCGCGCCCGCCGGGGAGTATGACCGGCGGGTTGTGCTTCTTACAAGGGAAAACGGCAGGATCGCGTGCTTCGCGAGATCGGCGAGAAGACAGGGGAGTCCGCTTATGGCGGCGTGCTCCCCTTTTGTGTTCGGCTCTTTCCGGCTGGCGGCTGCCCGGACGAGCTATGTCATCACGGAGGCGTCCGTCAAGAACTACTTTGAGCGTCTGCGCAGCGATATTGTGACCGCCTATTACGGCATGTACTTTCTGGAGGCGGCGGAATACGTGACTCGTGAGAACAACGACGAGTCGCAGATTCTGCTGCTTCTGTACCGGAGCTGTCAGGCGCTGGGAAGCCCGAGCTTTTCAAACCGGCTGGTGCGGGTGATCTTTGAGTTGAAGCTCGTGGTTCTGGAGGGAGAGTTCCCGGGGCTTTCCGAGGCGGAGCGCGCGCTTTGCAGCGAATCCATGCAGTATGCGGTTCATTATATCGCATCGTCCGGAATCGCGGAGCTTTACCGCTTTCAGGTCACGGAGGAGGTGCTCTGCGAGCTGGAACGCTTTTCCGCCTCTGTGTGCAGACGTTTTTTTGAGCGTGAGTTCCAGAGCCTTGCCATTCTGAAAACCATGGAGGAGGGTGCGGACCGGGGAGGGACGGACGGCTGATGCCGGAGCGGGATGCTGTACCGGCGCAAGCCGCCGTTGCGCGGCCTCCTGTTTTCACTTATAATATGAGGCCGAGAGCTTTTTTTCAGAATGCCCGATGCAAAGGTTGAGAATCATGGGGAAGCAGAAAGACGAGTTTTACGATGATGAGCTTTTTTGGGATGAGGAGCCGGCAGAGCCCCTCCGGAGCTCCGCAAGGACGGGGAGGAGGCGCCGCGGCAGACAGGAGGGGCGCTCCCGCTTCGGCGGACGGACGGCGGGAGGCGCCGGATGGAGACGATTTTTCATCCCCGCGGCGGCTCTTATTCTGCTGGTAATTCTCGGTTTTCTTGCAAGGAGTCTCCGCGTGCAGAGCGGCGCAGCGGGGGGAGGAGACAGCGCCGGGACAGGCATGGGCGACGTGCTGTTCTTTCATGGCGACGGGTCGCTCACGGCCCGGACGAGAGAAAGCTTCGCGGAGGACTATTACAGCGAGGCGGAGCTCCGCGAGATGATACAGCGCAGCACCGGGGAGTATAACGGCGCGGCGTCCGGGACCGGAGAGGAAGCGGTGAGAGCCGGCGAGCTCACGGTAGAGGACGGTGAGGCGGAGCTCGTGATGGAATATGCCTCGGCGGCCGATTACGCGGCCTTTAACGATGTGGAGCTGTACTGCGGAACGGTGAGGGAGGCCAGCGCGGCCGGCTATGATCTGACGCCGCTCCTTTCGAGCCCGTCGCTCCGGGACGGAAAGAAGCTCCTCACCAGCGAGGAGCTCGATGCGCTTTCCGAGCACACAATCATTATTCTGACGCAGAGTACGGTTCTGCACACGCCGTCGGCGATGCTCTACTGCACCGGAAATCTCGTTCCGGACGGGAAAAAGAGCGCGGCGACGACCGATACGGTATCCGCATCAAACCCGGCAATGCTGATTCTGAAATGAATGATATCCCGGAAATAGGGGTTTCAGTATAGAAACGGAAACATCGGCAAGGAGGCTAATATGGCAAAATCAATGGAAAAAATCGTCAATCTGTGCAACGGCCGCGGCTTTATCTATCCGGGCTCCCAGATTTACGGCGGTCTTTCCAACACATGGGACTACGGCCCTCTCGGCGTGGAGCTGAAAAACAACGTGAAGAAAGCGTGGTGGCAGAAGTTCGTGCAGGAATCCCCGCAGAACGTCGGCGTGGACTGCGCGATTCTCATGAATCCGAAGACGTGGCTCGCCTCCGGGCATCTGGCCGGTTTTTCCGATCCGCTGATGGACTGCAAGGGCTGCGGCGAGCGCTTCCGCGCCGATAATCTGATCGAGGATTACGCCAGGGAGCATGAGCTTACGCTGGACGGAAGCGTCGACGGCTGGACGGCGGACGATATGATGAGCTTCATCAACAAGTTTTCCGTGCCCTGTCCGTCCTGCGGCAAATTCCACTGGACGGACATTCGTCAGTTCAATCTGATGTTCAAGACGTTTCAGGGCGTCACCGAGGACAGCACGAACGAGATCTATCTGCGGCCCGAGACGGCGCAGGGAATTTTCGTGAACTTCAAGAATGTGCAGAGAACCTCACGCAAGAAGCTGCCGTTCGGCATCTGCCAGATCGGCAAATCGTTCCGGAATGAGATCACACCCGGGAATTTCACGTTCCGCACGCGCGAATTCGAGCAGATGGAGATGGAGTTCTTCTGCAAGCCCGGCACGGATCTGGAGTGGTTCCGCTACTGGAAGGATTTCTGCATCCGCTTCCTGAATACGCTGGGACTGCCCGAGGAGCATCTGCGCTACCGGGATCACGATCCGGAGGAGCTGGCGTTCTATTCCAAGGCGACAACCGATATCGAGTACGCGTTCCCGTTCACTGAGTGGGGCGAGCTCTGGGGAATTGCGGATCGGACGGATTACGATCTTTCACAGCATCAGAATATTTCCGGCGAGGATCTGAGCTATTTCGACGAGGAGGCGGCGGAGCGCTATATTCCGTACGTCATCGAACCCTCGCTCGGCTGCGACCGTGTCGTGCTGGCGTTCCTCTGCGAGGCCTATGACGAGGAGACGCTCGAAAACGGCGATGTGCGCACGGTCATGCACTTCCATCCGGCTCTCGCTCCGGTGAAGATTGCGGTTCTTCCGCTCTCGAAGAAGCTCGGGGAGGGCGCGGAGAAGATTTATGCGCAACTTTCCAAATACTACAACTGCGAATTTGACGACCGCGGCGCGATCGGCAAGCGTTACCGCCGGGAGGACGAGATCGGAACTCCGTACTGCATCTGCTACGACTTTGAATCGGAGAACGACGGCTGCGTCACGATCCGCGATCGCGACACCATGCAGCAGGAGCGCGTGGCCATTGCGGAGCTGAAGTCGTGGTTCGCGGGCAGATTTTCGTTTTGATCTTTTCGTGAATGACTTTTCGTGAATCACGGATAACAGGAGATTCTTTGAGTATGCAAAACTATGGCGTCAATGAACTGCGCGAAATGTTTCTCTCCTTTTTCGAGGAGAAAGGCTGCCTGCGCATGAACAGCTTTTCGCTGGTTCCGCACAATGACAACAGCCTGCTGATCATCAATTCCGGTATGGCCCCCTTAAAGCCTTATTTCACGGGGCAGGAGATCCCTCCGCGCCGCCGCGTTACGACCTGTCAGAAGTGCATCCGTACCGGCGACCTTGAAAATGTCGGCAAGACGGCGCGCCACGGCACCTTTTTCGAGATGCTGGGGAACTTTTCGTTCGGCGATTACTTCAAAAAGGAAGCGATCCCGTGGGCGTGGGAGTTTCTGACGGAGCGCGTGGGACTGGATCCGGAGCGCCTGTATCCGTCGGTCTACGAGAGGGATGACGAGGCCTACCGGATCTGGCGCGACGACATACACATTCCGGAGGAGCGCATCTACAAATTCGGCAAGGCGGATAATTTCTGGGAGCACGGCTCGGGCCCCTGCGGCCCCTGCTCTGAGATCTATTATGACCGCGGCGCGAAGTACGGCGATGGGCCGGAGGACGTCATGGGCGGCGAGGGCGACCGCTTCATGGAGGTCTGGAATATCGTCTTTACGCAGTTCAATAACGACGGGAACGAGAATTATACGGATCTGAGCCAGAAGAACATCGACACCGGCATGGGGCTCGAGCGCCTCGCCGTGGCGGTGCAGGACGTCGGCTCGATCTTTGATGTGGACACCGTCAAGGCGCTCCGCGATCATGTGTGCCGTCTGGCGGGCGGCGTGCAGTACGAGGCGGGCGGAGAGACCGGGGAGACGGACGTCTCCATCCGCATTGTGGTCGATCATATCCGTTCGGCGACGTTCATGATTTCCGACGGCATCATGCCCTCCAACGAAGGGCGAGGCTATGTGCTGCGCCGCATCATCCGCCGCGCGGTGCGCCATGGGCGGAAGCTCGGCATCGGCGGCTCTTTCCTGCCCGAGCTGGCCTGCACGGTCATCGCCGGCTCCCGGGACGGCTACCCGGAGCTGGAGGAGAAGAAAGACTTTATCCTGAACGTGATCCGTCAGGAGGAGGAAAAATTCGAGAAGACCTTTGAGCAGGGGCTTGCTATCCTCGGCGAGATGGAGGCGGCGCTCGCGCAGAGCGGGGCAAAGCTCCTTTCCGGAGAGGATGCGTTCCGTCTGTATGACACCTACGGCTTCCCGGTGGATTCGACAAAGGAAATTCTGGAGGAGCACGGCTTTACGGTCGATGAGGATGGCTTCCGCAGGGCCATGCAGGTTCAGAAAGAGACGGCCCGGAAAGCCCGCCGGGTTTCCAATTATATGGGAGCGGACGCGACGGTCTATGAGGAGCTGGATCCGGCGCTTCATTCGGAATTCATCGGCTATGATCGTACCTCCGCCGAGTCGGAGATCATCGCCATGGCGGCGCTGTGCCCGGAGGATTCCGATGAGGAGAATGCGCTGACGAAAGCGCTCTCCGACGGACAGACCGGCGCGGTGATCACGGCCGAAACCCCGTTCTATGCGACCATGGGCGGACAGATCGGAGACCGGGGTGTGATCGAGACGGCAGGCGGCCTCTTTGAGGTGCGGGAGACGCTCCATGTCGCGGGCTCCAAGATCGCCCACATCGGGCGCGTCGTCCGCGGGATGCTGCGCGAGGGCGACCGCGTCCTACTCCGCGTGGATGAGGAGTCGCGCATGGCGACCTGCCGCAATCACTCGGCGACGCATCTTCTTCAGAAAGCGCTCCGCGAGGTGCTGGGAACCCATGTCGAGCAGGCGGGCTCCTATCAGGACGCCGACCGCACACGTTTTGATTTTTCCCATTTCCGGCCGATGACGGGCGACGAGCTCCGGCGCGTGGAGGAGATGGTGAATGAGGAGATCGGCAAGGGCCTCGCCGTCCGCACGGAGGTCATGAGCCTCGACAAAGCGAAAAAGTCGGGAGCCATGGCGCTCTTCGGAGAAAAGTACGGCGACGAGGTGCGCGTGGTGCGTATGGGTGGGTTCTCCACCGAGCTATGCGGCGGAACGCATGTGAGCAACACCAGTCAGATCGGCCAGTTCAAGATTCTTTCGGAAAACGGCGTGGCGGCCGGCGTGCGCCGCATCGAGGCCATCACGGGGGACAATGTCCGCCGCTATTACGAGGCGATGGAGGAAAAGCTCCTTGCGGCGGCGGAGCTCGTGAAAGCGACGCCGGACACGCTGGCGGATCATATCCGGAAGCTTCAGGAGGAGCTGCGGGCGGCCCGGGCGGAGAATGAGTCGTTAAAGAGCCGGCAGGCGAAAGAGCAGCTCGGCGGGGTTATGGATCAGGTGCAGGAGATCGGCGGCGTGCGGCTTCTCTCGGCAGCGCTGCAGGAGGTCGACATGAACGGCCTGCGGGAGATGGGCGATCAGCTCCGGGCGAAGCTCGAGGCGGAGGCCGGGCAAAGCGGCGCGGTTGTGGTGCTTGTTTCCTCAAAGGAAGGAAAGGTCTCCCTGATGGCGATGGCGGACGACGCGGCGGTGGCGCGCGGCGCGCACGCAGGCAATCTTGTGAAAGAACTCGCCGGGCTTGTCGGCGGAGGCGGCGGCGGCCGGCCGGGCATGGCGCAGGCCGGCGGAAAGAACCCCGCGGGGATTCCCGAGACGGTCCGGAGGGCGGCGCAGGCTCTGGAATCGCAGATCCATGGAAATGGTTCTTGACGCAAAGCCGGAAAGCCGCTATAATTTCACTTGTGTGCAGATGAATTGTACATAGAAACCCAGTCAGTCATGATCTGAAGGGACTGAAGGGAGGGTAGAAGAGATGTCTAGCGTAATTGTCAAGGATAATGAGACTCTGGACAGCGCGCTCCGCCGCTTCAAGAGAAGCTGTGCGAAAGCCGGGATCCAGCAGGAAATCCGCAAAAGAGAACATTACGAAAAGCCGAGCGTAAGACGCAAGAAGAAGTCCGAGGCTGCGAGAAAGCGCAAGTATAACTGATCCCCGCCGCGGCGAACAAGCTTTTTGTAACAGATGGAAGTCAGCCCTTGGTTTTATAAATCAAGGGCTTTTCTTTATGTACCGGGAGGGAACGGAATGGAGAGAGTTCTGCCGGCTTTGATATGCCTTGCGCTTCTTGTGACGGCGGCTTTTGTCTTTTTGCTGCGCGGAAGCCGGCGCTTTCTTCTCCGTGAGTACAGAATACGGTCGCCGAAGCTGAAAGGGGAACACTGTTTTGTGTTTCTCAGCGATCTGCACAGCCGCGTCTACGGTGACGGCAACCGAGAGGTCGTCTCGGCGATCCGGGAAATTCATCCGGATGCGGTGCTCGTCGGAGGGGATATGATCGTGGGCGCGTTCGGCGACTGCTCCCGCTCGGACTGGTATGCCGCGGCGGCGAAGCTGCTTCGGGACATCGCTGCGGAATTTCCGGTGTTCTGCGCGAACGGAAATCATGAGCTGCGGCTTGAGACACCGCGCCCCGGCGACCGCTTCGACGGCGGCTGCTATAAAATTTATGAACGTTGTCTGGCAGAGGCCGGCATCCGTATTTCGAGGAACGAGCGCAGGCCCCTGTCCGATCTGACCGGGAACCCGGCCGATCAGGAGCTTGCACTGTACAGCTTTGAGCCGGATATTGAGAAATACCGCAAGTTCCGGCGCCATACGATACCCTCGTCCTATGTGCAGGAGAGGATCGCAGCGCATCCGGAGGACGGGTTCCGGCTGGTTCTGTCGCATCATCCGAAGCATTTTGACGCCGTGGCGTGCTGGGGTGCGGATCTGGTGCTCTCCGGACACATTCACGGAGGAATCCTCCGGCTCCCGCGGATCGGCGGTGTGATCTCACCCGATCCGGAGCTCTTCCCCCGGTATTCCGGCGGGCTCTATGCGCTGCGGGGAGAACAGATTTCTGCCCGGGCCGCCGCCCCGGAGGAGGAATGCCGCCCGGCGGGCGCACGGATTTTCCCGGAGCATGGCGCGCGGTTTCCGAGAGACGGAGCGCCCGAGGTCATACCTGTGCGGAACGGCGGGGAGCTCCTTCTTTCGGAGGATGGGTTCCGTTCCGCGATGGTTTTAAGCCGCGGGCTCGGAATGCACACCATTCCCGTCCGGGTATGCAATACGGCGGAAATTTCGGTGATACGTCTTCTGCCGGAGTAAGCAGAGCATATGCGGGACGCGGAGCGCCCCGCACTGAGGAAAGGGAATATGGCGATTCCTGTAAAGCTCGAGCAATTCGAGGGTCCGCTGGATCTTCTTCTGCATCTGATCGACATCAATAAAATTGATATCTACGATATTCCGATCGTCCTGATTACGGATCAGTATTTGGCTTATGTGTCCGGGATGGAAGAGACGGACATGAATATCACGAGTGAATTCATGGTCATGGCGGCGACGCTCCTCGACATCAAGTGCCGGATGCTTCTTCCGAAAGAAAAGGACGAGGAGGGGAACGAGCTGGATCCGCGGGATGAGCTCGTCGAAAAGCTCCTTGAATATAAGCTCTGCAAGGCGATATCCTGCGCCCTGCGCGAGCGGGAGGAGGGCGCCTCGTTTCAGTATTACCGGAAGCGCAGTCTCCCGAAAGAGGTGCAGGAATATGTCCCGCCGATCGACTATGAGCGGCTGATCGGGGAGCACACGCTGCTCGGCCTGCAGCGTTTGTTCGACGAGGCGCTGCACCGCGCAAGCGACAGGGTGGATCCGGTGCGTTCCACATTCGGCACCATTGAAAAGGAAGAGATCAACATGGGGGAGAAAGTTCTGTATATCAAGAATTTTCTCTACGAGCATCGGAGCACGGATTTCCGCTCTCTGCTGGAACAGGGGCGGTCAAAGGAGGAGATCATTGTCGCCTTTCTTGTGGTCCTCGAGATGATGAAGACCGGCGTCATTGTGATCTCGCAGGAGGGGACGTTCGGCCCGATCATGATCCGCGTTCCGGATGCGGAGGCTCTGCGGGCGCTGAATATCGGGGAGTTCACGGGCGAGGCGAATTTTACGGAGCCGGAGTCAGATACCCCGCGGTAAGCCGCGGAGTAAAGGCAGGAGAGAGACGGAGGTGTTCGGAATGGATTTACATACGGCGATGGCGGCGGCGGAGGCGATCCTGTTTGCCATGGGGGATTCGGTGGAGCGGTCAGCGCTTGCCAGAGCGCTGGAGATTTCGGGAGAGGATCTCTCGCGGGTGCTTGCCGGGCTGTCCGACAAGTATGACAGGCCGGATTCGGGGCTTCGCCTCGTGGAGCTGGAGGAATCGGTCCAGCTTGCGACCCGCACGGAGCTGTATGATTATCTGATCCGCATCGCGCAGGCGCCGTCGCGCCCGAAGCTCACGGATACGATGCTCGAGACGCTCTCCATCATCGCCTACAAGCAGCCGGTCACCAAGACGGAGATCGAAGCCATCCGGGGTGTCAACTCGGATTTTGCCGTGGACAAGCTGCTCTCCTATGATCTCATTCAGGAGCTCGGACGAAAAGACGCGCCGGGGCGGCCGATTCTCTTCGGAACTACCGAGCAGTTTTTGCGGTCTTTCGGCGTGAAGTCCGTGGAGGAGCTCCCGGCTCCGAAAAAGGAACAGATCGAGGAGCTCAAGGAGGAGGCGGAGCAGGAAATCGATGCAAAGCTGTCGGGACCTGTCGGTGTCTGATGCGGGGAGAAAGCGCGTCGGACGGCGGAGAAAACGCCGGGGAAACGTCCTGCCCCAAAATCCGGAAAACGTGATAAATACAGCGTTTTGCGGTGTTCAGGAACGGTTAAAATTTTGTCGCTTTTACTATTCCTTTTGACATTTCTATGCTATACTCTCAAATAGCGCGATTACGGGAACTCAACTCGGATTCCGTTTATCCATTTATTACATTTCAGAGATGGAGGTCTAAAATATGAGCAGTTCTTCCAAAGCGGGCATAAGAATCACTTCTTTGCTCGATGAAAACAGTTTCGTTGAAATCGGCGCGCGCGTTACGGCCCGTACGACGGATTTCAATCAGAAACCGGAGCAGGCGCCCTCCGACGGCGTGATTACGGGCTACGGCGTGATCGACGGGAGCCTCGTCTACGTCTACGGTCAGGATGCCTCCGTTCTCGGCGGCTCCGTCGGCGAGATGCATGCAAAGAAGATTGCGAATCTGTATGATCTGGCGATGCGCACCGGAGCTCCGGTCATCGGCCTGATCGATTCCGCGGGGATCCGTCTCCAGGAATCCACGGATGCGCTGAATGCCATCGGAAGTATTTATGCAAAGCAGGCGGCGGCCTCGGGCGTGATTCCTCAGATCACCGCGGTGTTCGGAAGCTGCGGCGGCGGCCTGTCCCTGTTCCCGGCCCTGACGGATTTCAGCTTCATGGCGGACGATGCGAAGCTGTTCGTCAACGCGCCGAATACGCTTGCGGGGAACGTGGAGTCAAAGAATGACACGGCGAGCGCGAAAGCCAAGGCGGCGTGCGGCAGCGTCGATGTCACCGGCACCGAGGAGGAAGTGATCGCGGCCATCCGCGAGCTGGTTTCTTTCCTGCCCTCGAACAACGATGAGATTGCCTTTAACGACTGTGAGGATGATCTGAACCGCGCCAGCGAGAATGTCGCGGCGGGCAGAAAGGACCCCTCGGTCGCTGTTGCGGACGTCGCGGACGACGGCGTGTTCTTCGAGGTGAAGAAAGCGTTCGCCCCCGAGATGGCGATCGGCTTTATCCGCCTGAACGGAACGACGGTCGGCGTGGTGGCGAACCGCAGCGCGTCCTTTGATGAGAACGGGAAAGAGGCGGAGACCTACGAGGCGGTGCTTACGCCCGGCGGCTGCTACAAGGCGGAGCGCTTCGTGAGCTTCTGCGACGCGTTCAATATTCCGGTTGTTTCCTTTACAAATGTGCAGGGCTTCAAGGCCTGCGAGAGAGCGGAGACGAAGATAGCCGACGCGGCGGCGAAGCTGGCGTTTGCTTTCGCCGATGCCGATGTCGCCAAGGTTAACGTGATTCTGGGAAGCGCGGTGGGAAGCGCCGTCAACGTCATGAACTCCAAGGCTCTGGGTGCGGACCTCACGATTGCGCTTCCGGATGCAAAAATCGGTATCATGGACGCGAAGCTCGCGGCGCAGATCATCGCGGACGGAAAGAGCGCGGAGGAGATCGCGGAGACCGCGAAGAAATTCGATGCGCTGCAGAACAGCATCGAGAGCGCGGCGGCCCGCGGCTATGTGGACGAGATCGTCGAGCCGGCTGATCTCCGCAAATATCTGATCGGCGCGATCGAAATGCTGTATACGAAGCAGACCGTGGTCGAGAAGAAGCACGGCACGGTATGACCGGTCCGCAATCAAATACATTAAGGAGACACAGTTATATGAAAAAACGGTTTTCTATTCTGACGGCTGTTATCGCCTGTGTCCTGAGCTTTATGGTGCTTTCTGCGAACGTCCGGGCAGCCGGAATGTACGATGCTCTGACAGAGGAGCAGGCGGTTCAGTACGGGCAGCAGCTCGTCCAGCAGATTGCAGAGCTTGAGAAATCAGGGCAGACCGCACAGTACGAGGACGGCGGCGTCTTTTCCGGAGCCTTTGATTCATGGGAGACGGCGATGGAGACGCTGAAATCGTATCAGGGGCTTTCGGATGCGGCAAGCGCGACGATCAGCGCCGACAGTCTGGTTATCAATATCGGGATTCTCGGGGAAAACAACCGCACGGCCACCGTTACGATTTCGGCGGATGAGAGCGGGCAGTATACCTCGATTTCCGTATCTGCGGACGAGACGTTCAGCGAGAAGATGGAGCATGCGGCGCTGAATACGGTGCTCGGCATGGGCATGGCGTTCTTTGTCCTTATCCTGATCGCTCTGGTCATCAAGTTTGCATTCCCTCCGATTGCAGCTTTCGGAAAGCGTGCAGAGGAGAAGAAAAATGCGCCGGCCGCAAAGGCGGCGGCTCCTGCGGCATCGGCATCCGGTGCGACAGCGGTCACGGCGGCTCCGGCCGAAGAGCTCACGGACGACGGGGAGCTCGTCGCCGTCATCGCAGCGGCGATTGCTGCTGACAGCAGGACCGGAACGGACGGCTTTGTGGTGCGTTCGATCCGCCGCGCAGGCAGAAGAGCATAAGACAATTATTTCAGGCCAGCGCAGGACGCGGGGCCTGCGCCGCGGAGGCAGACAGGATCTGCCGGCGGCGGCCATCCCAAATACTCAGTGGAGGAATTAAAAATGAAAAACTATACCATCACCGTAAACGGCACCGCTTATGATGTAACTGTTGAAGAGAATGCAGCGGGAGCAGCTCCCGCAGTTCCGGTGAAGAGAGCGGCGGCTCCTGCGGCGCAGGCCCCCAAGGCGGCTCCTGCTCCTGCGGCAGCGGCCCCGGCGGCGGCAGGAGCACAGGGCGGCATCAAGATTGAAGCGGGTGCGGCAGGCAAGGTATTCAAGATCGAGGCGCCGGTCGGAACGGCTGTCAAAAAGGGCGATCCGGTCGTCATCGTCGAGGCGATGAAGATGGAGATCCCCATGGTCGCGCCGCAGGACGGCACGGTTGCGAGCATCGACTGCACGGTCGGCGATGCGGTGGAAGCGGGCACGGTTCTGGCGACCCTGAACTAAAAAGCGGCTCTGATATTACGAAGCGAAAACTTTTCTGGAGGTCTTGAATAAGTTATGGCATATATTGCGAATGTTCTTGAAAACTTATTGAAACAGACCGCGTTCAACAATCTGTACTGGGGCAATTACATCATGATTGCCGTGGCTCTGATCTTCCTGTATCTGGCGATTGCCAGAGACTTTGAGCCTCTTCTCCTCGTACCGATTGCATTCGGCATGCTTCTCGTGAATATTTACCCCGACATCATCATGTCGATCGAGGAGTCTCCGAACGGAACCGGCGGTCTGCTGTATTATTTCTACCTGCTGGATGAATGGGCGATTCTGCCGTCCCTGATCTTCATGGGCGTCGGCGCGATGACGGACTTCGGTCCGCTGATCGCGAACCCGATCTCGTTTCTCATGGGTGCGGCGGCGCAGTTCGGCATCTTTGTCGCTTACTTCGGAGCCATTGCTCTTGGCTTTAACGGAAAAGCGGCGGCGGCAATTTCCATCATCGGCGGTGCGGACGGCCCCACATCCATCTTCCTTGCTTCCAAGCTGGGGCAGACGGATCTGCTGGGACCGATCGCTGTGGCGGCATATTCCTATATGTCTCTGGTGCCGATCATTCAGCCCCCGATCATGAAGGCCTTTACCACCTCGAAAGAGAAGCGAATCAAGATGGGACAGCTTCGTCCGGTTTCCAAGCTGGAGAAGATCATGTTCCCGATCATCGTCACGATTGTGGTCTGCTTTATTCTTCCCACCACGGCGCCGCTCGTCGGTATGCTGATGCTGGGAAATCTGTTCCGCGAGTCCGGCGTCGTCCGTCAGCTTACGGACACGGCCTCCAATGCGCTGATGTACATTGTCGTCATTCTGCTGGGCACATCGGTCGGTGCGAAGACGAGCGCGGAGGCTTTCCTGAATATCGCGACCATCAAGATCGTTGTGCTCGGGCTGTCCGCCTTTGCATTCGGAACGTTCGCCGGTGTCATGCTGGGCAAGCTCCTGTGCGTCATCACCCGGGGGAAGATCAACCCGCTCATCGGCTCGGCCGGAGTCTCCGCCGTTCCCATGGCGGCCCGTGTGTCGCAGAAAGTGGCGGCGGAATATGATCCGACCAATTTCCTGCTGATGCATGCTATGGGCCCGAACGTCGCCGGCGTTATCGGCACGGCGGTCGTCGCCGGAACATTCATGGCGGTATACGGAATCTTCTGATCCCGGAATCACAATGAAATAGTGCCTGCGGCGCTGCCGCAGAGGCATGGAGGAAAATATGTCTGAAGAACAGGTGAAAAGACCCGTAAAAATTGTGGAGACCGTGCTGCGCGATGCGCACCAGTCTCTGATTGCAACCAGAATGCCGATCGAGGAAATGACTCCCATTCTCGATAAGATGGACCGCGTGGGCTACCATGCCATCGAGTGCTGGGGCGGTGCGACCTTTGACGCCTGCCTGCGCTTCCTGAAAGAGGATCCGTGGGAGAGACTGCGGACGCTCCGGAAAGGCCTGCCGAATTCAAAGCTGCAGATGCTGTTCCGCGGCCAGAATATTCTCGGATACAGTCATTACAGCGACGATGTCGTCGAGTATTTTGTTCAGAAATCCATCGCGAACGGCATCGACATCATCCGTATCTTTGACTGCCTGAACGATCTCCGCAATCTTGAGACGGCGGTCAAAGCGACGAAAAAAGAGGGCGGGCATGCGCAGATCGCTCTGTCCTACACGCTCGGCGATGCTTACACCGAGGAGTATTGGGTCAATATTGCGAAGCAGATTGAGGAGATGGGCGCTGATTCCATCTGCCTTAAGGATATGGCGGGACTTCTTGTCCCCTACGAGGCGGACAAGCTGGTGCGCGCGATGAAAGCGGCAACCGGACTTCCGATCGATCTGCACACTCACTACACCTCCGGTGTCGCATCCATGACGCAGCTCAAAGCGGTCGAGGCGGGCTGTGATATCATCGACTGTGCCATCAGCCCGATGGCTCTGGGAACCTCCCAGCCGGCCACAGAGGTCATGGTCAAGACGTTTCAGGGCACGCCCTATGATTCCGGCCTTGATCTGGATCTGCTCTGCGAGATCGGAGACTACTTCCGCCCGTACAGAGAGAAATGCCTTGCCGACGGCCTGCTGAATCCCAAGGTGCTCGGCGTCAATATCAAGACCCTGCAGTATCAGGTTCCCGGCGGCATGCTCTCCAACATGGTGAGCCAGCTCAAGGAGCAGAACGCCGAGGACAAGTACGAGGATGTTCTGAAAGAAATTCCGCAGGTCCGCAAGGACTTCGGCGAGCCGCCGCTGGTTACGCCGTCCTCGCAGATCGTCGGAACGCAGGCCGTCATGAATGTGCTCATGGGCGAGCGCTACAAGATGGCGACCGGCCAGACCAAGGATCTGCTGAGCGGCAGATACGGCCAGACCGTGAAGCCGTTCAACGCAGAGGTGCAGAAGAAGATCATCGGCGACGGAGAGGTCATCACCTGCCGTCCGGCGGATCTGATTCCTCCGATGCTGCCTGAATTTGAAAAAGCGGTGGAGCAGTGGAAACAGCAGCCGGAAGATACCCTCAGCTATGCGCTGTTCCCTCAGGTTGCGGTTGAGTTCTTCAAGTACCGGCAGGCACAGCAGGAGAAGGTGGACGTCACCAAGGCGGACACAAAGAACGGCGCATATCCTGCATAAGGATACGCCCTTAACAAGGACTTTTTCGGACTCCCCAACTGCGCGTCGCGCGGCTGGGGAGCTTTGCGGTTCCGCTGCGATAACGGCAAGATACGAAACAGGATATTTATGAAACGACTGAATGCGGTAAAACGGCTGATGGAAGAAGAAAAGCCGGAAAAAGAGGCTCAGGGAAAGAACATCTTATTCCCTTCGGATCTGAAAAAAATAATCGGTGCGTCGGAGCCTGGCGAATGGACGGGGGAGCGGCCCGGTGCGTGCGAACATAAGATCAAAGAGATCATGCAGCAGGAATTTGCGCCCACGGAGAAGATAGGGGACTACTGGGTGCGGCCGGGACTTTACGATATCAGCGGGGCCATGCCTATCCCGGGAGGCGCTAATTTTACCATGCATTCAAACGGTGCAGCCGCGGCGGAGCTCTGCCTGTTTCATCGGAAAGCGGCGGAGCCTTTCGCTGTGATTCCTTTTCCGGTGCATTTTCGGATCGGCTATACCTATGCGATGATGGTGTTCGGGATTGATATCGAGGAGATCGAATACTGCTACCGTCTGGACGGGCCGTGGAATCCGGCGGAGGGTCTGCTGTTCGATAAGCGGAACAATCTTTTGGATCCCTATGCCATGGCAGTGGTCGGACAGAGCGCGTGGGGCAAGCGCCGGAACGGGCCCGGAGACTACCGGGGGCGGGTCGTCAACAATACCTACGACTGGAAAGCCTCTCGCTTTCCACTGATCTCCATGCAGGATTCCGTGATCTACGAACTGCATGTGAGGGGCTTTACCGTTGATCCGAGTTCGGGTGTGCAGTACCCCGGAACCTTTGCCGGGCTCATCGAAAAGATACCGCATCTTCGCGAGCTGGGCGTCACCGCCGTGGAGCTGATGCCCATCATGGAATTTGACGAGACGATGAATTCCCGGGAGTACGGCGGCCGCAAGCTCCTCGAATACTGGGGCTACAATACGGTTTCTTTCTTCGCTCCCAACACCTCTTATGCCGCCTCCCATGAATACAATTATGAGGGGCTGGAGCTCAAGAACATGGTCCGCATTCTCCATGAGAATGGGATAGAGGTGATCATGGATGTCGTGTTCAACCACACGGCGGAGGGCAACGAACAGGGGCCGATCATCAATTTCAAGGGCTTCGGCAACAACATCAGCTATATGCTGGATCGAGACGGTCGTTACTACAATTTCAGCGGCTGCGGCAATACATTCAACTGCAATCATCCCCTGATTCAGAAATACATCATGGAATGTCTCCGCTACTGGGTCACGGAGTACCGCATCGACGGCTTCCGCTTTGATCTGGCGAGCATCATGGGAAGAAACCGCGATGGCTCGCCGATGGAAAATCCGCCCCTCCTTGAGAATCTGGCGGACGATTCCATTCTGGGGAAAACAAAGCTCATCGCGGAGGCATGGGACGCGGGCGGGCTCTATCAGGTCGGAAAGTTTCCCGCCTACAAGCGCTGGGCGGAGTGGAACGGCTCGTACCGCGACTGCCTGAGAGACTATCTCAAGGGAAATTACTGGAACGCGAGAGAGACGGCCGACCGCATCATCGGCTCGCCCGATCTCTATCACGGCGTCTATGAGGGCTATACCTCCTCCGTCAATTTTCTGACCTGCCATGACGGCTTTACGCTGCGGGACCTCTATTCCTATAATGAAAAGCACAACGAGGCCAACGGCTGGGGCAATACTGACGGCGCGAACGACAACCGGAGCTGGAACTGCGGCGCAGAGGGAGAAACCGACGATCCCGCTGTCAATGCGCTCCGCCGGAAGATGATGTGCAATGCGATCACGGTGCTCATGTGCAGCCGGGGAACGCCGATGATCCTTGCCGGCGATGAGTTCTGCAATACACAGTTCGGCAACAACAATTCCTACTGTCAGGACAACGAGATCAGCTGGCTTAACTGGCGGCAGAAAGACGAAAACCGGACATATTTTGAATTTTATCGCAACATGATCGCATTCCGCAAAAAGCATCCCTGCATTTCAAGGACGCTTCTGGAGGCAGCCTGCGGCCTCCCGCCGGTCATGACTTGCGGGATCGACGCGGAGCATCCCTACGTAGATGAGAATACGAGTACCCTCTGTGTGCTGTTTTCGGGGCGGCAGCACGAGGATGCGCCGGACGATGGAGTATTTCTTGTGATCAACAGCTACTGGGAGCCGTGCGAGGTGATTCTTCCGGCGCTGCCCGGAGGATATCACTGGCAGATGGAGGTCAATACGGGGGGTGACGACGGCGCCCGTTTTTTTGCGCGGCCTCTCTCCTTTGAGGGGAGAGTGACGGCGCTGGCAGAGCCCCGCAGCGTGCTGGTGTTTTCACTCTATCAGGGATGGTAGCTTTCGGAGGTTGCGGCTCTTATGGAAAAAAAGATTCTTGTGGTGGACGATGAGGAGCGCATGCGCACGCTGGTTCGTGATTTTTTCAGACGCAGCGGATATGCGGTGCTGGAGGCGGGAGACGGTCTGGAGGCGCTGGAGCGGCTGGACCGTCACCGGGATATCGGGCTGGTAATTCTCGATGTCATGATGCCGCGGCTGGACGGCTGGGATACTGCGCGGGAGATACGGAAAAACTCGTCGGTTCCGATTATCATGCTGACAGCGAAATCGGATGAGAGCGATGAGCTGCGGGGCTTTGAGCTGGGGATCGACGAGTACGTGACCAAGCCGTTCAGCCCACGGACGCTCGTCGCCCGCGCCGAGGCGCTGCTGCGGCGGACCGGAAACGGAGAGGCCGGGAACGGGCGCCTTGAGACGGCGGGAATCGTGGTCGACCAGAACGCGCATACCGTGGCGATAGACGGCCGCCCGGTCGAGCTGAGCCTCAAGGAATTCGAGCTTCTCACATATTTTATGGAGAACAGCGGCATTGCGCTCAGCCGGGAGCAGATCCTCAATAATGTCTGGAACTATGACTATTTCGGGGATCCGCGGACCGTCGACACGCATGTCAAAAAGCTGCGCAGCAAGATGGGAGAAAAGGGTGAGCTTATTCAGACGATCTGGGGAATGGGATACCGCTTCACCGCGCCGAAGCCGCAGCCGTAGGAAGCCCGGAGAAATGCGGTATTCGATCCGCGTGCAGTTTATTCTTTTTCTGTTCGGGCTGATGATGCTGACGGTGCTTCTGTGCATTGTCCTCAATACGGTCTTTCTGCCGGGGTATTACCTGCGTGAAAAGGAACGGGCGCTGGAAAAGACGTTCCGCAGCATCAACACCGCGGCAAGCAGCGGGGATATCAGCTCGGACGATTTTGACGTGGAGCTGATGAAAGCCGTGGGGCGCGACGGCGTGAGCGTCATTGTGATGGATCCGGATTCCCGGACGATCAAATCGTTCTCCGTGGACACGGCTCTTATGACGCGGCGTCTCTACGACAATCTTCTGGGGGAAAACGAGAGCATCTCGAGCGAGGATGCGGCGGCTCTGGAGGAGGGGAGGCTGCGCCGTTCGGAGTCCGCGTCGGCGTCGTACATACCGTCCGCCTATCTGATTTCCGTGCTTTATGCAGCGGGAAACGGCACCATGCAGGTGGTTCTTGACAGCGCGACGAATACCCGCTTTCTCGAGCTCTGGGGAACGCTGGACAGCGGCGACTTCTTTCTCCTGCGGACAGCGCTGGAGAGCATCGAAAACAGTGCGGCGATCGCAAACCGCTTCTTCGTCTATGTTGCGATTCCGTCGACGCTGCTGGGTATTCTGCTCGCTCTGTATCTGGGAGAAAGGGTGACGCGGCCGATCCGGGAGCTCACCGCGATTTCTGAGCGCATGAAGCGGCTGGATTTCGGCGCGAAGTATACCGGGAGGGACCGGACGGAGGTGGCGGAGCTTGGCGCCAATATCAACGAGCTTTCCGAGACGCTCGAGCGCACGATTTCAGAACTGAAGACGGCCAACAGCCAGCTTCGCAAGGATATCCGGCGCAGAGAAGAGCTTGACGCGGCGCGGCGTGAATTTCTGTCGAATGTGACGCATGAGCTGAAAACGCCGCTGGCTCTGATTCAGGGCTATGCCGAGGGGCTGATTGAGGGCGTGAGCGAGGACGCGGAGAGCCGGAGCAGCTATGCGGGCGTGATCATGGATGAAGCCAAAAAGATGAACGTCATGGTGCAGAGACTCCTTGCGCTGGATCATCTGGAATCCGGAGCGGAGGCCGTCCGGATGGAGCGCTTTGATGTGGCGGAGCTGATCGGGCGCTACCTGTCCTCGGCGGAGCTCCTTGCGGGCTGCCGGGATGTGACGGTCCGGTTTGCACAGCGGGGGGAGCGCATCGACGTCTGGTCCGATCCTTTTCTTGTGGAGGAGGCATTCACCAATTATTTCAGCAATGCCTGCCATTATGTGGAGTCGGCGGACGGAGAGAAATATATCGATATCCGGATCGTTCCCTGCAAGGAGGATGCCGGCCGGGTGCGAGTGAGCGTATTCAACAGCGGGCTGCCGATTCCGGAGGAAAGCCTGCCTCATATCTGGGAAAAGTTTTATAAGGTCGACCGGGCGCGCACCAGAGCCTACGGCGGATCCGGGCTCGGCCTGTCGATCGTCCGGGCGGCCATGGAGCTTCTGGGACAGGATTACGGGGTGAGAAACTACGATAACGGGGTGGAATTTTACCTGACGCTGGATGCCAGAGCGGTGGAAGAGGATGCGGCTTTGTGATACAGTAATCGAGTCGGAAGAACCGTATGAAAATCACACGGCTATTTGTGCCGAAGCCCAAATAGCCTCTGATCGCAGCCGCAAAACTGTCTGCGCGAATTTTGCGGCGCGTGCCTTGCTGGCTGGGGCGCTTCGGCATGGAGGATTATTATGATCGCAGTGATTGATTATGACGCCGGGAACACAAGAAGTGTTCTGAACGCGCTGCATGCGCTGGGACAGGACGCGGCGCTTACCCGCGATCCGGCGGCGATTCGTGCGGCGGAGCGGCTTATCCTCCCCGGCGTGGGGGCCTTTGGCGAGGCGATGGAAAGGCTCCGATCCTTTGGACTCGATACGCTTCTTTGCGAGGCGGCGGACTCCGGCAGGCCGCTCCTTGGGATCTGTCTGGGGCAGCAGCTTCTGTTTGAAGAGAGCGAGGAGAGTCCCGGCGTTCGGGGACTCGGCATCCTCGCGGGACGCTGCCGGAGGCTTCCGGAGACCGGAAAGCTCAAAATACCGCAGATCGGCTGGAATGATCTCAGCTACCCGGAAAAGGAAGCGGGAGGCGATCCGGCGGGGCGGCTGCTGTGCGGCGTCCCGGAGCATTCGTACGTCTATTTTGTCCATTCCTATCATGTCGTGCCGGAGGACCGGTCGGTCATTGCCGCCACGGTGGAATACGGAATTACGGTTGCCGCGGCGGTGGAACAGGGCAATGTCTTCGCCTGCCAGTTCCATCCGGAGAAGAGCGCAGAAGCGGGACGGCAGATACTGAAAAATTTTCTGGAGATCGGATAACATGCTTACAAAACGTATCATTCCCTGCCTCGACGTCAAGGACGGCCGCGTGGTAAAGGGGGTGAATTTCATACGGCTGCGCGACGCGGGAGATCCGGTGGAATGCGGCGAGGCCTATGCGGCCGCCGGCGCGGATGAGCTGGTGTTTCTGGATATTACGGCGACCAGCGACGCGCGGGAGACGGTGGCGGATATGGTGCGCCGCGTGGCGGAGCGGGTTTTTATTCCTTTTACCGTCGGCGGAGGGATCCGAAGCACGGAGGATATGCGGGCGATTCTCCGCGAGGGTGCGGACAAGATTGCAGTCAATTCCGCGGCGCTCCGGCGGCCGGAGCTGATCCGGGAGGGAGCGGAGCGCTTCGGCAGTCAGTGCATTGTCGCGGCGATCGACGCGCGGCGGCGGACGAGTCATCCCGATGGAACGCTGATTTCCGGCAGGGGAGAGGATGTCTGGACGCCGGAGGACGGCTGGACCGTATACCGGAACGGAGGGAGAATCGATACCGGGCTGGACGCGCTCGAATGGGCAAAGGAGGCCTGTGCGCTGGGAGCGGGGGAGATCCTGCTCACCAGCATGGACTGCGACGGAACAAAGTCGGGCTATGATCTTCCGCTGACCAGAGCGGTTGCGGACCGCGTCGGCGTGCCGGTTGTGGCCTCCGGCGGCGCGGGCTGCGAGAAGCATTTTTTGGAGGCGCTCACGGAGGGCGGCGCCGACGCGGCGCTTGCCGCGTCGCTGTTTCACTATAAGGAGCTCGAGATCCCCGCGCTCAAACGCTATCTTCGCGGGCAGGGCGTGCCGGTCAGGACATAATGCTCGTTCATTGAAGTCAGACGATTGAAATCCGGTGATTCAGAATATAAGTTCACTCATGAGAATGGAAATCAGGAGGAATAAGCGATATGCAGTATAAGCTGGCAGGTAAGGAGCCGCGGGCGGTGCTCCGCTATTTTGAAGAGATTGCGGCGATTCCGCACGGCTCCCGCAACACAAAGGCGATCAGCGATTATCTGGTCCGCTTCGCAAAGGAGCACGAGCTGCGCTATTTTCAGGACGAGGTCAACAACGTGGTGATTTTTGCGGATGCCTCGCCCGGCTATGAGGAGGCGGAGCGCATTGTCCTGCAGGGCCATATGGACATGGTATGCGAGAAAAATGCGGACGTCGTTCTGGATATGGAAACGGAGCCCATCGTTCTTGTTCTGGACGAGGATGGAGACACGCTCCGGGCGGACGGCACGACGCTTGGCGGCGACGACGGAATCGCAGTCGCCATGATGCTCGCAATTCTGGAGGACAAAACGCTGCCCCATCCGGGACTTGACTGTATTTTCACGGTCGACGAGGAGGTCGGTATGGACGGCGCGGAGGCGCTCGACTGCGCCGCGATCCACGGGAGAAAGCTGCTGAACCTCGATTCGGAGGAGGAGGGCGTGTTCACTGCAGGCTGCGCCGGCGGCGTGCAGCCGCATATCACCTTTCCCGTCGAAAGAAAGGAAAAGAAAGGTCTGCCGTTTATGATCCGCGTGAGCGGACTTCGCGGCGGCCATTCGGGGGAATGCATCGGACTCGGAAGAGCAAATGCGAACCAGATTCTAGGACGGGTGCTCTGCGTGCTCGGCAAAGAGTTTTCGTTCCGTCTGATCCGCATGGACGGGGGCTCCAAAGACAATGCGATCACCCGGGAGGCGGAGGCGGAGCTTCTCTTCCCGTGCGGAACGGACAGAGCGGCCGTCACAGCATGGCTCGACGGCTTTGCGGAGCTTCTCCGGAATGAATATCAGTTTACGGACGCAGGGATCTCGCTTGCCGGAGAATGGGGAGAAGAGACGGCCCGGCGCGTGATGAAAAGGAAGAGCGCCCGCGCGGTGCTCTGCTTCCTTGCCGTTTTTCCCTACGGGGTGCAGGAATTCAGCCCGGCGTTCGCGGGGCTCCCCCAGACATCCCTGAATCTGGGAATCCTGAAAACGGAGGAGAACGCAGTCCGCGCCGTATTCCTTGTGCGCAGCTCGGTGAACAGTCAGAAAGACATGATGGCGGACCGGGTCGTGAGTCTCGCTGAGGCACTGGGCGGGAGCGCCGAGCTTTCGGGCTGCTATCCTGCGTGGGAATATCAGGCACAGTCGCCGTTCCGTGACATCATGGCAAGGCTGTATGAAGAGCAGACCGGGAAAAAGCCCCGCATCGCCGTCATTCACGGCGGACTGGAATGCGGACTGCTCTCCGGAAAGCTGCCCGGGCTGGATGCGGTTTCCATCGGTCCGGATATGAAAGATATTCATACGCCGAATGAGCATTTCAGTCTCCGGTCGGCGGATCGGGTATATCAGTTTGTGCTTTCGCTGCTCCGCGAGTCCCGCTGAGGGATTCGTCCGGGCGGGCATCTTTACAGGAGGCCGCAGTATGTCTGCCATCAGCAATGACTGGCTGCCCGCGCTCGGCGCGGAATTCAAGAAGCCGTATTACAGGGATTTGTATTTTTTCGTAAAAAAGGAATACTCGGAGAGAGTGATCTATCCTCCGTCGGAGGAAATCTTCAACGCGATCCATCTGACGCCGCTCAAGTCGGTGCGGGTCGTTATTCTCGGGCAGGATCCGTATCACAACGCCCATCAGGCGATGGGACTCAGCTTTTCCGTGAAGCCCGAGCTCCGGGAGCTGCCGCCGTCGCTCGTCAACATTTTCCGGGAGCTGCATGACGATCTCGGCTGCAGGATGCCGGACAACGGGGATCTCACGCCGTGGGCGAAGCAGGGGGTTCTTTTGCTCAACACAGTGCTGACGGTGCGCGCACATCAGGCGTTTTCCCACAAGGGACACGGCTGGGAGGAATTTACGGACGCGATCATCCGCACGGTCAACGCCGAGGACAGACCGATCGTGTTTCTTCTGTGGGGGACTCCGGCGCAGCAGAAGTCGCTGATGCTGGACAACCCGAAGCACCTCGTTCTGAAAGCGCCTCATCCGAGCCCTCTGTCGAGCTATCGGGGATTTTTCGGCTGCCGGCACTTTTCCCGCTGCAACGCGTTTCTGGAGGAGCACGGGGAAAAGCCGATCGACTGGCAGATCCCGGATGTGTACGGCGCGGCGGAGAGCTGACGGCAAAGAATCATATTTTTCGGAGGTAGTATGCAGAAAAAGCCATTTATAACCAGCCGGCAGGCAGAAGAGATTGCGGCGCAGTATCCTACTCCCTTTTATCTGTATGACGAAGCGGGGCTGCGCAGAAACTGTGAGGCGATCCGCGAGGCATTTGCGTGGAATCCGGGATTCCGCGAGTTTTTTGCCGTCAAGGCGACGCCGAATCCCTGTCTCATGCAGATCATGCGGGAGTATGATTTCGGCTTTGACTGCTCCTCGGATGCGGAGCTTCTGCTGTCCCGCGCGGTCGGAGCGGACGGCGCGCATATCATGTACTCCTCGAACGATACGCCGGAGAACGAGTTTGCCATAGCCGCAGAGCTGGGAGCGATCATCAATCTGGATGACATCACCATGATTGAGCATGTGGAGCACGCGCTTGGCGGCAAATTTCCGGAAACCATGTGCTGCCGCTACAATCCCGGCGGCGTGTTCCGGATGAGCAACGGCATCATGGACAATCCTGGGGATTCCAAGTACGGCATGACGAGGGCACAGATGTCGGAGGCATTCCGCCGGCTTAAGGAAAAGGGCGTGCGCAGCTTCGGCATTCATGCTTTTCTTGCGTCCAATACGGTAACGAATGAATATTATCCGGAGCTTGCGGGACAGCTCTTTGCGCTCGCGACGGAGCTGCAGAGCGAGACTGGGGCGCGTATTACGTTCATCAATCTGAGCGGAGGTGTCGGGATTCCGTATACGCCGGAACAGGCGCCCAACGATATCCGTGCGATCGGCGAGGGCGTGCGCAGACGCTTTGAGGAGATTCTTGTCCCGGCGGGGATGGGCGATGTGGTGATTTACACCGAGATGGGGCGCTTTGTGACGGGGCCCTACGGCGCGCTGGTGACAAAGGCGATCAACGAGAAGCATATCTACAAGGAATATATCGGGGTGGATGCCTGCGCCGCCAATCTGATGCGGCCGGCGATGTACGGGGCCTACCATCACATCACGGTGCTGGGGAAAGAGGAAGAGTTCCCCGATCACCGCTATGATATCGTAGGGTCGCTCTGCGAGAACAATGACAAATTTGCGGTGGATCGCGAGCTCCCTGAAATTGCCATGGGGGATTTTCTCTTCATTCATGATGCCGGCGCGCACGGCTTTTCCATGGGCTACAATTATAACGGCAAGCGGTGGTGTGCGGAGCTTCTTCTCAAGGAGGACGGCACAGTGCAGCAGATACGCCGGGCGCAGACTCTGCGGGACTATTTTGCGACTCTCGACAGTACGCTCTACTATGAGAGGCTTGTCTGAAGGAGAAGTCTTCCGGCTCCGGCGGAGTTCCGCCGGTTGACCGGAGCTGCCGCAGATGATAAGATACAGACTTACAGAGGCGGTTTTGCAGGAATGGCGGAATGGCAGACGCGACGGACTCAAAATCCGTTTTCAGCGATGAAGTGTGGGTTCAAGTCCCATTTCCTGCATGAGGCATAAACGGCGGTTTTTCGGTACAATGGCGGAAACCGCCGTTTTGTGTGATAAACCGGAAAGAGTGTACGTGCACATTCCGAGGGGACACAAAGAACGCGGCAAAGGGTATCAACATGAAAAATCATTCTGCTAAGAATATGGCAACGGCGCTGACAGCGATTGCGATTTTTGCCGCCTCAATTGCAGGCTGCGGCAAAAAAGCGAATCCGCAGGCGGATGCCGGAAAGACGGGATGGACCGCAGCGGAGCAAACGGCTGCGGTGGAAACAGAACCGGATGCCGGTAAAGCGGGGCAAACCGCTGCGGGAATGGAACCGGATGCTGCAGAAGCGCAGAAAATATCCGGCACGGCGGAAACAGCGGGTGAAGAGGACAGGGAGAGGACAGAGGACAGCTCGGCAGATGCGGAACCGGAAAGCCTTGATCGTGAGGCTGTTTTTCGGGCATTTATGAATAACGAAGTAAAAGCGTTAAACAAAATCGAACGATTAAAGGATCTTCCCTACGATGAGTATAAGGCTGTATTCGGCAAAGAGTATTCCTTTGATGAAATGACGGCCATAACAGAAGCCAAAATGGAATACTATTATGGAGACACTGTTTCATCGGTTGCATTTGCGTATGTAGACTGCATGAACGATGGGGTAAAAGAACTTGCTCTTCGTGTTACCGGCGGTAAAGCAGATATAGAGGATTGCACGGTTTATCAGATATATCGGGTTACGGACGATGGCAGGCCTGAGCTGGACGACGAATTTATCGGCTATTATCGTTCGTTTGCCTCGATTAACAAATACGGCGTTGTGAATTGCAGCGGAGCGGGCGGCGCAGCCACATTCGTCAATCATTACATGACCATTGACCCGAACGGAAAAGAAACCAGTATTTACTATGAGGAGGAGACCATGTCTCTCGCGTATCCAAGGCTTAGCTACAATGATCTTCCCTCCGATTTTCCGGGAAGAGAGGCTGTGCAGGATGCGACTTTGTACGCATCTGACACTGACCGGACATATAATAAATTTCGATATAATTTCGGCGCGGAGTATCCGGATTACGATGATCCGGATTATGACAGAAAAATAGATGAATATCGGAGAAATCAGTATTATCGCTTTGAGGATTATAAAGGGAACGATGCGATTGGCGCACTTGGGGATTTTCTGGTGGCATACGTGAACTTCGGCCTGCACATTGAGGCAAAGGAGGACCTCGATGCCATCATTAAAGAGAGAATAGCAGATCTTGGTCTGACCGAGGAAATCGTATATTCCAAAGAGGAACCGGAATGGACGGTAATCCGGCCGCGGAAACCGTAACGGCTGCTTTTGCCGTGCTGCGGACTGCAGGACAGCCCGGCAGAAAGCAGGTCTGCCGGCGGGGATAATATGATGACAAGATGCGAGGCTTGTTTATGAAAAAAAGGCGGGAGATTGTCTGCAAACGCTTTGAAGAGCTGATCCCTGCTTTTCTGGAGGATCGTCTGAACGATGCGGCGGCGGAGGATTTTCTCTCTCATTTCGACAGCTGCAGGAGCTGCCGGGAAGAGCTCAGCATACAGTATCTTGTGTATGCCGGGCTCCCGAAGCTGGAGACTGGTGAGACTTTTCATTTGAATCGCGAGCTTGCGGAGACGATCACTGCGGCAAGGGAGCGCATCCTGCGCAGGAAGAAGCTCGGCTTCTGTGCATATTCCATGGAGATACTGACAATTGTGGCGGTAGGAATATCCGCGGCACTGATGGTGTTTTTCTTCTGACGGATCATTTTCATGCGGTTTTGGCAATCGGATTTTGCGGAAGAAAAGCGGAGGAAACATGGCGGAAAAGGAAAAACTGGTTCTTCTTGACGGACACAGCATCATCAACCGGGCCTTTTACGGTATGCCGGATCTGACCAGCGCAAAGGGCGTGCATACCGGAGCGGTATACGGCTTTCTGAATATTATGTTCCGGATCCTCGATGAGGAGGAGCCGGACTATCTTCTGGTGGCTTTCGATACGCACGCGCCCACGTTCCGCCATGCGATGTACAGTGCCTACAAGAGGACGCGCAAGGCGATGCCGGAGGAGCTGCGCAGTCAGGTTCCGCTTCTTCAGGAGGTGCTCGGCGCCATGGGAATCGCCATGTTCAGCCGGGCGGGGCTTGAGGCGGACGACATTCTCGGCAGCTATGCGGTGCGGGCAAGGGAGAAAGGGATCGAGGTCTCGCTGGTTTCGGGGGACCGCGATCTTCTGCAGGTTGCGGACGAAAGCATCATGGTGAGGATTCCCAAGACGCTTCGCGGTCAGACGACCATCCTCAATTATCACGCAAAAGAGGTGGAGGAGCAGTATTCCATCACCCCGGCGCAGGTCATCGAGCTGAAAGGCCTTATGGGGGACAGCTCCGACAATATTCCCGGCGTTCCCGGCGTGGGCGAGAAAACGGCGCAGCAGCTCCTTGCCTCCTACGGGACCGTGGCGGGTGTCTACGAGCATCTGGAGGAGATTACCAAAAAGGGACTGCACGACAAGCTGGAAGCAGGGCGCGAAAAAGCGGAGCTCTCGCGCGAGCTTGCGAGGATCCGCACGGACTGCGATGTTCCGTCGGATTTTGAAGCGCTGCGGAAAAAGGATTTTTATACCAAGGAGGCGTTCGCTCTGTTCTCGGAGCTGGGCTTCCGCAATTTTCTCGGCCGTTTTGATGACGCTGCCACCGCGCCGGAGGAAGACGGCCGGCCCGAGCTCATCCGGATCGGAGAGTATTACGCCGCGGAGGATGTGTTTGCTGTCGTCAGAAATTTCATGCAGAAAGGGACCGGGGAGGAGCCTGCTGTCGTCGGGATCTATCCGCTTTTTGACAGGGAGGCCGGCCTTTACGGCACGGCGCTCTCCATCGGCTTTCGCCTCTATTATTTTGACGCGGCGGAAATTTCCGCGGGGCAGGAATATCTGACCCGCAAGCTGGGAGTCCTCCGGCGTCTTGCGGCAGAGCTCCCCGGAGCCATGCTCGCTCTGTTTGATATTAAAAGCCTATATCCTTATCTCGATATACAGCCGCAGGAATTTGACGAGGGCGGAATCCGCCTTGCGGGCTGCTTTGACGGGCTGCTCGGCTGCTATCTCTGCAATCCGCTCAAAAATGATTATACGGTGGAGGACTGCGCCGGCGAATATCTCGGGGCGACGCCTATGGCATGGGTGCAGCTCTTCGGCAAAAAGAGCGCCGCAGAGATCATGTCGGAGGGTGATGAGGAGAGGGAAAAGCTGATCCGCTACGCGGCGTCCGCGGCGGAGCATCTGCGGCAGGCGGCGCCGAAGATCCGCCGGCGTCTTGCCAAGGAGAATATGCTCCGGCTCTACGAGGAGATCGAGCTTCCGCTGTCGTTTATTCTCTATGACATGCAGCGTCTGGGGATCCGCATTCTTCCGGAGGCGCTCCGGCAGTACAGTGCCGAGCTGGGGGAGCAGGCAGAACGGCTCGAGAAAAAAATATACGAGGCGACGGGAGAGACATTCAATATCGCCTCTCCGAAGCAGCTCGGAGAAATCCTTTTTGAAAAAATGGGGATCCCCGGAGGAAAAAGAACCAGAACCGGCTGGTCCACGGCGGCGGACATCCTCACAAAGCTCGCGCCGGACTATCCGGTGATTCAGGATATTCTTGACTATCGTGCGGTTACCAAGCTGAAATCCACCTACGCCGACGGCCTTGCGGCATTTGTGGGAGAGGACCTCCGGATTCATACAAGCTTTAATCAGACGATCACGGCGACCGGACGGATCAGCTCAAACGACCCGAACCTGCAGAACATTCCGATGCGCACGGAGATGGGACGGCTGATTCGGCGCGCCTTTGTTCCCCGGGACGGATATATTTTCACCGACAGCGATTATTCACAGATCGAGCTGCGCATTCTTGCCAGTATGTCGGGCGATCGCGGGCTGATTGAAGCGTACCGGCAAAACCGGGACATTCATGCGATTACGGCCTCAAAGGTATTTCATGTGCCCTTTGAGGAGGTGACGCCGCTGCAGAGGAGAAACGCCAAGGCGGTCAATTTCGGCATCGTCTACGGCATCAGCTCCTTTGGCCTTTCACAGGATCTCTCGATTTCCCGCGAGGAGGCGCAGCGCTATATTGCGTCGTACTTTGAAACCTATCCGGGCATTCGGGAGTATCTGGACCGCGCGGTGGCAGAGGCGAGGGCAGACGGCTTTTCCAAGACGCTGTACGGCCGCAGGCGCCCGGTTCCGGAGCTCTCGAGCTCAAACTTCATGACGAGGCAGTTCGGGGAGAGGGTCGCCATGAACGCGCCGATACAGGGGACGGCGGCGGATATCATGAAGATCGCCATGATCCGCGTATGGGAACGAATCCACAGAGAGAAGCTGGCCTCGAGCCTGATTCTCCAGATTCATGACGAGCTTCTTGTCGAGACGGCTTCGGGGGAGGAGGAGCAGGTCCGCAGAATCCTCGCGGAGGAAATGCAGGGCGCGGCGGAGCTGCCCGTTGCGCTGGAGACGGATATTCATACCGGGCGGGACTGGTACGAGGCAAAGTGAGCGGAGAGAGGGTGACGCTCTTGTATGTGATCGGAATTACCGGAGGCGTCGGCTGCGGAAAGTCGGCGGTACTGGATTTTCTCTCGGAATACTGCTCCTGCCGCATTCTGAGGGCGGATGAGGCGGCGGAGGAGCTTACGGCGCCGGGAGGCGCGTGCTATGAAGCCATGTGCCGTCTCCTGGAGGCGGCGGAAAAGTCCGGAGACGGGCCGCTCTTTCCCGAGGGACACGGAAAGCCGTTTGACCGGCGCGAGGCAGCGGGCCGGATGTATCGCAGCCCGGAGCTTCGCGGCAGGATCGACGCGCTGATCCATCCTGCGGTGATCCGGAGGATTATGGAGAGCATCGAGGAGGAACGGGCGGAAGGGCGCAGCGAGTTCTTCTTTCTGGAGGCGGCGCTTTTGATCGAGACCGGTTTTCTTAAAATTGTGGATGAAATGTGGTATATTTACTGTCCGGAGGAGTTGCGCAGGCACCGTCTCAGGCAGAGCCGCGGGTACAGCGACGAACGGATCGACGCGATGATCGCCTCGCAGCTCTCTGAGCGTGAATTTCGTGAGAACGCGGATTTTGTCGTCGACAACGGCGGCTCTTACGAAGAAGCGCGGCGTCAGGCCGCCGGCCGCGTCGACATCCTCAGAGAGACAGGCAGAAAAAGAGCTGAGAAAGGCTGAAACCTTACATGAGATTTGTTCCCATTGCCAGCGGAAGCAGCGGCAACTGCGTGATGCTGGATTCGGATGCCACACACTTTCTTGTGGATGTCGGCATCAGCTGCAAGAGGACGCTGGATGCGCTGAAAACGCTGGAGCTCGCGCCCGGAGATATCAGCGGCATTTTTATTACCCACGAGCATTTCGATCATATCGCGGGGCTTCCGGTGATCGCCAAAAGGACGGAAATGCCGATCTATGCGACGGCAAAAACTATTGCCGCCATTCTGGCGATGCCGGCCTGCTCCTCCATTGATCCGTCCCGCTTTGTTGCGGTGCGGCCGGACGAGAAGCTGCTCGTGGGCGACATCACGGTGGAGCCGATGCATATTTCTCACGATGCGGCGGACCCGGTCGGCTACCGCTTCTGCTGCGGGAGGAAAAAAGCCTGCGTCTGCACGGATCTGGGCTGCTATGATGAGTATACGATCGACTGTCTCAGGGATTCCGATGTTCTTCTGGTGGAGGCAAATCACGATGTGAACATGCTTCAGGTGGGACCCTATCCGTACCATCTCAAGCAGCGCATTCTCGGAACGCGCGGGCACCTGTCCAATACCAATTCCGGGCAGGTGATCGGGCGTGTTCTGAATGACCATATGAAAGGAATCTGCCTCGGACATCTGAGCCACGAGAACAACCTTCCCGAGCTCGCCTATGAGACGGTCCGGGTGGAAATCATGATGGGGGATTCGGGCTACCGCCCGGAGGATCTGCCGATCACCGTGGCAAAGCGCAGCGAGCCGTCGGACGTCATCGAGTTCTGATACTGATTTATATACTGAGCCGGCGCAGGAGCTGCCCGGAGAGCGGAGGAAAGCATGCAGAAAGCTGTCATCACGGTAGTGGGAAAGGATACGGTCGGCATTATCGCGGCGGTATGCACGTATCTTGCGGAAAGGAATGTGAACATTCTGGATATCTCACAGACCATTGTCGGAGGATATTTCAACATGATGATGGTGGTCGATATCGCAGGGCTCAATATCAGCTTTGGCGAGCTGCAGGATCGGCTCGCGGCGCTGGGGATAGAGAGGATCGGTGTGCAGATCCGCTGCCAGAAGGAAGAAATTTTTGACGAGATGCACAGGATCTGAGCGGGAGGCCGGCTTATGATAAACTTCACAGAGGTCAGTGAGACAAACCGGATGATCGAGGAGGAGAACCTCGACGTGCGGACCATAACCATGGGCATCAGCCTGCTGGACTGCGCCGATCCGGATCTCGGCCGGCTCTGCGCAAAAATCCATGACAAAATTTATGACAGCGCAAAGGATCTCGTCCGGATCGGGGAAGAGATTTCGCGGGATTTCGGAATCCCGATTGTCAATAAGCGGATCTCCGTCACGCCGGTCGCGCTCGTGGCGGGAGAGGCCTGCCGCACGACGGAGGATTATGTCCGTGTCGCGGAAACGCTGGACCGGACGGCGCGTGAGGTGGGAGTGAATTTTCTCGGCGGCTTTTCCGCGCTGGTTTCCAAGGGCATGACGGCGGCGGACGAGCTGCTCATCCGCTCGATTCCAGAGGCTCTCTCGAGGACGGAGCTGATCTGCGCCTCGGTCAATCTGGGCTCGACGAGGACGGGCATCAATATGGATGCCGTCCGTCTGATGGGGACGATTTTCCGGGAGACGGCGGAGCATACAAAGGACCGCGATTCCCTCGGCTGCGCAAAGCTGGTGGTGTTCTGCAACGCCCCGGACGACAATCCGTTCATGGCCGGCGCGTTTCACGGCGTCACGGAGGCGGACCGCATCATCAATGTCGGTGTCAGCGGCCCCGGCGTGGTCAAAACGGCGCTGGAATCGGTGCGCGGGGAGAGCTTTGAGGTTCTGTGTGAGACCGTGAAGAAGACGGCGTTCAAGGTGACGCGGGTCGGCATGCTGGTGGCGCGGGAGGCGTCGGCCCGCCTCGACGTTCCGTTCGGCATTGTGGACCTTTCGCTCGCCCCCACGCCGGCTGTCGGAGATTCCGTGGCGGATATTCTCTGCGAGATGGGACTCGAAATGGCAGGGGCGCCCGGAACCACGGCGGCGCTCGCGCTTCTCAACGATCAGGTGAAAAAGGGCGGCGTGATGGCCTCCTCCTATGTCGGCGGACTGTCCGGCGCGTTCATTCCGGTCAGCGAGGATCAGGGGATGATCCGGGCGGTGGAGTGCGGCGCTCTCACGCTCGAAAAGCTCGAGGCCATGACCTGCGTCTGCTCCGTGGGGCTCGACATGATCGCAATTCCGGGAGATACCGCGGCATCGACGATCGCAGGGATCATTGCCGACGAGATGGCGATTGGAATGATCAATTCCAAGACGACGGCGGTGCGCATCATTCCGGTCATCGGCAAGGGCGTCGGGGAAAGAGTGGAATTCGGCGGGCTTCTCGGCTATGCGCCGATCATGCCGGTTAACCCGTACTCCTGCGAGGCGTTTGTAAACCGCAGAGGCAGAATCCCGGCCCCGATTCACAGCTTTCGGAATTGATAAATTTTATTGCATTTTGCATTTGGATTCTGTATACTGTTTTATGTCCGACGGAGCGAGGTCAGCCGGGCGGGCATGTGCAGACATAGTACATCGGTAGTATGCGACCTTCCCAAGGTTGAGAGGCGGGTTCGATTCCCGTTGTCTGCTGTTCCGGGGATCCAATCGGTGATTGGATTCCTTTTTTGTTTCTGCCACACAAAGGTGCTTACCGATCATGAAATGTCCATATTGCGGAAAAGAAGATACCAGAGTCATTGATTCGCGTCCCGCCGACGGCGATACCTCGATACGCCGCCGCCGCGTCTGCGACGCCTGCAGCAAGCGGTTCACAACCTATGAAAAAATCGAGACCATCCCCGTGGTGGTCGTAAAAAAGGACAACAACCGCGAGCCCTACGACCGGGCGAAGATCGAGGGCGGGATTCTCCGCGCCTGCCACAAGCGGCCGGTCAGCGTCAATCAGATCAAAAAGGCGGTCGACGAGATCGAGACAGAGATTTTCAGCCGCGAGGAGAAAGAAATTTCCACCTGCGAGATCGGCGAGCTGGTTATGCGCAAGATTCAGAATTTGGATCCGGTGGCCTATGTCCGTTTTGCCAGCGTGTATCGCGAATTCAAGGATGTCGAGACCTTTATGGACGAGCTCAAAAAGGTGCTCCGCACGGAGGCGGAGGAGAAGAAGCGGGGGAAATAACACGTTTTCCGCGTGCTTTCTCTTCCCGACAGACCGGTTATCCTGTGTCCCTGCCCGGTACAGGGCCGCGATAACATATACAGACGATGCACCGCCGCAGCTTTTTCTGCGGAGGGCGTCAGTCGCAAACCAACAATTTCATATGTATACAAGGAGAAAAACATGAAAAAGCTTCGAGGATATGCGGTGCTTATCCTGATGATTCTGTCGGCAGGAGCTGTTGTACTGAGCGGATGCGGCGCAGGCGGCAGGCAGGGGACGGATACTTCCTCCATCACCGTCGGCGTGGCAAACGACATCGACAGCATGGATCCGAACAAAACCGTATCGGCAGGCACGCGGGAGCTCCTGTTCAACGTCTACGAGGGGCTGGTAAAGCCGGACAGCGACGGGAATCTTGTCCCGGCGGTGGCCAGTGCCTATACCGTGAACGAGGATGCTTCCATATATACCTTTACGCTGCGGGACGGCGTCACATTCCATGACGGAACCCCTGTCACGGCGGACGACGTGGTTTACTCCATTGAACGCTGTGCCGATGCCAGTTCCGGAAATCCTCTGGCGCCGGCATTTTCTTCGATTGCGTCGGTCGAGGCGGCGGATGAAAAGACGGTGGTGATCACCCTGCATGAGGGAGACAGCGAGTTTCTCAGCTATCTTACGACGGCCGTCGTGCCGAAGAACGGCAGCGACTATGAAAATCATCCGATCGGGACCGGCCCCTATCGCTTTGTCTCGAGAACGCCCGGTGACAATATCGTTCTTGAAAAGTATGACGGCTACTGGGGCGACGGGACGAACGGAGGAAACCCGGCGCAGATCGCCTCCGTTACGGTCAAGATCGTCACCAACGCCGACACCATCGTGACCAACCTCAAGGGAGGCAGCATCGACCTTTTTCTGCATCTGAATTCCACGCAGGCCTCCCAGCTCGGCGACGGCTTTACGGTCGCGGAGGGAACGATGAATCTGGTGCAGGCGCTGTATCTCAACAATGCGGAGAAGCCCTTTGACGATGTCCGCGTGCGGCAGGCCCTGTGCTTTGCCATGGAGCGCACACAGATCATGGAGGCGGTTTCCGACGGCGGCGGTACGGCGCTCGGAAGCTCGGTCTACCCGGCATACCGGAAATATTTCATGCCGTCTCTTGCGGACGCCTACCCGACGGATACGGAAAAGGCAAAGCAGCTTCTTTCCGAGGCGGGCTATCCCGACGGATTCCGCTTCACCATCACGGTTCCGTCCAATTACCGGCAGCATGTCGATACGGCGACGGTTCTGAAAGAGGAATTCAAGAAAATCGGCGTCACGGCGGATATCGAACAGGTGGAGTGGGAGACATGGCTCAGCGACGTCTACCAGAACCGCTCTTTCAGCGCGACGGTCATCGGTGTCGATGCGGGCACGCTGTCCGCGACAGCGCTGCTCGGCCGCTTTGAGAGCAGCGCGGAGAACAATTTCATCAATTACTCCAATGCAGATTACGATAAAACCTATGCGGAGGCGCTTGCCGAGACGGACGATGAGGCGAAGACGGCGCTGTTCATGCGCTGCGAGGAGATTCTCTCCGAGGATGCGGCCAATGTCTACATTCAGGATCTTCCGGATTTTGTCGGATACAGCAGCCGTTTTACCGGCTACCGCTTCTATCCGCTGTATGTATGCGATCTGACCATGATCCGCCCGGCCGGCGACGCCGCGGCGCAGTGATGTGATATAAGCAAAGAGGAGGACGGCGGATGCGATATGCAGCCCGAAAAATAATCATGCTTGTTGTCACGGTTCTCGCCATCTCATTCGTCGTGTTCCTTGCGTTTTCTGTGATACCCGGGGATCCCGCGCTGACCATCCTGGGGGGTCAGACGGATCCCGCAAGGGTGGAGGCGCTCCGGGAACAGATGGGACTGAACGCCCCTCTGCCTGTCCGCTATGTTCGCTGGCTGCGCTCGTTTCTCGCCGGTGATTTCGGGATGTCCTATCGGTATTCCGTCCCGGTGAGCCGGCTTCTGGGGGAAAAAATACCGATCACGCTGATTCTCACGCTGGAATCCTTTCTTTTCATGCTGCTCATATCCATTCCTCTCGGCATTTACTCGGCCCGGCATGCGGGCGGACGGGCGGATCGGGCGCTGGTCATTCTGAATCAGATTATCATGGCGGTTCCGCCGTTCTTTTCCGGTATTCTCATCACGTTTTTCTTCGGAATGCTGCTGCACTGGTTTGTTCCCGGGGGCTATGTCTCATGGCGGGTCAGTCTTTCCGGCTGCGTGGGATATCTGGTTTTTCCGGCGATTGCTATTGCACTGCCCAAATCGGCCATGGTGGTGAGCATACTGCGGAGGAGTCTTCTGAAAGAGGCGCGGCTCGACTATGTCCGGACGGCATACAGCCGCGGGAGCCGTACGAATTACGTTCTGTACCGCCACATGCTGAGGAATGCCATGGGTCCGGTCGTCACCTTTCTCGGCATGGCGGCGGCCGATATGGTTGCGGGCTCGATCATCATCGAGCAGGTATTCGGCATCCCCGGCCTCGGCAGGGCTCTTCTGACGGCGATTGCGAACCGGGATTATCCGGTGGTCGAGGCGATTATCGTGCTGATCTCCGTTCTGGTCGTGGCGTCGGGGGCGGCGGTGGATCTCATCTGCCGGCGGCTGGATCCCAGAATCTCTCTGGACTGAGGAGAGGTGCGCGGACAGAAGACGACGGCATTTGGCATGGTGATTGATATGACGGGAATTCTGAACTGGAAAACCGAATCGGGAAAGACAAACTGGTATCTGGTGCTGGGAACGGGCATCACCGGCTTTGTTCTCTCGCTCATTTTCATCGGTCTTCTCCATCCGCCCTATGATATTGAGGCGATGGACACCGCGCATAAATTTGCGGGAGGATCGCTCCGGCATCTGTTCGGAACCGATAATTTCGGGCGGGACGTATTTTCCCGCGTGCTTGCGGGCGGCTTCACCACCATGAAGATTGCGGCGGGCACGGTTGCCGTCGGGCTCCTCGGGGGCGTGCTCATCGGCGCGGTCACAGGCTATTTCGGCGGTCTTACGGATGAGCTTCTGATGCGGATCAACGACACGCTGTTCGCCTTTCCGAGCGTTCTTCTGGCTCTGGTGATCGTCTCCCTCTTCGGGAGCGGAACCAGTCACGTGATCTGGGCGCTCGGGATTGCGTTTGTTCCGAGCTTTGCGAGAATGGTGCGGAGTGAATTCCTGCGCTACAAGAACAGTGATTTCATTGCGGGGGCAAAGCTTCAGGGCGCCGGCGCGCTCCGGATCATGACGCATCATATTCTGCCGAATGCGGCGCCGGTTCTTATGAGCTCGGTGATGATCGGCTTCAACAACGCCGTACTTGCGGAGGCCGGTCTGAGCTATCTGGGCATCGGCGTGCAGCCTCCGGAGCCGAGCCTCGGGAGCATGCTCTCCGAGGCGCAGTCATATCTTGTCTCGGCGCCGCTCTATGCGGCGGGGCCCGGGCTAATGATCATTTTCATGGTGCTTGGCTTCAGTCTGCTGGCAGAGGGAATGAGCCGGGAGCAGCTCTCGGGGGCATGGTTTTAACCGGCGTCAAAGAGAGCGGCGCTGCGGAAAATCTCGCTGGGAGAAAGGGCGGCAATGAGCGAACGGATTCTTGAGGTTTCCGATCTGAATATTGAATTTCATGATCACAGTCTGCCGGAGACGGTGGTCTATGATTTTGATCTCACGCTGCATGAGGGCGAGATCGTCGGCATCGTGGGCGAATCCGGATCCGGAAAATCCATGAGCGCCATGGCGATCGCGGGCCTGCTCTCGCGGCATGAGATTCGCAAGCGGGGGCAGATTCTGTACGATGGAAGAAATCTTCTCGACTGTGACAGGGATACGCTCCGCCGGTATCAGGGAGAGGATATCGCCGTGATCTTTCAGGAGCCGATGACGAGCCTTGACCCCGTCCGTCGGATCGGCTGGCAGGTAGAGGAAAGCGTCCGCCTGCATCATCCCGAAATTCCGGCAGAGCGCCGCCGGGAGATGGCGCTCCGGAACCTTGCGGACTGCGGACTGGCTGATCCGGAAAAAGTGTACCGGCAGTATCCGTCGCAGCTCTCGGGAGGTATGCGGCAGCGCGTCATGATCGCGGCGGCCATGATGGGAAATCCCCGCATTCTGATCGCGGACGAGCCGACCACGGCGCTGGATGTACTGGTGCAAGAGCAGATCATTGAGCTTCTGCGCCGGATCAATCGGGAGCGGGGGACGGCGATTCTATTTATTTCTCATGATCTCAGTCTGGTTCGCCGGCTCTGCAGCCGCGTGCTGGTTATGCGCGAGGGGCGTATTGTAGAGGCGGGTCCGGTCGAAGATATTTTCAATCATCCGGCAGAGGATTATACCAGAGCGCTGATCCGGGCTATTCCCCGCGTTTTTTCGGAAAAAAGAGGCGGGGAGGCTGAGGGAGAGGGGACGGCTGCGGCCGCGGCTCCGGTGCTGGATGTGGAGCATCTTGACGTGTTCTACCAGGAAAGCGGTCAGGGAATCGGGGAGCTCTTTCGCCGGAAGAGGGCGGAGCCGGTGGTAAAGGACATCTCGTTTTCGCTGAGGCGCGGGGAATGTCTTGCGCTTGTCGGCGGCTCGGGCTGCGGAAAATCAACGCTGGCGAGAGCCGTGGCCGGTCTTACCCGCAGCTATACGGGAACCGTCAGCCGGCCGGGCGTCCAGCCGCAGATAATTTTTCAGGATCCCTACAATTCTCTCAATCCGATGCATACGGTCCGCTGGATTCTGGAGGAACCCCTGCGGCTGACGGGGGAAAAAAACGCGCGTGTGCGCGAGAAGAGGATTCTCTCGATGCTGGAAAAGGTCCGTCTTTCGCCGGAGCTTCTGGGGCGCTATCCGAGTCAGCTTTCCGGAGGACAGCGCCAGCGTGTATGTATCGGCAGCGCTCTGATGCAGCAGCCGGAGCTCCTCATTGCGGACGAGCCGGTTTCGGCGCTGGACGTCACGATTCAGGCGGAGATTCTCGAGCTGCTCGGCGAGCTGCGGCGGGAGATGGCGCTCTCGGTTCTGTTTATTTCTCACGATCTGCGCACGGTCTATCAGCTCTGTGATACGATACTTGTCATGGAAAAGGGAGAGATCGTCGAGCGCGGAGCGGTGGATGAGGTCTATCGCAGGCCGCGGAGCAAGTATACGAAAGCGCTGCTGCGCGCCGCCGGCATTTCATCATGAGGATTTGTATGAATCATCTTCTTTTTCCGAATGAAATCGTTCCCTCCGCCTATCATATTGATTACGGCCGGCTGTATGATGAGGGCTTCCGGGCTGTGATCTATGATATCGACAATACGCTGGTGCCGCACGGCGCGCTGCCGGACGGCCGTGCCGCGGCGCTGTTTGCCCATCTCCATTCGCTCGGCATGAAAGCGGCCCTTGTTTCCAACAATAAGGAGCCGCGGGTGCGCCGCTTTGCGGAGGCCGTGGATGCCTCATATGTGGCAAAAGCGCACAAGCCGTCGCCGTCGGGCTATCGCCGCGCGATGGAGCTTATGGGGACGGACCGGACGAACACGCTCTTTGTCGGGGATCAGATCTTTACGGATGTGCTGGGTGCAAGGCGCGCGGGACTTTATTCCGTTCTCACGAGGCCGATTCATCCGCGGGAGGAGATTCAGATCATCGTGAAGAGGCTGCTGGAAAAGCCGGTTCTGTGGAGCTATTCCGCTTATCGCAGGCGGCATCCTCTGCCGCGCGGCGAGTCCGTGCTGCTCCCCGGAGGTGAGGAGGCCGCGCTTGCCTTCTACGGCGCATACTCCGGAGAGACGGGATCCCTGCGGAGTGAAAAGCGGAACGGAAACGGACAGAGTCATTGATTTTGATCGCAGGGGAGAATGCGTCTGTGTGACATTCTTTCCGCAGCGGCCGCAACGAGCGCGGCAAAGGATATCATCATGGAAAAAATATCTGAAATCAGCGGAAAGACAAGGCTTTGCGGCCTGATCGGATGCCCTGTGGAGCATACGCTCTCGCCGGCGATTCACCACGCGCTGGCCGCGCAGTTTTCTCACGATCTCATCTATATGCCGTTTCTTGTCGAACGCGATCTGGAGGCAGCGGTGAAAGGAGCCTATGCCCTGAATGTGCTGGGTCTTAACGTCACAGTGCCCTACAAGCAGGCGGTCCTTCCTTTTCTGCGGGAGACAGACCCTCTGGCGGCCCGGATTGGCGCGGTGAATACGCTGGTCCGCACTGACGGAGGATATTGCGGCTGCAATACCGACATTTCGGGACTGCGCAGAGCGCTGGAACTCCGGCAGATTTTTCTGGAGGGACAGGCCGTTATTATCATCGGAGCCGGCGGCGCGGCGCGGTCGGCCGCCTATCTCTGCGCGGAGGAAAAAGCCCGCAGAATCTATATCCTGAACCGCACGGCGGAGCGTGCGATCGCCCTGCGGGAGGAGCTGTGCGCCGTTTATCCGGACATCCGGATTACAGCGGGAGGATTGTCGGCCGCCGCGGAGCTCCCTGAGCGAAACGCGGTTGCCATTCAGTGCACCAGCGTCGGGCTGTTCCCTCACGCCGAGGAATCGCCCGTCGAAAGCGAAGTCTTTTTTGACCGGATACGCTTTGCTCTCGATCTCATTTACCGCCCACGGGAAACGGCGTTTCTTCGGAAAGTAAGGGAGCACGGCGGGCAGACGGAGAACGGGCTCCAGATGCTGCTCTGTCAGGCGATCGAGTCCTATGAGCTCTGGAACGGAGTGAGAGTTTCCCCGGCTGCGGCGGAACGTGTCCGGGGCGTGCTCGAGCGGACTGCGTGATGCCGATGCGGGGAGCACTTCGGCATGGGGATTGATATGGAAAAGGATGCCAAAAAAAAATTTGTCCTGATCGGCTTCATGGGCTGCGGAAAGACCACAGTCGGACGGCTCCTCGCAGAGCGAGAAAAGCTTCGCTTTATGGACACGGATCAGCAGATCGAGGCGGAGGAGGGCCGGACGGTGTCGGAGATCTTCGCCTCGGACGGGGAAGAACGCTTCCGGGAGCTGGAAACGGCTCTTCTTGCGCGTCTTGCCGGAGAAGCGGCCGGGGGCTGCGTGTACGCTGTGGGAGGCGGGACGCCTCTTCGGGAGGAGAACCGCGCACTTCTGCGGAAAATGGGGGAGGTGATCTGGCTCTCCGTTCAGCCGGATACCGTTCTGAAGAGGCTTTCTCATGACAGGAGCAGACCGCTGCTTCAGGGAGCGGACAGAGAGCAGAGGGTCCGGGAGCTGCTGAAAAAACGGGAGGACTGCTACCGGGCGGCCGCCGACCGGGTGATTCCGGTGGATGGGGCGGACTCCGGAGGCATTGCTGCGATCATTGCGGGAGACGCTGCCCGCACAGGGCGCTCTGGCGCGGAGGAAAAATGAAAATACTTGTTATCAACGGTCCGAATCTCAATTTTCTCGGCATTCGGGAAAAAAATGTCTACGGAAGCGACAGCTACAATACGCTGATGACGATGCTCCTCGAGAAAGGAAAGGAGCTCGGCGCGGAGGTGGAAACCTTTCAAAGCAATCACGAGGGCGCGATCATCGACCGACTTCAGCAGGCATACTACGACGGAACGGACGGGGTTGTGATCAATCCCGGAGCCTATACGCATTACAGCTACGCAATTCACGATGCGCTCCGGAGCGTGTTTGTCCCGAAAGCGGAGGTGCATATTTCGGACATCGCGAGCCGGGAGGAGTTCCGGCAGGTATCCGTCACGGCCCCGGCCTGCGACACGCAGATCTGCGGACACGGACTTGCTGGATATCTGGAAGCGATGGATTTTGTTGCAGGTCAAATACCCCGCAGTAAGCTATGAGGCATGACTTAGCTTGCTTCTGATTTGTACGCCCCAAGGGACGGGGTATCCCGCTCTCGCGGCATTCACCAAATGGATGTGCTCGTACATCCATTTGGCCTATTGCTCGCGGAAATAAATCCCAATGCGGATAAAATGCGGAAAATCCTTGAAAAGTTGCGCTTCATAAGATAAACTTACCAACGTATTGTGACGTGAAAATTTCAGGAGGCTTTTTATGATTTCTGCAAGTGATTTCAGAAACGGCGTGACGCTTGAAATCGACGGACAGGTATGTCAGATTGTCGAATTTCAGCATGTTAAACCTGGCAAGGGCGCTGCTTTCGTAAGAACCAAGCTCAGGAACGTCATCGGCGGCGGCGTGACGGAGAGAACGTTCCGCCCCACAGAGAAGTTCCCCGCGGCGCGGATTGATACCAAGGAGTATCAGTATCTGTACGCGGACGGCGATCTCTTCAACTTCATGGATACCGAGAGCTATGAGCAGATCGCGCTGACGGCGGATATCGTCGGCGATGCGCTCAAGTTCGTCAAAGAGAACGAGATGGTCAAGCTTTCTTCTTACAACGGCAATGTCTACGCCGTGGAGCCTCCTTTCTTTGTGGAGCTTGAGGTTACGGAGACGGAGCCCGGCGTAAAGGGCAATACGGCTACCGGCGCCAGCAAGCCTGCGACCGTGGAGACCGGAGCAACGCTGAATGTGCCGCTGTTCGTCAACATCGGCGACAAGCTGAAGATCGATACCAGAACAGGAGAGTACCTGTCCAGAGCATAAGGCAGAGCCCCTCCGGCATCGGAGCACTTCATACAGACATCATGGAAAGAGACAGCAGATCCGCACAAGGTGATCGGTTGTCTCTTTTTGTTGCGGCGGAACAGGCTGTTCTTCGGCGGAGCCGCAAAATGAAAATTTATGGAGGGAAGCTATGCTCGGGCAGATGGAAACGGCAATGACAGACGGCGATAGAAAACAATCAGTCAGAAAATTTTCGGAGGCGCTCGGACAGACGCTGCAAAGCCGCTCGGCTCCGGGGGAATCAGTCTGTCTGTCGCCGGTATTTCAGAATAACGGCGTCCGGAGAGAGGCATGCATCGTTCGGAGGAGAGAGACATGCTGCTCGCCGGTCTATTATCTCGACGATTTTTATGAGGAGTATCTTTGCGGAGACTGCCGGCTGGAGGAACTGGCGGATCGCATTCTCGGAGAGTCGCGGGAACAAGTGTACGGAGGGAATGAGGAGCTTCGCTTTTTCAGGGATTATGAGCAGGTGCGGGAAACGCTGAGCGTCAGGCTGATCGGAACGGAGAAAAACCGGGAACGGCTGAGGGAGATCCCCTATGAATGTGTGGAGGATATGGCAGTGGTGTGCTGCTGCCGGATTCCGAACGGGGCTATGAAGAACGGAAGCATCATGATCCGCCGCGAGCATCTGGAGGCATGGGAGATTTCCGAGGAAACGCTCCGTGCCGATGCGTTCCTTGGCAGCATACGGCGTTTCCCGCCCGTGATCACCGGAATATCGGAAATCTTGGGTTCTGTGCCGGAGACGAAAGAGGAAAAGCTGTACGTGCTCACCAATGCGGAGGGGAGGCACGGCGCGGTGTGTTGTCTGTATCCGGGGGTACTGGAAAAATTTTCCGCGGATCGGGGAACGAATCTGTTCGTTCTTCCCTGTTCGGTGCATGAGGTACTTCTGCTCCCGGAATGTCCGGGAACGGAGACGGCCGCAGCTCTGCGGGAAATTGTTATGGAAATCAACCGCACGGAACTTGCGCAGGAGGAGATCCTGACGGATTCCGTCTACTATTTTGACCGCAGGGAGGGGCGTCTTTGCCGCTGCGTGTAGCGCGCTGATTTTGCGGAGATCGGACTTGAAAAGCTGTGAGTGCATGTGTTATGATACCCGTTGTTGAGAAATTGCATATCGGCACCATACACATGCACTCGTAGTCTAATGGATAGAACGAAGGCCTCCGACGCCTTTAATGCAGGTTCGATTCCTGCCGGGTGCATTTTTCATATTCTTTTTTCGCTTTCAAAAAATTTTTTATGCTTTTGCAATGAAAGCGGCTCCCGCGGCGGAGAAACGAGTGGCGGTCCGGAAGCCGCGCCGACGGACCATGAAAGAGGATTCGGATTACAGATGAAGCACCGCAGCAAGCGTCACAATGACTGGAGCCTGACGGAACGGGCAGAGGAAGTATTGCATACGGCAAAGGATATCGTGATGGATCACCGCGGCATTGTTCTGCCGGCCGTGCTTTTTACCGCGGTGTTTCTGACGGTGATTCTCGCGCTCACGGCGCGGCGTTTTTCTGAGAGCCGCCGCGCCAAAGCAGAGGCGGCGGAGGCTCTTTCCGCGCCGGAAAACAGCATGATCCCGCTGGAGGAAAACCAGTATCCGGAGGTCAATGCGCTCATGGAACGCTATTTCCGGGCGGTGGCGGACGGAGACGTCGGGACGATTGAAGCCATCAGCACCAGCATGGATGAGACGGAAAAGATACGGGTCCGCAAGCTGGGGGATTATATTGAGGAATACCCCTCGATCGATGTCTACACCAAGGCCGGACCGGAGGAAGGCTCGTTCATCTGCTTTGTCGTCACCAAGGTGCGCTTTGCGGGTTATCAGGCTGAAATTCCGGGCATGCAGACCATGTATGTCTGTCCGGACGGAGACGGGGGACTTTACATCAATGAGGATGAGTCCTCTGCAGAGACGACGGAGTATATCCGTGAGGTATCTCTTGAGGATGACGTTGTGGATCTGAACAATAAGGTCACGGCGGAATACAATGATCTTCTGGCGGAGGATGAGACGCTGAGTCCTTTTCTTGATTCCCTGTCTTCCCAGATTGAAGTTTCGATCGGCGAGGCGCTTGCGGATGCCCGCGCTGCAGCGGAGGAGACAGAAAAGACAGACGGAGCCGAAGAGAGCGGTACATCGGGAGAAGAGGACGAAACGGCGGGAGAGACCGGCACAGGAAACGACCGGGAAAGCTCCGCTGCTCCGGAGCAGAAGGCAGACACCGCGATTGCCAGAGAGTCGGTGGCTGTCCGCAGCGCCGACAGCACCTCCGGAGATCAGATCGGATCCGTGTACAGAGGAGATCGTCTGGAGGTGATTGAAAAACAGTCAAACGGCTGGACAAAGGTCCGGTATGACGGACAGACGGCTTATGTGAAGTCGGAATTTTTTGATTATGAATGAGGCAGCGTGCGCGCAGGAGGAGGCTTCCCATGTTCGGTAAAAAAATGTGGCGATTCTCGGAACCGGAAGTATAGCGGGAACCATGGCAAAAACCATGAAAGGCCTTTCCGAGGTAAAGCGCTATGCCGTCGCATCCCGGGATGCAGGGCGGGCGGAGCGCTTTGCGAAAGAATATGGCTTTAAGAAAGCGTACGGCTCCTATGAGGAGCTGGCGCAGGACAAAAAGGTAGATCTCGTCTACATTGCGACGCCGATCTCAGAGCATTACGCGAACATGAAGCTCTGCATCGAAAACGGCAAGGCGGTGCTCTGTGAGAAGTCCTTTACGCTGAACGAGGCGCAGGCAAAGGAAATTCTGTCGCTGGCGGCAGAAAAGAACGTCCTTGCCGCGGAGGCAATGTGGGTCCGCTATATGCCGATGCTCCGGACGATGCTTGATGTTCTGAGCAGCCGGGTGATCGGCGAGCCGGTCATGCTGACGGCAAATCTCGGCAGCAATATCAGTCAGGTGCGGCGCATGCGGGATCCGGCGCTCGGCGGGGGTGCACTGCTCGATGTGGGCGTTTATCCGATCAATTTTGCATCCATGATGTTCGGGGATGATATCATCTCCATCGATACAAGCTGTACGTATACGGATACGGGCGTGGATGAGCAGGACAGCATCACGTTCCGCTACCGGAACGGCCGCATGGCGGTTCTTGCCGCCTCGATGACGGGGGTGAGCGACCGGCTCGGCATCATTTACGGAACCAAAGGCTATATGGTCGTCGGAAATATCAGTAATTTTGAATCGCTGACAGTCTACAACAGCGATCACGTGAAGCTGGCGTTCTATAAGCGGCCGAAGCAGAAGACCGGGTATGAATATGAGCTGCTCTCTGCGGTCCGGGCGCTTCGTTCGGGCTGGCTGGAATGTCCCGAGATGCCTCATGTACAGACGCTGGCGATTATGCACGAAATGGACGCGATCCGCCGCATCTGGGGAATTCAGTACCCGCAGGAGAAAGCGGCAGGCGCCCTCCCGGAGATGCAGGAGGCACCTGCACCGGAACCTGCAGAGGAGACAGGCGGACCGTCGCCGGAGAATGGAGAGACGGCAGCGGCCCCGTCGGAGCCGCTGCAGCCGCTTCCGGAGGAGCCGCGGCCCGTGCTTCCGGAAGAGCTGGAGGAAGAAGATGCGTGACAAAAAGCTGCCTGCCGTAAGCTGTGATTTCTGCTGCTTTAATGAGTATGATGAAGAGGATGACAGCTGGAGCTGCTCGGTGAACATGGATGAGGACGACCAGTACCGCTTTTTGACGCAGCGGGGCTTTTCCTGCCCGTATTACCGCAGCGGCGATGAATACGAGGTCGTCCGTCATCAGATGTGATTTGCTGTCAGAGACTGTCTGAAAGAGAGAATATTTGAATAAGAAGAAAGTTGTCGTGGGAATGTCCGGAGGTGTGGATTCCTCCGTGGCGGCGCTTCTCCTTAAGGAGCAGGGCTTCGAGGTGATCGGCGTCACCATGCAGATATGGGACAGCAGCGATCCCTGCCGTACCTCAAGGGAGGGAGGCTGCTGCGGACAGAGCGCCGTAGAGGATGCGAGGCGTGTCGCGGGCGTTCTGGATATTCCTTATTATGTAATGGATTTCCGCGAACCGTTCCGGAAGAAAGTCATGGACTATTTCGTTGAGGAGTATCTTGGCGGGAGAACGCCGAATCCCTGCATTGCCTGCAACCGCTATGTGAAATGGGAGTCTCTCCTTGAGAAAAGCATGGATCTCGGTGCGGACTACATCGCAACGGGACACTATGCGCGCATTGAAAAGCTCGCAAACGGACGCTTTACGATCCGAAACTCGGCGGCTGCGGCCAAGGATCAGACCTATGCGCTGTACAATCTGACCCAGTTTCAGCTCGCCCATACGCTGATGCCGGTCGGCGGATACCGCAAGGAGGAGATCCGGACCCTTGCGAGACGGGCGGGGCTTCCGGTGGCAGACAAGCCTGACAGTCAGGAGATCTGCTTTATTCCCGACGGAGATTATGCGGCGTTCATCGACCGCGAGGCCGGGGACCGCGTGCCGGGGGCGGGCCGCTTTGTTGACGCGGGCGGAAGAGAGCTTGGGACGAGCCGCGGCATCACGCACTATACGGTCGGTCAGCGCCGGCATCTGAATCTTTCTCTGGGACATCCGGTCTTTGTCACGGAAATACGGCCGGAGACAAATGAGGTTGTCGTAGGAGAGAATGATGAGGTGTTTTCCGATACGCTGCGATGCGCCGGACTCAATTTTATGGCGATCGACGATCTGCGCGGTTTCTGCGATGCCGTCGGAAAGATACGCTATTCCCACCGCGGCGCGCCGTGCCGGATCACACGGACCGGCGAGGATGAAATCACCGCCGTGTTTTTCGAAAGGGTGCGTGCCGTCACGCCGGGGCAGGCGGCTGTTTTCTACGACGGAGAGCGTATTCTCTGTGGGGGAACGATCATCCGGGATCGGAAATAATCTTCGTGCTTCGGGTCGGAGCCGGCCGGGCGAAGAGCGGCGGGACCGGTGAATTTTGCGGGAATACCTTGAAATTTCAAAGGTGATTGATTATGATAAAGGTGTTGACAAAAGTTTGACAATTCCTTATCAATATCGAAGCGTCGAACATATGCAATAAACTCACATTATGGAGGAGACTTAACATGGCAGTAAAAGTAGCTATCAATGGGTTCGGTCGTATCGGCCGTCTGGCGTTTCGTCAGATGTTCGGGGCTGAGGGATATGAGATCGTTGCGATCAACGATCTGACTACCCCTTCCATGCTCGCACACCTTCTGAAGTATGATTCTTCTCAGGGCAGATACATCGCTGTCGGTGAGGAAGATCAGGTTACTGCTGACGACGAGGCGGGCACCATCACCGTTAAGGGCAAGACCATCAAGATCTACAAAGAGCCCGATGCAAACAACTGCCCTTGGGGCGAGATCGGTGTCGACGTCGTGCTTGAGTGCTCCGGTTTCTATACCAGCAAGGCAAAGGCGCAGGCTCACATCAATGCCGGCGCGAAGAAGGTTGTTATTTCCGCTCCTGCAGGAAATGATCTTCCGACCATCGTTTACAACGTCAACCATAAGACGCTGACCAAGGATGACACCATCATTTCCGCGGCGTCCTGCACCACCAACTGCCTCGCTCCGATGGCAAAGGCTCTGAATGACCTCGCTCCGATCGAGTCCGGCATTATGTGCACCATCCATGCGTATACCGGCGATCAGATGATCCTTGACGGACCGCAGAGAAAGGGCGACAAGAGAAGAAGCCGTGCGGGCGCGATCAACATCGTTCCCAACAGCACCGGCGCTGCCAAGGCGATCGGCCTTGTCATCCCTGAGCTGAACGGCAAGCTGATCGGTGCTGCGCAGCGCGTTCCCACTCCTACCGGCTCCACTACGCTTCTGTTCGCAGTGGTGAACAAGGCCGTGACCAAGGAGGAGATCAATGCACAGATGAAAGCGGAGGCTACGGAATCTTTCGGCTACACGACCGACGAGATCGTTTCCTCCGACGTTATCGGCATGAAGTTCGGTTCCCTGTTTGATGCGACCCAGACCATGGTCAGCCCCCTTCCGGACGGCAAGACGCAGGTCGAGGTTGTCTCCTGGTATGACAACGAGAACTCCTATACGAGCCAGATGGTTCGTACCATCAAGTACTTCGCAGAACTTGGCTGATCACTGAGCCATGCAGCTCCGCTCTCAGCGCTCCGCCGCGAGCTTGCTCGCAGCGCGGAGTGCATGAGAGCGGAGCTATACGGCGAAGCCGCGCCAGCAAACAGCGCGAAGCGGTGTGTGCTGGCGGCATGGCTTGAGGCCGCCTGACGGCTTGTGTGCGAAGCCGCGCCAGCAAACAGCGCGAAGCGGTGTGTGCTGGCGGCGATGTGAAGAAAATACGCTTGAACACCGGGGTCCGGCCTTTTGAGAGGGCCGGACCCCTTTTCTGTGAACCGCGGCACAGACAGGCGGCGGTTCGCGGTTTTATCAAACAGAAGAAAATAAAAAACAATGCCCGCGGTAGGAAACGCGGACGGAAAGGAATCATCATGGCAGCATTGAATAAAAAAACGGTTGATGATTTTAACGCAGCCGAAAGAAAAGTTCTTGTAAGATGTGACTTTAATGTTCCACTCAAGGACGGAAAAATCACAGATGAGACCCGTATCACGGCGGCGCTTCCGACGATCAGCAGACTGATCGGCGAGGGAGCAAGGGTCATTCTCTGCTCCCATCTGGGTAAAGTGAAGAACGGTCCCAACGAGGCGGAGTCCCTTGCGCCGGTCGCGGTTCGTCTCTCCGAAAAGCTCGGCAGGGAAGTGAAGTTCATTGCGGATGATAACGTAACCGGCGAGGCGGCAACAGCGGCCGTGGCGGCAATGCAGGACGGAGACGTGATTCTTCTGCAGAATACCCGCTTCCGCGGCAAGGAGGAAACCAAGCCGCAGGAGGCCGGCGAGGCATTTGCCAGGGAGCTGGCGGCGCTTGCGGATGATTATGTCTGCGATGCGTTCGGGTCCGCGCACAGAGCGCACGCCTCGGTTGCGGTTGTGACGAAGTATATCCGTGAAAAAGGCGGAAACTGCGCTGTCGGATATCTGATGCAGAAAGAAATTCAGTTCCTAGGCAATGCGGTAGAGGATCCGGTTCGTCCTTTCGTTGCGATCCTCGGCGGCGCCAAGGTGGCGGACAAGCTGAACGTCATCTCGAATCTTCTCGAGAAGTGCGACACGCTGATCATCGGCGGCGGCATGGCGTACACCTTTGTCAAGGCGCAGGGCAGGGAGATCGGAACCTCGCTCTGTGACGAAACCAAGCTGGATTACTGCGGAGAGATGCTGGCAAAGGCGGAACGCCTCGGCAAAAAGCTGCTTCTCCCTGTGGATGCGGTCACGACCGCTGTGTTCCCCGACCCCATTGATGACCCCTCCATTGAGACGGCTGTCGTGGATATTGACAGTATTCCTGCGGACAAGATGGGCATGGACATCGGACCGAAAACCAGAGCAATCTACGCGGAGGCGGTGAAGTCCGCGAAGACGGTTGTATGGAACGGACCGATGGGTGTGTTCGAAAATCCGGTTCTGGCAGAGGGCACAAAGGCGGTTGCTGCGGCTCTCGCAGAGACCGAGGCGACGACCATCATCGGCGGCGGAGACTCCGCGGCGGCGGTTAATCAGCTCGGCTATGCCGATAAGATGTCTCACATTTCTACTGGCGGCGGGGCTTCTCTCGAGTTCCTTGAGGGGAAGGAGCTTCCGGGCGTTATTTCCGCAGACGATAAGAACTGATAGTAAAAAGACAGAGCGTAATTATGGAGGAATTACATCATGGCAAGAAAAAAGATCATTGCCGGCAACTGGAAGATGAATAAGACTCCCAGTGAGGCGAAGGAGCTGGCGGCGCTGCTTGCGCCGCTCGTGAACAATCCGGACGTCGACGTCGTCTACTGTGTGCCGGCCATTGACATTGTCCCGGTCGCGGAGGCGATCCGCGGCACGAATGTACAGCTCGGCGCGGAGAATCTTTCCGATCAGAACAGCGGCGCCTTTACCGGTGAAATTTCTGCGGATATGCTGCTTGATGCCGGCGTAAAGTATGTCATCATCGGCCACTCCGAGAGGAGACAGTACTATCACGAGGATGACGCATTCCTCAACAGAAAGGTTCTCAAGGCTCTGGAAAAGGGACTTATCCCGATCCTCTGCTGCGGGGAGACGCTGGAGCAGCGTGAAGCCGGCGTTACGCTTGACTGGATCAGTCTGCAGATCAAATCGGATCTGCAGGGCGTGACGGCAGAGCAGGTTGCGGGCATGGTGATCGCCTATGAGCCGATCTGGGCGATCGGAACCGGCAGAACGGCGACCTCCGATCAGGCGGAAGAGGTCTGCGCGGCGATCCGCAGGACGATTGCGGAGATTTATGATGCCGGCACAGCGGAGAAGGTCCGCATTCAGTACGGCGGCTCCATGAACGCCGGGAACTGTAAGGAGCTTCTCGCGAAGCCGGACATTGACGGGGGACTGATCGGCGGCGCGGCGCTGAAAGAAGAGTTCGGCAGGATTGTCAACTACAACAAGTGAGCGCTGCATGATCTGACTCTGTCGGCAGACTGATCTGCAAGCAGTCTTTTTACAGGGCTGTTGCATCTGAAATATTCTATTGGCTGCCCTGCGGTGCGACAGTCCTGTACATTTTTCTTATTTCTTATGAGGAACCGATGCAGCCGGAGCGTGAGCCGCTTCGGCAGGGGAGAAAATTATGTTTGAAAAAATGTTTCATCTGAAGGAGCATGGCACGACCGTGAAAACGGAAGTGATCGCCGGTCTTACCACGTTTCTCACCATGGCGTATATTCTGGCGGTCAATCCCAATATCCTCGGAACCGTGATGGATCGGAGCGGCGTTTTTGTCGCCACGGCGCTGGCATCTGCCATCGCGACGTTCATCATGGCATTTTTGGCCAATTACCCGATCGCGCTTTCCGCCGGTCTCGGACTGAATGCCTATTTTGCCTACACCGTCTGCCTCGGAGAGCTCGGCGGAGAGGCGAACGCGTTTCAGGTTGCTCTGACGGCGGTTCTGGTTGAGGGTGTGATCTTTGTTCTTCTTTCGGCGCTCAAGGCGAGAGAGCAGATCATCAACGGCATTCCGGTGAACCTCAAGAACGGCATTTCCGCTGGCATCGGTCTGTTTATTGCTTTCATCGGCATGCAGAACGCCGGCGTCATTGTGGCGAACGACGCGACGATTGTCGGACTCGGGAGCTTTGGTGAGGCGCAGGTGTGCCTTGCACTCATCGGTTTTCTGATTATTCTGATACTGGCGCACTACAAGGTTCCGGGCTCGGTTCTGATCGGTATTCTTGCGACATGGGTTCTGGGCATCTGCGCGGAGAAGCTCGGCTGGTATCATGTCGATGCGGAGGCGGGCGTCTACAGCCTGATTCCGAATTTCTCACAGGGACTTCAGCTCGGCGGCATTCGCAATACGGCATTCCAGTTCGACTTCGGCTGGGTGGCAAAGCATATGATCCAGTTCGTCGCGATCACGTTTTCTTTCCTGTATGTCGACCTGTTTGACACGGTCGGCACAGTGGTCGCCGTGGCGGACAAGGCGGATCTCCTTGACAAGGACGGCAAGCTTCCCCGTGTCGGAAAGGTTCTGATGTCGGATGCGGTAGGCACCATCGCCGGCGCCTGCCTCGGAACCTCCACCATCACGAGCTTCGTTGAATCCAGCGCCGGTGTAGCGGCTGGCGGACGCACCGGCCTTACGGCGGCGACGACAGGGCTTATGTTCCTTGTTTCTCTGATTCTCAGCCCTATCTTTCTTGCGATTCCCGGCTTTGCCACGGCTCCGGCTCTTCTGTACGTCGGCATGCTGATGCTGAGCTCCGCGAAGAAGATCAGCTTTGACGGAGATATCGCGGACGTTGCGGGAGCCTATATGGCGATTGTGATGATGCCGCTTGCGTACAGTATTGCGACCGGAATCATGTTTGCCATTCTTACATGGGTCATTATCAAGGTTGCAGAGGGCAAGTTCAGGGATGTCAGCCCGGTCATGTGGGTGGTGTTTGTACTCTTTGCGCTCCGTATCGTGACGCTGGTGACAAACTTCATGTAATATTCATGCGGCTCCGGGGCTGCGGCTCCGGAGCGGAACACACGGATGGGTCCGGTGCGGGGAGGCTGGTGCTTTCTCTGCACCGGGCTTGCCTTTTGTCCGGGAATATTGTTTTATAAATAATTATGAGCAGAGTGATTGTAATCGGAGCGGGGGCGGCCGGTCTGATGGCGGCCTGCGCCGCAGCGGATCAGGGACACCGGGTCACGGTGATCGAAAAGAATGAGAAAGCCGGGAAAAAGATTTACATTACCGGCAAGGGTCGCTGCAATCTCACCAATGACTGCAGCACGGAAGATTTTTTTGATCGTGTGGTGCGGAATCCTAAATTTTTATACAGCAGTGTGTACGGCTTTGACCACGAGGCGGTGAAGCGTTTTTTTGATGAAAACGGCTGCCCTGTGAAGACGGAGCGGGGACTCCGGGTATTCCCGGCTTCCGATCACGCCTGTGATGTGACGGACGCTCTGATGCGGCATTTGAAGAGAAAGCGGGTGTCCGTGCGCTTTCATACGCCGGCGCAGAATCTTGCCGTGGAGGCGGAGAACGGGGCTCGAAAGAAAATCACGGGCGTCTGCCTCGGGGACGGAAGTGTTCTCCCGGCAGACAGTGTCATTTTATGCACCGGAGGCCTGTCCTATCCCTCAACCGGTTCTACCGGCGACGGCCACCGCATGGCGGCAGAGGCGGGGCACGATATTACACCATGTCTGCCCTCGCTGGTCCCGATGGAGACGGCGGAACGCTGGCCTCTTGAGCTGCAGGGGCTCTCATTGAAAAATGTCTCTGTCTCTATCCGGCCTCTGGAATCGGAGGCGGAGAGCGACGGAGGGAAAAAGCGCCGCCCCGTCTATTCTGGCTTCGGTGAAATGCTCTTTACACATTTCGGACTCAGCGGTCCGCTGATTCTGACCGGTTCCGCGAACTGTAACTTTTCGCAGTATCCGGGCGGCTTCCGGCTTCTGATCGATCTCAAGCCTGCGGTTTCACAGGAAGAGCTTGAGAGCCGGATCCGGTCGCTTATTGAGGAGGCGCCGGAGCGTCGCTTTTCCAATGCAGTCGCCGGACTGTTCCCCCTGCGTCTCCGGGATGCGGCGGTGCAGCTCTCCGGGATTTCGCCGGAAAGGGCAGCGAAGAGCATACAGGCGGGTGAGATACGGGCGTTTACCGCGCTGTTGAAGAGCATACCGCTCACACTCCGGGGGAACAGGGGGTTCCGCGAGGCGATTGTCACGCGGGGCGGCGTCAGTGTGCGGGAGGTCGATCCCTCCACCATGGAATCCAGACTTGTCCGCGGGCTCTTTTTTGCCGGTGAAATTCTGGATGTCGACGCGGTGACCGGGGGCTTCAATCTGCAGATTGCATGGTCGACCGGACATCTTGCGGGAGAGAGCGTGCGGTAAAAAGGACGGCGCAGCGCCGCTTGTTTATGGAGGAAATATGGCGTTCAGTATTGCGATTGACGGACCTGCGGGCGCGGGGAAAAGCACCATTGCAAGGCGGGTGGCGCGGCAGCTCGGCTTCATTTATGTGGATACCGGGGCGATGTACCGGGCAATGGCGGTGTTTCTTCTCCGGAGGGGAATTTCACCGGAGAACGCGGAGGCGATCGGAAAGGCCTGCGGTGAGGCGGATATTTCCATCTGTTATCAGGATGGAGAACAGATAGTTCTTCTGAACGGGGAAAATGTCAATCCGCTGCTCCGCACGGAGCAGGCCGGCAATATGGCATCTGCCAGCAGTGTGAATCCCTCTGTCAGGGAGAAGCTCGTCGAGCTCCAGCAGAAGCTCGCTGCGAAGACGGATGTCGTCATGGACGGGCGGGATATCGGCACGGTCGTTCTTCGGGGTGCGGACTGCAAGATCTATATGACGGCCAGTGTGGAGGTGCGGGCCGCCCGGCGTGCGGCGGAGCTCCTCGCCAAGGGGGAGCCGGCGGACACCGCTGCCATCGGACGGGACATTGCCGCTCGGGATCACCGGGACATGACCCGGGAAACTTCTCCGCTCCGGCAGGCGGAGGATGCGGTGTATCTTGATACCTCGGATATGACGATCGAGGAGGTCTCGGATCGTATCATCGCCGTATTTCGGGAAAAGACCGGAGCCTCACAGAAAGGATAATAGCGCGTTCTTCGCTGGGGAACGCTTCGGCATGGAGGATTATTATGAAAAAACCGCATTATCAGGTGATCACGGCCGAGTCGGCAGGGTTCTGCTTCGGCGTGCAGAAGGCGGTGGATGCGGTCTGCAAGGAAATTGCCCGCGGAGAGAAAATTCACACCTACGGCCCGATTATTCACAACGAAAGAGTGGTGTCCGATTTTGAAAAAAAGGGCGTCCGCGTTGTGGAAACGCCGGAGGAAATCGACGGACTCACAGGGGGAACGCTTGTGATCCGGTCGCATGGGGTTTCCAAGGAGCGTTTTGAACAGATACAGAGCAGCAGAGTGCGCTGCATCGATGCAACCTGCCCCTTTGTCAAGCGGATTCACCGTATTGTGGAGGAGGAGAGCGCAAAGGGGGCGCAGATCGTCATTATAGGAAACGCGGGACATCCGGAGGTCGAGGGAATCATGGGATGGTCCTCCACGCCGGCGGCTGTCATCGGGAAAGCGGAGGAGGCGGAAAGCTACCGCGGGGATCCGGAAAGACCAGTGTGCGTTGTTTCGCAGACGACGTTTCAGGTCGAAAAATTCAATGAACTTATTGCTATTTTGCAGAAACGACGTTACAATATGAGTATTGTCAATACCATCTGTAATGCGACGCGGGAGCGTCAGGAAGAGGCCCGCAGGATCGCGAAGATCGCAGATGTAATGATCGTTATAGGTGGGAGGACAAGTTCCAATTCTGCAAAGCTGTATGAGATTTGCAGAAAGGAATGCCCGAACACTTTTTTCATACAGACGGTAGAAGACCTTGCTCTGGAACTGACCGGAGAGGAAAAGGTGATTGGCATTACCGCAGGGGCATCGACCCCAAAAAATATCATTGAGGAGGTTCAAAATCATGTCCGAGATGGAAAATTTTGAACAGATGCTGAATGAGTCATTCAGGACAATTCGCAACGGAGAGGTCGTAGAAGGCAAGATTATCGACGTCAAGCCGGAAGAGGCCGTACTGAACATCAATTACAAGTCCGACGGTATTCTTACGCGCAGCGAATATAGCACCGACCATTCGCTTGACCTGACAACCAAGCTGAATGTCGGGGATTCTCTCGAGGTCAAGATCATCAAGGTCAATGACGGTGACGGGCAGGTTCTTCTGTCCTACCGGAGACTGGCGGCCGACCGCGGCAACAAGCGCATCGAGGAGGCCTACAACAGCAAGGAAGTGCTCACGGCGAAAGTCGAGCAGGTGCTTTCCGGCGGCCTGAGCGTCAGCGTGGACGGCGTCCGCGTATTCATTCCGGCGTCTCTTGTTTCCGATACCTATGAGAAAGATCTCACAAAGTATCAGGATCAGGATATTCAGTTTGTGATCACCGAGTACAATCCGCACAGACGCAGATACATCGGCGACCGCAAGCAGCTTCTGCTTGCAGAGAGAGCGGAGCTTCAGAAGAAGCTCTTTGCGACGATTCAGCCCGGCGATGTCGTCGAGGGCACGGTCAAGAACATCACTGATTTCGGTGCGTTCGTTGATCTGGGTGGCGCCGACGGCCTGCTTCATATCTCCGAGATGAGCTGGGGCCGTGTCGAGAATCCGAAGAAGGTCTTCAAGGTCGGCGAGAAGCTGAGAGTTCTGATCAAGGATATTCAGGGCACGAAGATCGCGCTGTCCCTCAAGTTTCCCGATGAGAATCCGTGGGCGGGCGCCGCAGAGAAGTATGCGGCGGGCAATGTTGTGACCGGAAGAGTGGCGAGAATGACCGATTTCGGCGCGTTCATCGAGCTGGAGCCTGGTATCGATGCCCTGCTTCATGTCTCTCAAATCGCGAGAGAGCATATCGAGAAGCCCTCGGATGTGCTTCGCACCGGCGACGAGGTCACGGCGAAGATCGTGGAATTCAACGAGGCCGAGAACAAGATCAGCCTTTCTGTCAAAGCGCTGCTTCAGGACGAGGAGCGCCGCAGCAGAAGAAATGATATGGATGCGGATGTTGTTTCGGTCGACGTCGAGGCGGCGATTGCGGCGCAGAGCGACGAAAAATAATATTTGCACAGTCATTGATTCGTATGTTGAAAAGGACCCTGCCCCTGCGGCAAGGTCCTTTTTTGAAGCTGTCCGGAGCTTTTGAGCCTTTACCGGCAGCCGTCGATGATATGACGGATGGCGTAGGCGGCATATTCGGACAGAATGCGGCGGCTTGTCTTGACCTCCGGCGTGAGCTCGAAGAAGAGGGCCGCGCTACGATAATCCTTTTTATAGAACGGCGTCCGGAAGAGATCCCATTCCGGGAGAAAAGCTCCGGTTTTCCGTGTATAGCAGTTGTCAGGCCGGGCCGGAAACCGGTGCGTCCGGTCGGCGTAGACAGCGACGGATTTATGCAGAGCCTGATCCTGCTCCGGGAAGTAGTAGTAATCGTGATAATCGGCGTAAAAATATTTCAGCTCTCCGGAAAAGAGAGGAATCTTGACAATTCCCTCCGTTCCGTCTCCGCCCGCCTCCGCCTTGAAAAAGCAGGCGTCCCGGGAGCCGAATACCGGTCTGGGAACGGGAGTCCGGAAACGGAAGCGCAGGATGACCTCGTCCCGGGATTCTCCGAGATAATCGGTGTACGAGGAGGCCTCCGCGCGATAGACGACCGGGATCTCCTCCGGCAGCGCATCATAGGACAGCATGGGGATCAGCCTCATAACACCGCGGAGATCCGCCTCGTTGTGTGCAAGAATCGCCTCGAGGAACTGCGGGTTTCGGTCTTTCAGCCAGCTGCTGTGCATGGCGGCAATATCCCGGCCGCTGGTGCTTTCGGTGCGCCCGGTGCCGAGAAACGCCTCGGCGGTCTGCTGCTTCCCGTCGGTCAGACCGAGAAGATTGCGGAAGCGCGCTGCAGTCCGGTAGATATCGACGGAGCGCATCGCCGTGAAAGGATCCGGCATGCCGCAGCGCAGAGCGTGCTCCCGCAGGAAAGGCAGGTCAAATTTCTGACCGTTGTAGTGGACGAGCGTCCGCCTGTCTGCTGCAAGAGAACAGAATCCGGATAGGAGCAGAGGCTCCTCCTCCGGGGAATCCGCAAAAAACTGAACCAGTTCGCCGTTTTTTCCGTCGGAATGGAAGATGATGCAGCCGATCAGAAATACGGAGTGATTCCGTGCGCTGAGACCGGTCGTCTCAATATCGAAAATCATGAGCTCCTCCGGAGAGCTGGAGACCGGGCGCAGATCCGGAACAGAATCGATGGTCTTGCGAATGGTGCGCATAGCTTACCTCATTTCGTGGTGTTGTTTCATTTCTTCGTGCTGTTTGTTTTGCAGCATGGTTTTATGATGCTGTGCTTACGAAATACATATTTCAATTCATTTTAACATATCCGTGACAGAGACGGCGCGCGATATATCGGTACAAAACCGTCGGCCGGTATGATACAATATGGAGCGCGGACCGGCAGTTTTTTGCCGTGCATGCCGCAGCTTGCGCGGGGCCTGAGACAGACGGCGCCGCGGACGATGAGGACGACTATGGCGATCGGAACCTTTCGCGGAGGAATTCATCCCTATGACGGCAAGGAGCTGTCCCGGCACACCAGAATCCGGACGGTGGTGCCGCACAGCGATATTGTCGTGTTTCCTCTGAAACAGCATATGGGACGGCCCGCGGTTCCGGTGGTGGCACCCGGTGATCCGGTGCTCACCGGGCAGAGGATCGCCAAGGCGGACGGCGAATTTTCGGCGGATCTTCACGCCTCCGTATCCGGGGTCGTCACGGCGATCCGGGACTTTCACGTCGCGGGGGGAGGAACGGAGCGCAGCATCATCATCCGCAACGACGGGCGCTTCAGCGAGATTCCCTATCCGGAGCCGCGCCGCTTCGAGGAGCTGACGGACGCCGTCATTATCCGCGCGGTAAAGCAGGCCGGAATTGTCGGCATGGGCGGAGCGGGACTTCCCTCCCATATCAAGCTCTCTCCCGAGCATCCGGAGCAGATCGACTATGTGATCGCCAACTGCGTGGAATGCGAGCCGTATATGACCTCCGATTACCGGCGTATGGTCGAGAATCCCGGCAAGCTCATCAACGGCCTGCGGATTGTGCTTAAGGTATTCCCGCGGGCGAGAGGGATCCTTGCGATCGACGAGCAGCTCCGGGATGTGATTCGGGAGCTCCGCAGCATTACCCGGGATGATCCGCGGATTTATGTAAAGCGGGTTCAGACCAAGTATCCGCAGGGCTCCGAGCGGCAGCTGATCTATGCGGTCACCGGGCGCACGCTGAACGGAAAAATGCTGCCCTCCGACATCGGCTGCATCGTTCATAATGTGGATACGCTGGTGGCGGTTAATCAGGCGGTCATGCTGTATGAGCCTCTCCTCACGAGACTGATCACCGTATCGGGGGACTGCGTCGCGAAGCCGGGGAATTTCCGCGTCCGCATCGGCATGAGCTACGACGAGCTGATCGAGAGGGCGGGCGGCTTTGTGCGGGAGCCGGCGCTGATTCTGGACGGAGGAACCATGACGGGGCGGCGCATCAGAGATCTTCATGTGCCGGTCACGAAAATGAGCTCACAGATCGTGGCGCTGTCAAGAGACCGGGCAGAGGTGATGCGGGAGACCGCCTGCAGCCGCTGCGCCAGATGCGTCGAGGCCTGCCCGAATCATCTGGTCCCGATCCAGCTGCTGCGCGATGCGGAGCGTCAGAATGAGGATGCGTTCATCACGCACAACGGGCTGGAATGCTGTCAGTGCCAGAGCTGCAGCTACATCTGTCCCTCCAAGCTTCCGCTGTCCCTGCGGATCACGGAGATGAGAGAGAGCATTGTTTCCCGGCCGGAAAAGGCGGGAGATTACAGCAGGAGATTGTTCGGATGACAGAGGTCAGGCCCTTTACCAAATCAGCGAATACCACGATGGGAATGATGTTCCTTGTGCTGCTGGCGCTGCTCCCGCCGGCCGGGGCGGGGATCTTTCATTACGGCGCCCGCGCGGCCCTGATCATGGGAATCTCCACGCTGACGGCGGTCCTCTGCGAGCTGCTCTGGGAGCTGCTTCTGCGCAGGCCGGTCACGGTGAATGACTATTCCGCGGCGGTCAGCGGCCTGATTCTGGGGATGATTCTCCCCCCTTCGGTTCCTCTGTATTTTCCCGTGCTCGGAAGCGCGGCGGGAATGCTGCTTGCAAAGCTCCCGTTCGGAGGGATCGGGCGAAATCTTCTGAACCCGGCCATGACGGGAAAGCTTCTTCTACTGCTGCTGTTCCGGGATGCAATGAACGATTTTTCCGTATCCGGAGAGGAAGCGCTTACGCCGCTCAGGCAGCTTGCCGGAGGGGACGCGGTCTCTCTTTCCGATATGCTGACCGGAAATACGGCGGCGTGCATCGGCACGGGCAGCACCGCTGCCGTTCTTGTGACGGCGGCTTTTCTGCTCCTGACCGGGATCACGGATCTGATGATTCCGATGGGCAGCTTTATGAGCTTTACGCTTCTTATGATTCTTTTCGGCAACAACGGCTGGAATCCGGTATTTCTCGCGGTGCAGTATATGGGCGGTGCATTTCTGTTCACGGTCTTTGTCATGGCGCAGGATTATTCCACCCGTCCGCTGACCAGAAAGGGCCGGTTTCTGTACGGCTGCGGCCTCGGCGCGGGGATCGCGGTCCTCCGTCTTTTCGGATATGCGGAGCAGGCGGCGGTATCCGCTCTTGCGGTGATGAATCTGACGGTTCCGTTTCTGGATGCGCACACCATGCCGCGGCCTTTCGGGATCCGGCAGAGCCCTATGGAGACGCGGCGGATCCGGAGGCGCGACCGCCGGGCTCTGCTCAGAAAGAGGCGGGTCCGGGCGGAGCTTCCGGAGGACGATTTCGATTCCGATATTCTGGAATCCGATATCGGCGTCTCTTTTGAAGACGCGGAGGAGGTCCGGATGAAAGCGGAGGAGTCTGTCCGGGACGGCGCGGAGCAGGCGGCATGGCAGGAGAAACACGAATAGCAAACGAATGTGAGGAAAGCGATGAAAGAAATTCTCTATCGAAGCACAAGGGGCGCCGCGGCGCCGGTCACGGCATCGCAGGCGATTCTTCAGGGGCTCGCCGGGGACGGAGGGCTGTTCGTTCCGGCAGAGCTTCCCCGGTTTGACCGTTCGCTTGAGGAATTTGCCGCCATGGACTATCAGGAAACGGCCTATCAGGTGATGAAGCTGTTCCTCACGGACTACACGGAGGCGGAGCTGCGCTCGTGTATTGCAGGAGCCTATGACAGCCGTTTCGATACGCCGGAGATCGCCCCGCTCGCAGAGGCGGACGGAGCCTATTACCTCGAGCTGTTTCATGGCAGGACGATCGCGTTCAAGGATATGGCGCTCTCGATTCTTCCGCATCTGATGATCACGGCGGCGAAGAAAAATCATGACGGCAGGGAGATTGTGATTCTCACCGCAACCAGCGGCGATACCGGCAAGGCGGCGCTCGAGGGCTTTGCGGATGTCCCCGGGACCAAAATTCTTGTGTTCTATCCGAAAGACGGCGTTTCGGCGATTCAGAAGCGTCAGATGATTACGCAGAAAGGAGACAATACCTGCGTTGTCGGGATCGAGGGGAATTTTGACGATGCGCAGACCAGCGTGAAGAAAATGTTCACGGATCCCGTGCTGCGCGTAGCGCTCGAAAAGAACGGCTACCATTTTTCTTCGGCCAATTCCATCAACATCGGCCGCCTCGTCCCGCAGATCGTCTACTATGTCCACGCGTATTCCACACTGCTCCGCGAGGGCAGGATCCGCGCCGGAGAGGAGATCAACGTCGTTGTTCCCACCGGAAATTTCGGCAATATTCTGGCCGCCTATTACGCGAAGCGGCTGGGGCTCCCGCTGCACCGGCTGATCTGCGCTTCCAATGAAAACAAGGTGCTGTTCGATTTTTTCCGGACGGGAAGCTATGACCGGAACCGGCCGTTTGTTCTGACCTCCTCCCCGTCCATGGACATCCTGATCTCGAGCAATCTGGAGCGCCTTATCTACCATATTGCGGGTGATGATGCAAAGGTGAATGCGGCCCTCATGCGGGAGCTCTCGGAAAAAGGGAGTTACTCCATTACGGAGTCCATGCAGGGGAAGCTGGAGGAATTTTGGGGCGGCTACGCCGGAGAGCGGGAGACGGCGGAGGCTATTTCGTCGCTCTATGAGAAAACCGGCTATGTCATCGATCCGCATACGGCGGTCGCCCGTCATGTGTACGGGCTTTATACTGCGGAGACGGGGGATCCCCGGCCGGCGGTGATCGCGGCGACGGCCAGTCCGTTCAAATTTGAATCGTCCGTCATGCGGGCGCTGGGACAGCCGGAGGCGCAGACGGATCTCGATATGGCGGACGCGCTGGCAGCGCTCGCCAATGTTCCGGTTCCGGAGGCGGTGGAAAGCCTCAGGGATGCCGAGGTTCGCCATACGGCGGTCTGCTCCCGCGACAGAATGGAGGCGGGGCTGCGCCGGTTTCTCGGGCTCTGACCCGTTTTCGGAACGCTTATCGCACAAGGTTCTTTGGCATGGAGGCTGCCATGAATGCATTCAATTATGTACTGATCGCGGCGGGTGCGTACGTGCTCTACGCCGCCGTCATTTTGAAGACGCGGGGAAAAATCACCAAAAATCTGATGCTGTCCCCCGGCGTGTCGGAGAACATGATCGGCGACAGGGAGGGCTTTGCCCGTTATATGTTCCCCCGGACGGCCGTGCTGGGCGCGGCCGTGGCTTTCGCAGGCGGCTGGGATGTTGTCTTCCCGGGGGTGGCCGGAACCGGACAGATCGAGCTCGCCGTCATCGCGGTGTTTACGATTCTCCTGATACGGTATCTCAGAGCTGTCAAAAAAGCGGAAAAACGCTTTGCGAATCGCAGAAAGGACTGATTTCATGAACACGCATATCGAGCGACTTGACGCGCTGCGCGCCCGGATGAGGGAGCAGGGCGTTCACTACTATATGATCCCCACCTCGGACTTTCACAATTCCGAGTATTCCGCGGATTACTTCAAGGAGAGAGAGTTTTTTTCCAATTTCAGCGGCTCGAACGGAACGCTTGTCGTCGGGGCGGACGGCTGGGCGGGGCTCTGGACGGACGGACGTTACTGGATACAGGCGGAAAATGAAATGCGTGGAAACGGCATAGAGCTCTTTAAGATGCAGGAGCCGGGTGTTCCCACGATCCCCGAGTATCTGCGGCAGAATATGAAACGGGGAGAGGTTCTCGGTTTTGACGGGCGCTGCATCAGCAAGCAGGAGGGGACGTCTCTGGCGGAGCTTCTTGCGCAGGCGGGGGCCTCTGTCTGCGGAGAGAGAGATTTGGGAGACGCGGTCTGGACGGACCGCCCGGCGCTCCCCTGCCACCCGATGTTCCGCCTTGGCGATGAGCAGGCGGGAGAGAGCTTTTCCCACAAGCTTGCGCGGCTCCGGGAGAAAATGGAGGAGAAAGGCTGCCGCTACTATGTCGCTTCCCGTCTGGACGATCTGATGTGGATTACCAATTTCCGCGGAAACGATGTGGAATACAACCCGGTGGCGCTCAGCTACGGCTTCTTTTCTGACAAGGAGGCGCATCTCTTTGTACAGGAGGCCGAGCTTACGGAGGAGATTCGCTCCGCGGCGGAAGAAAGCGGTCTTGCGCTGCACCCCTATGAATCGTTTGCGGATTTCCTGAAGACATACCGCTATCAGGGCAGGGTGCTTCTGGATCCCGCTTCGGTCAGCTACACGCTGTATCTTGCACTGTGCGAGGGGCTTGGCGATAAGGACGCCGTGACGGAGGCGGACAGCCCCATCGAATGGATGAAAGCCGTCAAGAACCGGACGGAGCAGAAGAACATCCGGGATATATACCGGGAGGATTCCGCCGCGGTCTGCCGTTTCATTTACTGGCTCACGCAGGAGGCGGATATTGAAGCGCTGACGGAGCTCGATGCCGCGGAACATATGGATGGCCTGCGCCGGCAGATCCCGGATTTCATCGAGCTGTCCTTTGGCACGATTTCGGCCTACGGACCGAATGCGGCGATGATGCACTATGAGCCGTCCGAGGGACATTGCGCAAGGCTTGAGCGGAAAGGAATGCTGCTCATCGACTGCGGTGGCACCTATCTGCGCGGCACGACGGACGTCACCCGGACCATGGCGCTGGGGCCGGTGACGGAGGATATGAAGCGCTCGTATACCCTGACGGCGGCAGGAAACTTAGCGCTGCTGAATGCGGTCTTCATGGAGGGCTGCACCGGGCGGAATCTCGATATTCTCGCGAGGGAACCGCTCTGGAGAACCGGGAGCGACTACAAGTGCGGCACCGGTCACGGCATCGGCTATGTCCTGAATGTTCATGAAGGGCCGCAGAATATCCGCTGGCGCGCCTCGAAAGGGCCTGACACTGTGGCGCTTGTGCCCGGCATGGTCGTTTCGGACGAGCCGGGCGTCTACCGGGAGGGCGAATACGGGATCCGGATTGAGACGATTCTTCTGTGCACCGAGGACAGAAAAACCTCCGACGGCCGGTTCTATCGCTTTGATCCGCTGACCTTTGTCCCTCTGGACCGCAGTCTGATCGACCCGCGGTATCTCAGCGACCGCGAGCTTTCGTGGCTGAACGGGTACCATCGGCGCTGCCGGGAGGAGATGAGCCGGTACCTGTCCGGCGCGGAGCTCGCGTGGCTGAACGCCGCCACGGAGGAGATCCGGCCTGTTGTGATTCCGGATGGGAGCGTGCTATAATATCGTTGCCTGGGGTGTTCGATAACTCCTGTGTTTTTGAACCTACATTACTTTAAACGGGATTTCAATATTGCTGCCGCGGCTGTCACGCCTTCGGCCTCCGGGCTATGGGAGAGGAAGACAAAAACGACGCTGTGATAACCCACCTGGCAGAACTGCTAGGAGTCAAGAGCAGGAAGCGGCACATCCGGGCTTTGCAGTCATTTTTATACATAAAAAGGCAGAGATGGTGTTCGGGAACCGTCTTCTCCGCAGAGAGCGGATCTCATGGGCTGAAAGGATCCGCGGAGTAAGAGGCTGTTCTTATTTTCGCACCGGAGCTGCGCAGGGGAACTTCTTTTTACCGGAAAGAACAGTAGTCTGCGACGTGAGCACGCGTGAGCGGCATTGAGTGTCTGCGGCGGAGGAAGCGCTTTCCGCTCGGCAGAAATCGGGGTGGTACCGCGGAATTGATTTTTCGTCCCCTTGGACAGAGCTCTCGGGCTGCTGTCCGGGGGCTTTTTTATGCTCCGGGCGCCCGGACGTCGGTGTCGTCTGCGGAATACAGGCGGGAAAGGAAAACATGGCAGATTTAAGTGGGCTTAAGGAACGTGTCCGGGAGATCCGGAACGAGATACTGAGCAGCTCGGGCGCTCTGGAATCCTCCAGAGCGGCCTATGAGAAGCGCAAGGAATTTCTGGATTCCAAAAAGGGAAAGATCGGACAGCTGATGAAAGAGATGCGCGAGGTGCCGGCGGAGCAGCGCGCGGAATACGGTCAGATGGTCAACGAGCTCAAGCAGTGGGCAGCGCAGCGCTTTGAAGAGATCGACCGCAGCATGAAAGAAAAGGAGCTGGCGATCCGATGCAGGGCAGAGGCAATCGACGTCACGGAGCCGGCGGTCAAAGCGCTTCCGGGACGTCTCCATCCCGTCACGCAGGTGAGGGAGGAGCTGATCGATGTGTTCGCCTCGATGGGCTTTGAGGTCTATGAAGGGCGCGAGATCGAGACGGAATACTATAATTTCACCGCGCTGAACACGCCGCAGGATCATCCGGCGAGAGACATGCAGGACACCTTTTATCTTTCTCCTGAATTTCTTCTCCGGACGCAGACCTCTGCGGGGCAGATTCATGTCATGGAGACAAAGAGGCCGCCGATCAAGATCCTGTCCCCCGGCCGCGTTTTCCGCTCGGACGACGACGCCACGCATTCCCCCATGTTTCATCAGATGGAGGGACTGGTCGTCGACCGGCATATCACGCTCGGAGATCTCAAGGGGATGCTCGATACCTTTGTGAAGAAAATGTACGGAGAGGACGCGGTGACGCGGCTTCGGCCGTCGTATTTCCCGTTCACGGAACCCTCCGTCGAGGTAGATGTGAGCTGCTTTGCCTGCGGCGGAAAGGGCTGCGCTCTGTGCAAGGGAACCGGCTGGATCGAGGTGCTGGGCGCCGGAATTGTCAACCGCAGAGTGCTGGAAAACTGCGGCATCGATCCGGAGGAGTACAGCGGACTGGCGTTCGGCATCGGTCTTGAGCGAATCGCGATGCTCAAATACGGAATCGGAAACATCAAGCTTCTGTTTGAGTCGGACCTGCAGGTGCTGAATCAGATCGGAGATCAGGAATGAGAGATCAGGCTGCGAAAAAGCCGCTTCGGATGGAAAGCTGCTTCGGATGGAGGGAAAAATGTTAGCACCGTTGAGCTGGTTAAAAGATTTTGTGGATATTGATGTGACGCCCGAGGAATTGCAGGAAAAGCTGTTTTCCTGCGGATTTGAGGTGGAGGAGCTGCGCGAGCTGGGCGCCGAGGTGAGCGGCGTCGTGACAGGGCTTGTGGAGAGCTGCGAGCCGATTCCCGACACGCATCTGTATGTGTGCCGCGTGAATGCCGGCGCGCACGGCGTGTTTCAGGTCTGCTGCGGCGCAGACAATGTTGCGGCGGGCAGAAAATTTCCGCTGGCGCTGGTCGGTGCACAGGTCATTGAGACGGCAAGGGATCATGTAACGGTCATCGGCACGGCAAAAATTACTAAGGGAAAGCTCCGGGGCTACGACTCGGAGGGCATGCTCTGCTCCGGAACGGAGCTCGGTGTCACGGAGGACATGTATCCCGGCGCGGGCTATAACGGGCTGCTGGAGCTCCCGGAGGACGCGGAGCCGGGGGCGGATGTAAAGCCCATTCTCGGCCTCGACGACTGGATCTTTGATATCGCGGTCACGGCGAACCGCCCGGACTGTCAGAGCATTCTGGGCATCGCCCGCGAGGTCGCGGCCGTTCTCGGCAAAAAGCTGCGGATGCCGGCGCTGGATTATACCGAAACCGACGTCCGGAGCGACGGCTTTGACGTCTCCGTGGAGGCGCCGGAGCTCTGTCCGCGCTACATCGGGCATTACGTGTACGATGTCCGGATCGCCGGGTCGCCGGCATGGATGCGGCGGAGGCTGGCGCTTGTGGGCCACAGTGCGATTTCCAATATCGTGGATATCACAAACTATGTCCTTACGGAGATCGGACAGCCGATGCACGCGTTCGACAGCCGGTATCTGAGGGGAAACCGCATTGTCGTCCGCCGGGCTGCGAAGGGGGAGAAAATCGTCACGCTCGACGAAAAGGAATTTGTCCTGAATGATCAGAATCTTGTGATCTGCGACGGAGAGGGACCGGTGGCGCTGGCCGGCATCATGGGCGGGCTCCATTCCGGCATCCGGGAGGATACGGAGAGCGTTGTTTTTGAGGCGGCCTGCTTTGCCCGCGACAACATCCGCAGAACCTCCCGCGCGCTCGGCCAGTCCTCGGATTCCAGTGCGGCGTTCAGCAGGGGAATTTATGAATATACCGCGGAGCTCGGCATGCGCCGCGCGCTTCATCTCATCGAGGAGCTCGGAGCTGGAAAGATTTCCGCGACCCATGAGGACAAGAGCGCCGGCTGCCTGCCGAAGTCCCGCAGCATGGAGGCGAGTCTCGAAAAAATATGCGGCGTTCTCGGCATTGCCGTGCCGGAGCGGGAGATTATTCGCATCCTCACAGACCTTGATATGAAGCCCGAGCTGCAGGGAGACCGGCTGACGATACAAATACCTCCCTACCGCGAGGATATGGAGGCCTATCCGGATATCGCGGAGGAGATCATACGCATGTATGGCTATGATCATGTGGAGAGCACGTTCCTGCGGGAGGCGCAGGTCACCATGGGCGGACGGAATCCGCGCCAGAAGACGGAGCTTAAGCTGAAGCGCATGCTCTGCGCGGCGGGAGCCTGTGAGTGCATGCATTATTCGTTCTTTTCTCCGTCGGATCTGGAGCTGCTTGCTCTGCCGGAGGAGGCGCCGGAGCGCCGCGCCATCGGGATCGTCAACCCGATCAATGAGGATCTGTCTCTCATGCGGACGACGCTGATCCCGCAGATGATCCGCGCGATTTCCCGGAATCAGAAAAAGGCGACGCTCGAAGGACGCCTCTTTGAAATGGCGAACCGCTTTGAGCCGAAGAACCTGCCTCTTTCGGAATATCCGGAGGAGAAGCCGGCGCTGGCCATCGGAATCTGGGGAGAACAGGAGAGCTTCTTTACGCTCAAGGGGCTCACGGAAACCGTGGCGGACACGCTGCTTCTCCATTTTTCCTATGAACCGGCAGGGCGTTCATTCCTCCATCCCGGCCGCTCGGCAAGGATACTGTGCGAGGGCGAGGAGGTCGGCTGTCTCGGTCAGCTCGCCTATCCGATCGGCGAAGAGACGGATATGAGGGTCCCCGCGTATCTGGCAGAGCTGGATCTCGACCGGATCTCGAAATGGTACGGAAAGCCCGCGCGCTTCCGCCCCCTGCCGAAGTTTCCGGAGGAGAAGCGGGATCTTGCGCTGGTGATGGAAAAAAACGTGCGTTGCGGAGAAGTCGAGGAGGTGATCCGGAGCGCCTGCCGCTTCGTCACGGATGTGCGGCTGTTTGACGTCTACGAGGGACTGCCGATTCCGCCCTCCATGAAGTCCATGGCTTTTACCGTGACCTTTACCCCCGAAGAGGAGGCATTCGGCGCGGATACCGTCGACGGCTATGTGAACAAAATACTCAAGAAGCTGAAATTTACCATGGGAATCGAGCTTCGGAGCTGATTCCCGCTGCGATTGATCTGTACACAAAGAAAGGGGCAAAGAAAATGGACCGGATGAACGTATGGATGACCTATGATCTTGCAATGCAGAAAGCCTGCTATGATTTTGCAGAGCGCTATAAGAAGTTTCTCAGCGAGGGAAAGACGGAGCGCGAAGTCGTCGATCTCGTTGTGAACGAGGTGGAGGCAAAGGGATTTGTCGAGCTTGGCCGCGCCGCCGCGAAGGGCAGGAAGCTGAAGCCGGGAGATACGGTTTACAGCGTATGGATGAACAAATCCATTGTCCTGTTCCGCATCGGCAGCGAGCCGCTGGAGAACGGTCTCAATATCCTCGGCGCGCATATCGACTCCCCGCGCATCGACGTCAAGCAGAATCCGATGTATGAGGCGGGCGGCTTTTCCCTCATGGACACGCATTACTACGGAGGGATCAAAAAGTATCAGTTCGTCGCGATGCCTCTTGCCATTCACGGCGTCGTGGTGAAGAAGAGCGGAGAGACCGTCGTCCTTAATATCGGAGAGGATGAAGACGATCCGGTGTTCTTCGTCTCGGATCTGCTGATTCATCTTGCGCAGGAGCAGATGGAGAAAAAGGCGGGCAAGGTCATAGAGGGCGAGGCTCTTGATATCATCGTCGGGAACAAGCCGCTCATCATCGACGCAAAGAGCACGGCCGGCAGCAAGAACAAGAAAGCGCCGGCAAAGGATGCGGTTAAGGACGCCGTTCTCGCAATTCTGAAAGACAGCTACGGCTTTGAGGAAAAGGACTTCGAGTCCGCCGAGCTGGAGATCGTCCCGGCGGGAAAGGCGAGGGATGCCGGCTTTGACAGGAGTATGGTGCTGGGCTACGGGCACGACGACCGTGTGTGCGCCTATCCCTCTCTGGAGGCGCTGATCGACACCCCAGACGTGTCCCGCACCAGCGTGTGCCTTCTCGTGGACAAGGAGGAGATCGGTTCTGTCGGCGCGACGGGGATGCAGTCCCGCTTCTTTGAAAACGCGCTGGCGGAGCTCATGAACCTCACCGGCGAATACAGCGAGCTGAAGCTCCGCCGCTGCCTTGCGAACAGCTGCATGCTCTCGAGCGATGTATCGAGTGCCTATGATCCCAGCTACGCATCGAGCTTTGACGAGAAGAACGTCGCGTACCTCGGCCGCGGCATGGTGTTCAACAAGTTCACCGGTTCGCGCGGAAAATCAGGCTCCAACGATGCCAATGCGGAGTATATCGCCCACCTGCGCAGCATTCTGGAGGCGGCGGATATCCAGACCCAGACGGCCGAGCTCGGCAAGGTGGATCTGGGCGGCGGCGGAACCATCGCCTATATTCTGGCGCTCTACGGCATGAACGTCATCGACAGCGGCGTTCCGGTCCTCAACATGCACGCGCCCTTTGAGGCGATCAGTAAGGCGGATCTCTATGAGGCGTACCGCGGGTACTGCGAGTTTCTTAAAAGCTGCTCCATGCGGAACGAGTGAGCCTCGATGATGATGCAGAACAATAACAATATCCCTGCGGTTCCGGCAGGCTATTCCACGGCGGATTATGCCTTTGATCTGCCAAAGGAGCTGATCGCGCAGGATCCGTATGCCCGGAGAGACGAGGCGAGGCTCCTTTGCCTCCGCCGTGAGAGCGGCGCTCTGGAGCATCGGATCTTCCGCGATGTCATCGACTATCTGAATCCCGGAGAGACGCTGGTTCTCAACAATACGAGAGTGATACCGGCGCGTCTTCTCGGGGCCAAGGCGGACACCGGCGCGGCGGCGGAGCTCCTTTTGCTGAAGCGCCGTTCGGGCGATGTGTGGGAGACGCTGGTCCGCCCCGGGAAAAAGCTCCGTCCCGGCGCGCGGGTCGTCTTCGGAGACGGGCGCCTCACGGCGGAAATTCTCGATGTGATGGAGGAGGGAAACCGCCTCGCGCGTTTTCAGTACGAGGGCATCTTTGAGGAGGTGCTGGATCAGCTCGGAGAGATGCCGCTTCCTCCCTACATCACGCACCGGCTCGAAAATCCCGCCATGTACAATACCGTGTACGCGAAATACGACGGCTCTGCCGCCGCGCCGACAGCGGGGCTCCATTTCACGGAGGAGCTGCTGGACAGGATTCGCGCAAAGGGCGTGAATATCGTCTATGTCACGCTTCATGTGGGGCTCGGCACGTTCCGTCCGGTCAAGGTGGACGACGTGCGGGAACATCACATGCACACGGAGTGGTATAAGGTTGCGCCGGAGGCGGCCGGACTCATCAATCGCACACGGGCGGCGGGCAGGCGCGTCATCTGCGTCGGCACCACGAGCTGCCGGACCGTGGAGAGCGCGGCCGGAGAGGACGGCATGGTGCGCGCCGGAGCCGATAACACATCTATTTTTATCTATCCCGGCTACCGTTTCCGGGTCATGGACGGGCTCATCACCAATTTCCATCTGCCGGAATCGACGCTGATCATGCTGGTCTCGGCCTTTGCCGGGCGCGAAGCCGTGCTGAACGCGTACCGGACGGCCGTGGAGCAGCGCTATCACTTTTTCAGCTTCGGGGATGCGATGCTGATACTCTGAGCGAGGCCATATCCGCAAAAAAATCCGGATAGCTTATGGCGACGCAGCGTTCGTTGTCGAGCGTTGTTTCGCCCTCCGCAATGAGCGAGGCGACGGCAAAGCTCATGGCGATACGGTGGTCGTCCCGGCAGCGGATCAGAGCGCCGGAGAGGGGACGTCCGCCCTCGATGATCATGCCGTCGGCGGCGGCTTCGGCCCGGCAGCCCATGGAAAGAAGATTTTCCGTGACGGAGGCGATGCGGTCCGATTCCTTGACACGGAGCTCGGCTGCGTCGTGGATGACGGTTTGCCCCTCCGCGGCTGCGGCCGCCACGGCAATGACCGGAAGCTCGTCGATGAGCGTCGGGATGAGCTCTCCCTCAATCACTGTCCCATGGAGCGCGCTGTGCCGGACCAGAAGATCGCAGACCGGTTCGCCTCCGCTGTTTCTTTCATTCAGCGCGGTGATATCGCCGCCCATGCGGCGGAGTACTTCGAGGATGCCGCTGCGGGTCGGGTTCACGCCGATATTTTTAAGAAGCAGCTCGGAGCCGGGAACGAGGAGGGCCGCCGTGATGAAATAGGCGGCGGAGGAAATGTCTCCGGGAACCTCTATATCCCGGGTGGAGAGCCGGTCCGCCGGCTCGATGGTGATGTAAAAGCCATCCTCCCGGCGCTCGGTCGTCACCGAAGCGCCGAGCGCCTGCAGCATACGCTCGGAGTGATCGCGGGACAGTGCGGGCTCTATGACCGTGGAGGCGCCGTCCGCGTAGAGACCGGCGCAGAGCACGGCGGACTTGACCTGCGCCGAGGCGACGGAAGAGCGCCATGTGATTCCGTGCAGGGGCGAGCCGGAGATGCGGAGCGGGGCGCAGTTTTCCTGTCTGAGGCCGACAATTTCCGCGCCCATCTGCGTCAGCGGCTCGATCACGCGGCGCATGGGCCTGCGGCAGATCGACTCGTCTCCGGAGAGAATGGTGGTAAACGGCTGGGCTGCGAGGACACCGCAGAGGATACGGGTGGTTGTCCCGCTGTTTCCGGTAAAGAGCTCCTGCGGATCGGAGGAGGGAAGCAGACCGTGCAGCCCTCGACCGAAGACTGTGACCTCGCCGGAGCCTCTGTCTGCCTCGATCGCGATGCCGAGCCTCCGGAAGCAGTCGATGGTCGAGAGGCAGTCCGCTCCGCTCAGAAAATTCATGATGCGCGTCCTGCCGTCTGCGAGCGCGCCGAAGATGACCGCGCGGTGCGAGACGGATTTGTCTCCGGGGACGGACAGCCCGCCCCGCAGAGGAGAAGCAGCTTTCTGAAGTCTTATCATAATCATCACCATGCCGAAGCACTCCCGGCGAGGCACGCGCCGCAGGCACCCCGCGCCGAGGTTTTGCGGCTGCGGTGGGGGTTGTTTGGCTTCGGGACAAACAGCCGTGTGAAATGTACTATGCCGTGAAGCGAAAGTTCTGTCCGGACAGAAGCTCCTTTGCCTGCTCCATCCCCTCCCGGGTGTGGAATTCCAGCGTCAGGACGCCCTCCTGATATTCCCGGCTGTGCACAATGCCGAGGTTTTTGATGTTGATGTCCTTTTCGGCGATGAGGCCGGTGACCTCCGCGATGGCATGCGGCCTGTCGGGAATGCTGATGTGAAGCGCAAAGCTCTGCATGATGGGGCCGCTGCAGCTTCCGAAAAAGCTGTCCCGGTATTCCCTCGCCCCGTCAAAAAGCCGGAAGAGAGCGTCGTCGTCTCTGTCTGCAATGTTTTCTCTGGCCTGTGCGAGTTCTGCGATATAGCGATCCAGCAGGGGCAGTATGCTGTCCCTGTTGGAGAGACAGATCTGCTGCCACATGACGGGGGAGGAGGATGAAATTCTGGTGATGTCCTTAAACCCCCCGGCCGCGATCATCTTCATGATGCCGTCCGGCGTGTCGGCATCACGGACAAGGTTGACCAGCGCGGCGGAAACGATGTGCGGCAGATGGCTCACCGCGGCGGTGGCATAGTCGTGCAGCTCCTCCGGAAGAACCAGCGGGAGCGCGCCGAGCGACTGCACGAGCTCCCGCAAAAGCCGGCGTTTTTCCTCCGGCACGGCGGGCTCCGGCGTGAGGATATAATATGCGTTTTCAAGAAGCTCCGCCCGGGAGTTCCGATATTTGGTCCGTTCGCTCCCCGTCATGGGATGCCCGCCGATAAACTGCTTTTCCAGCCCCGCGTCGCGGACGGCGCGGTGGATATCCGTCTTGACGCTGCCGATATCGGTCAGTATCGCGTCCGGGGAGAGATACGGCAGAATCGCTGCAACATTCTCTTCATTGCAGCGGACCGGCGCGCAGAGGAATATGACGTCGCAGTCGGCAAAGCGTTCATCCGGAGAGGCGGCCGCCGCATCGGCTACGCCGTCCGCGAGCGCCTCGTCAAGCGAGCTTCTGCTCGGATTGCAGGCGATGATGCGAGCATCCGGGTGACAGCGGCGTATCGCCTTTGCGATGGAGCCGCCGATCAGTCCCAGTCCGATGAAGCCGTAAGTATTTCCGCTGCGTTCCGGCATGCTTTCCCTCCAAAAAATGAGCAATAAAAATATTCGGAAATCCGATTTTTCAATTCTCTTTTCTGATTTTCAGTTCTCTTTTGTATATCACTTTAACGCGGTAAAGTCAATGCCGGAGGCCGTGTGCCGAGGGAAACTCCCATGAGATCGGAGGAGCACTTTTTGTATGAATTGATGAGCCTTGCTTTTCACCACGGGCCGGACATGACGTGAATATGCATAATATTACTTGTCTGCGGGATATTATTTTAGTAGAATATCCTCATGGGCCTGCCGCAGGAACCGGCCGTTGCCGGATGAATGCCGCGGAAAGTGCTCAATTTCAGCGACTGGAGGAAAGTCATCATGAAAGTGTACACCACAGACAGGATACGGAATGTCGTACTGCTGGGCCACGGCAGCGCCGGCAAGACGACGCTCTGCGAGGCGATGTGCTATCTGGCGGGAGTGACGTCCAGAATGGGGAAGATTGCCGACGGAAATACGGTCAGCGATTTCAATAAGTTGGAGCAGAAGCGCGGCATCTCCATCAACACCTCGGTCATTCCTCTGGAGTGGAATGATTATAAGATCAATATTCTTGATACCCCCGGTTATTTCGATTTTGTCGGAGAGGTGGAGCAGGCACTCAGCGTCGCCGACGCGGCGATCATCGTCGTCTCCGGCAAGGACGGCGTGCAGGTCGGCACGGAAAAGGCATGGGAGCTCTGTGAGAAGTTCCATCTGCCCCGTATGTTCTTTGTGACGGAAATGGATATCGACAGCGCCTCCTACCGCGAGGTGGTCGAGGCTCTGACGGCGGCCTACGGAAAGAAAATCGCACCGTTCAATCTTCCGATCCGCGAGAATGAACAGCTGGCGGGCTATGTCAACGTCATTCAGGAAAAAGGCTTCCGCTATGAGGGAAAGGATGCCGTCCCCTGCGACGTGCCCGATTACAGCGTGCAGTACATGAACGACTACCGCGACACGCTGATGGAGGCGGTCGCCGAGACCTCCGAGGAGTTCATGGACCGCTATTTTTCGGGCGAGACCTTTTCCGAGGCTGAGATCCGCTCGGCGGTCCGCGGCAACATACTCGACGGCTCGATCGTGCCGGTGGAGATGGGCTCGGGCATCGAGTGCAAGGGCGTCTACACGCTGCTCGACGACATCGTGAAATATCTTCCGTCGGCGGAATCGCGCAAGATGAACGGCATCAATCTCAAGACCAATGAGATTTTTGAGGCGAATTTCGATTTTGCCAAGGCGAAGACAGCGTTCATTTTCAAGACGATTGTCGACCCGTTTATCGGCCGTTATTCACTCATTAAAGTCCGCTCCGGCGTCTTCAAGACCGACGATCTCGTCTACAATTCCCGTACCGGCGAGGAAGCGAGAATCGGCAAGCTCTTTGTCCTTATGGGGAACAAATCCTCCGAGGTTTCCGAGCTTCACGCCGGCGATCTGGGCGCGCTGGCGAAGTTCGGCGACGCCATGACAGGGGATACGCTCTCCACCAAGGCGGTCCCCGTACAGTATGCGCCGATGGATCTTTCGACGCCCTATACCTATATCCGCTACCGCGCGAAGAACAAGGACGAGATCGACAAGGTTCAGCAGGCTCTCGGGAAGCTGATGGCCGAGGATCCGACGTTCCGGGCGGTCAACGATTCGGAGAACCGTCAGACCCTGCTGTACGGCATCGGCGATCTGCAGCTCGACGTCGTCCGTGAGCGCCTGAAAGAGGAGTACCGTGTGGAAATCGAGACGGAGCGGCCCAAGGTGGCGTTCCGCGAGACGATACGAAAGACATCGGACGTCGAATACAAATATAAGAAGCAGACCGGCGGCCACGGCCAGTACGGACATGTCAAAATGAAATTCAGCCCCTCCGGAAATCTGGACGAGCCCTATGAGTTCGATGAAGAGGTGGTGGGCGGCTCCGTCCCGAAGAACTTCTTCCCGGCGGTGGAAAAGGGCATTGCCGATTCGGTGGAGCGCGGGCCTCTGGCGGCGTATCCCGTGGTCGGCGTCCGGGCCGTTCTGTACGACGGCTCCTATCATCCGGTGGATTCCTCGGAGATGGCGTTCAAGACAGCGGCGAGACAGGCATTCAAGCAGGGCTTTATGGAAGCGGGTCCGGTTCTGATGGAGCCGATCGTGAGTCTCCATGTGACGATACCGGACAGCTATACCGGCGACGTCATGGGCGACCTCAACAAGCGCCGCGGCCGTGTCCTCGGCATGACGCCGGTGGCGGGCGGCAGGCAGACCATCGACGCCGATGTTCCGCAGATGGAGCTGTTTGATTACTGCACCGTGCTGCGTTCCATGACGGGAGGACGGGGCGACTACGCCTACGAATTCTCAAGATACGAGCAGGCCCCCTCGGAGATACAGACCGCGGAGGTGGCGGCGAGAGCGGCCAAGGTGGCGGAGGGCTACGCGGAGGACTGATCCGATCCGGTGCGGCCGGGCGGAAATATCGCGAAATCCCGAAATATCGGAAAAACCTGAATGGATACAGGGGAGCGGACCGGGCGACCGGCCCGCTCCTTTTGCCGCGGAACTCCGGCGGATGTCGGCGGGGCGTCTGCCGCGGGACTCCGGCCGGAATAATTGACACCGCCCGGATGGGTGGTTAGAATGAAATGAATTGCTGTATCTATAATATCCCGCATGGAGGCTGGAAATGACGGAACCATATAATCATCTGGAAATTGAGGAGAAATGGCGCAGAAACTGGGAGGAAAACCCGGTCAATGTAAATGACGGCAAAAAGTCCAAATATTACTGTCTGGACATGTTTCCGTATCCCTCCGGCGCAGGACTCCACGTCGGTCACTGGAGAGGCTATGTGATCTCGGATGTGTGGAGCCGCTATCAGCTCATGCATGGGAAGTATGTGATCCATCCGATGGGCTGGGATGCGTTTGGCCTGCCTGCGGAAAACTATGCGATCAAAACCGGTCAGCACCCCTCTGTTTCCACGGCGGCGAATATTGCGGGCATTAAGAAGCAGGTAAAGCAGATCGGCGCCATCTATGACTGGGATATGGAGCTGAACACGACGGATCCCGCGTTTTACCGGTGGACGCAGTGGATTTTTGTCCAGATGTTCAAAAAAGGACTCGCCTACGAAAAGGAAATGCCCCTCAACTGGTGTCCAAACTGCAAGGCGGTTCTGGCCAACGAGGAGGTTGTAAACGGGAAATGCGAGCGCTGCGGCGCGGAGGTCACCAAAAAGAATCTGCGCCAGTGGATGCTGAAGATTACGGCCTATGCGGATCGGCTCCTCGAGGGCCTCGATTCTCTCGACTGGCCGGACAAGGTCAAGAAGATGCAGAGCGAATGGATCGGCCGCTCCTACGGGGCGGAGGTGAACTTTGGTCTTGCGGGCCGGGAGGAGAGCATCACGGTTTATACGACCCGTCCCGATACGCTCTGGGGAGCGACCTTTATGGTGCTCTCGCCCGAGCATGCACTGGTGCCCGTCATTACCTCTCCGGAGCAGACAGCGGCGGTCGAGGCTTACTGCGCGGATGCGGCGAATAAATCGAACGTCGACCGCGTGCAGGCCAAGGACAAGACCGGCGTGTGGACCGGCGCGTATGCGGTCAATCCTCTGAACAATGCAAAAGTTCCGGTGTGGATCTCGGATTATGTGCTTGCCGATTACGGTACAGGCGCAATCATGTGCGTTCCGGCGCACGATGAGCGGGACTGGGATTTTGCAAAGAAATTTGATCTGCCGATCATTCCCGTCATCAGCCCTGACGGAAACGATATGCAGAATATAACGGAGCCCTATGTCACGGCGGTCGGGACGATGATCAATTCCGGAAGCTGGAACGGCATGAAGTCCGAGAAGCTCAAAAAAGAGGCTCCTGCAATAATTGAAAAGCTGGGCTATGGAAAGAAGACGGTAAATTACAAGCTGCGCGACTGGGTGTTTTCCCGGCAGCGCTACTGGGGCGAGCCGATCCCGATCATTCACTGTCCTCACTGCGGGGCCGTGCCGGTGCCGGAGGATCAGCTTCCCGTCATGCTTCCGAACGTAGAATCCTACCAGCCCACCGACAATGGGGAATCGCCGCTCGCGGCCATCGATGACTGGGTCAACACGACCTGCCCCTGCTGCGGCGCGCCGGCGAAGCGGGAGACCAACACCATGCCCCAGTGGGCGGGCTCCTCGTGGTATTTCCTGCGCTATGTGGACGCGCACAATGAGGATGCTCTGGTCAGCCGGGAAAAGGCCGATGCCTTTCTTCCGGTAGACATGTATATCGGCGGTGTGGAGCACGCGGTGCTTCATCTCCTGTATTCGAGATTCTACACGAAATTCCTGCATGATATCGGAGCGCTTGACTTTGACGAGCCGTTCCAGCGGCTGTTCAATCAGGGCATGATCCTCGGACCCAAGGGAATCAAAATGTCGAAATCGCTTGGCAACGTCGTCTCGCCGGACGATATGATCCGCGATTACGGCTGTGATTCGCTGCGGATGTACGAGCTTTTTATCGGCCCGCCGCAGCAGGACGCGGCATGGGACGACCGCGGAATCGACGGCGTGAACCGTTTCCTCCGCCGCTTCTGGAATCTGTGCGGCGAGCAGTACGCGCAGGATTATCCCGAGACAGCGGAGACGCTGCGGATCCGCAACGGTCTGATCGCGGATATCACGGACCGGCTGACGCGCTTTAATCTCAATACCGCCGTATCGGCCTTTATGGAATGCACAAATCGCATGGCGGCTGCCGGCAACATGGACAGGAAGACGCTCCGCACGGCCGCGCAGCTCATTGCTCCCTTTGCTCCGCATATCGGCGAGGAGCTGTGGCAGAGGATGGGAGGAACCGACTCTGTATTTCACAGCCGCTGGCCTGAGGCGGATCTCGAGGCGATTCGGGAGGATGTGAAAGAGATTGCGGTTCAGGTGAACGGAAAGCTCCGCGGAAAGATCACGATTCCGGTGGATATGGCAAAGGAGGAGGTCATCGCAGAAGCCCGAAGAGAGCTCGACGACCGCCTGACGGGAACCGTTGTCAAGGAAATTTATGTTCCCGGAAAGATCGTCAATATTGTTGTAAAGTAAAATTTTCTTTTTAGAAATAAGAGATAAAGGAAAAAGAGATAAAGAAAAGGCTGACAGAGAAACGCGGAAAAGCGAATCTGTCGGCCTTTCTGACTTGACGGGATATGTTCCTGTGTATACAATAATACAAAAGTGGGTGGAGACGCTGCCGGAGCGTATGTCGTTCCGGGAATGCGCCGTGAAAGAGTTGCAGTGCGGCATGCCGCACTGCAACAGGGAGGATTCGGATATATGCACAGAGATGCGGATGCTTTTGAGAACCGTCCGGTAACCATGAACCGCAGCAACCATCTGCTCTCCATCGAAGAGCACATGTACATCCTTGACGACGTCAAAAAGCCGAACGTGTTCCGGAATATGTTTCCCTATGAGGAGATTCCCAAGATCCCGTTCAACGACCGCATCGTCCCGCACAACATGCCGGAGGATATCTGGATCACGGATACGACATTCCGCGACGGCCAGCAGTCGAGAGCGCCGTACTCCACGGAGCAGATCGTCCATATCTACGATGAGCTGCACCGGCTCGGCGGTCCGAACGGCATGATACGGGCGTCGGAATTTTTTCTGTACAGCAAAAAGGACCGGGACGCCGTTTACCGCTGCATGGAGAGGGGCTACCGCTATCCCGAGGTGACCAGCTGGATCCGCGCGAGCGAGGAGGATTTCCGGCTTGTCCGGGAGATCGGCATGAAAGAGACGGGGATTCTGGTTTCCTGCTCGGATTACCACATCTTTCTGAAGCTGAAGATGACGAGGCGGCAGGCGATGGAGCACTATCTGACCATTATCCGCGACTGCCTCGAGCAGGGCATCAGCCCCCGCTGTCATATGGAGGATATCACGCGGGCGGATATCTACGGCTATGTCGTGCCGTTCTGCCTTGAGCTGATGAAGCTGCAGGAGGAGTACAAAATTCCGGTCAAGATCCGCGCCTGCGATACCATGGGCTACGGCGTGAACTATCCCGGCGCCGTGATTCCGCGTTCTGTGCCGGGCATCATCTACGCGATCCATACGCACGCCGGTGTGCCCAACGAGCAGATCGAGTGGCACGGACACAATGATTTTTACAAGGCGGTCGTCAACTCCTCGACGGCTTGGCTGTACGGCTGCTGCGGGGTCAACACCTCGCTCTTCGGAATCGGCGAGCGCACCGGCAACACGCCGCTGGAGGCCATGGTGTTTGAGTACGCGCAGTTCAAGGGCGGCCTGAACGGCATGGACACGACGGTCATCACGGATCTCGCGCAGTATTACGAGAAAGAGATCGGCTATCCGATCCCGCCGATGACGCCGTTTGTCGGAAAAAACTTCAATGTGACAAGAGCCGGCATTCACGCGGACGGCCTGCTCAAGAACGAGGAGATTTACAATGTATTCGATACGGACAAATTTCTGAAGCGCCCTCCGGTCGCGGCGGTCTCGAATACCTCGGGACTGGCCGGGGTGGCGCTCTGGATCAACAACAATTACAGTCTGCCGGAGGAACGGCAGGTGAGCAAGTCCGACGCGCTGGTCAGGCGCGTAAAGGAGTGGGTCGACGACCAGTATGCGGGCGGCCGTGTGACGGTGCTGACCGATGCGGAGCTGCAGATTGTGGTCGATGCCTGCGCAAGGGAGCTCGGCGTGGAGCTGGTCTGAGCGGCAGGAAAAGCAGGAGAAGAAAGAGCGATGCGGGAATATAATGTAAAAAATGAGGTTTCGGACAGGTATTCGCTCCGGGGACGGGTCTTTACCCGTATCCGGGAGGATATTCTGAACGGAAAATACCAGGAGCATGAAGAGCTGAAAGAGCTTGCGATCGGCGAGGAGATGGGAGTTTCCCGCACGCCGGTCCGCGAGGCGTTCCGCCAGCTCGAGCTGGAGGGTCTGATTCAGATCATTCCCAACCGGGGAGCATACGTCACCGGAATCAGCGCAAAGGATGTCCGGGATATCTACATGATACGCTCCCGGCTCGAGGGGCTGTGCGCGCGCTGGGCCACCGTCAATATCACAGGGGAGCAGCTCGATGAGATGGAGGAGAACGTCTATCTTGCGGAATTTCATGCCGGAAAAGGGCATATGGATCAGATCACGGAGTTGGACAATCGTTTTCATCATATTATGTATGATGCCTGCGGCTCCAAGATGCTCCAGCATCTTCTGATCGACTATCACCAGTATGTGCAGCGCGTCCGGAAGAAGACCCTCTCGACCGTCTCTCGCAGCACCGAGTCCAATAAGGAGCACCGGGCCCTGATGGAGGCGATCCGGGCGGGAAACGCCGATCTCGCGGAACGGCTGGCCCATGAGCATATGCTGAACGCTTACGCCAATATGGAGCGCAGCGGGCTTCTGGACGCGGTCGGAGAGAGCACGCCTGCCGGTGAGAAAAGGAAGAGCGGAACAGGAAAGCAGGACACAGCTCAGGATAGCGATTCCGGAGAGTAAACTTTCCTGAGAACAGATTTCCCGAATGGAGGAGCTATGGACAAGACAGGAACAAAAATAGCGATGAAGACGCCGCTCGTCGAGATGGACGGCGATGAGATGACCCGAGTGATCTGGAGAATGATCAAGGAGGATCTCCTCCTGCCTTATATCGATCTCCGGACGGAATACTATGATCTGGGGCTGCCGCACCGGGACGAGACGGACGATCAGGTCACGGCGGACTCCGCCGAGGCGGCGAAGAAATACGGCGTTGCCGTGAAATGCGCCACCATCACTCCGAATGACGCGAGAGTGAAAGAGTACGGGCTGAAAAAGATGTACAAAAGCCCGAACGGTACGATCCGTGCCGCTCTTGACGGCACCGTATTCCGCGCGCCGATTCTCGTAAAGGGCATTGAGCCGTATGTCCGGAGCTGGAAAAAGCCGATCACGCTTGCTCGCCACGCCTACGGAGACATCTACCGGAATACGGAGCTGCGCGTGCCGGGACCCGGCCGGGCGGAGCTGGTATTCACCGGAGCAGACGGACACGAAGTCCGTCAGCCTGTCTTTGATTTTGCGGAGGCCGGCGTGATTCAGGGAATGCACAACCGCGATTCCTCCATCGAGAGCTTTGCGCGCGCCTGCTTCCGCTACGCGATCTCTGTCCGGGAAGATCTCTGGTTTTCGACCAAGGACACGATATCCAAGATCTATGACGGCCGGTTCCGCGATGTGTTCCAGTCGCTTTATGAGAGGGAATACCGGGAGGAGATGGACCGCATCGGAACAAAATATTTCTACACCCTGATCGATGATGCCGTGGCGCGCGTGATCCGTTCCGAGGGCGGCTTTGTCTGGGCTTTGAAGAATTATGACGGCGATGTGATGAGCGACATGATGGCGGCGGCGTTCGGCTCCCTTGCCATGATGACCTCGATCCTCGTGAGTCCTGACGGCGTTTATGAATACGAGGCGGCTCACGGGACGGTGCAGCGCCATTACTACAAATACCAGAAAGGCGAACCGACCAGCACCAATTCGGTGGCCACAATTTACGCGTGGACCGGCGCGCTCCGGAAGCGGGGAGAACTGGATGCGATCCCGGAGCTGATTCGTTTTGCCGATGCGCTTGACGCCGCCGTGTTGGAGACCATCGAATCGGGCCGCATGACGGGAGACCTCGCGTCGATATCCACGATCCCGGATGCAAAGGTGCTCGGGACGGAGGAGTTTATTCTGGCTGTGCGTGATACGCTGGAGCGGAAGCTCTGAGGGCCGCTTACTCCTCCTGAAGCTCCTCCCACTCTTCATAGAGGCCGGAAAGCTCCGCCTCATTTTCATCCCGCTCTTTCTGAAGACGGGAGAGCAGGACAAGGTCTGTGCCGTTTTCTGCCATTTCTTCGTCGATTTTCCCGTTCCGGGCTTCGAGCTCCGCGATGCGCTCCTCGCATTGCCGGAGCTCGTTCTGTCTCCTGCGGAGCCGGGCCTGTTCTTCTTTCTGCGCTTTCCAGTCCTGCGCGGCGGCGCCTCCCTCCGCGGCGCCGCAGGAGAGGGAGGCCGTGCCCGGGCTTCCCGACGCTTTGGCATCTCTTCCGGGGACGTCCGTCATCCCCGTGACGGCAGCGCCGGCCTTTGCAAGAAGCGCATGTTCCACCTCGGCGGATTTTTCCAGATAAAAGTCATAATTGCCGAAATAGCAGGCGGGCGGCTCCGCATCGCTGTGTCCCGGATAGTCCAGCACAACCCCGCGGGTGAGAGAGAGGATGCGGCTCGCCGTCCGGTTGATGAAATACCGGTCGTGGGACACATAGAACACGGTGCCCTCATAGGAATTCAGTGCGTTTTCAAGAACCTCCCTGGATACCATATCAAGATGGTTTGTCGGCTCGTCGAGAATCAGGAAATTGCACTGGCTGAGCATCAGCTTGGCCAGCGAGACACGGCCCTTTTCCCCGCCGGAGAGCGCAGAAATCTGTTTGAATACTTCCTCTCCGGTAAAGAGAAATGCGGCGAGGAGGTTCCGGATCTGCGTGTTTGTCATGTCCGGATAGGCAAAGGCGATCTCCTCAAAGACCGTGTTCCTGTCGTTCAGAACATGGTGCTCTTGGTCGTAGTAGCCGATGTGGACATTGACGCCGGTTCGGATGAGCCCCTCAAGAGGAGCAAGCAGACCGTTGATCAGGCGCAGCAGCGTTGTTTTGCCGCTCCCGTTGTCTCCGATCAGTGCGACATGCTCTCCGCGGCGGATATCAAAGGAACTATTCCGGAAAAGCGTGTTGTCCCCGAACGCCATTCCCAGCTCCTCGATATGAAGCACGTCGCGGCCGCTCTGAATGCAGGGCTTTAATGTAAAGCGCATCTTGTCGCTTACTTCCTGCGGGCGGTCGAGCACCTCCATCTTTTCCAGCAGCTTTTCCCTCGATTCCGCGCGGCGGATCGATTTTTCCCGGTTGAATTGCCGAAGCTTGCTGATAACCTCCTCCTGACGGCGGATCTCCGCCTGATTGTTCAGCCATGCGTGCATCTGCTCCTCGCGCAGCTTTTTCTTCCTCTCTGCGTAGGAGGAATAGTTCCCGGAAAAAACCATGGAATGCGTATGATCAAGCTCAATGACCTTGGTGACGATGCGGTCAAGGAAATACCGGTCGTGGGAGACGATGAGGACGGCGCTCTTCGACGACAGGAGAAAGCTCTCCAGCCAGCGTATGCTGGCCATGTCAAGGTGATTTGTCGGCTCGTCGAGGATGATGAGATCTGGGCGCTGGAGGAGGAGCTTTCCCAGCGCAACGCGGGTTTTCTGTCCCCCCGAAAGCGTCGAGATGCCCTGATCCTGTTCCTCCCCGGAAAAGCCCAGTCCGTTCAGCACCGCGTTTACCTCGCCGCGCCAGCCGTAGCCGTTTTCGTTCCGGAACTGATCCTGCAGCAAAAGATATTCGTTCATAAGAGAATCCAGATCCGCGCCGGACACCTGCGCCATGCGGGCTTCATATTCCGTGAGCCGCCGCTCCATATCGATGACCGGCTGCTTTACCGCGGTGAGCTCCTCCCGCACCGTGTGTCCGGAATCGACGTTCTGCCTCTGCGCGAGATAGCCGACGCTCAGATCCCTGACGCGGGAGACCGTGCCGGAATCCGGCTCCAGCTCGCCCAGAAGAATCTTAAGAAGCGTGGTTTTTCCGGCGCCGTTGATGCCGATTATGGCGGCCTTTTCTCCTTTTTCGAGCTGAAAGCTGACATCCTGAAGAACCGGCTTCTCAAGAAATGCTTTATGGATATGATGTGTTGCGAGAATCATGAAAAAATACCGTTTCCTTTCAAGCCGGCGGGCTTCTGATCGGGCCGGCGTGCGTTCTGCATCCTAATGTACATGCTGCACTCCGGGGTGTCAAACACATTGACAACAATTTAACAGACGATTATACTAATTGTCAGGAAAATCGGCACAGTTTCACCGGACGGAGGGTTCGCACGTTGGATGAAAAAGAGATTTCACAGGCGGTCATCGGACGGCTTCCGCGGTACTACCGCTATCTGGGCGAACTTAGGAGCGAGGGGACCGAGAGGATATCCTCGCGGGAGCTGAGCCGGCTGATGCATGTCACGGCCTCGCAGATCCGTCAGGATTTCAATAATTTCGGAGGCTTCGGCCAGCAGGGCTACGGCTATAACGTGGAATATCTCTATCAGGAAATCGGGAAGATTCTCGGACTGGATAAGCTCCACAATCTGATCCTTATCGGAGCCGGAAAACTGGGACAGGCGCTGGTCAATTATATGAATTACCGGAACAGAGGCTTTATTTTCCGCGGTGCGTTTGACGTGGGCGAGTCTGTCGTGGGGCGCAGCATCGGTTCGGTGCAGGTCTATCCCATGGAGAAAATGGAGGCCTTTATCCGGAGCCATGATATTGACATCGCCGTTCTCACTGTGCCGAAGACGGAGGCTGCCGCCATTGCGGAGAGGCTCGTGAAATGCAATATCAAGGCGATCTGGAACTTTGCGCATACCGATCTCCCGGTTCCGGAAACCATTCAGGTGGAAAATGTTCATCTGTCGGACAGCCTCATGAAGCTGTCCTACAATCTGCATCGTTTTGAGAACGAGGGCGGAAAATGAACCGGCGAACCGGGCGGGGGAGAGCTTCTGCGGCAGAAAAAACGTGTCTGTCTGCGGCGGCTCTCCTTTTTCACACAGGAGCGGAGAGCGGGACGGAGCGGCTTATGGAATATTTACTGAGCGGAACAGAGATGAGCGCAGCCGATCAATATACGCAGAACGTCATCGGCATCCCCGGCATGGTTCTGATGGAAAGGGCGGCGCTGGCGACGGCGGAGGAGATCGCCGCAAGGCTTCCCGCGAAGAGGCAGGGCCGGCGCAGCAGAGTATGGATCGCTGCGGGCGGCGGAAGCAACGGGGGCGACGGTCTTGCCGTCGGACGTCTCCTCTTAGAGCGTGGATATGAGGTGAGCATTACCGTGCTTCGCAGCGGAGGGCCGCCGGGCTCTCTCTTTGAAAGACAGCGGCGTATTCTTGCGCAGCTTTGCATCCCCTGCGGGAGGGCGGATGCCGAAACACTGGATGGGATTCCGGCAGGCGTTCCGGACGCTGTGGTGGACGCCATATTCGGTACGGGCTTTTCGCGGACGCCGGCGGGTCTGGCTGCTGCCATGATCGAAGCCGTGAACGAGTGCAGAGAGCGGGGCGCAGTGGTGTTTGCCGTCGACATTCCCTCCGGCGTCCGTGCCGGAAACGGAGAAATTCCCGGGGCGGCAGTACAGGCCGATATCACGGTTACCTATGGCTTTCGCAAGCTCGGGCAGCTTCTCTATCCCGGCGCCTCTGCCTGCGGAGAGGTGATACTCCGCGATATCGGCATTCCCGGGGCGGCGGTCCGCGGCGTGACGGAGGACGGGCGGCCCGGCGGCCGAAGCGTTCAGCCGTGCTTTACCATGGATCGGCAGGATATTTCCGCCCTCCTGCTGCGGCGAGGAGATTTTCACAAGGGAAATTACGGAAAAGTGCTGTTTCTTGCGGGGAGCAGAGGCATGGCGGGCGCCGCGCTTCTCTGTGCCGCAGCGGCGTTTCGTTCCGGCGCGGGCATGGTGAGGCTCGTCACGCCGGAGGAGAACCGGGCTGTCCTGCAGGCGGCTCTCCCGGAGGCGACGCTTCACAGCTACGACGGCAAAATAGGCAGGAGCCGCGAGGCAAGAGAGCGCTTCTATGAGGCGCTGCGTGAGGATGTTGACTGGGCGGACTGCATCGCGGCCGGACCGGGAATCGGAAGAAACGAGGTGTCAGCCAAAGCGCTCCGTGCTATACTGGAGCTCGTGGATGAACCGGCCTTTTCCGGCAAAACGCTGGTGGCGGATGCGGATGCCCTGTATTTTCTTGCGTCCGACCCGGGGCTTTTTTCACTCCTTGCGCAGCGGCCGGAATCGGTCTCGCTGATTCTTACGCCTCATCCGGGGGAATATGCCGCGCTGACGGGCCGGGATATTTCCGAGGCCGCGGCGTACGGGGACGCCGGGGAAGAAGCGCTGGTCTCACAGCTCCATGCCGTTCTGGTGCGCAAGAATGCAAGAACACGGATCACGGAGGAGAAGGGCGGACGATTTCTTGTCTCCGCGGGGAACGACGGCATGGCGACCGCCGGCTCGGGAGATGTTCTCTCCGGAATTACTGCGGCGGTCTGCGCAAGGCTTCGTCAGCTGGCCGGAAACGGCAGACCGGACGATATGCTGCCCGCGGAATTTAACGGCAGCCGCGCGTTTGCCGCAGCCTGCGCCGCGGCGCAGCTTCATGCGCTTGCCGGAGATGCCGCCGCGGAGCGCCTCGGAAGAGATTTCATGAAAGCGGGAGATATTGCCGAGTCACTGAGAGTATGGTAATTGCTATGATACACAACGAACATCGGAGGATCCGCGCGGTCGTGGATCTGGATGCTTTGCGCTATAATATGGAGAGTATGCACCGGCGTCTTGCGCCGGGCACAAAGATTGCCGCCGTCATTAAGGCGGACGGCTACGGCTGCGGCGCGGTGCCGGTCGCACGGGCGATCGACGATCTGCCGTACCTCTGGGGATACTGCACCGCCACGATTGAGGAGGCGGAGCTTCTCCGGAAAAGCGGAATCAGACGGCCGGTTCTTCTTCTGGGCTACGTCTTTCCCTTCTGCTATACCCAGCTTGCTCTCGAGGAAATCCGTCCCTCCGTATTCCGGGAGGATATGCTGGAGGAGCTGCGCGGCGCGGCGGAAAAGGCGGGGAGAACCATACGGATCTTTATCGCCGTGGATACCGGCATGACCCGGATCGGGATCCGTCCGGACGACAGCGGGCTTGCCTTTGTGCGGAAAGCCGCCGAAACGCCGGAGCTTGCAATTGAGGGGATTTTCACGCATTTTGCACGGGCCGATGAGGCTGACAAGACGAGCGCCCTGCAGCAGCTTGCGCGCTTCAATGCGTTTACCGGACGGATCGAGCGGGAGCTTGGCCTCCGCATACCGATCCGCACCTGCTCCAACAGCGCCGGTATTCTGGATCTGCCGGAGGCGAATCTTGATATGGTGCGGGCCGGCGTCACGATGTATGGCCTGTGGCCCTCGGAGGCGGTGTCGAGAGCTGCCGCGCCTCTCATGCCCGTGATGTCGCTCTATTCCTCCGTGGTCTATGTTCAGACGGTTCCGGAGGGAACGCCCGTAAGCTACGGCGGAACCTTTGTCACGGAAAAAGAGACGCGCATCGCGACGATCTCGGCGGGATATGACGACGGCTATGCGAGATCCCTTTCAGGGCGCGGAGCGTATGTGCTGATCCGCGGGAAGAGGGCGCCGGTTCTCGGGAGAATCTGCATGGATCAGTTCATGGCGGATGTCACGGATATTCCGCGGGTCTGCGAGGGAGACACCGTCACGCTGATCGGGCGGGACGGGGACGAGCAGATTACGATGGAGCAGCTCGGCGATCTCTCCGGGCGCTTCAATTACGAGTTCCAGTGCTGCATCAGCAAACGGGTTCCCCGGGTCTATCTTCGGGACGGCCGCATCCTGCCCTCCCCGGAATAATTGACTGCGGGAGCGGCGCAGTGCTATAATTTCCGGGTTCATAAGATCGCGGACGATCTGTATTCCACGAAAGAGGTGTGAGGTTTTTATGTCAGGACATTCCAAATTTGCGAACATCAAGCATAAAAAAGAAAAGAACGATGCGGCGAAGGGCAAAATCTTTACCATTATCGGCAGGGAAATCGCTGTCGCGGTCAAGGAGGGAGGCCCGGATCCGAGCAACAATTTCAAGCTCGCTCAGGTGATTCAGAAAGCCAAGGCCAACAATGTTCCCAATGACACCATCGAGCGCGGCATCAAAAAGGCCGCCGGCGATACGGACGGCGTCAATTATCAGGTGAACACCTACGAGGGCTACGGGCCAAGCGGCGTCGCCATCATTGTGGAGACGCTGACCGACAATGCGAACCGCACGGCCTCCGATGTACGCGCAGCCTTTACCAAGGGCGGCGGAAATGTCGGAACGCCCGGCTGCGTTTCCTATATGTTCGACCGAAAAGGACAGATCATCATTGACCGCGAGGAATGTGATCTCTCTGCGGACGAGCTGTTCATGATCGTCGCGGAGGCCGGTGCGGACGACATCAGCGAGGAAGAGGATTCCATTGAAATTCTGACCTCGCCGGAGGCGTTTGAGGAAGTGAGCCGCGCGCTGGAGGCGGAGAATATTCCGTCCGTCTCTGCCGAAATCACCATGATCCCCCAGAACTATGTGGACCTTGCGGACGAGACCGCGGTGAAAGGGATGCGGCGGATCCTTGATAATCTGGATGATTCCGACGACGTGCAGAACGTGTATCACAACTGGAACGAACCCGAGGAGGACTGATCCGGTTTCTTGGCGGCATGCTTCATATGATTTGTCCGCGGCGGACAGGCACCGGGCAGACGGCGTTTTCACAAACGGAGCCGTCGATGCCGGAACGGCCCCGGAATACAATGACCGGATTTTCTCCGGAAATCCCCTCAGGGCACGGGGATTTCCCGCAGAGGTCCGGCATTGCTGTATACAGGAGGATCGACAGTCATGGAAGAGGAGACGAAAGATACGTTTCCCGGCGCAGACCATAAGGCTGGTGAAGACCGGAAAACGGACGGTGCCGCCACAGAATATACCGAATATGAAAAAATTCCGCCGGAGGTGCTCACCGTCGACCGGCTGATCGGCGCGCGTTTCGATGTCGGGCAGAGAGAGGCGCAGAAACCGGAAAGTGAAAACGGCGGACCGATCGTCAATCCGCTTCCGGAGCCGGTCCGGATCTCCCGCGGCCGCATGGAGTTTGACCATCCGGATGCGGCGGGGGCCGGTGCGCCGTCCGGGAACGGTGCGCCGGTCACGGAACCTGCGTTTACATTCGATGTGGATATCGAAGACGGTGACGATTTCGATATCTGATAAGGAGTGCCTTTCGGCGCGTGCCTCGCATAAGGCGCTTCGGCATGGGGATTATTATGGCAACAGGCAGTCAGAACAACCGAAAGAAAAACGGAACAGCGGGGAGCCGCTCCGGCGCCTCCCGCAGCCGGAGCACGGTCTCGGGGAGAAAGACCTCCGGGAGCCGGAGTGCCGCCGGAAAAGCAGCCCGCCAGAGCGCCGGCTCCCGGAGCTCCCGCCGGACGGCCGGCACACGGAGTGCCTCTGCCGCTCCGCGCCGCAGTGCGTCCGCCGGACAGAGGGGACAGGGGACTTTTTCTTCGGAGGGCATGCTGCCCCGTGAGGATCTCATTCTCATTTTTCTGCTGGCAGGCATGATCTTTCTTTTCTTTGCCAATTTCGGCCGGATGGGAGTGGTCGGCAATGCCGTCAGCGGCTTTTTTTTCGGTCTGTTCGGTTTCTCTCAGTACCTGCTGCCGGTTTTTGTTTTTGTGCTCGCGGCATTCTGGTTTTCCAACCGGGGGCATGAGCAAATCGTGCGGAAGATCGTCTGCCTTGTCGTTCTGTTTCTTTGCTTCGGCATCGCCTGCGAGCTGATGAGCGGAGCTCTTCCGGATGCGGTCAGCTACCGCGCCGCGGAGATCTATAAGCGCTGCAGCACCGGAAAAAGCGGCGGCGGCGTCATCGCGGGCTCGCTCGCCTTTGCTCTGTATCGGATGCTCCGCACCGCGGGAACGGTGCTCATCATGATTGCCGTGGTTCTGGTCTGCTCCGTGCTGCTGAGCGGCCGCTCCCTGGTCGAGCTTTTGCAGCCGGATTACCGCGAGCCGGACGAACGGCGCTATGAGGTTTATGAAGAGGAGGACGCCGGAGACTGGAGCGGTGAGGATGGGCCGGAGAGCTTCCCCCGGGCGGAGGACGGCTCTGCGGAAGAAGATCGCCGCGGACGGGAGCGCATGAAGGAGGATCGGAGACACCGGCAGGAGGAAGAAGATCTCGCCTATGAGGAAATGCTCCGCCGCCGCGAGGCGTCCCGCAGGGAGCGGAGACGCCGGCAGGAGGAAGAACGCTTTCAGCGAGAACAGGAATGGGCGGAGCAGCGGCGCAGGGAAGAGGAGGATGCAAGACGCCGCGCGGAGGAACTCAGGATTGCCGAGGAAAATGAGAGAGAGCTGGCCCGCATCCGCGCGGAGGAGGCCGAGAATGAGCGTGTGCTCCGGAAAGTGGCCCGATACAGCGGCTCTCTGACCGAGACGACGCTGACGGAAGAGACGTCGGAGGCAGAACCGGTACGGGAGGCTTCGGACGCGGGAGCTGCCGGAGCAGCCGGGGCGGCTGTGCTGGCGGCAGGTGCTGCGGGCGTCTTGGCGGAACAGACGACGGTGCATGCGGCCGGGCGGCAGCCGGCGGGATATTTTACCGGCAATGACCTCCATGAAATTACGGTAAGAGGCGCGGATTATACGAAAATTACAGTGAGAGAGGATCTCGGCAGGACCGGTGATGCGCCGTCCGCGCAGAGCTTTTCCGGGATCGGCGTCACGGTGCCTGAGGAAACCTCGCCGGATTATACCTCCGGGGAATTTGCGGACCGCATCATCCGCCATGCCGCGGAGGATGTCGGCGTCATGACACCGGCGGATACTGTACCGGAGAACGTCCCGGATACAGAGGCAACGCTGTCTGCTGAGGGAGAATCGGAGAGTGCGCCGTCTGCCGCCGAAGAATTAGAGGCTCTGGAGCAGATTCAGATCGAGAGAGAGCGGGCAGAGAGCAAAGGCGCGGCTTCATCTGTGGGCGTATCTCACAATTCACCGGCCCCGGCAGGGCATGCCGGTGCTTCCGGATCCGGTGCGCTGTCTGCCGCCGCGGCCCCTGAGGTGAAAAAAGTGCGGCCGCCCTATATCCTCCCTCCGCTCACGCTCCTCAAAGAAGGGGATCACGCCCGGAATCCGGAATCGGACCGGGAGCTTCAGGAAACGGCTCTCCGTCTTCAGAACACGCTCAAGACGTTCGGTGTGGACGTGACCATTCCGCAGGTCAGTCAGGGCCCTGCCGTCACCCGCTATGAGCTGCTCCCGGCGCAGGGCGTCAAGGTCAGCCGCATCGTCTCTTTGCAGGACGACATCAAGCTGAATCTCGCCGCGGCGGACATTCGTATTGAAGCTCCGATTCCCGGCAAGGCCGCCATCGGCATTGAGGTTCCGAACCGCAGCATCCGCGCAGTGGCCCTCCGGGATCTTCTGGAGGCCGATCCGTACCGGAGCTTCCGGGGAAAGCTCGCCTTTGCCGTGGGCAAGGACATCGGTGGAAACGTCATTGTCTCGGATATTGCCAAAATGCCGCATATGCTGATTGCCGGCTCTACCGGCTCCGGAAAGTCGGTATGTATCAACACGCTCATTATGAGCATTCTTTTCCGGTATTCTCCGGAGAATGTCAAGCTCATCATGATCGATCCGAAAATTGTGGAGCTCACGGTCTACAACGGGATTCCGCATCTGCTGCTTCCGGTCGTCACCGACCCGAAAAAAGCGTCCTCGGCGCTCCAGTGGGCTGTACAGGAAATGACAGACCGCTACCGCCGGTTTGCGGAGAACGGCGTGCGTGATCTCAAGGGCTACAATGGGCTGGCAAAGGAGGGGGATGATCTCTCTGTCGAATACCTGCCCCAGATTGTGATTATCGTCGATGAGCTGGCGGATCTGATGATGGTGTCCGCCAAGGAAGTGGAGGATTCCATCTGCCGTCTGGCCCAGCTTGCGCGTGCCGCAGGGATCCACCTCATCATTGCGACGCAGCGGCCGTCGGTGGACGTCATTACGGGACTGATCAAGGCGAACATGCCGAGCCGCGTCGCATTTGCCGTTTCCAGCGGTGTGGATTCCCGGACGATTCTTGATATGTACGGCGCGGAAAAGCTTCTCGGCAAGGGCGACATGCTGTTTTATCCACAGGGCTATCCCAAACCGGCCCGGGTGCAGGGAGCCTTTGTCTCCGACCGGGAGGTGCAGGATGTCGTAAATTACATAAAATATCATAATCCTGCCTACGTCACCGATATGGGCGAGGTGGAGCGGAAGATCGCTTCTCTTCAGAGCGGTCAGGATACCGGCGCTTCCGGCGGCCTCGGCGAGGCCGCTGCGGGCGGACCGGAGATCGACGAGCACTTTGTCGAGGCGGGCTATCTTATTATTGACAAGCAGAAAGCCTCGATCGGCATGCTTCAGCGCGTCTATAAAATCGGCTTCAACCGCGCGGCGCGCATCATGGATCAGCTGAGCGACGCCGGCGTCGTGAGCGGCGAGGAGGGCACCAAGGCCCGGACCGTTCTGATGTCGCGCAGTGATTTTGAAAGCTATATTGAAGAAAACGGGATATAAATCAGACGGACAGGAGAGCGACCGGTATGGCAGAGATCATCGACGGAAAGAAAACAGCGCAGAGCATCAAGGACGAGCTGAGAGCGCGGACAGAGGAGCTGCGGAAACAGGGAAGAGAGGCGACGCTGGCGGTTGTGCTTGTCGGCAGAGACCTCGCGTCGGCGGGATATGTCCGCAACAAGAAAAAGGCATGTGAATACTGTGGCATCCGTTCCCTGTCCTATGAGCTGCCCGAGACGACCTCCGAGCAGGAGCTGCTCTCCCTCATTGCCGGTCTGAATGCGGATCCGGCGGTGAACGGGATTCTGGTACAGCTTCCGCTGCCTCTCCACATGAATGCACAGAAAGTGATCGAAGCGATTTCTCCGGCAAAGGATGTCGACGGATTTCATCCGCAGAGCGTCGGCGCGCTCAGCATCGGTCTTCCCGGCTACCGCTCCTGTACTCCTGCGGGGATCATAGAGCTGCTTCGGCGCTATCATATCGCGATGGCCGGCAAGGAGTGCGTTATCGTCGGGCGCAGCAACATTGTCGGCAAGCCGATGGCCATGTTGATGCTGCGGGAAGACGCCACCGTCACGATCGCGCATTCAAAGACGGCCGACCTCGCGGCGGTAACGCGGAGGGCCGATATTCTGATTGTCGCGGTGGGGAAGGCCGGACTGATTGAGAAGAAGCATGTGAAGCCGGGCGCCGTGGTGATTGACTGCGGAATGAACCGGGACCCGGACGGGACGCTGTGCGGCGATGTGAATTTTGCCGAGGTGGAGGAGCTCTGCTCCGCCATTACGCCGGTTCCCGGCGGCGTAGGACCGATGACCATCGCCATGCTGATGTCGAACTGTCTGGACTCGCTGGCGCTGCAGAGACACTGAGCTATGAAATGTCCGAATTGCGGGGAAGAGATCCCCGAGGGAAAACTTTTATGCGAAAGCTGCGGCCATGAGATCGCCATTGTTCCGGAATATGATACCGTAGAACAGAAGATTTCTGAGAACATGACGCGCATCACGGAGGCGATCGCACGGCAGGAGGCGGCGGAAAGCAGAAGACAGAAGCTCCTCGAGGAAAAGGAACGCAGACACCGCCGCCTGATCCGCATGGAGACGGCAGCCATTGTTTTTCTGCTCCTTTTCGCCGCGGGAACCGGCACGGTTCTCTATTTTCGCCTGCATTCGCAGTCCTATTATGTCGGAGAGGCCTACAAGGCATCACGCCGCGGAGAGAACGACCGGGCGGCGGAGCTGATCGACCGGGCGGTTTCTCTTGAGACGGAGCCCGCCGCGGCTCTCATCATGGAAAAGGCGGATTATCAGCTTCGCGCCGGGCGCTTTGAGGCGGCGGCGGAAACGCTGAAAGCGCTGATTGCCGATCAGGAGGGGGCGCTGTCGGAGGATGAGCTTCACAGAGCCTATGAAGCCCTGATCGATATTTATGCCGCACAGAACCGATACCGTGAGATTGCGGCGCTTCTGGCGGAGAGCAGAGAGAGCATCCGTGAGCTTTTTCCGGATTATCTGGTGTCCCCTCCGATCTTTGATGCGCCGGAGGGAGAATACGAGGATATTCTGTATCTGTCTCTCAGGACGGAATGCACCGGCTCTATTTTCTATACGACAGACGGCTCAGAACCTACCGCGGAGGATCACCTGTATCAGGAGCCGCTTCTCCTGACGGAGGGTGAATATTCCATCGCTGCCGTCGCCGTCAACCGCTACGGTGTATACAGCGACGCCGTGACCATGCACTATGAGGTGGGGACGGCCGTTCCGGATGCCCCGGAGGTGACGACGCGCTCCGGAGGCTACACCTCGCCCACGCTGATCACGGTCAGTCCGCCGTCTTTCGGAACCGTTTACTACACGACGGACGGATCGGACCCCACCGGGGAATCGGAAGAATACACCGACCCCATCGTCATGCCGGCCGGAAGCTCGTTCTATCGCTTCGCAGTCATCGCGGAGAGCGGGGCGAGCAGCGATATCGTCGAGAGACGCTATGAATTTCAGCCCAGCGGAAATCTGTCGATTGAGGAGGGGCCGAACTACATCCTTGTCGCGATGATACGGAGCGGAGAGGTTGTGGATACCGTCGGCACCATCCGGGACGGCAGCGCGCGCTACGCCTATTATTATAAGGGGCTGAAAACCATCGGAAATTACGGCAATTTTTATATTTATTCCGAGATTCTCGTGGATGCCGCCGGGAGCAGTGCGGAAACCGGCAGAAAATTCGCGGTGAATCTGACCAACAAAACGGTCAATCTGTACGATGACAGCGGCGGAAAGGCGGTGCTCACACCATTGGGATAATGATTGCATTGCATCGATTCCCCGAATCATCTAATATATAGAAAATGCGATTTCTGCATAGGAGAACCCGCCGGGACGGCGGGAGGAGAGGACGTATGTACAGAATTCTGGAAAAGGAAAAGCTGTCGGCCAACATTTATCGTATGCTTCTGGAGGCCCCCCGCGTCGCAGAGAACGCGCTGCCCGGTCAGTTTCTGATCGTCCGCGTGGATGAGAACGGTGAGCGCATTCCGCTTACCATCTGCGATTATGATTCCGAGAAGGGAGCGGTCGAGATTGTATTTCAGCCCATCGGCAGCGACACCCTCCGCATGAGCGAGCTGGAGCCGGGAGACAGCTTTCACGATGTTGTCGGCCCGCTCGGCAGGCCGTCCGAGCTCACGGAAATCGATCCGGAGAAGCTGAAAAAAATGAAAATCCTCTTTGTCGCCGGCGGCGTCGGCACGGCGCCTGTCTACCCTCAGCTGAAATGGCTGAAGGAGCACGGTGTTCTGGCCGATGCCATTGAGGGTGCAAAGTCAAAGGATATTGTCATCATGGAGGAGAAAATGAGTTCGGTGGCGGGAAATCTGTATATCACCACCGACGACGGCTCCTACGGCAGAAGCGGCATGGTGACCAAGGTGATTCAGGATCTGTACGACGAGGGGAAGCGCTATGATCTGTGCGTCGCCATCGGTCCGATGATCATGATGAAATTTGTCTGCAAGCTGACGGAGCAGCTCGGAATCCCCACCACGGTCAGCATGAACCCGATTATGGTGGACGGAACGGGCATGTGCGGCGCCTGCCGTCTTATGGTGGACGGAGAGGTGAAGTTCGCCTGCGTTGACGGCCCGGAATTTGACGGCTTCAAGGTTGACTTCGATCAGGCCATGCAGCGAATGAAGCTGTACAAATCCGAAGAGGGACGGGCCATGCTCGAGGCCGAAGAGGGAGATACGCATCACGGCGGCTGCGGCATCTGCACCGCCTGACGGCAGCGGCTTTAGCGGGCGATTTGTGCCTTGATGCAGACGCCCTTGACCGCAGCCGCAGAATCCGCGCAGGCGATTTTGCGGCGCGTGCCTCATATAAAACGCTTCGGCATGGAGGATTCATATGGATATGATGAAGAAAGTACCGGTCCGCGAGCAGGATCCCGCGGTGAGGGCTGCCAATTTCGAGGAGGTATGTCTCGGCTACAATAAGGAAGAAGCGCAGGCGGAGGCTCTCCGCTGCCTGCAGTGCCCGAAGCCGCTGTGCGTGCAGGGCTGCCCGGTGAGCATCAACATTCCCGGGTTTATTGCGAAAATAAAGGAGGATGATATCCCGGGGGCCTACGCGGTCATCGGGGAATCCTCGACGCTTCCGGCGGTCTGCGGACGTGTCTGTCCGCAGGAGACCCAGTGTGAGGGCCGCTGCGTCCGCGGCATCCGCGGCGAGGCGGTCTCCATCGGCAAGCTGGAGCGCTATGTGGCGGACACCGCCCGCGTCATGGGCGTGAGGCCGGAGGGAGCAAAGGAAAAAAGGAGTCAGAACGTTGCGGTGATCGGCTCCGGCCCTGCAGGTCTTGCTTGCGCCTCCGATCTCGCGAAGCTCGGCTACGGCGTGACGATCTTTGAAGCGCTGCACAAGGCCGGGGGCGTTCTGAGCTACGGCATTCCGGAGTTTCGTCTTCCCAAGGAGAAAGTCGTCGACAGGGAGATCGAGAATGTGAAATCTCTCGGCGTCGTCATCGAGACGAACGTCATCATCGGCAAATCGGTCACCATCGACGAGCTGATGGAAAAAGAGGGGTTTGACGCGGTGTTCATCGGCTCCGGAGCGGGACTCCCCAAGTTCATGCACATTCCCGGAGAACAGGCGCTGGGGGTGTTCTCCGCCAATGAGTATCTGACCCGGAGCAATCTGATGCACGCCTATGAGAAAGGCTCCCGCACACCGATTTACCGGGCGAAGAAAGCGGTTGTCGTCGGAGGCGGAAACGTGGCGATGGATGCGGCGAGAACGGCGCGCCGTCTGGGTGCCGAGGTTCATATCGTATACCGCCGCGGCGAGGAGGAGCTCCCCGCACGCCGGGAGGAGGTCGGACATGCCAAAGAAGAGGGCATTATCTTTGACCTGCTGAACAATCCGGTGGAAATTCTGACCGATGAAAACGGCTGGGTGAACGGCGTGAAGTGCATCCGCATGGAGCTCGGCGAACCGGATGCCTCCGGCAGACGGAGTCCCGTCGCGGTCCCCGGCTCGGAATTTGTCATCGACTGCGACTGTGTGATCATGTCGCTTGGAACCTCGCCGAATCCCCTGATCTCCTCTACAACAAAGGGACTGGATGTCACAAAGCGCGGCGGCCTTGTGACAAACGAGGAAAATGAAATGACGACCCGCGAGGGCGTGTTTGCCGGCGGCGACGCCGTGACCGGGGCGGCGACGGTGATCCTCGCCATGGGCGCGGGACGCAAGGCGGCCAGAGGCATTGACGAATATCTGCGGAAACGGAACGCATAACGGGCAGGCGGTTTTACGGCGCGTGCCTCGCACAGGGTGGCACAGGGTGCTTCGGCATGGAGGATTTATGTGGTGTCCCAAATGTCGCAATGAGTATCGGGATGGAATCGTGAAATGTGCCGACTGCGGCTGCGATCTCGTGGAATCTCTCGAGGAATATGACCGCGCCGCGCAGGTGCAGGAGCCGGAGAGGGAGGAACGGGAGGAGGCCGATCCTGTATCCGGAACGGAAACTTCACCCGAAGCTGCCTCTTCGGAGAAGCAGGCTGCGCGGACTTTTGCCTATCACAACAGCATGGAGCGGGCAGAGGAAAACAAATCCTCCGCCTATGCTCTGCTCAGCGTCGGGAGCCTCGGCTTTCTCATGGTGCTTCTCCTCTATTTTGACCATTTGCCGTTTTTCCGTGTGAGCGGCTGGAACCGCTATCTCGTCTGCGGCGTCATGGGCGCGATGTTCATTTTGTTCCTTGTCATGGGTGTCGTTTCGATGCGCTCGGTGCGAGGACTTTGCAGACAGGCGGAATCCGAGCGGTCGCTCGAGGACGAGATCACACGCTGGTGCCGCGATAACCTTGACGCCGCAGGGATTGACACCGCCCTCACGGAAGAACTGCAGGAGCTCCCCGAGGAGCAGAAATATTTTGCAAGAACCGCGTATATGAAGCGCTTCATCAATGAAAAATTTGTGGGCCTCGAGGAGAGCTTCATCGAATATTTTATCGACGGCTATTATGCGTCGCTGTTCGGAGAGACGGAAGATACCCAGGAGGAATAACCCCGGCGGGAGGATGAGACGGATTTGAATGTTGACGTGATCGCCGTGGGCAGGCTCCGCGAGCGTTTTTATCAGGAGGCGGAACGGATACGGAAGTTCTACCGGAACGGCAGCGTTCGTATCCGTTCCGCATCAGCTGATGCGCGTAATTCTTCTGGAACAGATTTACCGCTCATTCCGGATCCTCCGGGGCGAGCCTTACCATAAATAACGGGACGCACGCGGTGCGGAGGATTGACAGCAGGTGACAGAAAAACTGGTTTTGCCGATATCGGCGCAGGAAGATATTTTTGGCAGCCGGGATGCTTATCTCCGCCGTCTGGAGCGTGAGCTCGGCGTGACGGTGGTTCTCCGGGACGGCTTTGTGAGCGTGAGCGGAGAGGAGACGGGCGTGCGCACGGCGCTTCGCATCATGGAACAGCTCGCGGGGATCTCGATGAACGGATCGGATATTGACGAACAGAAAATCGATTATGCGCTCGAGATGAAGAGCGAAGAGCGGGAAGAAAATGTGCTGGAGCGGATCGATCGCACGGTCATCTGCCGGACGGTGAGCGGCAGGCCGGTAAAGCCCAAGACGCTCGGACAGGAAGAGTATATCGAAGCGATCCGGAATCATATGATCACCTTTGCCGGCGGTCCGGCCGGAACCGGGAAAACCTTTCTTGCCATGGCCATGGCGATCACGGCCTTTCAGGCAGGAGAGGTGCAGCGCATCATCCTGACCCGGCCCGCCATTGAGGCGGGAGAGAAGCTGGGCTTTCTCCCCGGCGACCTGCAGCAGAAAATCGATCCCTACCTGCGTCCCCTCTACGACGCGCTGTTTCAGATTATGGGGGCGGAGAATTTTCAGCGCAATCAGGAAAAGGGACTGATCGAGGTCGCGCCTCTTGCCTATATGCGCGGCCGGACGCTGGACAACGCCTATGTGATTCTGGACGAGGCGCAGAACACGACGCCGGAGCAGATGAAAATGTTCCTCACCCGTCTGGGCTTCGGATCCAAGGCGATCATCACCGGCGATCCCACGCAGAAAGATCTTTCGCCGTCTGTCCCGTCGGGCTTTGAGATCGCGGAGCGCGTCCTGAAGAACGTCGAGGGGATCCGCTTCTGCACGCTCACTGCGCGGGATGTGGTCCGTCATCCTCTGGTGCAGAAAATCGTCAAGGCCTATGAGGACTACGACAGCCGCGAGGTAAGGAGCAGACAGCATGAAAAAGCCCGTCATGAAAAAGCTTGTCATGAATACGGAAATAGACGTCGGTCAGCGCTTTGATTTTTCTCTGAAGATCGTTGCGCGGCAGGTGATCCGGGAAGCGCTCAGAGAGGAGAGCTGCCCCTTTGACTGCGAGATTTCTCTTGTCGTCACGGGGGATGAGACGATTCGGGAATATAACCGGACATTCCGGGGGATAGACCGGGAGACGGACGTTCTGTCCTTTCCGGCGCTGTGCTTTGACGCCCCGGCTGATTTTGACAGTGCGGCGGAGGTCGCGGCAGACTGTATCGATCCGGACAACGGCTGCGTCGTTCTGGGGGATATCGTCGTCAATGCGTGCCGCGTGCGCTCACAGGCGCAGGAGTACGGACACAGCGAAAAACGTGAATTTGCTTTTCTTGTGGCGCACAGTATGATGCACCTGTTCGGCTACGATCACGAGACGCCGGAGGAGGCGGAACGGATGGAGCAGCGTCAGGAGGCGGTTCTCGCTTCGCTCGGCATCCGGCGCGGGGAGGCTCCGGCAGCTCCCGGCTGCTGAAAACGCTTCATTATGGAGGATTGAGATGATGATAAAGAGGACAATGCGCGGCGCCCGGAATGGCATGGCTCTCTGCACAGCCGTATTCTTTGCTGCTGCGGCGTCATTCTGCCTTGTCCGCATTCCTCTCTATTCTCTGCTCGGTCCGGAGGGAACCGCCTATATCATCCCCGGCATGGAGCTGTTTGCTCTTTTTTATGCCGCGTTTGTAAGCACCGGTGCGCTCACGGCCCGTCGTATGGTAAGAACACGGCGTCTCCGCGGACGTTTTTCCTCCATTCCCCGCGTGCTGAAAACAGTGCGCTTTCCCACGCTGATCGCGGGACTTGTCCTGACGCTTCTGTGTCTTGCCGGCTGCCGTGTGCTGGCCGCCGCGGCAGGGGCAAATTTTGATCTCTACCTGCTGTTTGTCGCGCTTTCTCCCGCCTTTCTGTTTCTTTCCCTGACGGGTATACTTCGGGGCTATGAGGAGGCCATGCTTTCCTTTCGCGTTTCGGTTATCTGCACCATCGCGGAGGCGGCGCTCCGCATCGCGCTGATGCTTCTGTTTGGAAAGCTCTGCTTCGATTACGGGACAAAAGCGGCGGCGCTTCTTCGGAATCCCTCGGTGGCGCCGCTCTACGGAGCCGCGGGCGCGGCGGCGGGACTCTCTGCGGCGTCGCTCCTCACGCTCCTCCTGTGGCTCTTCTGCCACCGCATCACCGGACAGCTCATCCGGGGGTATCTCGCGGAGCATGAGGACACTCGAACGGAGCAGGAGAGCGACCGGAGCATCCGCCGGGCCTACTGGTCCTCGTTTCTTCTCACGTCCGCGGCGCTTCTGTTCCTTGCGGCTCCGGTGCTTGCCGACTATCGGCTGAGCTTTTATTTTGCGCAGATCAGCGATCCGGAGACGGGCGCTCTCTGGGCCTCCTATTACAGCAAAACCCTCTCCATTGTATTTGCTGCCGTCTTTATTCTGCTGATCCCTTTTGTTACCTATCCGGCAAAGCTCGGAGGACAGATGACGGACCAGAACCTGCGCGAATTTCGCAGAGGCTTCGGCATGGTGATGCGGCTTCTCAGCTATGTGCTGATGCCGGTATCTTTCTTTTTCATTGCCGCGGCCCGCATTCTGACGGCCGTTGGCTACGGAATTGACGACAGCGCGGCAGAGGTCACGCTGGAATGGAGCGGGCCTGCCGTTCTTTTTTTCGGAACTGCTCTTTTTCTCGTCATGCTATGCCTCTCGACCCATGATATCCGCTGCATCCTGATTGCCGTCATTCCCTCCTTTGTGCTTCAGACAGGCCTATTCATTCTCCTCGCCCGCGCTGGGATTTCGCCGGAGCTGGCGGGCGCGGTTTCTTTTCTTGTATTCAGCGTTCTCCTCTGCCTCCTCCTGATGGTGCAGCTCCGGAGCGGAACTCTGCGCAGGAACCGCTGGGCGAGAGAGGCGGTGCTGGCCGCGATCTGTGCCGTGCTGGCCGCTATTCCGGTATTTCTTGCCGGGGACTATCTCTATGAGCATATCGGAGCGGCGCCGGCCCTCCTCGTGCTGGCCGCCGTTTATCTGGCCGCCTATGTTCTTTTGACGATCTTTCTGCGGGTCTGCGATCTGCGCGAGCTGCATCGGATCCCCGGCGGGGATATCATCGTGATGCTTTTCTATCTGTTCGGTAGATAGCCGCCGCGGAGGTTAGTTAGTGTGAAAAATCACGTTGATGCGATGATTTGCTCCGTGAGCGAAACGTGCTGTTACGTAGTGAGAAGGCATGAGCCGCAGAGCGGCTCGGCAGCCTGCGCGCCGGCGCAGGGTGCTTTTACGGCGCGTGCCTCGCACAAAGTGCTTCGGCATGGGGATTGCTATGACCAAGTATGATACAGAGCCTGTGATCGCTGTGATCGGCGGGGGAGCGGCGGGGTGCATGGCGGCGGCAAAGGCCGCGGAATGCCCCGGTGTCCGGGTAATTGTCTTTGACCGCAATGAGCAGCCCTGCCGCAAAATCAGCGCCTCCGGGAACGGACGCTGCAATATCTCCAACGAGTATTTCCCCGAGGACTGTTACTATTCCTCCGGATGCTTTGACCGGGAAAAACGGCTGCAGCACTTCCCGCCGCAGAAACTTCTTTCCTTTTTTGTCTCCGAGGGAGTCTATTTTCACTCGCGGAACGGATATCTCTATCCCCGGACGGATCAGGCGGCCACGATTTCCTCGGCGCTTCTTCGGATACTGCGGGACCGGGGCGTCGTGCTCCGGTCCTCCTGCGGGGTCAGCGGGCTTACGCGGGAGGCGGCGGGCGGCTTTCTGTTGCGGATGCAGAGCGGGGAGACCGTGTCTGCGGACCGTGTCGTTCTGGCCTCGGGGGGAGCGGCCGCTCCGCAGCTCGGCGGGACGCCGGACGGCTATGAATTCAGCCGGGCACTGGGACATCGCATCATTTCGCCGATTCCTGCGCTTACCTCTCTTGTCATCAGAGAATCCACGAAAGCGGCCTCCGGCGTCCGCGCCTTTGCTGCCGTCACGCTGCTGGAGTCTTCGCAGAAGCCGCGTGTCCTCCGCCGGGAGGAGGGCGAGCTGCAGATCGGAAACGGCGTGTTCTCCGGGATTCCCGTCTTTCAGCTCAGCCGTCTCGCCGGGCGCGCTCTTGAGGAGGGAAGAAAAGCGGCGCTGTGCGTTGACTTTCTTCCTGAATTTGCGCCGGAGACGTGGGAAAGAGAACGCGCGCGGCGGCTCGTTCTCGCTGCAGAAAACCGGATGCTCCGCGAGCTCACGGACGGACTGGTTCACCCGAAAATATGCGCGCTCATCGCCGGGCACTGTGGACTTACCGCAGAAAACAAGACCGGACGGCTCTCCGAAAAAACACTGCGGCAGTTTCTTGACAGACTTCGCGATGATCGCTATGAAATCACGGGAACCGGGAGCTTCCGCGAGGCGCAGGTCACGGCGGGAGGCGTCTGTCTGGAGGAGATCGGAGAGGATTTTTCGTCCCTTTGCTGCCCCGGCCTTTATCTGGCCGGAGAGCTGCTGGATGTGGACGGTATCTGCGGCGGCTACAATCTGACCTTTGCCATGTGCAGCGGCGCCGCCGCCGGTATGGCGGCCGCCGCTTCCCTCGGCTGAACGCTTCGGCATGGAGGAGTCATATGCTTCTTTTATCACAGCTCCGTCTCGAGTGCGGACACGCGCCCGGGGCATTGGAACGCAAGCTCCGCCGGACGCTCCGTCTTGCAAAATCCGATCCGCTTTCTTTCCGGATTCACCGTCATTCCCTCGACTGCCGGAAAAAGCCGCTTATTTTTGACGTCTATTCCGTTGTGCTCTCGCTTTCTTCCGCACAGGAGAAACGGCTCCTTGACCGGAAACTCCCCGGACTGAGGGAATATCATGAAAAGCCGTATTCCCCTCCCGTCCCCGGACAGGAGCCGCTGCCTGAGCGTCCCGTCGTCGTCGGCTTCGGCCCCGCCGGCATTTTCGCCGGGCTGATTCTGGCGCAGCATGGCTATCAGCCTCTCATTCTGGAACGGGGGAAGAGTATGGAGGAGCGCTGCCGGGATGTGGAGCGCTTCTGGAAGACCGGAGAGCTTGATCCCGGCTCCAACATCCAGTTCGGCGAGGGCGGTGCCGGCACGTTTTCCGACGGCAAGCTGAATACGCTGGTGAACGACAGGGACGGACGGGAGGACTTCATCCTCCGGGCCTTTGCGGAGGCCGGCGCGCCCGGGGACATTCTCTTTGAAAGTAAACCGCATATCGGCACGGATATTCTGCGCGACGTCATCCGGACGCTGCGCGGCAGAATCATCCGGCTGGGAGGAGAAATCCGCTTCGGCGCCGCCGTCACCGCGCTGGAAGAAAAAAACGGCTGTCTCTCCGGCGTCGTCGTGAACGGCAGCGAGCGCATCCCGGCCTCCGCCGTGATTCTCGCACCGGGGCACAGCGCAAGGGATACCTTTGAGGAGCTGCTCCGCGAGGGAATCACGATGCAGGCCAAGGATTTTGCCGTCGGCTTCCGCGTGGCGCATCCGCAGCGGCTCATCGACGCCGATCAGTACGGCACGGCGGATCCGGAAGCGCTCCGCGCAAAACGGCTCCCGCCGTCGTCCTATAAGCTGACGGAGCGTCTGCGCTCCGGCCGCGGCATATATTCTTTCTGCATGTGTCCCGGCGGCTACGTCGTAAACGCCTCCTCGGAGCCGGGACTCCTCGCGGTCAACGGAATGAGCTATCACGGACGGGACAGCGGACGGGCGAACAGCGCCATCGTCATGACGGTATCGGCCGCGGATTACGGAGAGGACAGTCCGCTGGCCGGCATGGCGTTCCAGCGAAAGCTGGAGAGGGCCTGCCATGAGCTCGGCGGGGGCCGTATCCCGGCGGAGCGCTTCTCGGATTTTGCGCGGCACACGCCATCCCCGGAGCCGCTTCCGGAAGAGCTCTGCATCAAGGGCGCGTTCTGCGCGGCACCGCTGGATCGTCTTCTCCCGGAGCCTCTGACAGAGGACTTTCTCGAGGGTATGCGTGCGTTCGACCGGCGCATGCCCGGCTTTGCCGGAAAAGACGCCTTTGTGATCGGTCTTGAGAGCCGGACGAGCTCGCCGGTGCGCATTCCCCGAGGAGAGACGATGGAGGCCTCGCTGCGAGGGCTTTATCCCTGCGGCGAGGGCGCCGGCTATGCGGGAGGAATCATGTCTGCCGCCATGGACGGCATGCGAATTGCCGAGGCCGTCATCCGAAAATATGCGCCCCCGCAGACACTTTTTCACGGAGGAATTTATGAACCCGAAATTGCTTTCCCATCACGCCGAAAACCTCGCGTACCGCAGCGAATTAAAGCAGCGGAAAAAAATTGTCGTTAAGGTCGGCTCGTCCTCCCTGCTTCATGCGGAGACCGGGCGGATGGATTACCGGCAGATCGATATGCTGACGCGGGAGCTTTCCAATATCAAGAACGGAGGGCGGGAGGTCATTCTGGTATCCTCCGGAGCCACGGCCGTAGGCCGGGAGGTGATTCATTTTGACCGCCGGGATCCCATGGACGACAGCCGCATCACGTTCAAGCAGGCCTGCGCCGCCATCGGGCAGGCACGGCTGATGATGATTTATCAGAAGTTTTTCAGCGACTACAATCAGATCGCCGGGCAGGTGCTCATGACGAAGAACACCGTCACGAACGTGCTCAGCAATTACAATATCCGGAACACCTTTGCAGAGCTCCTGCGGCTCGGCGTCGTCCCGATCGTCAACGAGAACGATTCGGTGGCGACCTACGAATATTCTGTCGGAGATAATGACCATCTCTCTGCAATGGTCTGTTCGCTGGTCGGCGCCGACCTGCTGATTCTTCTGTCGGACATCGAGGGGCTCTACACGGACGATCCGCGCCGTTCGAGCAATGCCGAATTCATTGAATACGTGGACAATCTGACGGAGGAAATGTTGCAGATGGGAAAGGGTTCCACCGGCAGCGAGAGCGGTACGGGCGGCATGAGCACCAAGCTTAGCGCCGCGCAGATCGCCACAAAGAGCGGCTGCGATATGGTGATCGCCAGCAGCCGCGATCTGCATATTCTCGATGACATCATGGAGGGGAAAAATGTGGGAACGCTGTTCCGAAGCAGAAAGGACCCGGATTTTGATCTGCGGGAATATATCGAGGCAACCATGGACTGACAGGGCGGAAGAGCAGGACACCGCGGAAAAGCAGAATGCCGGCAGGATGGAGGAACGGAAGCGGCTCCGGCGCCGCATGAAGCAGCTTCGCAGCGCCATGGCTCCGGAAGAGCGTGAGAGAGCGGACCGGCAGATTTTCTTTCATCTGCAGGAGCTGGAGGCATACCGCTCCGCCCGCATCATTCTGAGCTATATCAGCATCGGCGCCGAGGCGGACACGCGGGCCGTTATCAGGAAAGCACTGGCAGAGGGCAGAACGGTCTGCTGCCCGGTTTCAGACACCCTTGTCCGCGGAGAGGCCGGAATCATGCGCTTTTACCGGATTGAGAATCCGGATGCGCTGCGGCCCGGCGTATTCGGGATCCCGGAGCCGGAGCCCGATTCCGCCGGGGAACTGCGGCCCGAGACGCTCCGGAGTGCAGAGCGGCAGGAGCTCCTGATGCTCATGCCGGGGCTCGCCTTTGACCCGGATCGGAACCGCATCGGCTTCGGCGGAGGCTATTACGACCGCTATCTTCGGGAGCACGGGCCGCTGCCGACTGCGGCTCTGGCCTATGCCGGACAGATCGTTCCCCATATCCCGGTGCTGCCGCACGACCGGCGTCCGGACTGCATCATCACGGAAAACGGCGTGATCGGCCCGTGATTTCCCGAAATTTCTGTATGGAGGTATTCAGCATGACGACTCGTACGAGTGATATCAGGCAGTTATGTCAGAGAGCGAAGAGAGCCTCCGCCGAGGTGCAGCAGCTCCCCGCAGAGAAAAAGAACGCGGTTCTTCTGCGCGCTGCGGAGCTGCTCTGCGCGGAGAGCGGGAAAATTCTGGAAGAAAACCGCGCCGATCTGACGCGGGGACGCGAAAACAATATGCCGCAGGGACTTCTCGACCGTCTCGCGCTCGACCGCGGACGCATCGAGGGTATTGCCGAGGGACTGCGGCAGGTCGCGGCGCTGGAGGACCCCATCGGCGAGGTGCTGGAGGAATATGAACGCCCCAGCGGGATCCGGATCCGCAAGGTGCGCGTTCCTCTCGGCGTGATCGGCATCATCTACGAGAGCCGGCCGAATGTGACGGCGGATGCCTTTGCGCTCTGCTTCAAGTCGGGAAATACTGTCATTTTGAAAGGCGGGAGCGATGCGCTCTGCTCCAACCGCTGTCTGACCGGCATTCTCAGGGAAGCGCTCGCGGCGGAGGGCGTCACGGAGGACGCCGTGAACCTCATTGCATCGACGGACCGGGCGGACACGGCGGAGTTTCTGACCATGCGCGGCGAGGTGGACGTCCTCATTCCCCGCGGCAGCGCCGGCCTCATCCGTTTTGTCACGGAAAATTCCCGCATCCCTGTCATCGAGACGGGAGCGGGAAACTGTCATATCTATGTTGACAGGGATGCGGATATCCAAAAGGCAATCCCGATCATCGTGAACGCCAAGACGCAGCGTATTGGCGTCTGCAATGCGGCGGAGTCACTGGTGGTGCACTGCGGCATCATGGACCGTTTTCTCCCCCTGCTCTCGGAGAGCATGCGGGAGCACGGCGTCCGGCTTCGCGCGGACGCTCCCTCAGCGGCATTTCTGCCGGATTCGCAGCCTGCGACGGAGGAGGACTTCCGTGCGGAATATCTTGATTATATCCTCTCCGTAAAAACCGCGGGCAGCATCGAGGAGGCCATCGCCCATATCAACCGCTGTCATACGGGGCATTCCGACTGCATCGTCACGGAAAATCCGGAGGCGGCGGAGCGGTTCCTGCGCGAGGTCGATTCAGCCTGCGTCTATCACAATGCCTCCACCCGCTTCACGGACGGCTTTGAATTCGGTTTCGGAGCGGAGATCGGCATCTCGACGCAGAAGCTCCACGCCCGGGGGCCGATGGGACTGCGGGAGCTCACCTCCTGCAAATATCTGATCCGCGGAGACGGAACCATACGGAAGTAAAATGAAATGTGTCGGCGTGAAGCGGTTCAGTATGATTTCAGCCGGATCCAGAGATCGTTGTAGTACCGGTCCATCGCCTCCCCGAGGTAAGTAAAGGTCTGGAGGTTGTCATACTGCGAGAGTTCCGGGAACAGCACCGGAGAATTGCGCACCTCTTCATCCTCAATCAGGGCGTGGGCGCCCTCATTCGGGGTGGAGTAATAAATGTAGTCAAAATTCATCAGCGCGATCTCTGGACGGCACAGGAAATCAAGGAAGCGGTGCGCGTTTTCCACATGCTCCGCACCGGCCGGGATAACCCATCCGTCGATCCAGAGATTGGTTCCCTCGCGGGGAATCACATATTCCAGATCCGGATTTTCCTCCTGTGTGTAGAGCGCCTCACCGGAATAGATCACTCCGATCGCCGCTTCTCCGGCGATCATTTTGTCCCGGACCTCGTCGATCACATAGGCCTGCACCAGCGGCTTTTCTTCCATAAGAGAAGAGAGCGCCGCCTCGAGCTCTGCGGGATCAGTGGTATTGGAATCTGCGCCGTTCCGGATGAGAGCAACCATGAAAGCGTCGCGGACCGAGTCCTGCATCAGAATATCGTCCTTGTAGCGGGGATTCCAGAGAATGTCCCAGCTCTCCATATCATCTTCGGGGTCCACCAACGTTTTGTTGTACAGTATTCCGACCGTGCCCCAGCAGTACGGTACGCTGTACCGGTTCCCCGGGTCGAAAGAGCGCGCCTGCGCCATATATTTTTCGCCGATATACCCGGAAGCATTGGGGAGCAGCATCCAGTCGAGCGGCTGAAGAAGCTGATTCTGAATCATTTTCTGTATCATATAATCCGAGGGACAGACAAGATCGTAGCGGGAGGCTCCGGCCGCAACCCGCGGATACATGATTTCGTTTGTCTCAAATTCATCGTATACCACCCGAATCCCCGTCTCCTCCTCGAAGAGTTCAATCACGTCCGGATCGATGTATTCTCCCCAGTTGTAGACATAGACCACATTGCTTTCGGATGCCTCGGCTCCGGCTTCCTCCCCGGCGCTGCCGCACGCGGTCAGAGAGCAGGCGGATACGGCGAGCCCGGCGACAAGGAATGCCGCAGGCGCAATTTCAAGGATGCTTCTTCCTCCGGGTGCTTTTTTCCGTCCCGCCTTGCTCCGACTTCCGTTAAGCAGGAGCAGAAGAATCAGAATGACGACGAAGATCAGCGTGGACAGCGCATACATCTCGGGCTTGATTCCTTTCCTCACCTCTGTGTAGATCTTGGTCGAGAGCGTATCGACGCCGGCACCCTTTGTGAAGTGCGTGATGATGAAATCGTCAATGGACATGGTGAACGCCATCAGCATTCCGGAAATCACTCCGGGCATGAGCTCGGGCAGGACGACGCGGAAAAAGGCCCGGACCGGCGATGCCCCAAGATCGAGCGCCGCCTCAAAGTAGCTCTTGTCAAGGGCGGTGAGGCGGGGCATGATGCTGAGAATCACGTAGGGTATATTGAACGTGATGTGCGCGATCAGAATGGAGCCGTAGCCGAATTTCAGCCCGAAGCTCAAAAAGAGCAGCATCATCGAGATGCCCGTGACAATATCGGCGTTCAGCATGGGAATATTCGTGACGCCCATGACGGCCCGGCGCGTCCTCCGCTTCATCTGCACGATGGCGAGACAGGCGAGCACGCTGATCACGGTCGCGATCAGCGAGGAGAGGAACGCGATCGAAAGCGTGTTGCGGAGCGCCGCCATAATCGATCGGTCCCCGAACATGCTGAGATACCACTGCGTTGTGAAGCCGCCCCAGTGTCCCCTCGATTTGCTCCGGTTGAACGACTGCACGACCATGACCGCAATCGGCGCATACATAAAAAAGACGATCAGGAAAATATAGACCCGCTTCAGAAATTTTGTCATTTCGTCCTCACTTCTCCGGGGCGCGGTCGAGCGCCGCCTCAATGACCATGTTCAGAATAATGAAAATCATCAGAATGATCGAGAGTCCGCTGCCCAGATTCCAGTCGTAGGCCTGTGTGAACTCCTGCTCGATGATGTTGCCGATGAGCAGGATCTTATTGCCGCCCAGCATCTGACTGATGACAAAGGTCGTCAGCGCGGGGATGAACACCATGGTGACGCCGCTCACGATGCCGGGAACGGAGAGGGGCAGAACGACGCGGAGAAAGGTCTGTCTCCGGTCCGCGCCGAGGTCGTGCGCGGCATGAATGACGCTGTCGTCGATCTTTGCCAGCGCGTTGTAAAGGGGCAGCACCATATACGGCAGAAAATTGTATACCATGCCGATGACGATGGCCTGCGGCTTATTGATGATGTAGATGGACGGAAGATGCAGGAAACGCAGGATGGTGTTGAGTATTCCCGTCTTTTCCAGTATGGTCTGCCACGCCATGGTGCGCAGGAGCGTATTCATCCACATCGGAAGAATAAAGAGCAGAACGATAACTGCCGCCCGCCCGGTCTTTTTCTCCGTAAGAATCAGACACAGCGGGTAGGCGATGAGCAGGCACAGCAGCGTGCTCACGAGGGACAGCGCCATGGAAAGCCCCAGTGATTTCAGATACTCGGGCCTTGTGATGATGGCGATATTGGCAAGGCTCAGGCGCCCGGCGCCGTCCGTGAAGCCGTACCAGAACACCATGAGGAGCGGCACGACGATGAAAATAACCGCCCAGCTGAGATAGGGCGCCGCAAAGAGCGCGCGGACTTTATCTGATCTGATCATTTTCCGACACGGCCTCCTCATCCTCTGACGCGGGCTTATTCATGATCTGGATATTGAAAGGATCGACGCCGATCCGGACGCGGGTTCCTTCCCCGAACATCCGTGTGGAATGAACCAGCCATTCAAAGCCCCCGGCCATCACGCACATTTCATAGTGCACGCCCTTGAAAATAACATCGGTCACCTCGCCGGTAAGCCCTCCGTCCGCTTCCCCGGCGGCGGTGAGCTCCACATCCTCCGGACGGATCACGATATCCACCGGCTGCTCCGTTCCGAAGCCGGTATCGACGCAGGGAAATTCCTGCCCGAGAATCCGGACAAGACGGTCGCGGATCATCGTCCCGTCGATGATATTGCTGTCGCCGATAAAGTCCGCGACAAATGCGTTCTCCGGCTCATTGTAGATGTCCTCGGGAGAACCGATCTGCTGGATATAGCCCTGATTCATGACGACGATGGCGTCGGACATGGTGAGGGCCTCCTCCTGATCATGCGTCACGTAAATGAACGTGATTCCCAGCTCGTTCTTGAGGCGGATCAGCTCATACTGCATGTCTTGACGGAGCTTGAGATCGAGTGCGCCGAGCGGCTCGTCGAGCAGAAGAATGCGGGGCTCGTTGACGATGGCCCGCGCAATGGCGACGCGCTGCTGCTGGCCGCCGGAAAGAGAGCTCACGGAGCGGTGTTCAAGACCCTCAAGGTTCACAAGCTTGAGGGCATAATGAATCTTGTCCTCGATGAAAGCCTTGTCCCGGCCTGCAATTTTCAGTCCGAAAGCAATGTTCTCCGCCACATCCATATGCGTGAACAGGGCATACTTCTGAAATACTGTGTTCAGCGGACGCTTGTTGGGTGCAAGAGAGGTGATATCCCGGCCGTCGAGAATGACTCTGCCCGAATCCGGTTTCTCAAAGCCTCCGATGATGCGCAGCGTCGTGGTCTTGCCGCAGCCGCTCGGACCAAGCAGTGTCACGAATTCGTTCTCGTGAATCACAAGATTCAGATCGTCGAGAACGGTCTGTCCGTCAAACGCCTTGGAGACATGCTCCAGCCTGATCAGCTCTTTCCTTTCCAATGCACTCTTTTCCTCCTCAAGGCTCTTCTGCGCCGCCTTGCGGCCGGCGCGCGAACAAGAAGCCGCTTTCCCCTGCGGCCGCGCTTTTTCTGCGCCCGCGGGTCTGCGGCGCATTGCATTTATTGTATCGGAAACACTTCCGGATTTCCATGAAAAGTTTCACCGGAAAGACGATTTATGATAAGATGACAAAAGACCGGTCCTCGCTGCGCAGAGCCGGTTCCCGGCCCCGTATCCGTGCAGGTCCGAAGTGTGGGCGCAGCAGTGCAGTACGAGGGCAGATATGGCAGAAAAAAACAGGAGCCTTACAGAAAAAAACGCGGCCCGCAAAGAGGGCCGCATCGCGGACGGCGCGAAATATGTCGCGTACGTTTCCAGCTATACCTCCGCGCAGAAAGACAAATTCGGCATCCGCATCTATGACGTGGACATGGAGCGCGGTCTTCTTATTGAAAAGGATCAGGTCGAGATCACCAATTCCTCTTATCTGACGATTTCGCACAGCCGGCAGTTTCTCTATTCCATTACGGACGAGGGGGTGGAGAGCTTCCGCATCACGGGCGGAGGGGATCTTGCGTTTATCGGCCGCGCGTCCATCAACGGAATGCGGGGCTCTTATCTCTCCACGGACTATACGGATCGCTGGCTCTTTGTATCCGGCTATCACGACGGGAAAATCACCGTGCTGCGCATCCGCGAGGACGGCTCCGTGGGAGAAATCACGGACGAGGTATATCACAAGGGACTGGGAAGCATCGCCGAGCGCAATTTCCGCCCGCATGTGCAGTGCGTCAAGATGACGAGGGACAATCGCTTTCTGTGCGCCTGCGACTTGGGACTCGACAACACCAGCGTCTATTCCTTTGATCCGGTTCGCGGCAAAATCCGCCATGTGGACACCATCCACAGCGAGCAGGAATCCGCGCCGAGGCACATCAAGTTTTCTCCCAACGGACGCTTTGCGTATATTGTTCATGAGCTCAAGAACGTCATCGACGTCTACCGGTACACGCTGGAGCAGAATGACGACCCGGAATTTGAGAAAATTCAGACTATCTCAACGCTGAACGATTATCACGCGAGCAATTCTGCGGCGAGCGCGCTGAATTTTTCAGAGGATTCCCGATATCTGATCAGCTCCAATGCCGGCGACAACAGCGTCGTCATTTTCCGGATCGATCAGGAGACGGGGCTTCTGCAGCGTGTGCTGTGCCTGCCGGTCAGCGGCGATTATCCGAAAGACGTGGAGATGTTCCCGGACAACCGCCATCTGGTGTCGCTGAATCACGAGTCGAATACCATGACGTTCTTCCGCGTTGATCTGGACAAGGGACTGATCGTCATGTGCGCAAAGGAAATGAAAATCGATCAGCCGAACTGCTGTATTTTCCACCGGCTGACCGAGGGACAGCAATAAAGCGCCCCGCGTCGGGAGCGGGACAACCGGCGGAGTGCCTGTCCGCAGGAGGGAGCAGAACGATATGGCGGGTTCGGTTTTCGGAAGCATATTGAAAGTTACGACATGGGGCGAGTCCCACGGCCCTGCGATCGGAGCGGTGCTGGACGGCTTCCCCGCCGGAATGGAGCTCTGTGAGGCGGACATCCAGCCTTTTCTCGACAGACGCCGGCCGGGACGGACAGCCGTTTCCACGCCGCGGCGAGAGGACGACAGAGTGGAGCTCCTCTCGGGGGTGTTTGAGGGAAAAACGACCGGTACTCCCATCTCCATGCTGATCCGCAGCAATGCGCAGCGCTCCGCGGATTACGGCGATCTGAAAGACTGCTTCCGGCCGGGTCACGCGGATTACGGCTACTATGCGAAATACGGCATCCGCGATTACCGGGGCGGCGGCCGCTCCTCAGGGCGCGAGACGGCGGGGCGCGTGGCAGCCGGTGCCGTTGCCGCGAAGCTCCTGCGGGAGCTCGGAATCGACCTCTTTGCCTACACCGCCGCCATCGGTCCCGTCGCCGCCGATCCGGCGGCGTTTGACCGCTCACTGATTGCGGCGATGCCCACTGCCATGCCTGATGCGGAGGCGAACCGCCGCGCCATGGAATATCTCGCACAGTGCATGGAGGAAAAGGACTCCGCGGGCGGCGTGATCGAAGCGGTGATCCGCGGCGTTCCTGCCGGCATCGGCGACCCCGTGTTTGACAAGCTCGACGCAAGGCTCGCGTCGGCCCTCGTCTCCATCGGAGGCGTCAAGGCCGTCGAGATCGGCGACGGAATGGCGTCGGCCGCCGCAAAGGGCTCTGAAAATAACGATCTATTTATCGCAGACGAGGCCACCGGAGGGATCACCGCCGCCTCGAATCACGCCGGCGGCATTCTGGGCGGCATATCCGACGGCTGCGACATTCTTCTCCGCTGCTCCATCAAGCCGACGCCCTCCATCTTCCGCGAGCAGACGACCGTCGACGAGAGCGGGGCCCCGCGCCGGCTCCTCATCCGCGGCCGCCACGATCCGGTCATTGTACCGCGGGCCGTCGTGGTCGTCGAGGCTATGTGTGCTCTGACAATACTTGACGCCATGCTCTGCGGCATGAGCGCAAGAGCGGAGGATGTCCGCCGCTTTTACCGCAAAAAGTGACAGACCGAAGCAAATGACAGGAAACGGATTATGGCAGAATATGAGCTTCTGAAAAAAGAAGGGACGGCGAAGCGCGCCCGTTTTCACACCGTACACGGCACGATTGAGACTCCGGTGTTCATGAATGTGGCGACCTCCGCTGCGATCAAGGGCGGACTCTCCGGCAAAGACTTGGAGAGCATAGACACGCAGGTCATGCTGTGCAATACCTATCACCTGCATGTCCGCCCCGGAGACGATGTGGTGTATGATCTGGGCGGCCTGCACAGGATGACGCACTGGAGTCATCCGATTCTCACGGATTCGGGAGGATTTCAGGTTTTTTCGCTCTCTGATCTGCGGCGGATCCGGGAGGAGGGAGTCTATTTTCATTCCCATGTCGACGGAAGAAAGCTGTTCATCGGCCCGGAGCAGAGCATGCAGATTCAGTCTCATCTCGCATCCACCATTGCCATGGCGTTCGACGAGTGCCCGAACAGCCGGGCAGAGCGCCGCTATGTGGAGGATTCGTTAGCCCGCACGACACGCTGGCTGCGCCGCTGCCGGGCAGAGCTGACACGGCTGAATGTGCTTGAGGAGACGATCAATAAAGAGCAGCTTCTCTTCGGCATCAATCAGGGCGCCGTGTTCCATGATATCCGCATCGCACACGCAAAGGAAATCGCGGAGATGGAGCTGGACGGCTATGCGATCGGCGGACTGGCGGTCGGCGAGACGGCGGAGGAGATGTATTCCGTGATCGAGTCGACGGTGCCGTATCTGCCGGAGAACAGGCCGACCTATCTGATGGGAGTGGGGACGCCGGAGAACATCATCGAGGGGGTCGCCCGCGGCATCGACTTTTTCGACTGTGTCTATCCCAGCCGCAACGGCCGGCACGGGAATCTCTATACCAACCGCGGGACGCTCCATATCCGGAACAAACGGTATGAGAGAGATCCCAGACCCATTGAGGAGGGCTGTCAGTGCCCGGCCTGCCGGGAGGGGTATTCCCGGGGCTATATCCGCCATCTTCTCAAGGCGGAGGAGGCGCTCGGGCTTCGTCTCTGTGTCATGCACAATCTGTTTTTCTACAATGATCTCATGCGCCAGATCCGGGAGGCTCTGGACGAAGGGCACTTCGCTGCGTTCCGGCGGAAAAAGCTGGACATGCTGGCGCTCGGCGCGGATACTGACTGAGAGCGGCTTCCGTCCGCGATATGCGGACAAATGTTCGGCAAAGAAAGAATTGTCTTGTCAATGCCGAGCTGCGTGGTGTAATATAGACGCACTGATATTTTCTACTTTGGAAAGGTTGGAGTTACAGCTATGTTGAATCAGGGAATCCTAATGACGTCGGCGGCAGGCACGGGGAGCATGGGCATTGTATCCATTGTCTACATTGTTCTTATCGTGGCCTTTTTCTATTTCTTCCTGATCCGTCCCCAGAAGAAAGAGCAGAAGCAGAAAGATGCGCTCCTCTCCACACTGACCATCGGGGACAGCGTCCTCACCACCTCCGGCTTCTACGGGGTCGTGATCGACATTGCCGACGATACGGTGATCGTGGAATTCGGGAATAACAAAAACTGCCGCATCCCCATGCAGAAAGCCGCGATCGTGCAGGTTGAGAAGCCGGAGGACGCCGTCGCCGCCGAGGACAAGGCGGACGACAGGAAGTCAAAGGCAAAGAAATGATCGCTTCATCGGACAGCGTACTGCCCGATGGCGCAGCCGGTGAAAGACCTGTGCAATTCACCGGAACACGCGCATACAGAGGGGGAGGCTGAGAGGCCTCCCCTTTTCTAAAAAGAATCGTCGCCGGAATTTTCAAAAAGACAGGAGAGCGCAGCATGGATATGAACATCGCCCGCATCTGCGGGGACGGCATCGGCCCGGAGATCACAGCCGCGGCATCCGGTGTCCTAGGAGCCATTGCCTTAAAGTACGGACACAGCATCACATATCACGACATTCTGATGGGGGGCTGCTCTATAGACCGGTACGGCGTCCCTCTGACAGAAGAGGCCGTGCGCACCGCAAAGTCCTGCGGCGCCGTTCTGATGGGATCGATCGGAGGGGACCCGGCGGTTTCTCCGTGGTATCAGCTTCCTCCGGATAAACGGCCGGAGGCAGGGCTTCTCGCCATCCGCAGAGAGCTCGGCCTCTACGCCAATCTGCGTCCCGCCTATCTGTTCCCCGAGCTTGCAGCCTCCTGTCCTCTGGCGGCAAGGGACGGAAAACCGCGCAGCTTTGACCTTATCATTGTCCGCGAGCTGACCGGAGGACTCTATTTCGGCGCACGGCGAACGGAAACCGTAAACGGCGTGCTCACCGCGACGGATACCGCGGTCTACAACGAAAATGAGATCCGCCGCATTATGAAGAGCGCCTTTGAAATCGCCCGCCGGAGACGGAAAAAGGTCACCAGTGTGGACAAGGCCAATGTCCTTGATACCTCGCGCCTCTGGAGAAAGATCGCCGCGGCGCAGGCCGCGGACTATCCCGACGTGCGCTTTGAGAACATACTGGTCGACAACTGCGCCATGCAGCTTGTCCGGGAACCGGAGCAGTTTGACGTCATCGTGACGGAAAACATGTTCGGCGATATCTTATCCGACGAGGCCAGCATGATCACCGGATCGATCGGAATGCTGCCCTCGGCATCGCTCGGCGAGGGCAGCTTCGGCCTCTATGAGCCGAGCCACGGCTCCGCGCCCGACATCGCCGGAAAAAATATTGCCAACCCCATTGCGACCATTCTTTCCGCGGCGATGCTGCTGCGCTACTCCTTTGGTCTGCAAAGAGAAGCGGACGCTGTCGAACATGCCGTACGGAGCGTTCTGACAGACGGACTCCGGACAGCGGATCTGCTGCCGAAAGACCCGGAGGAGGCAAAAAAATGCAGGCCTGTCACCTGCTCTGAAATGGGAGAGCAGATTGCCGCCCGCATCTGACGGCATTCCGCAGCGGCAGTGTATCAGCCGCAGGCGGCCTTTTGTGTCTGCCTGAGGGGGCACAAGGCAAAGGAGGAGGGTTTTATGCGCAGTGATAATGTGAAAAAAGGACCGGAGCACGCTCCTCACAGGAGTCTTTTCAACGCGCTCGGCTTTACCGAGGAGGAGATGGAGAAGCCGCTGATCGGCGTTGTGTGCTCATGGAATGAAATCATTCCGGGGCATATGAATCTCGACAAGATTGCCGGCGCCGTGAAGCAGGGCATTTCCGAGGCCGGCGGTATGCCGGTAACTGTCCCGGCCATCGCGGTCTGCGATGGCATCGCCATGGGGCACGTGGGGATGAAGTATTCCCTTGTAACCCGTGATCTGATCGCGGACTCCACGGAATGTCTTGCCCGCGCCCACCAGTTCGACGGGCTTGTGATGATTCCCAACTGCGATAAGAACGTGCCGGGACTTCTGATGGCCGCGGCCCGCGTCAATATTCCCACCATATTTGTATCGGGAGGCCCGATGCTGGCGGGACGGGTGAACGGCAGCCGCTGCAGTCTCTCCTCGATGTTTGAGGCGGTCGGCTCCTATGCCGCGGGAAAGATCACCGCGCAGGAGCTGAAAGATTTTGAGGAGAACGTGTGCCCGACCTGCGGCTCCTGCTCCGGCATGTATACCGCCAATTCCATGAACTGTCTGACCGAGGCAATCGGCATGGCGCTCGGCGGCAACGGTACGATCCCCGCCGTGTACTCGACGCGCATCCGTCTGGCCAAGCATGCCGGCAACAGGATCATGGAGCTGGTGGAAAAGAACATCTGCCCCCGCGACATCATGACGCGCGAGGCGTTTCTGAACGCGCTGACGGTGGATATGGCCCTTGGCTGCTCGACCAACACCATGCTTCACCTCCCCGCCATAGCGCATGAGGCCGGCATAGAGCTCACTCCGGAGCTGGCAAACGGAATCTCCGACCGCACGCCGAATCTGTGCCATCTCGCCCCCGCTGGAGCGCATTATATGGAAGATCTCAATGAGGCCGGCGGCGTTTATGCTGTCATGAAAGAACTCTCGAAGAAAAAGCTCCTTTGCGAGAGCCTCCCCACCGTCACCGGAAAGACCGTCGGAGAGAACATCAAAGATGCCGTCAACCGCAATCCCGAGGTGATCCGCCCAATTGAGCGTCCGTATCTTGAAAACGGCGGAATCGCCGTACTGAAGGGCAATCTTGCGCCGGACACCGGCGTAGTGAAGCGCTCCGCCGTCGCGCCGGAAATGATGGTTCACGAGGGACCTGCGCGCGTATTCGACTGCGAAGAGGATGCCATTGCCGCCATCACCGGCGGGAAAATCGTTGCAGGCGATGTGGTCATCATCCGTTACGAGGGACCGAAAGGCGGCCCCGGCATGCGCGAGATGCTCAGTCCGACCTCTGCCATTGCCGGCATGGGGCTCGGCTCCTCCGTGGCGCTCATCACCGACGGGCGTTTTTCCGGCGCAAGTCGGGGGGCTTCCATCGGCCATGTCTCCCCCGAGGCGGCAGTCGGAGGTCCGATCGCGCTTGTGGAGGAGGGCGACCGCATTCTCATCGACATTCCGAACAACTGTCTGGAAATGAAAGTCCCGGACAAGGAGCTCGAGAGAAGAAGAGCGGCATGGACGCCGCGCGAACCGAAAATACAGGACGGCTATCTCGCCCGTTACTGCACCATGGTGACGAGCGGCAACCGCGGCGCGATCCTCCGGGTGCCCGGAGCAGACTGAGTGAAAACAGCGAGGCTTAGCGTATGGAACTGACAGGTGCACAGATTGTCATCAGATGTCTTGAAGAGCAGGGGGTGGATACCGTGTTCGGCTATCCCGGGGGAACCATCCTCAATGTCTACGACGCGCTGTATCAGACCCCGGCGATCCGCCACATTCTGACGGCGCACGAGCAGGGGGCGGCGCATGCGGCGGACGGATATGCCCGCGCAACCGGCAGGGTCGGCGTCTGCCTTGCAACCAGCGGTCCCGGCGCAACCAATCTCGTTACGGGGATCGCCACCGCCTATATGGACTCCGTTCCGCTGGTAGCCATCACCTGTAATGTCAATCTTCCTCTCCTCGGCAAGGATACCTTTCAGGAGGTGGATATCGTGGGCATCACCATGCCCATCACCAAGCACGGCTATATTGTGAAAGACGTGTCCATCCTTGCAAAGGCCATCCGCCGGGCCTTTGCCATCGCCCGTTCCGGCCGGCCGGGCCCCGTGATCGTCGATATCACCAAGGATGTCACCGCCGCCCGCTGTGAGTACGAGCCGGAGGCGCCTGTGTATGAGGAGCCGGCGGAGCGGTATTCCGATGCGGATATCGAAAAGGCCGCCGCGATGATCACAGCCTCCCGGAAGCCTTTTATCTACGCCGGCGGCGGCGCGGTTCTGTCCGGGGCTGCGGAAGAGGTCCGCGAGCTGGTCCGTCTCATCGACGCACCGGTCTGCGAGACGCTGATGGCGCAGGGAATTGTGGATCAGCACGATCCGCATTACACCGGAATGATCGGGATGCACGGCACCAAAACGACCAATTTCGGCGTCAGTCAGTGCGATCTTCTGATTACGCTGGGCGCGCGCTTTTCCGACCGCGTCACGGGGAACGCGTTCCGTTTTGCCTCGGGCGCAAAAATTCTCCAGATTGACATCGACGCCGCCGAGATCAACAAAAATGTCAAGGCGGATTTCGCCGTTGTCGGGGATCTGAAGCGCGTTCTTAGCCGGATCAACCGGCAGCTCGCACCGCAGGAGCACCGCGAATGGATGGCACAGCTCGAAGAATATAACCGGAAATTCCCTTTGAACTATGATCACTCCCGCTTCACCTGCCCGCAGATCATGGAGACGCTGGATCGCATGACGGAGGGAAAGGCGATCATCACCACCGATGTCGGACAGCATCAGATGTGGGCCGCGCAATTCTACCGCTACTCCGAGCCCCGCACGTTTCTCAGCTCGGGCGGTCTCGGCACCATGGGCTACGGCCTCGGAGCAGCCATCGGCGCAAAGCTCGGCCAGCCGGACCGCATTGTCGTCAATATCGGGGGCGATGGGTGTTTCCGCATGAATCTGAACGAGCTTGCCACCGCGAGCCGGTACAACATACCGATCATTCAGATCGTCATCAACAATCAGGTTCTCGGAATGGTCCGTCAGTGGCAGACTCTCTTTTACGGACAGCGCTACTCGCAGACTGTCCTTGAGGATAAAGTGGACTTTGTCCGCACTGCGGAGGGGCTTGGCTGCCGGGCGTTCCGCGTCACAAATGCGGAAGAGCTTGAGGAGGCTCTGACGGCGGCGCTCCGGCAGGAGGGGCCCGTCGTTCTCGACTGCCGGATTGACCGGGATGACAAGGTCTTCCCTATGGTTTCCCCCGGCGCCTCCATCGACACGGCGTTTGACGCCTCCGATATAGAAAACTGAGCGGAGAGGAAGAAAAATTTATGGATTCAGCACGCAGACAGAAAAACTTTCAGAGATGGCTTGCCGCAGGGCTCGTCCTTGCGGCCGCTGCCGCGGCTCTTGCCTTCACCGGACTCCCGGTACGGGCCGCATCGAAGCAGGACATGCAGTCCGTAAACATTATCTACGATTTCGGAGACGGCGAGTATTACGCCGTCAACGGCATCATCGCCCAGTCACTGCTTGCGGTGAATCCGGACGGAAGCCTCTACGTGGACAAAAAGACAAAGGAATATGTTCCGGACGAGCAGAAGATCCGGATCTTTGTCGAGGCGCTTGACAACCTGTACCCGGAAAACGCAAACGCCGTGGACTTCATCGCGACGGACGGACGCGTCGTCTCTGTACAGGGAGGGGACAATTCCCGCCGCTATATGAATTATGAATACGAAAAGAATTATCTGTTTGCGGCTCTGGAGCAGGGACTTCAGCAGATCCATACGCCGGTCTACGGACTGGGGCAGACCTACGTCGAGATCGACCTGACGGGACAGGTGCTCTATTACTATGAAAACGGCATACAGAAGTTTACCACGCCCGTCGTGACCGGAAATCTCCGGGCCGGAAACGGAACGCCGACCGGCATTTTCCGCGTCAACGCCAAGGCGAGAAACCAGTACCTCGTCGGCGGCTCTGAAAAAAACGGAACGGCCTACCGCTCGTTTGTTAATTACTGGGTCAACATCTACCGCAACGCCATCGGCATCCATGACGCCACATGGCGTTCCCGCTTCGGCGGGGAAATCTATCGGACGGCCGGCTCGCACGGCTGTATCAACGTCCCGCTCTCCAATATGGAACAGCTCTATCCCATGCTCCAGACCGGGACTCCCGTCGTCGTTTTCTATTAAGATAAAAATATTTTATGAGGAGGGTGCAGCAAGTGGGACGAGTATATAATTTTTCTGCCGGACCGGCGGTTCTGCCGGAGGAGGTTCTGCGGACTGCCGCGGAGGAGATGCTGGATTATCACGGCTCCGGACAGTCCGTCATGGAGATGAGCCACCGCAGCAAATTATTTCAGGGCATTCTGGATGAGGCCGAGGCCGGACTCCGTTCCCTTATGAACATTCCGGATCAATACGAGGTTCTGTTCCTGCAGGGCGGCGCGTACCAGCAGTTTGCTGCGGTTCCGATGAATCTGATGAAGAACGGCAGGGCCGCCTACATCATCACCGGGCAGTGGGCGAAAAAGGCGTGGAAAGAGGCGAAGCTCTACGGCGATGCCGTCGCCGTGGCCTCCTCGGAGGACGAGACGTTTTCCTATATCCCCAACTGCAGCGATCTGCCGATTCCGGAGGACGCCGACTACGTCTATATCTGCGAGAACAATACGATCTACGGCACGAAATTCCATGCGCTTCCGAATACAAAGGGACATCCCCTTGTGGCGGACGTCTCCTCCTGCTTCCTCTCCGAACCGGTGAATGTCGGCGACTACGGCGTTATTTACGGCGGCGTGCAGAAAAACATAGGCCCCGCCGGCATGGTCATTTCCATTATCCGCAGGGACCTGATCCCGGAGGAAACCCCGGTGAAAAACACGCCCTCCATGCTCCGCTGGAAAACGCAGGCGGACGCCGGCTCCCTGTTCAATACGCCGAACTGCTGGAATATCTATATCTGCGGTCTGGTTTTCCGCTGGCTGAAAGAGCAGGGCGGGCTGGAAGCCATCCGGGAGCGCAATATAGAGAAAGCAAAGCTCCTCTATGATTTTCTCGACCAGTCCCGTCTGTTCCGCGGCACCGTGAGGCCCGCCGACCGCTCGCTGATGAACGTTCCTTTCGTGACCGGCAGCGAAGAGACGGACGCCCGCTTCGTCGCCGGAGCGGCAGAGCACGGCATCGTCAACATCAAGGGACACCGGAGCGTCGGAGGCATGCGCGCATCGATCTATAACGCGATGCCCATAGAGGGTGTGCGGGCGCTTGTGGAATATATGGACCGCTTTGAGAAAGAAAACCGCTGAGCTTCGCCGCGGCATGTTCCTGCAGGGAGGGAGAAATCATGTTTCAGTATGCTTGTCTCAACAATATCGCAAGGGTAGGCCTCGATGAGTTTACGTCCTGCTATCAGCAGACGGAAGAGCTCTCCGAGGCGCAGGGGATTCTGGTGCGCAGCGCCAAAATGCACGATATGGAGCTTTCGGACGGTCTTCTTGCCATCGCAAGGGCCGGCGCGGGAGTCAATAATATCCCCTTCGACCGCTGTGCGGAAAAAGGCATTGTCGTATTCAATACGCCCGGCGCCAATGCCAACGGCGTAAAGGAGCTGGTGATTGCCGGCATGCTGCTCGCCTCCCGCGAGATTGTGGACGGCGTCGACTGGGTTCGAGGCAGCCGGACCGACCCCGATATCGCCAAGAATGCCGAAGAGGAAAAAAAGAAATTTGCGGGGACGGAGATCGCCGGAAAAAAGCTGGGCATCATCGGGCTCGGAGCCATCGGCGTCCGTGTCGCTAACGCGGCGAAGCACCTTGATATGGAGGTGTACGGCTACGACCCCTACGTCTCCGTCGAGGCGGCATGGCATCTGTCCCGGGATATCCGTCATGTGATCGACGTCAATGAGATCTATGCAAAATGCGATATCATCACCGTGCACGTTCCTCTCCTTGACGCAACAAAAGGCATGATCGGCGCCGAGGCCATTTCCCGTATGAAAGACGGCGTCATTCTCATCAATATGGCCCGCGATCTTCTTGTCGATGAAGAGGCTGTGATCCGTGCCGTCGATGAGGGAAAGATCCGTCGCTATGTGTCCGATTTCCCGAATCCCACGGTCGCCGGACATCCGGGCTGCATCACAACGCCTCATCTCGGGGCCTCCACCGAGGAGTCCGAGGACAACTGCGCGGTCATGGCAGTTCACGAGCTTATGGATTACCTTGAAAACGGCAATATCACCAACAGCGTCAACTATCCCGCCTGCAGCATGGGCGTCTGTGAGAAGCCCGGCCGCGTGGCGATTTTCCATCGGAATATCGCCAACATGATCAGCCGCTTCACGCATGTTTTCGGTGAGAGCGGCATGAATATCGCGGAAATGACGAATAAGTCAAAGGGCGAGGTGGCCTATACCATGATTGATCTGGACGAAAAGGCGTCGGAGGAGCTGATCGGGACGCTTCGCCGCATCGACGGCGTATTCCGCGTCCGTGTCGTCCGATGATCTTTCCGCACCATCCGTCAGATGAGGTGAACTATGGCTGATATCCGTGCCTTTGCGGCGTATCGCCCGAAAGAGGGGCTTGAGTCCGCTGTCGCGGCGCTGCCCTACGACGTGTACAGCAGGGAGGAAGCGCGGCGCTTCGTCCGTTCCCATCCGCTGTCCTTTCTCGGCATCGACCGGGCGGAATCGCAGTTCCCGGACGATATCACGCCTGAGGATCCCCGCGTCTATGCGCGGGCGCGCGATATGCTCCGCGCCGGGATGGAGAACGGTTCGTTTGTGCAGGACCCGGAGCGCTGCTTTTATATCTATGCCCAGACTCGAAACGGACGGACGCAGGCGGGCATCGTCGCGCTCGTTTCGATCGATGATTACAGGAACGGCGTCATCCGGAGACACGAGAATACCCGTCGGGACAAGGAGGATGACAGAACCCGCCACATTGCGGCCTGCGGCGCGCAGACCGGCCCGGTTTTTCTTGCCTATCGGAGTGATGCCGCGATCAGCGATATGGTAATGCGCGCCATGGAGACGCCTCCTGTCTTTGATTTTCTCTCTGAGGGAGGGGTCCGGAACCGGGGCTGGATGATTGCGGATCACGACGAACAGCAGCTTCTTGCAAAGCATCTCTCCCGCATCGATTGTCTTTATATTGCAGACGGACATCATCGCTGCGCCGCCGCGGTCCGGGTGGGACTGGCGCAGCGCGCGGAGAGAGACCGGGACGGGATCGGAGAGAGGGAGGCTGATTATGTTCTCTCGGTCCTGTTTCCGGAAAATCAGCTCGAAATACTTGCCTACAACCGCGTGCTGAAAACCATGAACGGACATTCCCCGGACGAGCTGCTGACGCTGCTGGCCCGCGCATTTCTCGTCTCCGCACCGCAGGCGGAGGCCGTCGTCCCCGTCGAAAAGGGGCAGTTCGGTCTTTATCTCGGGAATCGCTGGTACCACCTCGTTGCAAGACCCGGGATCCGGCGCACGGATCCCGTCGGCGCTCTTGACGTATCCCTTTTGCAGAGGGAGGTTCTGGCGCCGGTCTTTGGCATCACAGACCCCCGCACGGATCCTGCCATTGATTTTGTCGGCGGTATCCGGGGAACCGCCGAGCTGGAGCGCCGCTGCCACGAGGACTGCGTCTGCGCGTTTTCGATGTTCCCGACGTCGATGGGGGAGCTCTTCGCCGTATCGGATATCGGAGAGCTGATGCCGCCGAAGTCGACATGGTTTGAGCCCAAGCTCCTCAGCGGACTGTTCATTCACAGGATATAAGGGGGAAATTTTCATGAACCGGAAATTGTACCGGCTGATGAACTGGCCGGCGATTGAATCGATCATCTATTCTGACGGTGACCGGCCGAACAAGCTTCTGGGAGCGCACCGCGAGGGGAACGGCATACTGATTCAGACCTTTCTGCCGGAGGCGGGCAGCGTGTCCGTAGTCCTGAAAGAGAGCGGAGAGCGCGTTCCCATGGAGCTTGCGGATGAGGACGGGTTTTATGCCTGCTTTCTCCCGCGCAGAAAAGAGAGTACTCTTTCCTACTGCTATGAAATTACGGACCGGAGCGGCGCTGTCCGGACGGCGGAGGACTGCTACCGCTTTCCGTCCCGCTGGAGCCCCGAGGACGAAAAGTCCTTTGCTGCCGGCATTCACTATACGGTCGGCGAAAAGCTGGGCGCGCATCTCATGGAGTACGACGGGATCTCCGGAACCGGCTTTGCCGTCTATGCGCCGGGCTGTGCCCGGGTAAGCGTGGTCGGAGATTTCAACGGCTGGGACGGCCGGGTGCATCAGATGAGCCGCTCCGGGGAGAGCGATGTCTTTGAGCTGTTTATCCCGGGTGTTTCCTCCGGCGCCTGTTACCAGTACGAGCTGCGAAACCGGCGCGGCAGCACGGTGAGGAAATCCGACCCCTATGCCCGTATGACGGGAGGCTCGCCGCTGCATGCCTCGATCGTGACGGAGTCCTCCCGCTTTGCATGGACGGACGCCGTGTTTCTGTCGTCCCGCGCGGAGCGGCGAGGCAGCGAAAAGCCTTTTTCCGTCTACGAATTTGACCCCGCCGCGTTCTCGGACTTCCGGACGGCGCGGAAGATACTTCCCGCCCATGTAAAGGAGCTCGGCTTCACCGCGGTGCAGTTCCGGCCGGGACGGAGCGATTCCAACGCTCTTTTTGCGCCGGATCCCCGTTTCGGATCCCCCGAGGAGCTCCGGACCCTTGTCGACGCGTTCCACGCCGTCGGAGTGGAAGTCCTGTTTGAATGGAATCCCTGCCGCTTTGACCGCAGCCCCGAGGGACTGGAGCAGTTCAGCCTTTCTCCCGTCTATGAGTCCTCCGATCCGCTGCGGGCATTCACACCGGACGGAAGGGGCTGCTATTTTGATGTCGGAAGACCGCAGGTTTCCAATTATCTGCTGGCCGCCGCATTTTTTCAGATCGAAGCGCTGCATGCCGACGGACTGGCCTTCGATGATCTCGCGCCGATGCTGTATCTCGACTACGGCAAGCAGGAGAGCGGCTGGACCCCCAATCTCTACGGCGGTGCGGAAAACCCGGATGCCGTGGAATTTCTGAAGCATCTGAATTCCATGCTGCAGCGGCGCAATCCGGGAGCGGTGACCACAGCGCAGGAATCCGCGGCATGGAGCGGCGTTACCGGAAGCGTCTTTGAAGACAGGCTCGGCTTCTTCTATAAAACGCAGGATGGCTGGAAAAATTCTCACCTCCGCTATCTCTCCGTAGATCCGCTGTTCCGCGAGGGCGTTCACGAGCTCCTGCTGGAGGATCTTCTCTATCAGTATACGGAGAGCTTTCTTCTTCCGCTCACGGCAAAGGATATCGGCCCCGGAGCGGAGACGGTCCTCTCTGCTTTCCCCGGCAGCCGGGAGGAAAAATTCGCGGCCCTGCGGCAGCTCATCGCCATGATGATGGTGCATCCCGGGGCTAAAATGTTGAATCTCGGAGAGACAAAGGCACAGACGAGGCCGGAGCCGAAGAGCCCTGCGGCAGGCGTATTCCGCATGGTCCGAGACCTGAACCGCCTGTACCGGACGCTTCCCGCGCTCCATCTGAACGACAGCCGTCCGGATGGCCTTGAGTGGATCCGCCAGATGGCGGACAGCCGCTGCATGCTCTGTGCCATTCGCCGGGGCGCGAGACCGGGAGAATTTATCTTCATCGTCATAAACAACGCCGGCGTCGAATGGAAGACGGAGGTCGGCGTCCCCTACGACGGAAATTACCGTCAGATTTTCTGCAGTGCGGCAAAAATCTACGGGGGAGAGGCCTCGGTTCCGCGGGCGGCCTCCGCTGCCGTCCGGAAAGAGACGGACGGGAGAGGGTATTCTCTGTCGCTTGTGCTGCCGCCGGTCAGCGTCTCGCTTTATCGCTACGAGGAATAAATCAATGGGAGAGAATACAAAAAGAATGCAAAAGGACTCAGCCATATGGCTGAGCCCGGAAGAGCTGGAAATGGGACTTGAACCCACGACCTACTGATTACGAATCAGTTGCGCTACCAACTGCGCTATTCCAGCATAAACTGCCTGCGAACCGCAAGCACTTTTGTATTATATAGACTTTCGTCAGCTTTGGCAAGCGGATTTTCGCATACTTTTTGCAGGCAGCTTTTCCTATGTTTTTTGCATGCTTTTTCCGGCATATCGTCTGCATCGTTTGATATTGCTGTTCCAATAAAGCCGGCCTGTGCTATAATGGCACACAATCAGCGAAAACGGAATCAGAAAGGAGATCAGCTCGATGGCACAGCTTTGGGGCGGCCGCTTTACGAAGAAAACCGATCAGGAGGTCTTTGACTTTAACGCCTCCATCCGATTTGATCAGCGCTTGTACCGGGAGGATATCACCGGCAGCATGGCGCATGCCGACATGCTCGGGAAGCAGGGCATCATCAGCGGGGAGGAGGCCGTGCATCTCCGGGAGGGTCTCTCGCAGATTCTCGCCGATCTGGAGAGCGGCGCTCTGGAAATCACAGAGGAATATGAGGATATTCACAGCTTCGTGGAGGCCGAGCTGATCCGCCGGATCGGAGATACCGGGAAAAAGCTCCACACCGGGCGCAGCCGTAACGATCAGGTCGCCCTTGACATGCGTCTGTATGTCCGCCGGGAATGCGGCGCCATGGATGAGGCGCTGAAGCATCTGCTCGAAACGCTGCTTGCCATCATGGAGGAGCATACCGAAACCGTCATGCCGGGCTTCACTCACCTCCAGAAAGCGCAGCCGGTCACGCTGGCGCACCACATCGGCGCCTATTTTGAGATGTTCCGCCGCGACAGACAGCGTCTCCGTGATACCGGGAAGCGCCTGAATGAATGTCCTCTCGGGGCCGGCGCGCTGGCGGGAACGACCTATCCGCTCGACCGGGGATATGCCGCGTCGCTCCTCGGTTTTGACCGGCCGACCCGCAACAGCATGGATTCCGTTTCGGACAGGGATTACCTCATCGAATTTCTGGGCGACCTCTCGCTCATTATGCTCCACCTCTCGCGTTTTTCCGAGGAGATTATTCTCTGGAATTCCGACGAGTACCGATTCCTTGAGCTGGACGACGGCTTTTCCACCGGCAGCTCCATCATGCCGCAGAAGAAGAATCCGGATATCGCCGAGCTCGTCCGGGGCAAGACCGGCCGCGTGTACGGCGCGCTCATCACGGTGCTGACGGCCATGAAAGGCATCCCGCTGGCCTATGACAAGGATATGCAGGAGGACAAGGAGGCCGTCTTCGACGCGGCGGATACCTGCCGCGACTGCATCACGCTGTTCGATGCCATGATGGCTTCCGTCGCATTCCGCACGGATGTAATGGAAAAAAGCGCCGCGCGGGGCTTTACAAATGCCACGGACGCCGCCGATTATCTCGTGGGAAAGGGCATTCCTTTCCGGGACGCCCATCGCATCATCGGCCAGCTTGTCCTGTACTGCATCGGGCAGGGCAAGGCGATCGGAGAGCTGTCTCTTCCGGAGTTCCGTGCCCTCTGTCCCGCCTTTGACGAGGATATTTACGAGGCCGTGTCGCTGAAGAGCTGTGTGGAAAAACGTCTCACCTGCGGCGCGCCGGCCCCGGCCGCCATGAAGCAGAGCATTGCGGAGGCAAGGCAGTATCTGAACGAGAGCTGACGCTCCCGCAGGCGGCGCCGCCCCTGTATTGTATCCCGGCCGCGCGGCTGCGTATTATTTTGATACCGGCATCACATATTCCAAATATAACTGATATACGGAGGATCCTTTATGAGTGAGAAACTGAGAGCAGCCATACTTGGCGGCACTGGCATGGTCGGGCAGAGATTCATCTCCCTGCTGGCAGATCATCCGTGGTTCGAGGTCACGGAGATTGCGGCGAGTCCCCGCTCCGCCGGCATGACCTATGCCGAGGCGGTCCAGGGGCGGTGGAAGCTGGATCCGCTGCCGATTCCGGAGAAAGTCCGCAATATCGTCGTGAAAAGCGTTGACGATGTGGCGGCGGTCACGGCGGACGTCGATTTCTGCTTCAGCGCTCTTAACATGTCCAAGGAGGAGATCCGCGCCATCGAGGAGACTTACGCAAAAGCGGAGGTTCCGGTCGTCTCAAACAACAGCGCCCATCGCTGGACGCCGGACGTCCCCATGTGCATTCCGGAGATCAACCCCGAGCATATGGAGGTCATTCCGTTCCAGAGAAAGCGCCTCGCCACGAGCCGCGGCTTTATCGCGGTCAAGCCCAACTGCTCCATTCAGAGCTATACGCCCGCGCTGGCGGCATGGAAATCCCTTGATCCGTACGAGGTCGTCGTCACCACCTATCAGGCCATTTCCGGCGCCGGCAAGAACTTTCAGGACTGGCCGGAGATGAACGGAAATATCATTCCCTACATATCCGGCGAGGAGGAGAAAAGCGAAAAGGAGCCGCTGCGCATCTTCGGAAAGCTCGAGAACGGAGTGATTGTTCCCTCTGCGGGTCCCGTCATCACCAGCCAGTGTCTGCGTGTTCCCGTTATGTACGGACACACCGCCGCGGCGTTTGTCCGCTTCCGGAAGCCGGCAGACAAGGACGAGCTCATCGCGAAGCTCCGTGAGTTTCGGGGCATCCCGCAGCAGCTTGCTCTTCCGAGCGCTCCGAAGCAGTTCATTCGCTATATGGAGGAGGACAACCGGCCGCAGGTACAGCTCGACGTAGATTACGAGCGCGGCATGGGCGTTTCCATCGGACGGCTCCGCGAGGACACCGTGTACGACTGGAAGTTCGTCGGCCTGTCCCATAACACCATCCGTGGAGCAGCCGGCGGAGCGGTGGAATGCGCTGAGCTCCTCAAGGTACAGAATTATATTCAGCACAGGTAAAACGCCCCTCAGGGAACGGTGCCCGGACAGCCGGGCTCCATGCCTGCGGGAGACGGATAAAAATTCTGGTTTTTGGCGGCCTCCTGCCGGCGTACCGACTCGGTCAGCGCGTCTGGCAGGAGGTCTTTGCTTTTTATACGGCTTTGCTTTTCTGCACTGCCGCGGCCGTCTGTGCAGACAGCAGTAAGGGATTATGGGAAAACGTGTTTTTATTGCGGAGAAACCCAGCGTCGCAAGGCAGTTTGCCGATGCGCTGGAGCTCCGTTTTGTGAAAAAAGACGGATTCATGGAGTCCGCAGACGGCGGTACGCTTATCACATGGTGCGTGGGCCATCTTGTCTCCATGAGCTATCCGGACGCCTATGATGAAAAATACAGAAAATGGTCTCTCGACACCATTCCTTTTGTGCCGGCGCCGGGTTCCTATCGGTATCAGGTCATCGAAGACGTGCGGAAGCAGTTTTCCATTGTCAGCGGACTTCTCTGCTCGCCGGACGTGGACACCATCTATATCTGCACCGACTCCGGGAGAGAGGGGGAGTATATCTACCGTCTCGTCGCCGAAAAGGCAGGCGTCCGCGACAAGCGTCAGCTCCGCGTCTGGATCGATTCCCAGACAAAGGAGGAGATTCTGCGCGGAATCCGGGAGGCAAAGGACGATGCGGCCTACGACGCCCTCGGCGCCTCCGCGTATCTGCGCGCCAAGGAAGACTATCTCATGGGGATCAATTTTTCCCGCGCGCTGACGCTGCGCTACGGCAGCACCATCCGTGGCTTTCTCGGGACGGATCGCTGTGTGATCGCCGTCGGGCGCGTCATGACCTGTGTGCTCGGTATGGTCGTGGGACGGGAGAGGGAAATCCGCTCCTTTGTTCGGACGTCGTTCTACCGCGTGCTCTGCCTGCTGGAAACGCCGGACGGGGCCCGGTTTCAGGCCGAATGGCACAGCTCTGAGGGCTCCGTCGTGACCGACCCGGTCAAGCTGTACAATGAGAAAGGCTTCCGAAAGAGGGAGGACGCTGAGGAGCTGATCCGGATTCTCTGCGGGGCGCCTGACGATCCGCCGCTTCCGGCTGTGGATTCCGTCACTCGCAAAAAAGAAACCAAAAATCCTCCGCTTCTCTATAATCTGGCGGAGCTTCAAAACGACTGTTCCCGTTTTTTCAAGATCAGTCCGGACGATACGCTGAAAATCGCGCAGGAGCTCTATGAAAAAAAACTGACCACCTACCCGAGAACCGACGCCCGCGTGCTTTCCTCCGCCGTGGCAAAGGAGATCACAAAAAATCTGAACGGTCTGTATTCCCAGCCGATGTACAAGGCGGCGGTCGCGGAAATCGCTGTCATGGGCAGCGCACAGAAAATTGCCGGAACCCGTTACACGGATGACAAGGCGATCACCGACCACTACGCCATTATCCCGACGGGACAGGGCTTTTCCGCGCTGTCCTCCTGTTCGGAGACCGCGCAGAAGGTCTATGAGCTGATCGTCCGGCGCTTTCTCGCCGTCTTTTATCCCGCGGCGGTTTTTGATAAAATATCCATGCAGATCCGGATCCGCACCGAACTTTTTTCAGCATCGGTCCGGAGCTGCCGGGAGGAAGGCTATCAGAAAGTAATGCAGTTCTCCTTTTCCCGCGGACGGGAAGATGAAAAAAAGGACGACGCGGAGAGAGGCGACGAATTCGGGGAAAATGAGCTCTCCGGCAGTCTTTCCGCCCGCTTTGCCGGGCTGAAAAAGGGAAACGCTCTGTCTCTGCAGAAGCTTGACCTTCGCGAGGGCGAGACCAAGCCGCCGTCCCGATACAATTCCGGCAGCATGATTCTTGCCATGGAAAACGCAGGACAGCTGATCGAGGACGAGGAGCTCCGCGAGCAGATCCGGGGAAGCGGGATCGGAACCAGCGCAACCCGCGCGGGAATCCTCACGAAGCTCGAAAAGAACCGCTATCTCTCCCTCAATAAAAAAACGCAGATCATCACGCCGACGCAGCTCGGAGAAATGATCTGCGACACGGTTTCCTGCTCCCTGCGCCCGCTCCTTGATCCCAGACTGACGGCAAGCTGGGAAAAAGGGCTGACCGGTGTGGCGGGAGGAGAGGTCTCGGAAGACGACTACATGACAAAGCTCACGGAATTTGTCGTGCGCCGCACCAATCACGTCAAAGATACCGATTACCGCGACGCGCTGAACGTACAGTTCCGTCATCTCGCCCGGTTTTATCCGGAAAAGCCCCCGCGCGGCAAAGGCTCCGGGAGCTCCGGAAAAAGCTCCGGCAGAGGCTCCGGAAAAACAGGTAGAAAGCATCAGGAGGCAAAATAGATATGGCAATTCAGGATTATACCTGCGACAAACTGCTGGATCTGAAAGAGACCATTGCCGCAGCGCTGTTCGATGGCGTTTCTTATCCATGGGAGGTGCTGGAGAGGATCGGGGCGTTCATTTCCGAGCTCGGAGCCACGCTTCCCGCGGATCGCTTTGAAAAGAGAGGGGAGAACATCTGGGTCGCAAGGAGCGCGGTGATCTGCGACAGCGTCAGCATCACCGGCCCCTGCATCGTGGACGAGGATGCGGATCTTCGGCACGGCGCCTTTATCCGCGGCAAGGCCATCATCGGAAAGGGCTGTGTCGTGGGAAACTCCTGCGAGCTGAAAAACGTCATTCTCTTCAATCGCTGCGAGGTGCCGCATTACAATTATGTCGGCGACAGCGTGCTCGGCTTTCACGCCCATATGGGTGCGGGAGCCATTACATCCAACATCAAGAGCGACCGGACGGATGTCGTGATCCATGACGGCGGGGAGCAGATCTCTCTGGGACTCCGGAAAATGGGGGCCATATTGGGGGATTATGCGGAAATCGGCTGTAACTCGGTTCTGAATCCGGGTACGGTCATCGGCAGGCATACCAATATTTATCCGCTTTCCATGGTGCGCGGCTGCGTTCCGGCGGAGCACATTTACAAGAGCCGGACAGAGGTGACTCTGAAAAAGAAATAAGCGGGAGGATGCGGGATGGCGAATACCGATCTGGCAGTCATACAGCTGCTTTGGGACATCATCAACCAGAAGACGGGAGAGCTCGGAAAAGTTGATTTTCTTCCGGAGAAACCGGCCTTTGACTTCCTTGCTCCCACGGAGCAGCCGCTTCCCCGCAGCACGCCGGAGGAGCAGGGCGTGCACTCCGGGTATATCGCGGATTTTGTCCGCGAGCTGATGGAGGATCGGGCGCTCCGCATGCATCAGCTTCTTCTCATCCGCCACGGACATGTCATCTACGAGGGAGGCTTTGATCCGTATCCCGCCGGCCTGTGGCACGCCAGCTACTCAATGTGCAAGAGCTTTGCCGGCATGGCGACGGGGCTCCTGATCGACGAGGGAAAGCTCCGTCTTGAGGACCGCGTCATCGAGCTTCTCGCAAAGGAATGGAGCTCCTCCATCCCGAATCTCCTGACCGTGCTCCGTTTCCGCGAGCTGACCGTCCGCCACCTGCTCACCATGTCCTCCGGCGTCGCATTCAACGAGGCGGGCGCCGTATCCGGCAACGACTGGGTGAAGAACTATTTTGAATCCCCCGTAAAGTTCGCGCCCGGAAGCCGCTTTGAGTACAACAGCATGAACACGCTGATGCTCTCGGCTATTGTGACAAAGCTCACGGGGAAAACCATGGTCCGCTATCTGCAGGAAAAGCTGTTCGTTCCCATGGGCATACGGAAAATATTCTGGGAAACCAGTCCCAAGGGCTACACCAAAGGGGGCTGGGGCCTGTTTATCACCCCCGAGGACGCGGCAAAGCTGGGGCTGCTCTATCTGAACGGAGGCCGCTGGAACGGGAAGCCCCTGATCTCTGAGCACTGGGTGGCGGAATCGACCCGGACGCAGATCGAGACCGGACAGCCGGCCAACCCCGGCTACGGCTATCAGCTCTGGCCCGGCGAGATGCACGGGAGCTTTGTCTACAACGGGATGCTGGGGCAGAACGTCTATGTCTGGCCTGCGCTGGATACGATACTCGTCACCAATGCGGGGAATGAGGAGGTCTTTCAGGACGGCCGGATGACCAGGCTTGTCCGCCGGTATTTTTCAAAGGACACATCCTTTTCAGCCGTTCCGCTGCCAAAGGACCGCGAAGCGGAGAGGCGGCTTGCGGCCGTCCGGCGAAAGGCCGAGGGCAGAGAGTCCTCGGCGCTGCCGATTGTGTGCGGCGGATGGAAGAGGGAAAGCCGCCGGAGCGCAGCCGGAGCCCGTGCCGCGCGGGAGGAACTCCTGCGCAGAGACTTTCTCCGCTCTCTGGACGGCACGGAATGGCAGCTCGACAGGAGCGGCGTGGGACTGTTTCCGCTGATTCTTCAGGTCGTCCACAACAACTATACGAAGGGCATCTCGCGCCTTGCTTTCCATCTTGAAAACGGGGAGCTGACGCTTGACATCACCGAGGGAGGACAGCGCCACGCCATTCCCGTCGGTTTCGGGAGAGGACGCCGGGTTCTCCTCAATATGAACGGGGAGGATTATCTCGTCGGGACAAAGGGACGCTTCGGGCAGAACGAAAACGGCGTTCCCGTCATCACACTGCAGATCGCTTTCATCGAGGAAGCGGCAGAGCGCGAGCTCCGGATCCTCTTCCCTGACAGGGAGCATATCGTGCTGTACTGGAGCGAGCATCCCGGCGACGTGCTCATTGCGGGCCTCTTGGAACAGATCACCGTCGGCTCCGGAAATACGAACCCGCTTGTCGGGCAGCTTCTTGGCATGATGAATCCGGATACGCTCTCCCGGGCCATCCAGAGCTTTATCGAACCGGTCGTGCCGGCATTTTACATCCCGCCGGCGCCTGTTTCTGAAAACTGAGGAGAATAGTGCGAAAAGTCACGCTGATGCGCTGATTTTTCGCAAGGCTATTTGCACCGAAGCCCAAATAGCCTTTCATCGCAGCTGCAAAACCGCCTGCGCGGACCTTTCAGCAAAAGAAAAATGCTGTCAGGCAGCGGGACGACATGAGCCGCAGAGCGGCTCGGCACACTGCGCGCCGGCGCAGAGTGCTTGCGGCGCGTGCCTCGCACTAAAGTGCTTCGCCATAGAGGGTTACCATGTCTCAAACTGTTGAATCCATTGTCCGCTGTATCCGTGAAAAAACCGGCTTCGTTCCTCGCGTCGCACTGACGCTGGGCTCGGGCCTCGGAGATTACGCCGGCCAGCTGCGGGATGCGTCCGAAATTCCGTACCGGGAGCTTCCCGGCTTTCCGGTTTCGACCGCGCCGGGACATGCGGGGCGTTTCCTGCTCGGCTATGTCGGCGAGGTTCCTGTCATCTGTATGCAGGGCCGTGTCCACTACTATGAGGGCTATTCCATGGACGAGGTCGTGCTGCCGGTTCGGGTCATGCGCGCTCTGGGAGCGGAAACTCTGTTTCTCACCAACGCGGCAGGCGGCATCCGGGCCGATTACCGTCCCGGAGACCTTGCCATGCTGACTGACCACATCTCATGCTTTGTGCCGAATCCTCTGATCGGCCCCAACGACGATGCGGAGGGCGTGCGGTTTCCGGATATGAGCCATGTCTATGAACCGGAGCTGCAGGAGCTCCTTATGAGCGCGGCAAGAGAAACCGGCGTCACGCTGAAAACCGGCGTCTACGCACAGCTCACCGGCCCCTCCTTTGAGACCCCCGCGGAGATCCGCATGCTGCGGACGCTCGGGGCGGATCTCGCCGGCATGAGCACCGTCGTCGAGGCCATCACCGCGGCATATGCCGGCATGCGCATCTGCGGCATTTCGCTTGTGAGCAACCTCGCGGCGGGCATCACCGGCCAGCCCCTCTCAGAGGAAGAGGTGATCGAAGCGGGTCGGGAGGCTTCCGACCGCTTCACAAGACTTGTGACCGCCGCCGTCCGGAAGATGTGACATATCCGTCATTGCTTACATGAAATATCATACATTGCTTCGAAAGGGCAATTCGCATGAACATTCGTTTTTACAATGCAAGAATACTGACCATGCAGGAGGGACAGCCTGTCTTTTCCGGCGAGCTGTGGACCGCGGAGGACCGGATCCTCTATGTCGGAGATACGCCGCCTGCCGGGACACCCCGCGCGCAGGCGGGAGACAGGCCCGCTTGCTGGGACAGGGAGATCGACTGCCGCGGAAATCTTCTGATGCCGGGCTTCAAAAACGCGCATACGCACAGCGCCATGACCTTTCTCCGCTCCCATGCCGACGACATGCCGCTGGACCGCTGGCTGAACGAGCAGGTTTTTCCCTTTGAGGCGAAGCTCACGCCGCAGGATATCGGCACGCTGACGAAGCTCGCCATCCTCGAATATCTGACCGGCGGCGTGACCGGAATCATGGAGATGTATCTTACGCCCGAGACCATCGCCGCGGCCTGTTCCGGCTGCGGTATGCGCGTTGTGCAGGTGGGGGGCTGCAACAATTTCAGCCAGTCTCCGGAGCTTCTGGAAAAATGGTATGAGGAGCTGAATCATGCCGATCCTCTCACCAGTTTCCAGCTCGGCTTCCACGCGGAATATACCTGTTCCCCGGATCTGCTTGAAACGATCGCCGGGCTGGCGCATCGCTTCCGGGCGCCCGTCTTCACGCACTGCGAGGAGACCCTTGCCGAGACGCAGGGCTGCATGGAACGCTACGGAAAAACGCCGGTCGCTCTGCTTTCCGAATTAGGAATCTGGGATTTCGGGGGAGCGGGCTATCACCTCGTCCACACCAATGAGGAGGACCGGAGGATTCTTAAAGAAAAGAACATCGGCGTCGTCACGAATCCCGCCTCCAACGCCAAGCTCGCGAGCGGCATCGCGCCGCTTTCCGAATACCTTACAGACGGAATCCCGGTCGCAATCGGAACCGACGGACCGGCGAGCAATAACTGTCTTGACATGTTCCGCGAGATGTTCCTTGCCACCGCTCTGGCCAAGCTCCGGACCGGGGACGCCTCGGCGGTGCCGGCTCTCGAGGTTCTCCGAATGGCTACGGTGAACGGAGCGCATATCATGCGTCTTCCGGAGACCGACGTCCTTGCCGCGGGAAAGCTCGCCGACCTCATCCTGCTCGACCTGCAGCAGCCGAATATGCAGCCCGTCTGGGATATTCCGAACAATATCGTATATTCCGGGAGCAAAAGCAACGTCATGCTGACCATGATCGGCGGCGTGATCCGCTATGAGCTCTGCGGCGGAGAGCAGCGCTTCCATATCGGAGAGGAGCCTGCGGATATCTACCGCGAGGTTGAAGCGATACAGCGCAGGATCTTTATGGAGAAATAGCCCTGATCGCAGCCGCAAAACCGCCTGCGCGGATTTTGCGGCGCGTGCCTCGCTGAAAACGCTTCGGCATGGAGGATAATGTCCTTGAATTCCAGCACACTTTACAGCAACCTCACGTTTTTTGCCTTTCTCTGCGCCGCCCTTGTCATTGCGGGAATCATCGGATACCGGGAAAAGCGGAGAGCGGAGACATCTCTCCTGCGCAGGCTCAGGGACGGTTACGGGAAGCCCCCGGGGCCGTCTCTTTCTCCGGAGGAAAACAGGGAACACATCCCCGGATATTACCGGCACCATCCGGAGGAGTGGCAGATCGATGACATTACATGGAACGATCTGGATATGGACCGCGTCTACCGTCGCATGAATTACTGCGGAAGCGCCGCCGGTGAGGAGTATCTCTACTGGCAGCTTCGCACCCCGGCCCTGAAGCCCGGCGATCCCCGGATCAGCTCCGAAAAGATGCGGCTCTGCGACAGAAATCCGGAGCAGCGTCTGCGCTATCAGAAGATCTTTTTTGCGCTGGGGCAGACCGGCAGGCATTCTCTGGCCGACTATCTTGAAACGCTGGATGCACTCGGAAAAAGAAGCAACGCATTCCACTATCTGTGCGCCGCCGCCTTTGCCGCATCTCTCGTTCTGACGACCGTTGAGACAAGGACCGGTGTCGTCGCGCTGTTCTCTGTGATTGCGTTCAACATTCTCAGTTACTACCGCCAGAAGAATGAAAACGACACTTTTCTGATTCCGTTCCGCTATCTGCTCCGCCTCCTCCGCTGCATCGATCTGCTGCAGAAAGGACAGCCGCGCCCGGCGCGCCGCCGAAGGAACGGGTTCCGCGGTAAGAAGAACGATGCCGGAAGCGCCATGGGAGACGATGCCGGAAGCACTTTCGAAAGTGGGATCATCAGCGATAAAAAAGAAGAGGATCCCTTTCCAGATGAAACACAGGAGCTGGCCGCACTGGCAAAGAACCTCAGCCGTTTCCGCCGGGGGGCGGAGCTCCTGATGACCGCCGGCGGAGGCGGCAACCCTCTTGATATTATCCTCGATTATATTCGTATCATCCTGCACCTTGATCTCATCAAATTCAACAGTATGCTCGCGGAGATCCGTGCGCACCGGGAGGAAATCGACCGTATTCTCACGCTGATCGGCGGAATGGACGCGACCATCGCCGCCGCCTGCTTTCGCGCCTCCCTCCCCCTCGCTTCCGAACCGGAGCTTTGGTCTGCGGAGACGGCAGGGGAAAAAGAGAGCGGGAAAAACGGCAGAGCGGAGCGGTTTTTCGCTGACCGTCTGTATCATCCGCTCGTTTCCGGCGCCGTTCCCAATTCCATTCAGACGGCCGCCCATGTGCTGATCACCGGCTCCAACGCCTCCGGAAAGTCCACCTTTCTGAAAGCCACTGCACTGTGCGCCCTCCTTTCCCAGACCGTCTCCATCGCACCGGCCGACTGCTATCGGGCGCCCTTTTACCGCCTGTATTCCTCGATGGCGCTCCGGGACAATCTGCAGGGCGGGGAGAGCTATTTCATCGTAGAAATACGCTCACTCAAGCGGATTCTTGACGCCGCGGAAAAGAAGAACACGGCGCCCGTGCTGTGCTTTGTCGACGAGGTGCTGCGTGGCACGAATACCGTCGAGCGGATCGCCGCCTCCTCGGAGATCCTCGCCAGCTTTCCGGAGCGTGGAATTACCTGCTTTGCCGCGACGCACGACATCGAGCTCACGGGACTTCTGGCAGAGTGCTACGACAATTATCATTTCACCGAGACGATGGAGAACGGCGACGTCCGCTTTGACTACCGCCTGCTGGCGGGCAGAGCGGCCTCGCGCAACGCGATCCGGTTGCTGGAGGCCATCGGCTACGACAGCGCCCTGATCCGGCGGGCGGAGGAGCGGGCCGGGCATTTCATCGAGACAGGAGAGTGGCAATGACCATAACGGGAGAAGCACAATGAGCAAGGTGACGATCTACACCGACGGTGCGGCGCGGGGAAATCCCGACGGGCCGGGCGGCTACGGGACCATTCTGCAATTCGTCGACTCCGCCGGGGTTCTTCATGAAAAGGAATTTTCGCAGGGCTTTGAGAAGACCTCAAACAACCGCATGGAGCTTCTCGCCGCCATTGTGGGACTGGAAGCCCTGAACCGCCCCTGCGAGGTCGAGCTGTATTCCGATTCCCGCTATCTCATCGATGCGCACAACCAGCGCTGGCTCGCCAACTGGCAGAAAAATGGCTGGAAGACGGCCGGAAAGGCGCCGGTTCGGAATCAGGACCTCTGGGAGAGGCTCCTGCGTGCCGAGGAGGGACACCGCATCTGCTGGCACTGGGTAAAGGGACACAACGGGCATCCGGAAAACGAGCGCTGCGATAAGCTCGCCACGGACGCCGCAGACGCCTTTTCCGCAGGGAAACAGGAATAGCGAAAAATAAAACAGAAAAAAGCCAGAATATGGAAACAATAATATAAAGCAGAAATTAAGGATAGATATCAATGAAAATCAAAGTGAAAAGAACAAGTGAAACCGCCGTTCTCCCGACGCACGGGAGCAGCGCGGCGGCGGGCTACGACCTGCATGCCGATGTGGCGGAGCCGGTGCGGATCGGCCCCGGAGAGACAAAACTGATCGACACCGGCCTCCGCTTCGAACTGCCGGAGGGGTATTTCGCGGGAATTTTTGCCCGGAGCGGGCTGGCCAGTCGGGAGGGACTCCGTCCCGCCAACTGCGTCGGCGTCTGCGACAGCGATTACCGTGGCAACTATATGGTTTCTCTCCACAACGACAGCTCCGAGCCCCGTGTGATCACAGCGGGGGAAAAGATCGCGCAGATGATCGTGATGGCCTATCTTCCTCTCGAATTTGAGGAGACGGCGGCGCTTTCGGAAACCGCACGCGGCGAGGGAGGCTTCGGCTCGACCGGCAGGCAGTAAACAGCTGTGAAATCGAACGATGAAATCGGAACGCGGACGGCTTGCGAAGCGGACGGCAGGCCGCTATACTGAAAAACAGTGCGCCCGCACCGGCAGCCTGCCGCATGCGCACAGCGCACAGAATGCCGCCATGGAGGAATCATGAAAATCAGAACAAGATATGCGCCCAGTCCCACGGGACGTATGCACGTGGGAAACCTGAGAACCGCTCTCTATGCCTATCTCATCGCCAAGCATGAGGGCGGAGATTACATTCTCCGCATCGAGGACACCGATCAGGAGCGCTTTTTTGAGGGAGCGATCGACATTATTTATCACACGCTGTCGGAGACCGGACTTTCCTATGACGAGGGCCCGGACCGCGACGGCGGCGTCGGCCCCTATGTCCAGAGCGTCCGCCAGAAGCAGGGCATCTATCTGCGCTATGCCAAAGAGCTTGTTGACAGGGGCGAGGCCTATTACTGCTTCTGCACGCCCGAGCGTCTCCGGACGCTGACGCAAGTCGTGGACGGCAAGGAAATCTCTGTCTATGACAAGCACTGCCTCTCCCTCACCAAAAAAGAGGTTCAGGCAAAGCTGGAGGCAGGGTTTCCCTATGTGATCCGTCAGAACAACCCCCGCACGGGAACCACCTCATTCCACGACGAGCTTTACGGAGATGTCACCTTTGACAACAGCGAGCTGGACGACATGATCCTCATCAAGTCCGACGGCTTCCCGACCTATAATTTTGCCAACGTGGTCGACGACCATCTCATGGGCATCACGCATGTCGTCCGGGGCAATGAATATCTGTCCTCCTCGCCGAAATACAACCGTCTGTACGAAGCGTTCGGCTGGGAAATTCCGAAGTATATCCACTGTCCTCTGATCACCGACGAGGAACATCACAAGCTCAGCAAACGGAGCGGGCACTCCTCCTACGAAGATCTGATCGAGCAGGGCTTTCTTCCCGAGGCTGTCGTGAACTTTGTGGCTCTTCTCGGCTGGTCGCCGGACGGAGAGCGGGAGCTTTTTTCTCTCGAAGATCTCGTGCGCGAATTTGATTACCGCCGTATCGGCAAATCACCGGCGGTCTTCGATTACACAAAGCTCCGTTGGATGAACGGAGAGTACATCAGGGCGATGGACGGGGACGCGTTTTTTGAAAAAGCCCTCCCGTACCTGAAAGAGGCGATTCACCGGGATCTGGATCTGCGCCGGATCGCCGGCATGGTACAGTCGAGGATCGAGGTGTTCCCGGACATTCCGGACATGGTCCGCTTCTTCGACGAGCTGCCGGAATACGACATCGCCATGTATACCCACAAAAAAATGAAAACCGACGCCGCCGGCTCCCTCTCGATTCTGGAGGAGCTGCTTCCGCTGTTTGAGAAACAGGAGGATTACAGCAACGACGCTCTCTACGGGCTGCTGACGCGCTATATCGAGGAAAAGGGCTGCAAAAACGGATATGTGCTCTGGCCGGTCCGCACGGCTGTCTCCGGCAGACAGACCACCCCTGCGGGAGCGACGGAGATCATGGAGATCCTCGGAAAAGAAGAGGCTTTGAAACGGCTTCGCACGGGGATTGAAAAGCTGAAAAAGGGGTTCTCGCCGTCCGCATGACACAGCGCGGCAATCCCGCACAGCGGGAGGCCATTGCCCATGCCGCGGGGCCCTGCCAGATTCTGGCGGGTCCCGGAAGCGGCAAAACCTTTGTTCTTACAGAGCACATCCGTTATCTCATTCTGCAGCTTCATGCAGCTCCCTCCTCGATTCTGGTTCTTACCTTTTCCCGCGCCGCCGCTCTGGAAATGAAACGGCGCTTTCAGGCTCTCTGCGGCGCTTTTCCCGATTCTTCTCTTTCCTCTGCCGCCGCATCCGTCGTTTTCGGAACCTTTCACTCTGTCTTTTTTCATATTCTGCGGCAGTCGCTTCCTCACCCGCCCTCTGTGCTTGGCGCCGCCGAAAGGCAGGCCCTTATCCTGCACCTCATCCGCTGTCATGTTCCCCGTTGTCCGGAGGAGGAGCTTCCGCATCTTCTGGAGCTCTGTCTTCCGATGATCGCCCGGATAAAAGCCCGCCCGGATGTTTATTCCGGAAGTGATGCACTTCCAAACGATGAGACCTTTCAGAACTTCCTCGACGCTTTTCCGGGGCCGGAATGCTTTCTCAGGATATACCGTGACTACTGCCGCTTTCTCGAGGAAAATCACAAGACTGATTTTGAGGGCATGATTCTCGGCTGCCTCCGCCTGTTCCAGCAGGACCCGGAACTGCTTTCCCGGTGGAGAAATCGCTTTCGCTGGATTCTTGTCGACGAGTTTCAGGATATCGATCCCCCGCAGTACGAGCTGCTCCGCCTCCTCTCCGGATCGGAAAATCCCGGTCTTTTTGTCGTGGGAGACGACGATCAGGCGATTTACGGTTTCCGCGGAGCGGATTCCTCGGTCATGCGGCGAATGACAGAGGATTATCCTCTGACAAGACGGATTTTTCTTGATGTCAATTACCGCTGCAGTGAATCCATCGTCCGTTTTTCCCAGCTCCTCATACAGGAAAACCGCCTCCGCGTGCCGAAACGGATGCAGGCAGGGGGACAGGGCGGCGCGCCGGTTCTCATCCTGCCGTTTTCTGATGCCGGAGCGGAATATGCCTTTCTCTGCGGCACCCTGCAGGCGCTTACTCCCGAAGCGCTGGCGCAGACCGCCGTCATCTGCCGGAGCCGTGCGCAGACGGCCTCGCTGAAAAGAGTGCTGTGCCGTCGCGGACTATCTGCGGGGGACAGTGCGGAAGCCCCGGATCCTCTCCGCCGATCCGTTTTTCTGGATATCCTCAGCTACCTGCGGCTCGCACAGTGTCTGTCCTGCGGGCGTCCGCTTTCCTGCGCCGATTTTTTCCGCGTCATGAACCGGCCACAGCGCTTTCTTTCAAGACGCGCCGTCGCAGGAGACGCATCTCACGGGGAAGCGGCGTTCCGCATCGGAGAGGTGTTCTGCATGGAAGAGCTGAAGCGATTTTACCGAGGACAGCCGCCCATGCTGCGCAGCATCCGAACTCTGGAGCAGGATCTTTCCTGCCTTGCATTGCTTCGCCCGGCGCTTGCCGTCCGCTATCTGCGGCACGCAGTCGGCTATGAGGCGGCCGCGGCAGACTGCAGCACACGTTCTCCGGAGGCGTATACGACGCCTCCCGGCAAAGAGGCGGCGCCGGGAAGAGGCCCGGCCGCGGAGCTCTCCGGACAGAGGCGGGAGAGGGTCCACGCGGCGTTGGATGAAGCGGAACGCTGCGTTTCAAGGGCAGAAACGGCAGAGGAGGCCGCGGCAGCGCTTTCTGCCCTTATCGCGGCAGCTTCCCCGAATGAAACAGTGAGAAAGGAACCGCCGCCCTGCCGCGCCCTCGGCCCGCAGGTGATCACTATGCACGCCTCCAAGGGACTTGAATTTGACCGCGTATTTCTTCCGGATTTGAATGAGGGTATTCTCCCGGGACGGCAGATCCGAAGCGAAGAGGGGATGGAAGAGGAGAGGAGGCTCCTCTACGTTGCCATGACGAGGGCAAAGCGGGAGCTTACACTGCTCTACCTGTCCGGAACGCCCGAAAATCCCCGGAGACCATCCCGTTTTCTGCGCGTTCTGGGCGTTGAAGATCCCATGGAAAAAAGCTGAAATCTTTAGTTATTTATGATAAACTATATTCGCTTTTTTACAGTGGTGTCTGCCGGCAGCTCCGGCGGCACATCTCTCCATCTCATGCGACACACACGGGGCCGTCCGATGAAAAAAACTGTAATATACCATAAAACAGAACCGGATTCCGCTCTTCTCATCGAGCCGGCCTGCGCGCAGAGCCCCGGGTGCTTTGCGCGGGGCAGGGGCATGGTCTTTGCCGCCGCGATCGCTCCGGAGGCGGCGGAGCGCTTTCCCGGCACGTTCGGGCTCCGCCTGTATGATCTGGAGACGCATACGCGGTGCGATATTCCGTTCCGGGACGAATACCGCACCGGCAGTCTGTACTCCGTCTATATCGAGGGACTGTGCGCTCCATCGACCGCCTATTGCTTTTTTATCGGCGGGGAGACCCTTTCCGATCCCTTTTCCTGCCGTCTGGGAGTGGTGGATGACGCTTCTCCCGTTCCTGCGGCTCTCCCCGGAGAGCTCGGCCCCCGGCCGCGGGTTTCGCCGCTCCGCGGACGGTACCGCTGGCCGGACCGCGTATGGTATATCCTGAATGTGCGCGCCTTTACTATGGGTTCTCATTCCGGCGTGAAGAAGCGGGGCAGCTTTGCCGGACTTTCGGAGAAGATTCCTTATCTGAAAGAGCTCGGCGTCACCACCGTGGAGTTGATGCCCGTTTTTGCACTGCTTCCCTCAAGGGATCATGACAGACCGAATCTCTGGGGCTTCGGGGACGCGTATCTGCGGGCCCTCCGCCCGGAGCTGGCCTCCGTTCCTGCCCATGCGGAGACGGAATTTCTTGCTCTGGTGCAGTCGTTTCATGACGCCGGGCTGGAGCTCATTCTTCAGATGTGCTTTTCTGCGGCGATCCCGGACGGAATCATCATCGAGACCGTCCGCTACTGGGCCGCCCGCTACGGAATCGACGGCGTCCATCTCATGGGCCCCCGCATTCCTCTTGAGGCTCTGGCGGCCGATCCTCTGCTGGCCGACCTCCTCCTCACCGCGGACCGTATTCCCGCTCCGGCCCCGTCTGCCGAAGAGCCGGGCCGCTTTGTGCTCGCTCCGACGTCTCCTCCCGGTGGCCCCAGGGAAACGGGAGAAGCGGCGCTTCACTGCGCGGAATACAGCGATCGCTTCCTGTATCTTGTCCGCGCTTTCGTAAAGGGCGATGATCTGGTTCTGTCTGACTTTATCCGCGCCTTTCTCGATGTCCCGAAAGGACACGGAAAGCTCCGCTACGCCGCAACCTACCACGGCTTCACGCTCCGTGATCTCGTGACGTACAGCCGCAAGCACAACGAAGCGAACGGAGAGGACAACCGGGACGGCAGCGACAACAACGTGAGTTGGAACTGCGGCGTTGAGGGAAACACCCGCCGAAAGGATGTCCTTGCTCTGCGCAGGCGGCAGCTCCGCAATTTTCTGGCGCTCGTGCTGCTCTCGCAGGGGACGCCCCTCCTGTTTGCCGGAGATGAGCGCGGCAACAGTCAGGGCGGCAACAACAACCCTTACTGTCAGGACAACGAGACGGGCTGGACCTCATGGCAGGAGAATGCGGAGAGCCGCGCTCTGCACAGCTTCTGTCAGGAGCTTCTTTGGTACCGCAGAGAGCATCCGGTATTCCGGCGCAGGGAACCGTTTCGCTTCAGCGATTACCGCAGCGTCGGCTTTCCGGATCTGTCCTATCACGGACGGGACGCATGGAAGCCGGATCTCACCGGGAGCAGTCACTCCGTGGGCCTGCTCTACTGCGAGAATTACGGGAGCGGCGCGCCGGACGAGGCGCAGAATACGGAGGGAAGCGCAGAGCGTCTCCCCCGCCTGCTGTACCTTGCCGTAAACATGTACTGGCAGAGCAGTCCGTTCGGCCTGCCTCACCTCAAAGAGCAATCATGGCAACTTATTATAGATACCTCGCGGGAGCATCCCTTTCTGGATGAAAAGGAAGAAATCGGGGAAGCCTCTCTGACGGTTCCCGCCCGCTCCATCATGCTGCTTCAGACCGTTCCCGCGCCGGGGCTTTCCCAGGCAGAGGAAACGGGCTGCGCTGTCCCGAAAGCAGACAGTCCCGACGAAAGGCACAGAAAACGGCAATGACATCCATTCCGAAAAATAAAATGAAAACCGCACCGCCCATCACGATCGCAAAGACGCTCGCCCATTTCCGGACCATTACCGCGCACCGGCACCATGTCATGCGAGAGTGCTTCCGCCTCGGCCTCTACCGGCAGGGACTCGCGCACGATCTCTCCAAGTATTCCCCGGAGGAGTTCCTTGTGGGAGCGCGCTACTATACCGGAACGGAGAGCCCAAACAACGGGGAGCGCCGCGTCACCGGCTATTCCTCCTCGTGGCTCCATCACAAGGGCCGCAACCGCCACCACTACGAATACTGGATGGACTATTCCGCCCATATGATTCCGGGCGGCTTTGCACCAGTCAAAATGCCGGGCCGCTATGTGGTGGAAATGTTCTGCGACCGGGTCGCCGCGTCAAAAATCTATAATGGCGAAAGCTACCGGGATTCCGATCCCCTCCGCTATTACCAGCGGGGAAATACGCAGCAGTTTCTTCATCCGCAGACGGCGGCTCTTCTCGAGCTTCTGCTGAATATGCTTGCGGAGCGGGGCGAGGACGAAACCTTTGCCTATATCCGCAGACAGCTCCACAAGTAGAACGCCATGGATACGATTCGTTTTGAAGAGGCGAGGCGCAGGATACTCGTTCCGGGAGAGCGGGAGAGACGCGGGATCGGCATGCAGATGGAAAAAACCCTGCATGCTGTTTTCAAATATTACGAGGATCCCGACGAGGATCATCACGAGATCCCGATTGAGGGCTATATCGCGGATATTTTTACCGGACGCGGAATCATCGAGATACAGAACGGAAATTTCGGAAAAATGCGAGAAAAGCTGGAAACATTTCTTCTGCTCTGGCCGGTCCGTATCGTCTATCCCCTGCCGCATATCAAGCATGTGACATGGATTGATCCGGAGACCGGCGCACAGGGAAAACGAAGCCGCTCCCCGAAAAGGGGAAGCTTTTATGACGCGTTCCGGGAGTTGTGCCGGATCCGTTCGTTCCTTGCGGATCCCCACCTGTCGATCGAGCTTCTTCTCGTCGACATGGAAGAGTACCGTCTGCAGGACGGCTGGGGAAAGAACGGGAAGCGCGGGTCGCACCGCTTTGACCGGGTTCCGATCTCCCTTGCCGGAGAGCTTCTTCTGGACTCGCCCCGCGATTACCTTGCCTTTCTCCCTTATGAACTCCCGGAGGAGTTCACCTCCGCCGATGTCGCGAAGCACGCAGGCTTCCGGCGGGACGGCTTTTCCTCCGTACTCCTCGTTCTCCGCGAGCTCGGCGTCATAGAGCGAACCGGAGAGAAGAGAGGACGGGCATGGCTCTACCGGATTGCTCCGTCTTTCCGGGACTGAGAACGAAACCACTGCACCGAGCCGCAGATCGCATCGGTGAATCTGAAATTCGCCTTGCGGAAAAGATGAAAATATGAATTACAGAGACATCGGCGAGCGTTTTATCCGCTACGCCTCCATCAATACTCAGTCAAAGGAGGGCTGCCCCTCCACACCGTCGACCGCCTGCCAGAGAGAGCTTGCCGTGCTGCTGCGGGACGAGCTCGAGGAAACGGGCGCGTCGGAGATTTACTATGACGAAGAGCACTGCTACGTCTATGCCGCCGTTCCGGGAAATATTCCCTGCGACGAGGCAAAGCTCGCCGCCCGCAGCGACCGGGATACGCGCAGAAGAGAGAACAACGCGCCCGTCATCGGCCTTATGGCCCACATGGATACCTCCGACGCTGTGGCGGGTACGGACTTCCATCCCCGCCGCATCGACGGCTACGACGGCGGAGACATCATTCTGAACGCGGAGCAGAACATCATCCTCTCGCCGCAGCGTTTTCCGTCCCTTGAAAAGCACATCGGCCATTCGCTCGTCGTGACAGACGGCACAAGCGTTCTCGGCGGAGACGACAAGGCCGGCATCGCCGCGATCATGGAGGTAATGCGCTTTTATCTCACGCATCCCGAATATGCGCACGGCACGATCCGCTGCTGCTTCACGCCGGATGAGGAGGTCGGGAACGGCCCTCTGTGGCTTGATCAGTCACACTTTGCCTGCGACTATGCCTACACGGTCGACGGCGGCGATCTGGGACAGCTCGAATATGAAAACTTCAACGCCGCCGGTGCGGCGATCCGGATCCGGGGTATTTCCACGCATCCCGGCTCCGCAAAGGGTACGATGAAAAACGCGCTGCTCGTCGCCGCAGAGCTGGCGGGGCTTCTTCCGCCGATGGAGACGCCGTACCACACGGAGGGCTACGAGGGCTTCTACCACCTCGAGAGTATGCATGGCTCCTGCGACGAGGCGGAAATGCTGTACATCATCCGCGATCACGACCGCCGGCGCTTCGAGGAGCGAAAGCGCGGACTGGAAAAGGCCGTCCTTGAGATCAACCGCCGCTACGGCGAAGAGACCGCGGCGCTCGAGCTCCGCGATTCCTACTACAACATGGAGGAAAAGATCCGGCCCCACATGCACCTCATCGACAATGCGGTGCAGGCCATGAAAGCGCTCGGGATCGAACCGCTCATCGGACCGATCCGCGGCGGCACCGACGGCTGCCGGCTTTCCTTTGAGGGGATCCCCTGCCCGAATCTCGGCACCGGAGCCTATCATTTTCACAGCCGCTACGAATATGTCTCGATTGACGAGATGCAAAAGAACGTCGAGCTGCTCGTCAGAATACTGAACCGCTACGCCCACTACGAGCTGGACGAGGAGGCGCCGCAGATCTGACTCTGCCTCGCGGCTTCCGGACCCGCGCTGTAAACTATAGCCGCTGCAAAATACAATAAAACACATAAAGGGTTATCCGTCCATGAATTCCATCGAAACCATTCTGGAACAGATCGACATCACCGCCCCCGTCCCGGAGGCGGGCGATGTCCGTCAGTATTATTACATCAAAAAAATGCGGGGCTTTGTGGAGGAGCGCTCGCGGGAGCTGGGACGTCCCATGACCGCAAGTGCCGTCACGTTCGGCTGCCAGATGAACGCCAAGGACACGGAAAAGCTCCTCGGCGTGCTGGGGAGCTGCGGTTTCTCCATCATTGAGGAGGAAAACGCCGACTTTCTGATCTACAACAGCTGTACGGTCCGGGACAACGCCGACCAGCACCTCTACGGCCGTCTGGGGAGAGCCTCCCATTACCGGAAGCAGAATCCCGACATGAAAATTGCGGTCTGCGGCTGCATGATGCAGGAAAAGAGCGCCGTGGATAAGATCCGCCGAAGCTATCCTCAGGTGCGGCTTATTTTCGGCACCCACAATCTGTTCTGCTTCGCGGAATATCTCTGGCGCGTCTACCACACGGACAAGCGGGTCACCGAGCTCTGGGACCGGAATGATCAGATCGTGGAGAATCTGCCCGCCGATCGGAAATATTTCTATAAGTCCGGCGTCAATATCATGTACGGCTGCGATAATTTCTGCACCTACTGCATCGTTCCCTATGTGAGGGGCCGCGAAAAAAGCCGGGAGCCGAAAGATATTCTCCGGGAGATCAAGCAGCTCGCCGCGGACGGCGTGAAAGAAATCATGCTCCTCGGGCAGAATGTCAATTCCTACGGACGGACGCTGATGGAGCCGGTGAGCTTTGCGGAGCTTCTAGCCGCGGCCGCGGGGGTCGACGGCATCGAGCGCATCCGCTTCATGACGCCGCATCCGAAAGATCTCTCAGAGGATCTGATCCGCACCATCCGGGACACGCCGAAAATCGCCCGTCACATCCATCTTCCTCTGCAGTCGGGCTCGGACAGGATACTCCGCGCGATGAACCGCCGCTACACAAAAGCGCAGTACCTTGCGCTCGCGGAGCATATCCGGGAGGAGATCCCGGGCGTCGCTCTCACCACCGATCTTATCGTCGGCTTCCCCGGGGAGACGGCCTGCGACGTGGACGAAACCATCGACGTGATCCGCCGCGTGGAATACGACAACGCATTCACCTTTATCTATTCCATCCGCTCCGGTACGCCGGCAGCGAAGCTGGAGCAGGTTCCGGAGGAGGAGAAGAGGGCCAATTTCGACCGCCTCCTCGCCGTGGTGCAGGACTGCGCGAAAAAGCGCACGGCGCGCCTCGCCGGACAGGAGCAGGTCGCTCTCATCGAGGAGCTCAACGACCAGCTCCCCGGCTATGTAACGGGGCGCCTCTCCAACAACACCATTGTCCATGTGAGGGGCGACGCCTCCATGATCGGACAGTTTTATTCCGTGCGGCTGGACGAATGCCGCGGCTTCTATTATTTCGGACATGTGAAAGGCAGGTAGAATTTGCCGAAGGAAGAACTGCTGTCTCCCATGATGCAGCTCTATGTGGAGACCAAACAACAGAATCCCGACTGTATTCTGATGTACCGCGTGGGCGATTTTTTCGAAATGTTTTTTGAAGACGCCGTCACCGCGTCCCGGGAGCTTGAGCTCACGCTCACCGGCAAGGCCTGCGGCATGGAGGAAAGAGCCCCCATGTGCGGCGTCCCCTTTCACGCCGTGGACGCCTATATCACGCGGCTTGTCGGCAAAGGCTATAAGGTCGCGGTCTGCGATCAGGTCGAGGACCCGAAGCTCGCTAAGGGACTGGTGAAGCGCGAGATCGTCCGCATCGTCACACCCGGCACCAACATGGATATGCAGTCCCTTGAGGAGAGCCGGAACAACTACCTCTTCTCGGTTTTCTACGGCCCGGGGAGCTCCGGCATCGCTGTCTCGGATATTTCCACCGGCGATTTCTATGTCACTGAGGTCGACACCAGCCGCAAGCTCCTCGATGAGATCATGAAATACGCTCCGTCGGAGATTATCTGCAACGATGCCTTTGAGATGAGCGGCCTTGATCTTGCGGATCTGCGGGAGCGTCTCGGCATCGCGATCTATCCGCTCGACTCGCATTATTTTGAGGAGAATACCGCAAAGCGTACGCTGCTGGAGCATTTCCGCGTCTCGAGCCTTATCGGCCTCGGCATCGACGACTTCAAATCCGGGACTGTCGCCGCCGGCGCGCTTCTCTGCTACCTGTACGATACGCAGAAAAACGATCTCTCCAACCTGACGACGCTGACGCCGTATCTTGCGAACCGCTACATGCTGCTTGACAGCGCGACAAGGCGGAATCTCGAGCTCACGGAAACGCTGCGTGAAAAGCAGAAGAGGGGATCTCTCCTCTGGGTTCTCGACAAGACAAAAACCGCGATGGGGGCCCGTCTCCTGCATCAGTTTATCGAGCAGCCGCTGGTGGATGCGGATGCGATCCGCGCAAGGCTGGACGCCCTCGATACCCTGAACCGGAACGGGGTCGACCGGGACGAGCTGCGGGAATATCTCTCCCCCGTCTACGATATGGAGCGGCTTCTCACCAGAATTTCCTACAAGACGGCCAATCCCCGCGACCTGATCGCATTCCGGAATTCCCTCCGTATGTTCGCCCCGATTCGGAGCACGCTTGCCGGCATCGACAGCGAAAACGCGGAGCTCCTGCGGATCCGGGAGCAGATCGGCAGCTTTGACGGTCTGCTCGATACGCTTGACCGTTCCATCGAAGAGGAGCCTCCCGTCACCATCCGTGAGGGCAGCATAATAAAGCCCGGCTTCGATCCCGACATCGACCGGCTCCGGACAGCCAAAACGCAGGGAAAAACATGGCTCATGGAGCTCGAGGCCGCCGACCGGGAGAGGACGGGAATACGAAATCTTAAAATCAAGTACAACAAGGTTTTCGGCTACTACTTTGACGTCACCAACTCTTTTAAGGACAAGGTGCCGGAGGATTACATCCGCAAGCAGACGCTCACCGGCTCGGAGCGCTACACCACGCCGCGGCTGAAAGAGCTTGAGGATACGATACTCAACGCGGAGGATAAGCTGAATGCGCTCGAATACGATGCGTTCTGCTCCGTCCGGGACGGCATCGCCGCGCATATGGAGGAGATTCAGCGCTCCGCAAAGGCGATTGCCCTGCTGGATGTCTACTGCTCGCTGGCGCTTACGGCAGAGCGCTGCCATTATGTAAAGCCATCCATCAACGAAAAGGGCGTCATCCAGATCAAAAACGGGCGTCATCCGGTGGTGGAGCGCATGCTCTCCGGGGACTTTGTCGCCAACGACACCCTCCTCGACAACCGGAAGCGGGCGATTTCCATCATCACCGGACCGAACATGGCCGGCAAATCCACGTACATGCGGCAGACCGCCCTGATCTCCCTGATGGCGCAGATCGGGAGCTTTGTCCCCGCCGACTCGGCGGATATCTGCGTGGTCGACCGCATTTTCACCCGCGTCGGCGCCTCGGACGATCTGGGGAGCGGGCAGAGCACCTTTATGGTCGAAATGAACGAGGTCTCGAATATTCTGCGCAACGCCACGCCGAACTCCCTGATCATTCTCGACGAGATCGGACGAGGAACCTCGACCTACGACGGCCTCTCCATCGCGTGGGCCGTCATCGAACACATCAGCAACAAAAAGTTTCTGGGAGCCAAGACGCTGTTCGCCACGCATTATCACGAGCTGACCGAGCTCGAGGGCAAGATGGACAACGTCAACAATTACTGCGTCGCCGTAAAGGAAAACGGAGACGATATCGTCTTTCTGCGCAAGATCATAAAGGGCGGCGCCGACCGGAGCTACGGCATACAGGTCGCCAAGCTGGCCGGTCTCCCCGATCTCGTCGTGGACCGGGCCAAGGAAATCCTTGCAAGCCTCGTCGACAGCGATATCACGGAAAAGGTCCAGCGCATTGCGCCCGCTCCGTCCGCCGCGCGGGAAAAGGTTCCGCATTACGACGAGGTCGATCTGAATCAGATGACGCTGTTTGATACCAAGCGGGACGAGGATGTGCTCGCCGAGCTGCGCGACGTCGACATCCCGAATCTGACGCCGATGGACGCGCTGAATACGCTTTACCGGCTGCAGAATGAGCTGAAAAACCGCTGGGGGTAACACGCGGGAGGTCTGCCTGTGGAAATACACATTCTGGACAACGATACCATCAATAAAATCGCGGCAGGAGAGGTGATCGAGCGCCCGTCGGGCATCGCCAAGGAGCTGATCGAAAACGCGATCGACGCCGGGGCAACGGCGATCACCTGCGAAATCCGCGACGGGGGAACGACGCTTCTTCGCGTCACGGACAACGGCTGCGGCATCGCCTCCGATCAGGTCGCAAGGGCCTTTCACCGCCATGCGACGAGCAAAATTCAAAACGCGGAGGATCTTCATTCCCTTGCGACGCTGGGCTTCCGCGGCGAGGCGCTCTCGAGCATCGCGGCCGTCTCTGAAATCGAGATGATCACCAGAGAGCGCGGGAGCCTTGTCGGCGTCCGTGCGGTCAACACCGGACTTGCGCCGAACAACACCGAGGTCATTCCTCTGGAAATCTCCGAAGTCGGCGCTCCGGACGGCACCTCCGTCATCGTGCGCAATCTGTTCTACAACGTGCCGGTCCGCAAGAAATTTCTTCGCTCCGCACAGACCGAGGCCGGATACATCACGGAACTCATTGAGCATCTCGCGCTGTCTCATCCGGACATTTCCTTTCATTACCGCGTAAACGGAAAGGAAAAGCTCCACAGTTCCGGAAACGGTAATCTCCGCGAGCTGATCTACCGTATCTACGGACGGGAAATTTCCAAGACGGTTCTGCCCGTCGAGGCCGCAAGCGAGGACGGCTCTCTGCGGCTTTCGGGCTTTATCGGGCGCCCCGAGATCAGCAGAGGCTCCCGAAGCTTCGAGCTGTTCTTTGTAAACGGCCGGGTGCTGCAGAGCGAGGTGCTCTCACGGGCGCTGGAGGCCGGCTACCGGACCGATCTCATGCAGCATCAGTTTCCCTTTGCCGTCCTGTATCTGACCATGCCGCCCGGAGAACTGGACGTCAACGTGCATCCCACAAAGAAAGAGGTGCGCTTCACGGACAATCAGCGCATCTATCATTTTCTTGACGAGGCTGTGCATCAGACGCTCCATGCAGAGGAGCTGATTCCAAGGGCCTCGCTCCGCCCGGAAAGAGAGAGGCTTAAAGAGGAGGAAGCGGAGAGGGCCGCTCTTTTCAAAGAGCATCGGGAGCCCTTTGAAGCGCTCCCGCCGGCGGGACGGGAGTCTGCGCTGCATGAACCCGCATCCGCATACGGAAGCTTCACGGCCCCGGATAAAGGACAGGAAAGCTCAGGCAAAGAAACCGGAGGCACGGCCAAAGAGCAAGATACAGACGGTTTTCTTTTTGACGACAGCCGCCTTCGCCCGGCGCCGCCCTCCGTTATGCCTGCCTCGGCCCGCGCAGAGACAGAACCCGAAGCGAAGACAGGCACCGATGTGAAAGCGGAGTCAGGGGCAGAGACAGAACCGGCAGCCGCAGGAGCGGAGACGATCATGTTCCCCGGAGCAGATGGGGAAGAAGAGGAGCCCTCGTTCCGTTTTCTTGCGCCGGAAAATGTCCGCCGCTATGAAATTCTCGGACAGCTCTTTGATACCTACTGGCTCATCGCGTTCGAGGACGAGCTTCTCATGATCGATCAGCATGCCGCCCATGAAAAGGTGAACTACGAGCGCCTCATGAAGCACTTTGAGGAGAGCAGCTTACGGCCCGCCCCGTCGCAGCAGCTCCTCCCGCCCATCGTCATCAGCTTCGCCGGGAAAGAAGAGGCGGTCTATCTGGAATATGCGGAAATCTTCGCCTCCATGGGCTACGAGATCGAGGATCTCGGCGGCGCGTCCTACGCGATCCGCGCCGTCCCCATGGAGCTCTACGGAACTGTGCCGGAGGAGCTTCTTCGCGACACCATAGACGAAATCATGGGAGAAAAGCTCCGGGGAACTCCGCAGGACATTCTCTCCCGCATTGCGACCATGTCCTGCAAGGCCGCGGTGAAAGGAAACAGCCGCATGTCCCGCCAGGAGCTGACCGCCCTCATCGACGAGCTTCTCTCGCTGGACAATCCCTACCATTGTCCGCACGGACGGCCCACGATGATCCGCCTGTCGAAATACGAAATCGAAAAGAAATTCAAGCGCATCATATGACGGACATGAAAAAGACGGAGCTTATTATGAACACGGAACTTCGGGCAAAGCCCCCTCTCGTGATCATCGCAGGCCCCACGGCCTCCGGAAAGAGTGCCGCCGCGGTCGCGCTCGCGCACCGGCTGAACGGGGCCGTTATTTCCGCGGACTCCATGCAGGTCTACCGGGGAATGGATATCGGATCGGCCAAAATCACGGAGGCCGAGAGGAAGAACATCCCGCATTACCTCATCGACTGCGCGGAGCCGGATGAGGAGTGGAATGTCGTGCGCTTTCAGAAAGAGGCCGCCCGGACCGTCCGGGAAATCGCAGCCCGCGGGCAGCTCCCGATTCTCTGCGGCGGCACGGGTTTTTATATTCAGGCTCTTCTCTACGATATTGATTTTACGGAAACGGAGGAGGACGCCGCCTACCGGGAGGAGCTGTCCGCCTTTGCCGCAAAGCGCGGCGCAGAGGCGCTACATGAAAGACTCCGGGCCGCCGATCCCGAGGCGGCGGAGTCCATTCATCCTCATAATATCAAGCGCGTGATCCGCGCGCTGGAATTTGTGCGGCAGAGCGGCGGGCAAAGGATCTCCGAGCACAACAGGGAACAGCGCCTGAAAAAAGCCGCCTACCGGGCTGTGTTTTTTGCTCTCACCATGAACCGGGCCACGCTCTACGAGAGGATAGACCGCCGGGTCGACCGCATGTTCGGCCAGGGACTTATCGGCGAGGTGACGCGGCTCCGCGAACGGGGCTTCACCGACCGCGACGTCTCCATGCAGGGGCTCGGCTACAAGGAAGTGCTCCGCGCGCTGGACGGACAATATTCCATGGAGGAGGCAAAGGAACGCATCCGGAAAGAAACGCGTCATTTTTCCAAGCGCCAGCTGAGCTGGTTCCGGAGGGAGAGGGATGTGACGTGGATCGACCGGGATGCCTTTCCGGATGAAAACGCCATGCTGGACCGGATGGAGGCGCAGATCCGGGAGGAGCTCTGCATCTTTTCACAGGAAACACAGGGATAAAATATTTCGGCATAAAAACCGACAGGAGGAAACGATGTCAGATATTTACGAACAATACGCGCTTCTCGGGATCTCGGGCCGCGTGCTTGATTTTGCCGCCCCGGTTCTTGAGACGCTGCGCCCGCGCTTTGCCGAGCTCGACGAGACCGCTGAATTCAATCAGCTCCGGGTTATCAAGGCGATGCAGGACGCCCATGTCGGCGAGGCCAATCTCATGGGAACCACCGGCTACGGCTACGACGACATCGGACGGGAGGGGATTGAAAGGACCTACGCCGGCTTTTTCGGCACCGAGGATGCGCTGGTGCGCCCGCAGATCACCTGCGGCACGCATGCGCTCGCGCTTGCTCTGTCGGCAAATCTCCGCCCCGGAGACGAGCTGCTGTCCGCCTCCGGAAAGCCCTACGATACGCTGGAGGAAGTAATCGGCATCCGCCCCTCCCGGGGCTCTCTTGCCGAATTCGGGATATCCTACCGGCAGGCCGATCTGAACGAGGACGGCAGCATCAGCTTTGAGAATATCCGCCGCGGCCTCACGGAAAAGACAAGACTTGTCGAGATCCAGCGCTCCCGGGGATATCTCACAAGGCCCACGCTTTCCATCGAACAGATCGGCGAGACCATCCGCTTCATCCGCAGCATACGTCCGGATGTGATCATTATGATCGACAACTGCTACGGGGAATTTACGGAGAGGAGAGAGCCCTCGCAGGTCGGAGCGGACATGGTCGTCGGCTCCCTCATCAAAAATCCGGGCGGAGGCCTTGCCCCCACCGGCGGCTACATCGCCGGAACCGCCGAATGCGTCGCCAACTGCGCCGTGCGCCTGACCTCGCCCGGACTTGGCAAGGAGGTCGGCGCCTCTCTCGGCATTCTGCCGTCCTACTATGAGGGCTTCTTTCTTGCTCCGACCATGACCGCCTCCGCGATCAAGGGGGCTGTGTTCGCCGCGGCCTGCTATGAAAGACTGGGCTTCGACTGCTTCCCGAAAAGTGCCGACCCGCGCTATGACATCGTGCAGGCCGTCACTTTCGGCAGTCCGGAGGCGGAAATTGCGTTTTGTCAAGGCATTCAGGCGGCGGCTCCCGTCGACAGCTTCGTCGTCCCGGAGCCGGATACCATGCCCGGCTACGACGCGCCGGTCGTTATGGCGGCAGGGGCCTTTGTGTCCGGCTCCACGGTGGAGCTCTCCGCCGACGGACCGATCCGGGAGCCCTACACCGCCTATTTTCAGGGGGGACTCAGCTGGCCGCATGCGAAGCTCGGCGTGCTCAAGAGCCTCCAATATCTCCTTGACCGGAATCTTATTACTATCTAAAATAGGGCTGATCTTCCATCCGCCCGGAGAGCGGAAAGAGGAGATATGAACAATATACAGGAACAGCCCTATGAACGCTTTTTGCGCTGCGGCTGCAGGAGCCTCACCGACGCGGAGCTTATCGCGGTGATTCTTCGCACCGGAACCAGAGAGCACAGTGCCGTGGAGATCGCGCGCACCATTCTCACCGGCGGCGTCCCGTCGGCAGAGCCCGATCTTTCGGTGCTCTATGAGCTTACGCTCGAGGATCTCATGAAGATCCGCGGAATCGGAGAGGTCAAGGCAATCAAGCTCCTTTGCCTTGCGGAGCTCTCCAAGCGTCTCTCGCAGGCAAAGGTACAGCGCGAACTCTGTTTTTCCAGTCCGGAGTCGGTCTACGGATATTACCGGGAGCAGTTTCGCCATGAGAAGCAGGAGAGACTGATTCTGCTGCTTCTCGACCAGCGTCTGTCGCTGATCCGGGAGGAAACCGTTTCTGTCGGCACGGTCAACACCACGCTGATCTCCACCCGGGAGGTCTGCGTCAGAGCGCTGCGGCGGGGCGCCGTCAACATTCTTCTGATGCACAACCATCCGAGCGGCGATCCCGCGCCGAGCCGTCAGGATATCGAAGTGACGGAGCGCATGGCAGAGGCCTGCCGCATCCTTGAAATCGAACTTCTCGATCACATCATCATCGGAGACGGATATACCAGCTTCCGAGAGAGCGGATATCTTGTCTGAACGGGGGTAGGATTCATTTTGATTTACAATACGTTTGCCGTCGATCTCGGCACCAACAACATCAAGATCTACAATTCCGCAGCGGACCGCATCAGCGTTCAGAAAAACATGATCGCGGTCGAAAACAGAAAAAACATGATCGCATTCGGCGACTCTGCCTATGAAATGTACGAAAAAGCGCCGGCCAGCATTCATGTTTCCCGGCCGATCAGCTGCGGTGTGATCGCCGACATCCAGAACATGGAGAAGCTCATGAAGAGCTTCGTCAGCTACGAATTTAAGGGCGCCGTCCGGCCGGCGGATTATTTCATCGCCATTCCCACCGATGTCACGGAGGTGGAGCGGCGGGCCTTTTATGACCTCATCCGGGACGCGGGCATCCGGGCCAAGAAGATCATGGGCGTCGAAAAAGCGATCGCCGACGGTCTCGGCATGGGTATCGACGTCAAAAATTCGCAGGGCGTCATGATTGTGGACGTCGGCTACGATACCACGGAAATTTCGATTCTCTCTCTGGGCGGCATCGTTCTCAGCCGCCTCATCAAGGTCGGCGGACATGTTTTTGACAACTCCATCGTCGGAGCGGTGCGGCGCGAGTTCAATCTCGTCATCGGCACCAAGACCGCCGAGGGCGTCCGGATATCCCTTCACGAGCTCGGAGAGAACGAGGGACTGGCCACGGTCTACGGGCGCGACATCGTCACCGGCCTTCCGGTGGAGCGCACGCTGTCCCACGAATTTGTCTCCGCGAGCCTCAAGGAAAATTTCCGCACCATTGTCGACAACATCAAGGTCGTCCTCGAGCGCACTCCTCCGGAGCTCTCCGCAGACATTTACCGCCACGGGCTGTTTCTCACCGGCGGCGCCTGTCAGGAGGAGGGGCTGGCCGAGGCCATTGCCGAGGAGGTTCGTCTCAGGGTCAACGTCGCGGAGAGCCCGATCAACACCTGTGCCATCGGACTGTCGCAGGTCATCAAGAAACAGAACTACCGTTCCCTCGCCTATACCATCGAGGGCATGGGGAGAAGATAGAGGATGCACTGCCGGGAATGAGCCCTGTTGTAAAACGACCGAAAGAAAAATTTCATCTGCCAGCCAAATATGCGCTCCTGCTCGTATCGGCGGTCTGCGTCCTGCTGATTGTTCTGACATACTCGATGCCGCTCGCATCGGAGCCGTTCCACCGCACCGCAGGGCTTTTTGTTGTGCCCTTTCAGAACGGCATCAGCGCCGTCGGGGGATGGATGGTCGGCGAATCGAGGAAGCTCGCCGGGATCCGCTCTCTTCAGGAGCAGAACGAACAGCTCCTGGCCGAGATCGACGAGCTGAAAACGGCCAACACCACGCTCCAGCAGGAGCGCTATGAGCTGACCCGCCTCCGGGAGCTCTATGATCTCGACGCCAGGTATCAGGAATATAAAAAAACCGGGGCGCGGATCATCGCCAAGGACTCCGGAAGCTGGTATCACTCCTTTCTCATCAACAAGGGAACGGACGACGGTCTCGCCGTCGATATGAACGTCATTGCCGGAAACGGCCTCGTCGGACGCATCACCAGCTGCGGAGCGGACTGGTCCCGCGTCCTCACGATCATCGACGACAATTCCAACGTCAGCGCGCAGGTTCTCGCTACGGAGGACACTATGATCGTGTCCGGCACGCTCGCCGGGTATGCGGACGGCTCCATCCGCTATTCGCGGCTCACCGACCGCGCCGATCAGGTAGGAAAGGGAGATAAGGTCGTGACCTCCAATATCTCCAACAAATATCTCCCCGGGATTCTCATCGGCTATATCCGCACCATCGAGCCCGACCCGAACAACCTCACCAAATCCGGCTCCATTACGCCGGCGGTGGATTTTGAGCATCTCGACACGGTGCTCGTCATTCTTGAGCGCAAGAAGATTCCGGATACCGGTGCAGAGGAGACCGGCATAAAGGAGGCAGACAGTGAATAGTCCGTGGCGCAGGCTCCGCACCGCTCTGATCGCAGCCCTGCTGATTGTTCTTTTCTTTATTGTCCAGACCTCTGTGGGGCGCTACTTTGCCATCGGGGGCGTGACTCCCAATCTGATGATTCTCCTCACCGCTTCACTCAGTCTTGTGTACGGCGACAGCCGCGGTCTTGTCATCGGCTTTTTCTGCGGTCTTCTGTGCGATATTTTTTTCAGCGAGTATCTCGGCGTCTATGCGCTGATCTATGCCTTTACCGGATACCTCTGCGGCAAATTCGAGCGTCTGATCTATCCCGATGATCTGAAGCTCCCGCTGATCGCCATTCTCGGAAGTGATTTCGTCTATGGCTTTCTGTGCTATGTATTTCTGTTTCTGATCAACGGCCGGTTTTTCTTCCGCAGCTTCATGCTGCAATGCGTCCTGCCGGAGATGCTGTACACCCTGCTGTTCGCCCTGCCGCTGTATCCTCTGCTGCTGCGTATATATCAGAGGTTCATGCGCCCGATTCGGGAAAGTGAGAAAAATTTTGCCGGAAAGAATAGAATTTCTTAAAAAACATGCCGCCGCGTTTTTCCGGAATGCAGGGATCCGCATCTGGATCCTTGTCGTTCTGTTCGTTATGATGTCCGCCGGTCTGATCTACCGCCTGTTTCAGCTTCAGATCGTCGACGGACAGGAATATCTCGACAATTTCCAGCTCCGTATCCGCAAGGAGATCACGATCTCCGGGACCCGGGGGAACATCTACGACCGCAACGGCAATATTCTTGCCTATAATGAGCTTGCCTATGCCGTGACCATACGGGACACCTATGCCGGCGAGGGCCGCAGCCGCAAGCTGAACAGCACCATCAGCCGCGTCATTGACATTATTGAGGAGAACGGAGACGCCGTTTCCACGGATTTTGAGATTGCTGCGGACTCCCGCGGGGCTTACCGCTTCGACGTGACGGGGGCGGCGCTGCTGCGTTTTCTCGCGGATGTCTACGGACACAGCTCGACGGATGATCTGAAATATGAGGAAAAAACGAAGACCCCCGATGAAATTGTCAGGCATCTGGCAGAAAATTACGGTATCGGAGAATATGCCGAGCCCGGAAACAGCAAGTCCAAGTTCTTCCCCGGAAAAGGTTACACGGACGATCCCGCAAAGCTCCTTAAAATGATCATTGTCCGCTATAATCTGGGCTTGAACAGCTACCAGAAATATCTCTCGACGACCATCGCATTCAACGTCAGCGAAAATACGGCCGCCGATATTCTCGAGAGCGCCGATACCCTGCAGGGCGTCAGCATCGAGGACGACACCATACGAAAATACACCGACAGCAGATATTTTGCCCATATTCTCGGCTATACCGGAAAAATCTCGACGGAGGAGCTTACCGCGCTCCAGATGGAAAATCCGGATCTTGACTATGATCAGACCGATATCGTCGGCAAATCCGGCATCGAAAAAGCGCTTGAGGCAAAGCTGCAGGGGCGCAAGGGCTCCGAAACCGTCTATGTCGACAACCGCGGCACAGTCCTTGAGACGACCAACCGGATCGACCCCTCTGCGGGAAATGATGTCTATCTCACCATCGACAAGGATCTGACGGAGGCGGCCTATGATATTCTTGAGGCGCGTCTTGCCAACATCCTCCTTGCCAAGCTCCGCAATGTAAAAGAATACAATGCCGGAGAAAATGCCAGCAGCGCCGACATTATTCTGCCGATTTACGATGTGTATCACGCCGTGTTCAACAACAATATCATCAGCATTTCCCATCTTTCCGCCCCGGATGCAAAAGAGACGGAGAGGGCGGTACAGGCGGCCTTTGACGTCTACCTGAGCGAACTCTGGGACAAGATGGAGGAGGAGCTGTATCAGAGCCGGACTCCCTATGAGGATCTGCCCCGGGAATATCAGATCTATCAGAGCTATATGGTGCAGCACCTCTATGATAGCGGCATTTTGAACCGGAATCTTGTGGATGCCAGCGATCAGACCTATATCGACTGGACGACGAATGAGACCATCTCCATGACGGAATTCCTCGACTATGCCATTTCCGCGGGCTGGGTCGATGTATCCGGCCTTTCTCTCGAGAGCCGGTATTCTGATTCCCGCAAAGTGTTTGACGCCGTTTTTGCGCGCCTTAAGAGCAATCTCTCTGCGGACAGCGGCTTTATCCGGCGGGTGTACCGCTATCTGCTCCTGAATGACCGCATAAGCGGCGAGCAGGTCTGCCGTCTGCTTCTCGAGCAGGAGATTGTAAAGCTCTCCCCCGCGGAGGAGGCGCAGTTTGAGAGCGGGGCGCTTTCGGCCTATCAGTTCATGTACAACCGGATCATGAATCTCGACCTCACTCCGGCCCAGCTCAGCCTCGATCCCTACTCGGGCTCCATGGTCATCACCGATGTGAACACCGGAGACGTCCTCGCGATGGTGACCTACCCGGGCTACGACAACAACCGGATGTCAAACGGCGTGGACGCCGTCTATTACGAATCGCTCCGGCAGGATCTCTCATCGCCGCTCTTTAATTATGCCACGCAGCAGAGAACCGCGCCCGGCTCCACATTCAAGATGGTAACCGCCACGGCCGGACTGATGGAGGGCGTCATCGATCTGTCCTCTACGATTACCTGTACGGGAGTCTTCACAAAAATCGGCAATCCCATGCCGAAGTGCTGGGTCTATCCCGGCAGTCACGGCACCCTGAACGTCACCGGCGCCATCCGGGATTCCTGCAATGACTTCTTCTATGAGGTCGGATGGAGACTCAGTCAGCGCTCCGGAGCGGGAGAGGACAGCTACGACTCTGCCGCCGGCATCGCAAAGCTCGCCCAGTACGCCGGTCTGTACGGTCTGTCCGACAGCTCCGGCGTGGAAATCGACGAGGCTGATCCGCAGATATCCGGAGAGGATGCCGTGCGCTCCGCGATCGGACAGGGAAACAGCGGCTATACCACTGCGCAGCTCGCGCGCTACGTCACAGCCGTGGCGAACAGCGGCACCGTCTACGATCTCACGCTCCTCGACAGAGTGACGGATCCCGATGGCAATGTTGTCTTGGAAAATAATGCAGAAATACGAAACATCATCAGCATGGATCCCGCCTACTGGAGCGCCATCCATCTGGGCATGAGAGAGGTCGTCGAATCCAAGATCTACTACAAGGATCTCGGCGTCAGTGTCGCAGGAAAAACCGGTACGGCGCAGGAATCCACAAGTCGGCCCAACCACGCGCTGTTTGTCTGCTATGCCCCCTATGAGAAGCCGGAAATCGCTGTGGCGGCGCGCATCGCCAACGGCTACACCTCGGACTACGCCGCGCAGCTCACCCGCGATGTTCTCCGGTATTATTTCGGTCTGGGGGACAGGGCATCTCTTGTCACAACGGACACGGTTCTCACCGGCACGGTGGGAGGAGACTGACGCCGGCACTCTCCGGCCTGATGGACGCAGGGTAAAATATATGTTTTTTCAAAAGAAAAAAAAAGAAACAATAGATGTCAATATGGAACGGGATCTGAAAGGGCTCCGCTTTGAATCCCGAAACGGCATCCGCGAGGTCGTCTCCCGCAGGGGGCGTCTCCATTTGTTTGACGGCTTTTCGCTGCGCCATTTCGATTTCATTCTGCTTTTGCTCGTGCTGGCTCTGAATATTATCGGAATCTATGCGATCGGCAGCGCGGAGCCGACACTTCGGCTCCGCCAGATTTACGGCACAATTCTTTCACTGGCCGTCATGACCGCCATCAGTGCTCTGGACTATCACCGCGTCATGAAATGCCGCTGGCTGTGGTATCTCGTCTGTCTGGCTCTCCTTGCAGCGGTCAATCTGTTCGGCTCCACCGCCAATGAAGCGCAGCGCTGGATTTCCATCGGCGGCCTGCGCTTTCAGCCCTCGGAATCGGCCAAGATACTTCTGATCCTTTTTTACGCCTCGTTCATCACAAGGCTGCAGGACAAGATGAAGACCTTTTCCGCCGTGCTTGCCCTCATCCTGCTTGTGCTCCCTCCGATCGCGCTTGTTTATCTGCAGCCCGATCTGTCCACAAGTATTATGATTTTCATTATCATTTGTGTTATGATGTTCGTGGGCGGTCTGAGCTGGAAGCTCGTCACCGGCGCTTTGATCATCTCTGTTCCGGCAGGAATCGTTGTGTTCAATCTGATTCTGCAGGAGGGGCAGACCCTCGTCAATGAATATCAGCGGGGGAGAGTGCTTGCGTGGCTTCATCCGGAGCAGTACAAGGATACTCTCGCCTATCAGACCATGAATTCCATGATGGCCATCGGCTCCGGACAGCTGCTTGGCAAGGGCTACAACACCAACGAGATCAGCTCGCTTCTGAACAGCGGATACATTTCGGAATCCCAGACCGACTTTATCTTCACCGTAATCGGTGAGGAGACCGGCTTTATCGGGACCACTGCCGTCGTCCTGCTGCTCGTGCTGGTTTCCGTACGCTGCATGTTCATTGCGCTTCAGGCAAAGGACGTCTCCGGCTCTCTGATCGCTGCCGGCGTCGGCGCATGGATCGGTTTTCAGGGAATTATCAATATCGGCGTCGCCACAGGAGTTCTGCCGAATACAGGACTTCCGCTGCCGTTCGTCAGTTATGGTCTGACATCTCTGCTCTGTCTCTATGCAGGAATCGGTTTCATTCTGAATGTCCGTATGCAAAGCAAAAAGCGCTGACGCCTTGGGGAATCCACTATAATGCGGCGCGGGAGGGAAATACAAACCATATGAATATTGCATTGATCGCACATGATGCAAAGAAGAAGCTGATGCAGAACTTCTGCATCGCATACCGCGGAATCCTCTGCAGGAACGAGCTTTTCGCGACCGGCACCACCGGGCGGCTGATCGAAGAGGTCACGAACCTGAGCGTGCACAAGTATCTGGCCGGTCATCTGGGCGGAGAGCAGCAGATCGGAGCGCAGATCGAGCACAACGAGATCGATCTTGTTATTTTTCTGCGCGATCCTCTGACGCCCAAATCCCATGAGCCGGATGTCAACAATGTGGTGCGGCTGTGCGACATCCACAACATTCCTCTGGCCACCAATCTGGCCACCGCAGAGCTGCTGATCAAGTCCTTAGACAGAGGAGATTTTGAGTGGCGTGAGATTTACAAATAAGAGCCTTGCCGCGGCGCTTCTTGCCGCCGGACTGATGCTCACCGGGTGCGGAGAGCACTATTCCATGCCCTACGGGGAAAATCTATCCGACAGCAGCTACGGGATTGCCGCCCAGCCTGTGGAAACCTCCGACAAAGCTGTGCCCTTTGCGTCCAAGCTCTGTGTGACAGAGGTGGACGGTGCTGTGGGCGGTTCCGGTTCCGTCGATCTGGCGGGAGCCGGCGCCGCCGCTGTTTTTGATGTCAAAAACAAAGAAGTGCTGTTCTCTACGGATATCTACACAAGGCATTATCCTGCCAGCATGACAAAAATCATGACGGCGCTCGTCGCCCTGAACAACGGCTCCCCCGACATGGTTCTGACCGCCTCCGACAGCATCTACACGCTCGGGGCCGACGCCCAGACCTGCGGCATTCAGTCAGGAGATACCATGACGCTTGATCAGGCGCTGCACCTCCTGCTGGTCTACTCTGCCAATGACGCCGCCATCATGATCGCCGAGGGAATCGGCGGCAGCATGGAGGGATTCACGCAGATGATGAATGCAGAGGCAGCCTCTCTCGGTGCGACCGCCACAAATTTTGTTAATTCCAACGGTCTTTCCGATTCCAATCACTATACGACCGCCTATGACATGTACCTGATCTTCAATGCCGCCATCCGGAATGAAAAGATCAAGGAAATCATTCACATGGCGACCTATTCGACGGTCTACCATGACCGGAACGGCGCAGACAAGGAGGTGGAGGTGAAATCCACGGATTCCTACCTCACAGGGAACGTCTCCGCGCCCTCCGGCGTCACCGTGATCGGGGGAAAAACCGGCACCACGGACGCCGCCGGACACTGCCTCGTACTCCTGTCCAACAATACCTCAGGCAGCCCCTATATCTCGATTGTTATGCAGGCGCCAACGACGGATGCGCTGTACTCCGCCATGAACTCCCTGCTGTCCGAGATACCCAATTAGCAGTTGTCTTTTGGGTGCCGGAACGATATAATAAAGCCATCGAATTGAGGCGCCCCGGAGCTGTGCTGTGGGGCGCACAATTTCATAAAAAGATATTCATAAGGAGGACATGTCCAATGGTTCAGCTCATCGTAGGCAATAAGGGAAAGGGTAAGACCAAGTGCTTATTGGATAAGGTCAATACCGAAATCAAAAATATTCTCGGCAATATCGTCTATCTTGATAAAAACACCAGCCACATGTATGAACTGAACAACAAGATCCGCCTCATTTCCGTACCGGACTCCGGCATCCGGAGCACCGAAGAGTTTGTGGGCTTCATTCTCGGAATCATTTCTCAGGATCATGATCTGGAGCAGATGTATTTTGACAGCTTCCTCGTAATTTCCGATCTCAAGGGCAGAGATATCACCGCCACCGTCAATCGAATCAAGGAGATCAGCGAGCGCTTCGGCGTCGATTTCGTTCTCAGCGTTTCCATGGATGAAAGTGAGATTCCTGACGAACTCAAGCCTCTCGTCGCCATCTCTCTCTGATCGGAAAATCAGAAATTTTCCTGTTCCCTCGGGAATGAGGCACGATGATGACAAGCAAAGCAGAAAAGCCCCGGGGAGTCCCGGGGCTTTTTGACAGAAAGCCTCTCTCCGGACAGGCCGTGATGCAGCCGGAGAAGACGATAAGAGGATGTGATCCTTGGCCAGACGCAGAAATTCATCCCGAACCGCATACCGGCAGCCGGCTCCGGACCGCAGGCCGCCCTCCGGGGGACAGAGAAAGCCGCCGCACAGCAGCTTTCCTCCTGTCAGCGTGGCCTTTTTTGTCGTGCTGCTTATCTACATCCTTATTCTGCTGATTCAGTATGCCAATGCCAGAACAATCGCCGGGTATGAGGTGAAGACCGGCTCCCTGTCCACCGATCAGATTTACACCGGCATCGCGCTACGTGCCGAGAGCGTGATCGGCAGCGAATATTCCGGTTATGTCAATTATTTCAGCAAGGACGGCGACCGTCTGGGCGTCGGCAACCTCGCCTATACGGTGGACGAGAGCGGCGATATCCTCGAGAAGCTCAATTCCGAAAATGCCGGTGAAACCGTTCTCGACGCCGATGATCTCCGTGATGTGCAGACGGAGATCGTCGATTTCACGGCAGGCTTTGACCCGCATCACTTTGCCGGGACCTATGATTTCCGCGATTCACTCCTGAGCACCGTCCAGAAGCTCTCCGGAAGCTACATACTCAAGGATATCAACGAGCTCGGCGCCTCCGCCTCCATGCACCAGTGCTACACCGCAGAGACCGGCATTGTCGTCTATTCCACGGACGGCTACGAGGGGCGGAGCTTCGACTCCGTGACCGCGGAGGATCTTTCTCCCGATACTGCCGCGGCATATTCCCGGACGGTTCTCGAGAACAATCAGCTTGTCTCTGTCGGCGATCCGGTCTACAAGCTCTGCACCGATGAGAACTGGTCCGTCGTCATTGCAGCAGATGAAGAGAGGGCAGCCTCCCTTTTGGAGGACGGATATGTCAGAATCCGCTTCCTGAAAAATCAGCAGGAGATCTGGGCTTCCGTCACCAAAACGCGGCCGCTGGGCGACGGCAAAGTGCTGATCCGTCTGGATTTCAGCAACTCCATGGTGATTTTCTGTACGGACCGGTTCCTGCGCGTCGAGCTTCTCACCGCGGATGAGACCGGACTCAAGGTGCCGAATTCCTCCATCGTTGAAAATGAGTTTTTCCTCGTTCCCAAGGAGTATATCACAGCCGGCCCCGGAGGAACGCAGGGTGTTCTGCGGGAGACCTACGACGAGCAGGGGAAAAAATCCACGGAATTCATCAGCGCCGTTCCATACAGCGAGACAAAAACAGAATATTATCTGGATCAGACAACGCTGCGTCCCGGGGATGTTCTGGATCGGACGGATTCGTCCGAAACATTCACTCTGTCCGCCATGGCGCCACTCACCGGCGTATACAATATCAACAAGGGCTATGCCGATTTCCGTCAGATCACGGTCCGGTATGCGAATGAGGAATATTCCATCGTCGAACCGAATACCCTGTACGGCCTCAGCGAGTATGACCATATCGTGCTGGACGCTTCCACCGTCACGCCGGAGGCCCTCGTTTACGGATAAGTGCTTCGGCATGGAGAATTAAAGTGCTTCGGCATGGAGGGACTGTCATGATTGCAGAAAATATGCGTGTCGTTGAAGAAAGAATCTGCGCCGCCTGCCGCAGGGCGGGACGGGCGCGGGAGGAGGTGCGGCTTGTCTGCGTCAGCAAGACAAAGCCTGTGTCCCTCCTCTGCGAGGCCTATAACGCCGGCGGACGTCTGTTCGGCGAAAACAGGGTGCAGGAGCTCATGGATAAGCAGCCTCAGCTTCCCGGCAATATCGAGTGGCATATGATCGGACATCTCCAGAAAAATAAGGCGAAATACCTCATCGGCCGCGCCGCTATGATCCACAGCGTCGACAGTGCGCCCCTTGCGGAAACGATCAGCCGTCTCGCCGTACAGGCCGGCACTGTGATGCCCGTACTCATCGAGGTCAATGCGGCAGGGGAGGAGACAAAATTCGGAATCTCTCCCGAGAACGCGGAGACGCTCGTTCGTGAGCTTGCCGTTCTCCCCGGAATTCGGGTAAAAGGGCTGATGACCATTGCCCCCTTTACGGAAAACCCCGAGTCCAACCGCCGGTATTTCCGCCTTCTTCGCCAATTATCCATTGACATCAAACGGAAAAGTATTGATAATATAAAGATAAATGAGCTATCCATGGGAATGACCGGCGATTATGAGGTCGCCATAGAAGAGGGGGCCACCCTGATCCGAGTGGGCACCGGCATTTTCGGAGAGCGCTGATGACGCATTCAATTCACGGGGTTAAACGATGGCTTTTAATAATAAACTGGCAAGTATGCTGCGCCTGAACGACAGTTCCGATGACATCGGTTCCGACGGCTACATGGAAGAGGACGACGAGCGGGATTACCGCCGCAGCAGAAGCCGCCGCAGCCGCTATGACGACGATGAGGAGGATGATGAGGACGAACGCCGTCCTTTCCGCAGCCGCTATGACGACGAGGAGGACGAGGATGAACCGCCCAGAACAGGAGGGTTCTTCTCGCGCGGGCGAAGCAGTGCAGCCCGGTCCGATCGCTCCGAGGCGGGAAATGCCTCCAGAACTTCACCGGTCAGCCTTTCGGGAAGCCTTACAAGCGGCGATCCCGGCTCCGAGGTGCGCGTGTTTCATCCCACGAATCTCGATGAGGCCCGCAAGGTCACGGACACCCTGCTGAACCGGCAGTCCGCCATTTTGAATCTGGAGGGGCTTGATCTGACGATGGCACAGCGGATCATCGACTTTGTCGGCGGGTCCAATTATGCCATCAAGGGACATTTTACCCGGATCTCCAATTTTGTTTTCCTTTTCACTCCCCGCGATGTCGACATTGCCGGAGATATTGTGCAGGGCTCCATGGAAGCCTCGCAGGAGATGGGATCCTCCGGAAACGGCCTGAATGTCAGCTTCGGCGAATAAGCCGGACGGGCTTTATCTTATACGCTGACGCCAGGCCGGCAGGCTGATGCCGAACACCTGCTTTATCTCATCATACACGATCGCACCAGACATCCATCTGTTTGGTGCGATTTTTGCTATCGGCCAACGGCCGGCAGAAACAGGAGAAAATGTCTTGCATACACAAAATTCATCAATGAAACGAATTGCGACTCTGGGCGCCGCTCCAAACGCCGCGTCAAAGCGTCTGGCCGTCCGCAGGGATCGCCGTTTCTGCTACGACATCGTATACACGGACGGCTTCGACAGCCTCTGGCCCGAGCTGTGCCTCGCCGGGGTAAAAGCGGACGGAACCGCGCTTCCCGCAGCGGAAGCCGTTCCGAATACCTCCTCCTGCCGTTGGCACAGGGCCGCACTCATTACCGACAGCAATGTCGCGCCGCTCTATGCAGAGGCGGTCCGGGAGCTGCTTGCCGGGCACGGCCTCGACGTATCCGTGTACATTCTTCCTGCCGGAGAGGAGAACAAGACGCTCGATCACATCCGGGAAATCTACCGCTTTCTCATTGAGAAGCACTTTGACCGCCGCTCTCTTTTGATCGCGCTGGGCGGGGGAGTCGTGGGAGATATGACCGGCTATGCGGCCGCAACATTCCTGCGCGGCGTCGACTTCATCCAGATTCCCACGACGCTTCTTGCACAGGCGGACAGCAGCATCGGCGGCAAGACCGGCGTTGATTTCGACGGCTACAAAAATATGGTCGGCGCATTTTATATGCCGAGACTGGTCTACACCAATGTTTCCGTTCTTCAGTCACTGGACGCCCGCCAGTTTTCCGGCGGCTTTGCCGAAGTCATGAAGCACGGGCTGATCCGCAGCGCGGAGTATTATGAATGGCTCATCGATCAGAGCTACGAGATTCTGGACAGGGACAGCGGCACTCTCTTAGATATGCTGTATGAGAGCAATCAGATCAAGCGCCGAATCGTCGAGGCGGATCCCCTCGAAAAAAAAGACCGCATGCTCTTGAATTTCGGGCATACGCTGGGACATGCCATCGAAAAATACAGCCGCTTTACGCTGACGCACGGCGAATGCGTGGCGCTCGGCTGTGTCGCCGCCTCGTATATCTCATGGAAAAAGGGCTTTCTTCCCATGGAGGAATATTACGAGATCAGAGATATGTTTGTGCCTTTCGGGCTCCCCATTTCCGCAGAAAAGCTCGACACGGAGCAGGTTCTCCGTCTGGTGCGCTCCGATAAAAAGAATCTTGACGGAGCGCTGTCCTTTATCCTGCTCCGCAGAGTAGGCCGCGCCTTTGTCTCGCAGGAGGTCACGGACGACGATATGCGGGCTGCGCTGCAGGAGATAAGCTATCGCGAGGAGGGAGAGTAAATGGAGCGAACGAAATCCGTCAATGGAAAAAAACGGCTTTTTGCCGATTTTGCGCTGTTTTTGATTGCCGCGGCGTTCGACCTCATCACCAAAGCCGCGGCAGCGGACAGACTGAAAGGACAGCCGGAGCTTCCTCTGCTTCCCGGAATACTGGAGCTCCGCTATCTGGAAAATCACGGCGCGGCTTTCAGCCTCTTTCAGAATGGCCGAATCATGTTTTCCATCGTCGCCGTGAGCGCCGTCATTCTCATTGCCGCAATGCTGCTGCGACCCCCCGCCACGCGGCGCTACCTGCCGTTCCGCCTCTGCCTCGTCGCTGTGGCTGCCGGCGCGGCCGGTAATCTCGCGGATCGTCTGCTTTACGGGTATGTGCGCGATTTTATCTATTTTGTGCTCATTGACTTCCCGATATTTAATGTAGCCGACATTTACGTCACCTGCGCCGCCGCGCTTCTATGTATTCTGATTCTGTTCTATTACCGCGAGGAAGACTTCGCTTTTCTGAGGAGGCGTGTGTCCTGATGCCGCAGTATACATTCACCGTGTCGGAGGAAGAGGAGAGGGAGCGGCTCGATGCGCTCCTCGGGAAGCATATTCCGGAGCATTCCCGGAGCTTCCTGTCGCAGCTTATCCGCGGCGGCTCTGTTACGGTAAACGGAACGGAGCAGAAAGCCTCCTACCGGACGCGCAAAAACGACATTCTGCAGGTAACGGTCCCGGAAAAAAGCACCCCTGACATTCTTCCGGAGGAAATCGCTCTGGATATTCTCTACGAAGATGAGGATATTCTGATTGTCAATAAGCCCAAGGGCATGGTGGTTCACCCCGCCGCCGGACATGCGGCCGGAACGCTGGTCAACGCCGTCATGGCGCACTGCCGTGGCTCGCTCAGCGGCATAAACGGCGTCCTGCGCCCAGGTATCGTGCACCGGATTGATAAGGATACAACCGGATCCGTAATTGTATGCAAGAACGATGCCGCTCATCGGAGCATCGCCGACCAGCTAAGGGAGCACAGTCTGACCCGGAGATATTACGCGATCGTATACGGCACAATCCCCGAAGATAATCTGACCATTCACCGGCGGATCGGACGGGACCCGAAAGACCGCAAAAAAATGGCCGTCGTCCCGCCAACGGCAGGAAAAGACGCCATAACCCACGTTCACGTCCTCGAGCGCTTCCGGAATTTTACCTACGTGGAATGCCGTCTGGAAACCGGCAGAACGCATCAGATCCGCGTTCATATGGCGTCCGCCGGCCACCCGGTGCTCGGAGACAGCGTGTACGCCGGCGCGCGCAGGTCGCCGTTTAGGGAGCTTCAGGGACAGACTCTGCATGCCGGCATCTTAGGCTTCCGGCACCCGGTTTCCGGTGAGTATATCGAGACGCAGGCGCCTCTCCCCGCATATTTCGAAGAGCTTCTTAGAAAACTCCGTGCAGAAAAACTCCGTGCACAGTAAAAATTTTATACAGAAACCTTAAATTTTTTGGCTAGTGTAAAGTTTTCGTAGGAATACAGTATATAAAAAGGGATACCCCCTTTTGTGCTAAGATTAATGCACCACACAACAATCCGGCACAGAAAAGAGGTACCCCCTATGCTTGAAAGTATACTACAGTTTGGCCAGAGCGGGATTCCTGAACTGGTACAAATCCAGGAAAGTTTCTTCGATGATCCGACGAAGATTGCAGAATTCATCCATGATGGATCCGGGATCTTTATCCGGGCAGCCCTCCACTTCTTTGGTGAGACGTTCACCCGGCTTGACGAACACCTGCGGAACAGCTTCTGCCGGAAAAAGGACTGGTACATCGTCCG